>NZ_CP034015.1:4238467-4839879 GCF_003855395.1 Shewanella livingstonensis | reverse complement strand
CGAAATGCTTGTCAGGGGTAAAGTGACCTTTCACTATTCTTAATAACAAAAATAATTAAAAATAGAGTGCCAATCGTCACATGCATGCCGTGAAATCCAGTTAACAAAAAAGGTGTTACCGTACACACCAGAAGTCAGGGTTAGACCCATTTCCTGGTAGGCATGGCTGTATTCTTCGACCTGTAAACTAAGAAACGCAATACTAAAATCACGGTTAATCCTAGCCAATTTATCAATGGCGTACGATTGGCTTTTTTCTAGATTGGTATGAGCAAAATGCAAAGTAATGACGAGGTTAGCAGTATAATAGTGTTGATTAACGGTAAACCGTCCACGGCATTGCTTCGGTTGCTGTGCCATCAGGCGTTTTTACCAGTGGCCAAATGGCTTCAAAGGCAGGCCATAACACTTCATGGGTCATGGCATTGTTAGATGCGCCGCCAAGCCAAGGTACTGAAATCATTCGTGCATAAAATAATGCGCCGAAAAATGCGCCAAAAAACATAATCTCTGAAAAAATAAACCAACTCATTCCTTGTCTAAATGACGATCCATTTGTGGTGAATAAAGCCCTGCCATTGATTCATCAATGACGGTTTAAACCAGCCAAAAATCATAAAAATAATCACGGCCAAACGGTAATCAAAATATAACCGCCAGAGGTTTTCTCAGTGGCCAATTGCTGTACATAATTGCCCGCGCCAAAGGCTATTAAAAATAAACCAAGAGCACCGATTATCGGCCATGCACTTTGGGCTGGCACATAATAAGTTTGATACTTTGTTGTCATTTTGCTGCTCCTTGCTCTATGACAATCGCCTGTTTATCGGTGATGTCGTAAAGGGTATAAGAGAGAGTCAATGTATTAATGGACGCTGGTAAATCAGGGTCCACGTAAAAAATCAGTGGTAATTCTGCTGTTGCTGATGCCGCCAGTGGTTGTTGATTAAAGCAAAAACATTCGGTTTTATTGAAGTATGCCGCCCCTAGTCCAGGCGATACAGAAGGTATCGCTTGGCCTACGGTGTCATGTGTAGACAGGTTTTTAACCATAAATTGCGCATGAGTGAGTTCCCCCGGATGCACGCTTATTTTATTAACTTTAGGGCTAAATTCCCACGGCATATTCGATTGAACTTGAGTGACAAATTCAACGGTAACAATTCGACTTTTATCAATCACCACCGCTTCATAACTGCTGGCGCTATTTTGAGTTTTACCATTAATACCCAATGTATCGCAGAGCACGTCATAAAGCGGCACCAGCGCAAAACCAAATCCAAACATACCAATTGAACCTGCAATCAGCATGATTAATAACTTACGGTTTGATTTTGTTGGCTGTGTCATCTCATTTAATCTCCGGCGGAGTGGTAAACGAGTGATAGGGTGCTGGGCTGGCAATCGTCCACTCTAATCCCTCAGTTGCTTGCCAAGGATTATCGCCAGCAGGTTTGCCTCCTTTGATGCATTTGAGTACCACCGCGAGGAAAATAAACTGTGATAAACCAAATGCGAATCCACCGATCGATACAATTTGATTAACATCGGCAAACTGTACTGCGTAATCTGGGATCCGCCGAGGCATACCCGCTAAACCCAAAAAGTGCATAGGGAAAAACAACACATTGACAGAGATCACCGAACACCAAAAATGCCACTTGCCTAAGGTTTCGTTATACATATTACCGGTCCATTTAGGCAACCAATAATACGCCGCGGCCATAATGGAGAATATGGCTCCAGTGACCAACACGTAATGGAAATGAGCCACGACAAAGTAAGTGTCGTGATATTGGAAATCAGCCGGTGTGATTGCGAGCATCAACCCGGAAAAACCACCAATGGTGAACAGGATGATAAATGCCACGGCAAAGAGCATTGGTGTTTCAAATGTCATCGAACCACGCCACATGGTGGCGACCCAATTAAACACTTTCACCCCAGTTGGCACCGCAATTAACATGGTGCAATACATGAAAAATAGCTCAGCAAATACCGGCATGCCAGTGGTAAACATATGATGCGCCCACACTAAGAAAGATAACACCGCAATACTGGCTGTGGCGTAAACCATAGAGGAGTAACCAAACAGTTTTTTGCGACTAAAGGTTGGCACAATGGCGGAGATAATACCGAATGAGGGTAAAATCATGATGTACACTTCTGGATGACCGAAGAACCAGAAAATATGCTGGAACATCACTGGGTCACCGCCACCTGCAGCATCAAAAAAGCTGGTACCAAAAAACTTATCGGTTAATACCATGGTGACTGCACCGGCTAGCACTGGCATTACCGCGATTAATAAAAATGCGGTAATCAACCAAGTCCACACAAACAAAGGCAGTTTCATCCATGTCATGCCAGGCGCACGCATGTTAACGATGGTGACGATAACGTTAATCGCCCCCATGATTGAGCTAATACCCATAATGTGGATGGAAAATACAAATAGAGCGGTGGAATCTGGACTGTAAGTGGTTGATAACGGTGCGTAGAATGTCCAACCAAAATTAGGCCCGCCGCCTTCCATAAACAAGGTGCCAAGCAACATGGTGAAGGCAAAAGGTAAAATCCAAAAACTCCAATTGTTCATGCGGGGAAGCGCCATATCTGGCGCACCAATCATCATTGGAATTAGCCAGTTAGCTAATCCGGTAAAAGCAGGCATTACCGCCCCAAATACCATGATAAGACCATGAACCGTAGTCATCTGATTAAAGAAGTTAGGTTCTACTAGCTGTAATCCAGGTTGAAATAACTCAGCCCGAATGACCATTGCCATCGCGCCACCAGTGAGAAACATAATAAAACTAAACCATAAATACAGTGAACCAATGTCTTTATGGTTAGTGGTGAGTAGCCAGCGCATTAGTCCTTTCGGAGCTCCGTGATGATGATCATCATGAGCGGTAGCAATTGTATCGTGCGTTGATGTGCTCATTTTTTTCCCCTACTGTCCATGGCTAGCGACATCGGCAGGTTGCACCGCCTCGCCAGAATTATTGCCCCACGCATTACGCTCATAAGTAATCACTGCGGCCATCTTTTGCGGGCTGAGTTGACGACTAAATGCCTGCATTGCGGTACCTGGTTTGCCGTGCATAACAATATCGATATGTCCGCTAACCGGTCCGGTAATGACAGGGCTGCCAATAAGTGAAGGGAAAGCGCCTGGTAAACCAGCGCCAGTGGCTTGGTGACATGCGGCGCAAGTGGTGGCATAAACCTGCTCACCTTCGGCAATTAATTGCTCCAACGTTAAGGTGGGTAAATCTTCAGCGGCAACCGTTTCAGTTGTCACTACTTTTGTAACCGCTTGGGTAGCTTTTTCTGTCACTTTGTCGGTTATCTCAGTTGCTACTGCGGCCATTGTGTCCTTAGCATCGGCGACGGTTTTACTGGCTTCAGTACTTGCTTGTGAACTTACTTGAGTATTGCCAGAGAAGTGGCTCACATCAGCGGCTTGAACTACATCACCGCTATTATTACCCCAAGCATTTCGCTCAAAGGTAATGACAGCAGCAATTTCTTTGGCGGTAAGTTGCTTGGCAAAGGCTTGCATTGCGGTACCAGCTTTGCCGTTTAAGACAATATTCAGGTGACCGTCAACAGGGCCTTTTATGATTGGACTGCCAATTAATGATGGGAATACCCCAGGAAGACCTGCGCCATTGGGTTGGTGACAAGCTGCACACCTGGCAATATAGATTTGTTCACCTTGGGTGGTCAGCTCTTCAATAGATAATGTTTGTGATAATGATGCGGTTGCTGCTGCCGCTGCATTGCTAGCCAGTTGCTTTTGTTCAACTAACCAATTATCAAAATCCGCTTCAGATAAAGCTTGTACCACAATAGGCATAAAGCCATGGTCTTTACCGCATAACTCGGCGCACTGGCCGCGATAAATACCGGGCTTATCTATTCGAGTCCATGATTCATTAATAAAGCCTGGATTGGCGTCTTTTTTAACCGCGAAGGCAGGTACCCACCATGAGTGGATCACATCATCGGATGTCATCAAGAAGCGTACTTTTTGGTTTATGGGTAGCACGAGTGGTTTATCGACTTCTAGGAGGTAATGTTCACCCTTGGCCTCGCTGCCGTCAATTTGCTCTCTGGGGGTGGATAGTGTGCTGTAAAATTCGATGTCTTTATCAAAATAGCTGTAATGCCATTTCCACTGTGACCCAGTAATTTTAATCGTCAGATCAGCATCGCTGGGATCTTCCATAGCAATTAAGGTTTTAGTGGCTGGAATAGCCATAGCAATTAATATGATGAAAGGGATGATGGTCCAAGCTATTTCCACTTTGGTACTTTCGTGAAAATTAGCCGCAACAGCGCCTTTTGATTTACGGTGATAGATCATTGAATAAATCATGATCCCAAACACCACTAACCCAATCGCACAACAGATGTATAGAATCGTCATGTGGAGGTCATAAACCTTACCACTGATATCTGTCACGCCTTGAGTCATGTTAAGGGGCATTTCTGATGCCCCAAGCGGAAGTGCTACACACACAACCAGTAAACAATACAACCATTGCTTCACAAGACTACTCCTCTGCTCATTGCAAATAGCAACTACAAAGAAGAGTCACACAGTAATTCTCTGCTCTATGCAAACTCTTCGGTTCCCGAAAAAAGCTTGATGAACTCAAAGTACCTTGGTGGTTGCAAACATAAGGTTTACGGTTTTATTGTTAGCGGTGCACCACACTTGTACCTACGACAGAACTTATCAATATTGATTTGGCTCATTTGAGTCAAAGTTATCTCGATTACTTTGATTCACGTCCAATTAAAGATAAAAATGTTTCATCCTTGTTAACCACATTACTTGTAGATTAAACATTGATCAAGATCACTTTGTTGGCTAATAGGCTGAAAAAAGATGAAAAAAAACCCTGAATTCAATACAGGGCTTGGTAATTAAGGGTTCGTGCTTAGTGAAATGAGCAAAAATTACTTGCTCCATTTGTTAAAGTAGGGCTAACAAGTTGATGTTTGTGAGGTAAGTGAGCATTTACATCTTCAATTACTACACCTAAAGCACGTGCACTTTTGGCTACAATTTCTAACCGACGACTATCGCGAGCGTCAAGTGAGCTTGTCCAAGTTACTACAGCACTTGATGTACCGCTCGTCAGTGCTTTTTCCATGGCCCATAAAGTTTCAACTTCATCTTTGGTATGCACCAGTAAAATTCGGTCCATTCTCACGCCTGCACTTGCCAGCATATGTTTATAGCCAATATGAGGAGGGCTAATTAACACAATCCATCTACCTTGCTGACTCAATGTCGCCAGTTGGCTACACAATTGACTCAGTTCAGCTTCCCCTTGGGTGACGGTTTGTAATGTTTGAATAGTTTGGTTGCCATGGAGTTCTGTGTCAGTTAATTCGACCCATAAGCCTGGGTGGCGTGGCGCGATGCCCATTAGTTTGTTCATAACCAATCTCCATTACGGATAACGCCAACGGCAAGCCCTTCGATGGTTAGGCTTTGGCAACTTAAATCTACTTTTATCGGGGTGTAATCGTCATTTTCTGCATGCAGATAAATCACATTACCTCTTTGTTCAAATCGTTTTACAGTGACGTCATCATCAACACGCGCCACGACAACCTGACCATTACGTGCTTGTTGCATTTTGTGTACAGCGAGCAAGTCGCCTTCTAGAATACCGATATTTTTCATGCTATCACCACGAACGCGCAGTAGAAAATCTGCGGCAGGTTTAAACATGTTTGCATCAACTTGATAGTATTGTTCAACATGCTCTTGGGCCAAAATAGGCTCCCCAGCAGCAACTTGTCCAATTAATGGCAGACCGGTTTCAACCTGTTCTTCATGAGGTAAACGAATACCTCTAGAGGTACCAGGAATGATCTCGATAAAGCCTTTTTTGGCTAATGCTTTTAAATGCTCTTCGGCGGCATTAGCACTTTTAAAGCCAAGACGATTTGCAATTTCGGCACGAGTGGGTGGCATACCTGTTTCGGCGATATTGTTTTTAATTAAGTCTAATATTTCTGCTTGGCGCGGCGTTAACGGTCTCATGATGATTCCTGTCTTTTTATACAGTGACTGTCATTATATACAGTGTTTTTGTTCGCGCAAGTATTAACCAACTATTTTTTGTGTTTTGTTGGTAAAATATCATTTAACGATATGTTTTAATTGATTATTACTTATAGTTTGTCTTATGCTATTTCTTAAGATGAGAGCTCGCGCGTAAAGATAAGTCGCCCAGATAGTGTAAGCAGGGTGGTTTCTGGTATCCTATACCACAATATTACAATGGCTTATATTGCGAAAATAACCATGTCAAAACCAAATTCAATATTTTTACGAGCATTAAGATGGATCCAGAAATGGATGGTACAGACCATTGTGGTGCCACATGATCCCTTTGATGATCTCAACATAGATCCGACCAAGCCTTTGGTTTATTTAATGAAAACGGAATCTATTAGTGATATTGCTGCCTTGAGCGAAATCACAGAAGGCTTTGGTTTGCCCAGTCCTTATGAACCATTACAGCTTGATGGTTTAAGAGTACCTCGAGTCGTTTGCTTAGAAGGTCGAAAACCCATATTTGGTAAACGTGAAAGCGGTGACAAATTCATTAATTATTTTACCAGTTTATTATCCCTTCATAGCGAGAATTCTGAATTAGATATTCAGTTGGTTCCTGTTTGCCTTTATTGGGGGCGCACGCCTGGTAAAGAAGAAGACACCATGAAAGCGGCAGTATTTGAACGCGAAAATCCTACATGGTTACGTAAATGGTTAATGATTTTGTTTTTGGGCCGACATAATTTTGTTCAGTTTTCTAATGCATTATCACTTCGTTATATGGCCGACGAACATGGCACAGATAAAAGAATTGCCCATAAATTAACCCGTGTTGCACGAGTGCATTTTCGTCGGCAACGTAAAGTGATGACAGGGCCACAATTACCTAATCGACAGATGTTATTTGCTTCTTTATTAAAATCCGACTCAATCAAGAAAGCCATTGAAGAAGAGTCTGCTAATAAAAAAGTATCACTCGAGAAGGCACGTGAAACCGCCATTGAATACCTTGATGAAATTGCCGCAGACTATTCAGATAGTCTGGTACGTATTGCTGAGCGTTTTCTGACTTGGTTATGGAACAAATTATACAGTGGTATCAATATTAAAGGTGCTGAACAGATAAGACAGTTACATCATGATGGTCACGAAATTGTCTATGTGCCTTGTCATCGCAGCCATATGGATTACTTGTTGCTGTCATATATTTTGTATTATCAGGGGATGGTGCCGCCGCATATTGCAGCAGGTATTAATCTTAATTTTTGGCCTGCAGGGCCAATGTTCCGTCGTGGTGGGGCATTCTTTATTCGTCGTAGTTTTAATGGCAATAAGTTATATACCGCAGTATTTCGTGAATATTTAGATCAATTATTTGCTAAAGGCTATTCGGTTGAATACTTCACTGAAGGTGGTCGTTCACGCACCGGGCGTTTGTTAGCGCCTAAAACCGGCATGTTAGCGATGACGATTAACAGCGTACTTCGTGGAATAGAGCGTCCAGTGACCTTAGTACCAGTATATTTAGGTTACGATCATGTAATGGAAGTTGCTACTTATCATAAAGAATTAAGCGGTAAGAAAAAGAAAAAAGAATCTGTTTGGCAGCTATTTGGAGCGCTGCGTAAATTAGGTAATTTTGGCCAAGGTTATGTTAATTTTGGTGAGCCGATTAACTTACAGCATTTCTTAAATCAACAGGCCCCAGAATGGCGTGAGGAACTGGCTAAAGAACCCGATCAAAAGCCGTCATGGTTTACCCCATCGGTTAATGTACTTGCTAACCGCGTGATGACCAATATTAACGGCGCCGCTGCAGCCAGCTCAGTAACATTAACCAGCTTGGTGTTATTGGCCTCAGAACAAAATGCATTAGAAAGAAGTCAGTTAGAACGTCAACTTGATTTGTATTTAGCCTTATTGAAAACGGTGCCTTATACCCATTATGCGTCTGTAGCCGAAGGTAATGGCAAGTCCATTGTTGATCATTGTCTGTCGTTAAATAAGTTTGTTAGTACCAAAGATCTTATTGGTGAAATTATTTCTGTGGATGAAAAAATTGCCATCACCATGAGTTATTACCGTAATAATATTATTCATCTAATGGCACTACCTTCATTAATTGCCAGTTGTTTAGTGCAATATGATGAATGCGATCGTGCACGGATTCATGCCATTGTAATGGATTTTTATCCATTACTAAAAGCTGAGTTATTTATGGGTATTGACGATGTACCTAAGCATGTTGATGGCATTTTAGATTTCATGGTTGAGCAAGGTTTACTGACTGGCAACGATAACTTTTCTATTACGCCTCGCCATATTACCCAAGTATTACTTCTGGCTGAAACGATCAGTGAGACGTTGCAGCGTTATGCCATTATCTTCAATTTACTGGCGATAAAGCCAGAGCTTGAACGTTCAGCACTTGAAACCGACAGTCACTTGCTGGCGCAACGATTAGGGGCGCTACATGGGATTACCGCTCCAGAGTTTTATGATAAAAAATTGTATAATACTCTGAGTGTTAAGTTAAAAGAATTAGGCTACTTATGCAGTCTTGAACATCGTGAAGAGGTGATCAGAATTCGAGATCATGCTAATAGGTTACTGAGTTCGTCAGTAAGACAAACCATTGTTGATAGTGTGCACGCGGAGCACGGACAATAATGGCTAACCATATGAATGCAGCAAAGCATCGTACTAGTGGTAAGTCAGTATTGGGCGGGGCAATGATTATTGCTGGCACCACTGTCGGTGCGGGAATGTTTTCATTGCCCGTTGTTGGTGCTGGGATGTGGTTTGGTTATTCAATCGCCATGTTGTTAGGCGTATGGTTTTGCATGTTAATGTCGGGTTTGCTGTTATTAGAAGCCAATTTACATTTTGAACCCGGTGACAGTTTTGACACCTTAACCCGCGTGACTCTCGGACAGTTTTGGCGGGTGATTAACGGTGTATCCATCACCTTTGTATTATATATTTTAACTTATGCGTACATCAGTGGTGGTGGATCGATTGTTAATCATAGTTTGTCGGCATTGGGGGTGAGTTTACCTCAAAGTTTGGCTGGCTTGGTTTTTGCTGTGGTTTTGGCCCTGGTGGTATTTATCAGTACTAAAGCGGTTGATCGAATCACTACAATCATGCTCGGTGGTATGGTGATCACGTTCTTCTTGGCTATCGGTAACTTATTAATCGACATTGACACCGTGAAGCTAGTATCACCCAATGGTGAGTCGCGCTATCTGCCTTATTTACTTGCTGCTATTCCTTTTGGCTTAGCCAGTTTTGGTTATCACGGTAATGTACCCAGTTTAGTTAAATATTACGGTAAAGATTCAAAAACAATTGTTAAAGCTATCATTACTGGAACCAGTATCGCGTTAGTTATTTATGTGTGTTGGTTAGTGGCAACTATGGGTAATATTCAACGTAGCCAGTTTGCTGATATTATTGCTCAAGGTGGTAATATTGGCGTGTTAGTTGCGGCATTGTCCGGTGTCATTGCCAGCCAATGGCTTGATAATATGTTAACTCTGTTTGCCAACCTTGCTGTTGCATCATCATTTTTAGGCGTTACCTTAGGGTTGTTTGACTACCTTGCCGACCTATTTGGTTTTGATGACTCACGTACTGGACGGATTAAAACTGCCGCAGTTACGTTTATACCGCCAACAATATTGGGTTTGCTATTTCCTAATGGTTTTATCCTCGCCATTGGTTTTGCTGCACTTGCCGCCACTATATGGGCTGTTATTGTTCCGGCTTTATTGGCGTATAAAGTGAGACAGCAATATCCTCATTATGTCGGTTTTAAGGTGCCAGGCGGGACTCCATTGATTGTGCTTGTGGTGTTGTTTGGTGTCGTTACGGCAACATGTCACTTACTGGCAATGGCGGATATTTTACCGGTATTTAAATAATCTCGACGAGTTTTAATGTATTCATTGTTTAGCAAAAAGCCTTCGTTTGAAGGCTTTTTGCTTTTCTGCTGATATCGACTTAACTTATGAGATAAATTTTAAGTCAGCTATATTTGGCCACTTCTTTTTACTAAGGATTAGGATATGCAGGTACGACAGTATCAACAGGGACAACCATGTTGGATTGAATTAGCAACTCATGATTGGGCGGCAGGTAAAGCATTTTATCAGGCGCTATTTGGCTGGGGAGCAGATGATATGCCGATGCCAGAAGGGCATTTTACCATGTTGCAAATTGACGGTGATGATATTGCTGCTATGTACCCCATGCCAGCAGAAATGGAGGCATTACCGACTCATTGGACTATTTATTTTGCGGTTGATGATGTTGCCATTTCAGCTGAATTGGTTAAGCAAGGTGGTGGTCAGGTATTAGCTGGCCCACATTCTGTCGGAGATGCAGGTCGTATGGCACTGTGTAGCGATCCTGAAGGCTGTCGATTTGCATTATGGCAGGGGCAAGATCACATTGGAATAAAGCGTGCCCATGAGGTTAATACATTATGCTGGGTGGAGTTAGCATGTCGAAATACCGCTGTTGCGAAACAGTTTTACAGCCAAGTGTTAGGTTACCAAACCCAGCGGATTGATATGGTTGAGTTTGAATACACCCAATGGTACGTAGGCGAGCAAGCTATTGGTGGCATGATGGAAATGACTGCCGACTGGGGCAATACTCCTGCGCATTGGATGAACTATTTCGCGGTGGAGGACTGTGATGCTTCAGTTTCAAAAGCCCAAAGTCTAGGAGCAATTGTCTGTGTACCTGCTACTGATATTCCAGATGTTGGCCGTTTTTCAGTACTGAATGATCCACAAGGTGGGGTATTTTCTGTCATTTCGCTTATCGATCCTGCGGCTTAATTATCCAGCAGTTATAGCATGAAAAATAATCTTTAAATGAACTAACATGATAAAATCATGTCAGAATTAGCCGACATAAAGGATAAAAAAACAAGGATGATTCAATGACAAAAGATGCAAAAAAAGTCGAGTTAGCAAGCATTCATCGCAGTATGATAATAGTGGCCATTATCGACTTTCCCGGTACTTTACTTTTTGGCTTAGGGCTTTATGGAGTATTTGCTGGGTTTGATGATAGTTTTTTACCTATGCTAGCTCACCCTATGGTTATCAATGCGATGTTAGTTATTGGTGGCTCAGCTATGGCATGGGGAATGTTTCGTATGGTCAATCTCGCACGTCAAAAACAAGGATTAGTACAACAATGAAGAAATTGATAGCTCAATTAACTTTGTTATCGGCTTTAGTCATACTATCGGCATGCAGTGCGACTAGACCGACAAGCATAGGTAATAGTGGTAATGCTGATGACAATCGAAATGACAATGACTATATGTTGATAAATCTGCCTATCGCCATTTTAGCCAGCGATCCATGTAAGTATGGTCATCCCGATGACATAGCAGCATGTCGTAAAAAGAAACAAGATGAAACCAATCAACTCAATGAATCGTTTAAACGCCAATAATTCGAACTTGAAATTAATCCCGGTGTAATAAGAGTATGATAAAAATCCCAAACGATTAATCGCTTGGGATTTTTGTTTATAGCGTCAGTATAAGCTAAATAAATAGATGATTATGCAGGTAACTTACGGCCATATATCAGCAAGTAAATTGCTGGAATAACAAATAGCGATAATAGCGGCGCAGTTACCATGCCACCTACCATAGGTGCGGCAATTTTTTGCATCACTTCATTACCTGTACCGCTGCCCCACATGATCGGCAATAAACCAAAAAAGATGGTGGCAACGGTCATGGCTTTAGGGCGAATACGCATTACGGCACCTTCAACTAATGCTGCAGTTAAATCGGCTTTACTGTGGTAATTACCCGCTTCTTTATAGGCCTTAATACTATTATTCAGGTAAACCTGCATTACTACACCAAACTCGGCGGCAACCCCAGCTAATGCAATCATACCGACCGACACGGCAACTGAAAAATTAAACTCCAGCCCATAAAGTAGCCATGCGCTACCCACTAATGAGAAAGGTAAACTTAGCATGATCACTGAAGCTTGTATTACTGAGTTAAATGTCATCATCAACAGCATAAAAATCACCGCAATCATTAATGGGATCACCATCTTCATCTTAGCGTCAACCCGCTGCATGTACTCGTATTGCCCAGCAAAGCTATAGTTGTAGCGTGGAGGTAGAGTAATTTGTTGCTTAAGTGCTTTTTCCGCAGCAATGATATATTCACCGATAGAAATGTCTTTTAGATCGACAAACACCCATGAGATCAAGCGCCCATTTTCACTGGCTAACATAGGTGCACCATCACTGATTTTTAGTTCAGCTAAATAACTTAACGGTAAATACTTACCCGTTTTAGTTAGTACCGGTAAATTTTTGAGTTTCTCTATATTGTCACGCAGTTCTCGCGGATAACGAATATTGATTGGATAGCGTTCTTGACCCTGAATCGATTCACCAATGGTCATGCCGCCAATCGCTATTTGCACCACATCTTGAATGTCTTTTAAAGTCATGCCATAACGTGCAGCATTTTTAAGATCAGGAGTAATATCAATATATCGTCCACCGCTACTGCGTTGTGCAAATGCTGACACAGTGCCAGGTAATTGGCTCACTACCGCTTCTATTTCAGCGCCAATACGTTGCAGTTCTTCCACATTAGACCCCGATATTTTTATACCAACAGGCGTTCTAACACCGGTAGACAACATATCGATACGGGTTTTAATCGGTTGTACCCAGGCATTGGTCATCCCAGGAATTCGTACGGTTTTTTGCAGTTCTGCAATAATGCTTTCTAAGGTTGCGCCTTCACGCCATTCAGTGGTGGGCTTGAGCATAATCGTAGTTTCCAGCATGGTCAGCGGTGCAGGATCAGTTGCTGTAATGGCTCGGCCCACTTTGCCAAACACTCGTTTTACTTCAGGAACGGTTTTTATTAGTCTGTCTGTTTGCTGCAAAATCTCTGCAGCTTTGCCGGCACTGACACTGGGTAAGGTGGTTGGCATATAGAGCAGGTCACCTTCTTCTAAGGTGGGCATAAACTCCGATCCCATTTGGCTTAATGGATAATAAGCACTAAACAATACAATAATCGCTAATCCTATGGTGATTTTAGGGAAGTTCAGGACCCATTTCAGTAATGGCTGGTATATGGCGATTAATACCCGACTAATAGGATTTTTACGTTCATCGGGAATTTTTCCGCGCACAAAATAGCCCATTAATACCGGAATTAAGGTGATCGCTAAGATTGCTGATGCCGCCATCGCGAAGGTTTTAGTAAAGGCTAGTGGATGAAACAAACGTCCTTCTTGCGCTTCGAGGGCAAAGACAGGCGTAAAACTTAAAGTAATGATAAGCAAGCTGAAGAATAACGCTGGGCCAACCTCAATTGAGGCTTCTTTCACCAACTGCCAGTGGTCTTCACCTTCAGGAGCTTTACCGTGTTTTTGGCGATAATGTTCTAAATGTTTATGGGTATTTTCGACCATCACAATCGATGCATCAACCACAGCACCAATAGCAATGGCAATGCCGCCTAAGCTCATAATGTTGGCATTAACCCCAATGATGTTCATCGCGATAAAACTGACTAAAATAGAAATTGGTAAGGTAATAATCGCTACTAGGGTTGAGCGGGCATGCAGTAAAAACAGTAAGCAAATAAGCCCAACAACGAGCATTTCTTCGAGCACTTTATGGGTAAGATTATCGACTGAGCGCAAGATTAAGTCGGAGCGGTCATAAGTGGTGACCAACTCGACACCCTCAGGCAAGCCATTACTAATTTGTTCTAGCTTTTGTTTCACATTATTAATGGTTTCAAGCGCATTTTCACCATAGCGCATCACTACAATACCGCCAACAACTTCGCCTTTGCCATCGAGTTCAGCAATGCCACGGCGCGCCGCTGGGCCGGTTCTTAATTGGGCCACATCTTTCATTAATACCGGTGTGCCGGTTTCAGACAAAATGCCTAAGGGAATTTCAGCAAAGTCAGCAATGGTTTGGCGATAACCACTCGAGGTGATCATATATTCTGCTTCGGCCATTTCAATCACCGAGCCGCCAGTCGAGCTATTGGAACTATCTAAGGCATTTTTAATAGTCATTAAGTCGATTTGATACAACGCCAACTTATGCGGGTCGACAACCACTTGATAAGTTTGTTCCATACCGCCGACGGTGGCAACTTCAGACACTCCGGCAACACTTTGTAATTCGAGTTTTAAAAACCAATCCTGTAACGAACGTAATTGTGCTAAGTCATATTGACCGTTACGATCGACTAAAGCGTATTGGAAAATCCAACCCACACCAGAAGCATCTGGCCCAATACTGGGCGTAACCCCTGCTGGCAGTTGATCTTGAGTTTGTGATAAGTATTCAAGCACCCGTGAACGGGCCCAATAAATATCGGTGCCGTCTTCAAAAATGACATACACAAATGAATCGCCAAACATTGAAAACCCGCGCACCGTTTTAGCACCGGGCACGGCAAGCATGGCCGATGACAATGGGTAGGTAATTTGATCTTCAACCAATTGCGGGGCTTGGCCCGGATATGAGGTTTTAACAATAACTTGTACATCGGATAAGTCAGGTAGCGCATCCAAAGGTGTCATGCGCATGGCTTGGTAACCCACTAAGGCGATAACGGCCGTGAGTATCAACACCATGACGCGCTGCTTTATTGAAGCACTGATAATTTTTGCTAACATTGGCGTGCTCCTTTAGTGCTGATGAGCATCTGTTGCAGTGGAAGTTGAGTTTACTGGCGCATTACTTAAGCGCTGTAAACTGCCTTGAATGCTGGCTTCTGAATCCAATAAAAACTGTCCAGAAATGACCACTTTGTCATGTTCATTTAGACCTTCTAATATTTCGGCTCTACCGTTTGCCATCATGCCAACTTTCACTGGAACTGAAGCAAAACTCGTATCACTGCGCTGCACTACAATTCGGTTCTCGCGGCCAGTGAGAATGAGTGCTTCTGTTGGCACTGCGAGGACATTATTTTTAGGCAGGCCAAATAAGGTCACATCAACTAAGCTTCCCGGTCTGAGCTTGTCGTTATGATTGTTAAGTTTGATCCGCACCCGCATAGCACGGGTAACGGGGTCTAATTCTGGATAGATATAGTCAATGGTTGAGTCAATATCAAACAGTCCTTGCGCCGCCGCACTTACACTGACTTTACGACCTTGTTGTAGCCAACTTTGTTCGTTTTCAAAAACATCTGCAATCACCCATACACTGTCTAAATTAACGATTTCAAACAAGGTATCACCTGGCTGAATATACATGCCATGGCGAACCGTTAATTTACTGATAAAGCCATCTTGTGGAGCATAAAAGGGCACTTTAAAAATGGTTTCACCGGTTTTTTCTAAGCGATCAATTATCGAGGTATCGACGCCAAGCAGTTCTAAGCGTTTACGTGCTTTAAGTAATAAACTGCTGCCACGTTGTTTATCTTGTTTAAGGTAGTCTTGTGCTTGGGAGTAATCGTCTTGGGCATTGACCAGTTCAGGCGAGTACAGCTCATATAAAAGCTGGCCCTTTTTAATTTGTTGCCCCACGTTATGCACTGTTAGCGTTTCTATCCATCCGGTGGCGCGTGTATGCACATGGCCAATTGCATTTTCGTTATATTGCACTGTGCCTATAGTGTTCACTTGGCGAGATAAACTCGTTCTTTCAACTACATGGCTACGCATGCCTAATGCTTGTTGCATACCGCCAGAGACACCGACCACAATTTCTTGGCTTGCATCGGTAACGGTGACTTTCTCAAGGTTCATCCCACAAATAGGACAGGTTCCTGGTGCATCGGATATAACATGTGGATGCATAGGGCAGACATATTTAACATTGGTGCTATCGCTTTGATTTGCTGTGGGTACTAATTTAGGTACCAATGCTGGCTTAGGTTGGCTAAATACCTTATCTGCTTGGCTTTGCACTACCTGAGTTGAACTTTGCATGTTAGCCACAGCGAGTTGATTATCGTCAGTGGTCGATTCCTCTTCTTCTTTAACGACTAAAAACATATTACAGATAGGACAACGGCCTTCTTTATCGCTGATCACTTCAGGGTGCATTGGACAAGTATAGGTTTTACCTGCCTGAGACTGATGCTGGGCATGATCGTGCTCTGCACCATAAACGACCGTTGATGTAAGAGTAATAGGGGTTATTACCCCAACAAACGCGCCTAATAGCACACTAGCAAGTGGCAATTTTTTCATAACAACCTCGAAATTTATCATGGTGACGATAACCATGATAATAAACACTAAAAAACAATTATATTGAGTGTGCGTAATGCACAAGAATGCACAATTACATTAAGCGATTGGAGGGCGGAACGCGGGAGGGAAAGCTATCGAAACACGATTAACGACCATAGTAATCGGTGTCGAATTAATAGGAGTGTTACTCATCGTCAATTGCATATCAATCAGATTAGCGACTAGCGAAATAGTCAAACAATGATGGCAATCAAGGCTGCAAAAGCCTGCATCATCACAACAACCAGTTTGCGGCAGCGATGCTGTAACAGTGTTATTGACATTATTGACGAGATTGTCCACATTATCATGGCAGTTTTTCATGTCTTTGTGTGACGATGGGGTATTGGTTGCGCTATCGGTTGTTACCGACAAGCTTTGCTGAGCCATATTGGCATGGGCTGTTGGCACCATTAAACTGTCATTAGTCAGCAACCCCTGTCCGACAAGTGCGAACAAAGTGATTGTGATGATCCAATAGTTTGACAGCGTTGCTCTCATTTAACCTTAACCAAGTCGTTTTAGGGGGTTAGCTTAACAGACCTTTACAGGAGTAAAAATCTTTCAAACAACATATTTTTATGCAGAATAATGATAACGCCTTTAAAGGCTGCATCGTGTGATACACATTCCATTTCATTAATTTAGCTTAGTCTCACGTTTACACCGTGCTGATTTTTGTTTCAAGCTTGGTTGATATCTTTTGCGCCTTAACATGTCTATTACCCAAATTAATCCGCTAAAGGTTAGCCATAGGGTGATAAATGCAAATATCTTAATCGGGATATTATTAAAACCGCCTTCATTAAAGTAATCCATAAAGTGCAGCATAAAAAATACTTCGGCTAAACGTTTGTGCTCATCACTGTGGCCGACAAGCTGACCCGATTGCGCTTCAATATAAACGCTGGTGGCAATGTCATCGGCAAAGTTTATCTGCCAAGTGTCGTTTTGCTGTTTAGGAAAGTCGTCCAATGGCGGAACCAATAAACGGGTCGAACTGATTTCAGCTTCGCCAGAATAGGATTCACGAGCTAATTTTTGTGCTAATGGGGCATCAATTAGTACAGCCGTACCGAGATAAGCATCGACCAAGGTATCGTGATGGTTATATAGACCTTTTTCATGGGTCAATAGATAGTAAGGTTTACCTAATAAGGTCACGATATTCAATGAGACACTTGGTTTAAATGAGCTTAAAATCGCTTTAGGCTCAAGCAAACTATGAGCATCTAATGCTACTTTGGCATGAGTATTATGTTGATAGGTAAGGCCTTGAGCCTTATTGTGGTCCATTAAATTAAAATATAGCCCACTGACTAACCAAAGAAGTAATTGAATTCCCACAATGACCGACGCCCATTTATGCAGTTTTTTGATCAATAACATTAAGCGACTCCAGGGTGTTTACGGCTACTCAACATCGATTTTTGTTTGTTTCTGCGGTGACGAAATACCCTAAAGTAGGTTAATACCAAGCCGCTGATAGTGGCCAATACCGCCAAAAATGCTACCCAAAACAACAACTGGTTATCTACCTCTTCAGCATCGCCGTAATCCATTACATGGAAGCGAAACATCCAGTCGAATAATCGCCAAAAGGTGTGACGTTTACCGACCACAAGTCCACTATTGGCAGAGATATAAATTGATGGTGCGGCAAAATGCTCAAAATTAATTCGCCAAGCGGGTAAATGGCGTGCACTTAATTCAAACGGTGGGTTATCTGTTAGCAAGCTTATTTCAGCGATAGGTTCGGTACCAGCGTAATAGTATTGGGCTAATGCCATTGCCATAGTTTGATTTAGTGGTGCTAAACGATCACCTGTTTGCGCGCTTAACATAATGTGTTGGGTCGCAGCTTGAGCTGGAATAGTAAAACGGTATACCTCTTGATCCATCAACTTACCAACACTAATGTGCTCAGCATTAGGGTAAGTCTGTAATAGTTGAGCCAATGTATATTGCAGTTTATTCGGCTTGATTTTTATCTCAGGGTCAGTGATTAGCGAGTCGCCATGGATATAGTCAATATGTACAAACACCATATATGCCCCGGTAACAGACCAAACAACAAACTGCAATCCGAGTAATAGCATCAGCCACTTATGGATAATTCTAGCGGTTTTATGCATTAAAATGAGCCTTGTTATTATTATTAGTTTTTTATACTGTCATTTAGCTGGGAGATAAATAGCTATTCAACTATTTGTATCTCTTAAGGCACCTATGTTATGCCATTAATGAATGCGAGTTGCAGTTATTTAACTCCGCTGTGTTTTTGCATTTAATCTACAATCTTATTAGCTATATAAGCTTAAGCTATAGTAGGTGGATGTTGTGGATATCATGCTGTTAGGTTTGACTGATACGGATTGAGTTGGTTACTCAATAGTGTCATTGGCTCATTTGCAGCAATACATAAGCTAAAGTCGAGATCTAGCTCGCATTTTAGACATATTTTAGATAAGCAATTTTCAAAATAGCGACTAAAATCAATTTTCTAATTTTAAAAAATCCTAAACTAGACAAATAAATATTAGAAATTCCTTTTTGCTATTATGGAGATTGAACAATGAACTGGCGTGCACTATTTAAACCAAGCGCGAAGTACTCAATTATTGCACTTATTGTGGTTGGTGTAATTGTGGGTGTCGTGGGCTACTTCGCAACACAACAGACGTTACATGCTACAAGTAGTGATGCTTTTTGTATGACATGTCACCGTGACCATTCATTAAGAGATGAAGTTATGGCGTCGGCTCATGGTGGTGGTAGAGCTGGTGTCACTGTGCAATGTCAAGATTGTCACTTACCACACGGCCCATTTGATTATTTAGTTAAAAAAATCATTGTTTCTAAAGACATTATTGGCTTGATGACCATTGATGGCTTTATGACACAAGAATGGTTAGATGAAAACCGTAAAGAACAAGCGGACCTAGCCTTAAAATACTTCCGCAGCAATGATTCTGCCAACTGTCAGCATTGCCACACTCGTATTTATGAAGATCAGCCTGATACGATGAAGAAAATGGCCGTAAGAATGCACAGTATGAACTTTAAAAAAGCACCAGAAGACAGAAAAACCTGTGTTGATTGTCATAAAGGTGTCGCGCATCCTTATCCTAAAAGTTAATGCGTCGATATGATTGATTAACCTCAGTTAGCGATAATAAACCCCATCGCTAATTCGAGCTAAGGTTAACTAAAAACCTCGTTATTATAACGAGGTTTTTTTATGGTAACGTTTCAACTTATAGCCTAGCGGTTAGATGGTTGCGGACGAGGATGCTGCAAATGATATTGTTCAAGTATCGCAAACACGCCCCACAGCAAAATCGCTCGATAATAGGCAGCAGACTTACTATTACTGGTTAACTTTGTGAGTAACACCAGTAAAATGTGGATGATAACGGTGACACTGGCAAACAGATTAATTAATAGCGAGACATCTTGGCTGAAAACAACCAAGCCATAAGCGACTAAGCTCCACATAGATACAGTGGCGGTTTTTCCAATAAGCACAATATCGTTTGAATTTATCAGCATAAATTTAATCGCCAGATAGCGTAGTATCGTTTGGTTGGTATTGATAGAGTCGGTAACAAACCTGACCCGCTTGTTTTTCTTTTAAGGCTACCCAGCTAGCAGGTACTTGAAATGAGCTTATGTCTGACTCGGTCTCAACATAGATAAGGGCATCACTATTTAACCATTGGTGAGCTGTTAGTAACTCAATTGTTTTGCTAGCAAGATCTTTGCGAAAAGGAGGATCAATAAATACAATATCAAATCCTGTAGTCGTGCCTTTAGCAAGTATTTGTAAGCTATCAGCATTAATTACTTGGGCATTTGGGCATTGCAGAGTGGCAAGGTTTAGCTTTAACTGATTAGCAGCATTTTTTTGCAGTTCGATCATGGTGGCAAAGCCGGCATAACGAGATAATGCTTCAAGGCCTAATGCACCACTGCCGGCAAAGCAATCGAGTACTCTGGCGCCGCGAATATTGTTGGCAAGCCAATTAAATAAGGTCTCGCGAACGCGATCGGTTGTTGGGCGTAAACCTTCAAGATCATGGATTGGTAGCTTACGAGATCGCCATTGACCTGAAATAATCCGCACCTGACCGCTGCTGGTGTTTTTTTTAGCCATCTCACCCTCGTGATTTTGCCTGAACAAAGAAAAAAAGAAAGTGGTAGACTATGCCACAATCTGAACCGCCGTTATTTTATATCAAACTTGTGATTAAATGTGAGTATTCATCATTTTACTGGTGATAGACGCAACAAACGGCTTCAACTGAATTTTTAAGCATATAAATACTGGTAGCAAACATGGCAAAGAAAGGTTTTTTTTCCTGGTTTCGTAAAGATAAGCCCGTTCCTGAAGCTGAAGAACAGCAACAACTTGATGTTAATGTTAATGTTGATGCAGAGCATAAAGTTGCAACTGAGGTTGCTGACGACCTACATGCTGAGCAGCAAAAGCAAACTAATGATACGGCGCGCCTAGAAGCTGAGCGTGTTGAACAAGAGGGCTTTGAGCAGGAACGTCTTGAAAATGAACGAGCGGAGCAAGCTCGTTTAGATGCTGAGCATCTTGCTGCTAAAACGTTGGCTGCTGAAGCACTGGTGGCAGATAAATTAGCGGCTGAGCAACAAGCACAAGAAACGGCACGTTCACAAGCCGCGCACATAGAGGCCGAGCGTGTTGAACAGAACCGTCTTGAGCAAGAACGTCTCGATGCCGAACGTATTGCCGCTGAAACGTTAGCCGCAGAAGTACTAGCCGCCCAAAAACTGGCCGCTAAACAGGCAGAACAACAGCAGACTGAAGCTACGGCACGTTTACAAGCCGAGCGAATTGAACTTGAGCATATCGAGCAACAACGTCTTAAAAATGAACACGCGGAACAAGCTCGTGTTGATGCCGATCGTATAGCTGCTGCAACATTAGCAGCAGAAGTGTTAGCCGCCGAAAAATTAGCTGCTGAGCTTTTACTTGAGCAAGAGGCAGCACAACAATTAGCTGAGCAACAATTAGTCGAGCAACAAGTCCCGATAGCGTCAATTGCGTTAGAAGTACAAGATGAACCTCAAGCTAAACCGCAAAAAGAAGGTATGTTTGCCCGCTTAAAGCGTGGCTTGATGCGTACCAGCGAAAATATTGGTTCAGGTTTTATTGGCTTTTTCCGTGGTAAAAAAATTGATGATGAGTTATTTGAAGAGCTAGAAGAGCAATTATTGATTGCCGATGTGGGCGTAGAAACCACCACCAAACTAATCAAAAGCCTCACCGAACATGCATCACGCAAACAGCTTAAAAATGCTGAAGCGCTTTATGATTTAATGCGTGAAGAAATGCAAAAAATGCTCGACCCAGTTGCTATACCTCTGGTTCCCGAAAATGCTAATGGCCCGTTTGTTATTTTAATGATTGGTGTCAATGGTGTCGGTAAAACCACCACTATTGGTAAGCTGGCTAAACAGTATCAAAGCCAAGGGAAATCTGTCATGTTAGCGGCCGGCGACACCTTCCGCGCGGCGGCTGTTGAACAATTACAAGTATGGGGCCAACGCAATAATATTCCGGTAATAGCGCAACATACTGGCGCCGACAGTGCTTCAGTCATATTTGATGCCTTGCAAGCGGCTAAAGCGCGTAAAGTTGATGTTTTAATTGCCGATACCGCCGGGCGTTTGCAAAACAAAAGTCATTTAATGGAAGAGTTGAAAAAGGTCGTGCGAGTGATGAAAAAACTCGACCCAGACTCTCCGCATGAAGTCATGTTAACCTTAGATGCCAGTACGGGGCAGAATGCTATTAGCCAAGCACAGCTGTTTAAAGAAGCCGTTGGCGTGACGGGTATTACCATCAGTAAATTAGATGGTACCGCTAAAGGCGGGGTGATTTTTGCCATTGCCGATAAGTTGTCTATTCCTATTCGTCATATCGGTGTGGGTGAACAAATTGATGATTTGCGAACTTTTAACTCCAATGACTTTATTGAAGCATTATTTAGCCAGGATAAAACGGACCAATAATTTATGATCCAATTTGAGCAGGTCAGTAAAATCTATGCCGGCGGTCAAAAGGCCCTCATGGATGTCAATTTTCATCTTCGACAAGGTGAAATGGCTTTTTTAACCGGCCATTCCGGTGCCGGTAAAAGTACCTTGCTCAAACTCATTACCGTGATTGAACGAGCCACCGCAGGTAAGGTGTCTATTAATGGACATAACATAGCTAATGTGGGACGTAAGCATGTACCTTATTTACGCCGTAATATTGGCGTGATATTTCAAAATCATCATTTACTGATGGATAAAACGGTATTTGACAATATTGCTTTGCCGTTAGTGATTGAAGGCTTCACTCATGGCGAAATTCGTAAGCGTGTAGCAGGTGCACTCGACATGGTGGGCTTATACGGTAAAGAGCGTCATTTACCAATAATGCTTTCCGGTGGTGAGCAGCAACGAGTGGGTATTGCCCGTGCCATTGTGAATAAACCACCGTTATTATTGGCCGATGAACCTACAGGTAACTTAGATCCTAAATTATCGATGGATATTTTACGCTTATTTGAAGCCTTTAATGACTCGGGTACCAGCGTGCTAATTGCTACCCATGATTTAGGCCTGATTGCGCGCATGAAGTACCGTACTTTTACTCTGCGCCAGGGGCGTATGCTCGGCGGAGAAAGTGCCGCACCAGAAGGGAATAATATTTGATGAGTAAGAAACCTAATATTACTCAAAGTAAATTACCCTTAAGTGGCCGTATTGTGATGTTTTTTATTCGTCACGTACAGCAAGGCATGTCGAGTATGGGCGAACTTTGGCGTAACCCAGTGTCATCGATTATGACCATGGCCGTATTGGGGGTGAGTTTAAGTTTACCTGCCGCATTACAAGTGTTGGTTAAAAATGCCGAAAATATCACTCAGTCTTGGAACAGCGCTGCTGAAATTTCGTTATTTATTAATAAAGGCCGCAGTGAGCAATCTATCCAAAGTTTATTGTCGCGGATTAAAGCCTTTCGTGAAGTTGAGACGGTAACTTATATTAGCCGCGATCAAGCATTAGAAGAGTTTCAACGTTTATCAGGCTTTGGTGAGGCTCTTTCATACTTAGATGAAAACCCATTACCCGCTGTGGTTACCGTAACGCCTTCGATTAAATACTCTAGTCCGACAGGCGCACGTGAGCTATTGGTAAAATTAGAACGTGAACCTGAAGTTAACTTTGGTCGTTTAGATATTGAATGGTTAGAGCGCCTGCAAGCATTGTTAAAATTACTGGAAAAAACCGTACTCGCTATTGCTGCCTTACTCGTTTTAGCGGTGGTATTAGTGATTGGTAATACTATTCGTCTTGCGATTATGAACCGTCGAACAGAAATTGAAGTAATGAAACTAGTCGGTGCGACTGAAGCCTTTATTCAACGTCCTTTTCTGTACACGGGTATTTGGTATGGCGTGATAGGCGGCATTTTGGCGTGGCTAATTATTAATGTATTAGTGTGGTATCTCGATGGTGCCTTAGCCGAATTATTGGGTTTATACGGCAGTGAATTAACGATTCAGGCTTTATCATTTACTGAATTGATTAAACTGGTGTTATTAGCCTCATTTCTAGGCTGGTTTGGCTCGTATTTATCAGTGCGTCAACACTTACGTAGCATTGAACCGTCATAATAGCAGGTGTATAATTAATACTGAGCTATTAAAATGAACGTTTGTTCACTTGCATTGTGATTACCTTGCGGTAAAAATGTTCATCTAGTAGAACCTTATTTGACATATGATGTCATATAGTTGATAGTTTATCGGCTAATTCGAGTGAGCCCTCTTGTGTTGTTAGCCAAGAGTGTTGTGAACTAAGATACTCAACTCATCGTACTGAGTTAGCTGAATTATATTTTTGAACGTAGTAGGAGAGCGAATGACTTATCAAACGCAATCAATGGCGCTGGCTGTACCACACAGCACTAGCAGTCTAGAAGCGTACATCCAATCGGTGACCAGCATTAATATGTTGGATGCAGATACCGAGTACGGCATCGCCAAGCGTTTACAAGAAAATGGCGATCTTCAAGCTGCCAAGCAATTAATTATGTCGCATCTTCGTTTTGTTGTGCACGTTGCTAAAGGCTACTCTGGATATGGTTTACCGCAGGCAGACCTTATTCAAGAAGGTAATATCGGCTTGATGAAAGCGGTTAAACGCTTCGACCCTGATGTAGGGGTTCGTCTAGTGTCTTTTGCTGTGCATTGGATTAAAGCTGAAATTCATGAATACGTGTTGAAGAACTGGCGTATTGTGAAAGTTGCAACCACTAAAGCACAGCGTAAGTTGTTCTTTAATATTCGTAAATCTAAAAAACGTTTAGGTTGGTTTAGTGACGCTGAAGTCACCATGGTTGCAGAAAATTTGGGGGTGTCGAAAGCTGACGTAACCGAAATGGAGTCGCGGATGGCAGCACAAGATCCCGCCTTCGACTTAGCCAATGACAGTGATGACGATAATCACGACTTTGCTCCAGCATTATATTTAGAAGATCATTCTTCAGATGTAGCTGATGAGGTTGAAAATGCGAATTGGGAAGCAGATTCTCAAACACGCTTATTTTCAGCCATCAAAACCTTAGACGAACGTAGTCAGCATATATTACGAGCGCGTTGGTTAGATGATAATAAAGTGACCTTGCAAGAGCTTGCATCTACTTACCAAGTTTCTGCGGAACGTATTAGACAGCTAGAAAAAAATGCTATGAACAAGCTTAAATCGTGTATGGAGTAAGTGCTCCTACGTGTTTTGTTGATAAATTAAAACCTGCTACGGCAGGTTTTTTTATTGCTAAAATTGGTCGATGTTATCGACGCAGCTTTATCTATTTCTTTATCTATTTCTTTATCTATTTCTATTTTAAGTCAATCCAGCTTTATCCAATTCAATCTAGCCTAATTAAAGTGATTGAATGCCATGCTAGGAAAGAGTCATATTTCGATGTTAATCATTGGATAAACAAGCTAATTTATAATACTTTTTTTGAGGCACATATCGTTGATTGAATCGCTTCAATAATGCTTTTTCTGGGGACTTTTAAACCGCTTGAAACGACTTGATGTGGCCATGTGAAAAACTGTCTAGGGCGCTTAAAACGTGCCAGTTTTGATTCAACTAACTGACTTAGCTGCAAGTTTACGGCATGTATATCAATCGCTTCTACTGTCATTTCATGAGTATTAAAAGTGGCACTATGGTTTACCTCAACGCTATGGCTGTTATCTATTGGGCAATAATCAATAATGGCCGCAGGTAAGTGGCCAAACGTAGCATCAGCAATGGCAAATACAATAGCTTGGGCAACATTAGGATGGCTTAATAACACCGCCTCAAGTTGTTCTGGATGAATATTTTCACCACCACAAATAAACATATTATCCACTCGACCCAAAATACTCAGTTGCCCCTCGGAATCTAATAGGCCCTTGTCATGCGTACAAAACCAGCCTTGATCATCCAATGGTAAGCTTAATCCTTGGTCAGTTAAATAGCCTAGAAATAAGCACTCACCTTTAACCCAAATGACTCCCTCTTTTAGCCTAAGCAGCCTTGAAGGTAAAGGGCGCCCATGATGGCCGGATAAGTTGGCTTTTGTTGTGGTAATTTGCGAGCTCATCTCGGTCATGCCATAGCTGGTATAAGCATTAATATGTTGCCGCTGTAGTGCCTCAATCAGTGCAGGTTCTATCACTCCACCGCCTAATAATAATGCGCTAATATTATTTAAGGCGGCAGGTTGCTGCTGCAGTATCTGTATTGCTTGGGTGGGCACTAATGACACGTGGGTAATAGAACTGTCTTGCAGCTGCTCAGCCAGTGACTGTGTAGCGTTTCGTAATACAATGCAGGCACCAGCTAGGGTACAACGATGAATAATGGCCAGCCCGCCAATATGAAACAGGGGCAGTGATAATAACCAGGCGTCAGACTGCTCCAGAGCAATAAAAGTCGCGGCTCCTTTGGCGCTGCTAAGATGGTTGATTAAACAATGCACTGCAGCTTTTGGGGTGCCACTTGAGCCAGATGTAAGAATAATATTTGATGCTATATTGGCTGATACCTCAACAGAGTTGCAGTTTGTTTGAGGTAATATTTTAGATAAATCAATATCGAGCCAATGGTTAATCTTAATGGTCGTTTTTTTGCTGGGAGTATCAGTCCAGAGCCATTGAAGCTTAAAGCGTTCGATAAGCTGATTAATCTGTACATCGGCAAACCGAGGCGACAATGGTAAAAATATCCATCCAGCATCAATACATGCCCAATATAGACATATCATCTCAATATTATTGTGTGATACACATGCGACAATATCGCCTTGCTTGACGCCTTGAGTTTGTAAATGGTGCACTAAATGAAGGACTAAACCACTTAAGCGAGCATAGCTAATACGCGAGTTAAGGCCGGTATTATCACCTGTAATGGTAACTTCAATGGCAGTGGCGTCGGGATAATTTAACCCAGCTTGATGCAAAGGTGACATCATGATTAATTTACCTTAGTTAAGTCACGTGCTTGGTCGCTATGGATGAGTTGCTGTAATACCTGATGATTGAGTTGCGGCGATAATCCTGATGTTGCGAGCAATATAGGCTGAGTAAAGGCGCTTAAGGTATCAAGACCTGGTGATTCATCAGGTGTTAAGGCTTGGCTTACCAAGCGTAAATCGCCAATGCCCATATCAGCTTCTAAGCTTGAACTTAATATGCAACGCACTCCCTCCAGATGAGCCTGACTGATCATACTCTGTAATTTTTCCAGCGAACCCAATAACATAGGTTTGATGATTAATGCCCCCAGACCGGGTTGTTGTAAGGCAATATCGAGATCAAATTGAGACAAGTTGAGTGATTCATCTAAGGCGTATTTAATCGCTAGTTGGCGGTATATTTGCATGTTATCACTCGGGTTTATGCAAGGTTCTTCAATGTATTCAATTTTGTGTTTGGGTAAGCAGGCTAAAAAGTCGATAGCTTGCACAGGGCTAAAACCGCGATTGGCATCTAAACGTAATGTAACCTGCGGCGCGATGGCCAGTACTTGATAAATAAATTCAATCTCGCTTACCATATCAGTTTGAGCTACTTTAACTTTAACACTGTTTATTGCGCCCTGAGTCAGTAGCTTTTGGGTAATAACCTCGGTCGACATGCCATGATAAAGTAACGGCACTACTGCAGATTGAGTTTGTGGGTTTACAATGCGAATAGGCAACTTATGGGTTAATTTTGCATGCAATAAGCTTAATGCAAACGCAAGTGATGGCAGCGATATCTGCTTGGCCATGTCATGTAATATTGCTAAGGGCTTGTCTATTAAATCTGCTAATACTTGCTGTAGTTTCGATTGCACCTCAGCAAGGGATTCTTGGCTAAACCCGGTTAACTCTTGGTTATTAATGTCCAAGCCAGACAGTGGCGCTATTTCAGCCCAGGCTGTTTGGTGATTATTGAGTTGGATCTCGAGTACCAAACCTTTACGAAAATCAATTCGTTGTTTACCTACCGGTAAACTAGGATTCAGTTCAATTTGATATCGATACAGAGTGCAGCTGGTTATTGTTACATCGACAAATGATGACATTATTATTCCTCTGAACTCGTTAACGGATCTACCCACAATAACTTAAGTAAAGTATCGGTAAACAATTGAGGATGCAGACTGTGAATATTATGTCCCGCGGCATGCAATGGATGTAACTGTAAAGTAGCTAACCCAGAATCTGCCAGTGTCGTCTGCCACTCTATAGCCACTTGAGCAAACTTGTTATCATTAACACCGTAAATAAAATGGCATGGACAGTCTAGCTGCTCAAGTACAGTGCGACAGTCTTGTTGCAAGCTCAATGAGGTTGCTGCGTAACAATTAGCTAAACGGTGTGGATGGTTTAACCGGCGTATGGCAATGAGTTGCTGCTTTTGAGTTTTGTTTAAGTCGTTAAAAACTGCTTGTTGATACCAAAGAGCGAGAAAGTTCGCTATGGGTAAATGCTGGAGTTTTTTCGCCCAGATATTATCGCTTTTGGCTCGCGCAGCTTGTTGCTGAGCGTCTTGCAAGCCAGGATGAGCAGATTCGAGAGTTAAGCTTAAGAGTGAATTAGCATAACTGTCTGCAATATGCAGCGCTATTCGCCCGCCTAATGAGTAACCCAGTAAATGAAACTGCATATAGCCCATACTATGCACTTTACTGACAATAAGCTCTGCTGTCTGGTGTAATCCTGGTGAATCTAGGGTGTCTTCATTAGCGCCATGGCCCGGTAAATCAATGCAAATACAATGGAAATACTGGCTTAAGCGTGGCATTAAAATAGACCAGTCGTCTTTGCTGCCCAAAAAACCATGTAGCATTAATAATGCTGGTAATTGTGGTTGGCCAAAACGACGGATTATTACCATTAGTGTTGTTTCACCCATTGGCTGATTTGGGTTATTTGATCGCTAGCTTGAGTTGGGCTGACATTCACTTCAATCACGGAGGCACACTTAAATTCAAAGGCTTCTTGATAAGCCTGATTAAACGACTCAATGTCATCTGCTTGTCGATAGGCCAAACCAAACATAGCGGCGCCATAGCCAAACTCTAAACCGTGGCTTAAGCGATAAAAATCATTGCGCAGGCTTTCATTAGGTACAGGCAACAAATTAAAAATGTTACCACCATCATTATTGAGTATCACCAACACAAATGGTTGAGTCATTTGCTTCAACAGCGCTAATGAATTGAAATCATGCAAGCAAGATAAGTCGCCCATCACTAGAGTTGTAGATGCATTTTTATCTGCGGCAACACCACAAGCGGTAGCAATTAATCCATCAATGCCCGACGCGCCACGGTTGGTATAAATTGCCGGAGTGTTAGTCGCAATTGGCGCATACATATCGTAAAGCCTTATAGGTAAACTATTACCAATAAACAGTATATGTTGATCAGTTTGTGCTAACGCTATAGCTCGTACGACCTGCGCTTCACCAAATGTCGTATTGTCAATTTGTTGTTTAAACAATGACTCTAGTGACTCATTTATCGGTAATAAATGTAATGCCCAGTTGGCTTGTGATGATCGCGGCCAAGGTAATTGGCATACCGCTTGAACACTGGCTTGGAAAAAATCTTTGGATTGATGAGTAGGGTCTAAGCGATCCCCGTGTTTAACTACATGCCAGTAGCTATGCCAAGATTGTTGGGCAATATATTGAAGTAATCGTTTTGAAATGAAACGACCACCAAATACGAGTATTCGCTCAGCTTGTTCGAGTTGTTTATTGGCTTTCGGGTTTAATAATAACTGGTCAACGTGGCCGATTACACCTGGATGCTGACGCAGCTGTGATTGTGCATCAACTAATACTGGCCAGCCTAGTTTTTGTGCTAACGCGACGATTTGCTGTGGATTATCTTCAGGCGCTAAGGTGCCAACCACAATCACGCCTTTACCATGAACAAAGCGCATTAAGGTGTCTGTTGTCGGTAACTCAGCACTCGTTAGGTTAGCATAGCGTGTCAGTGGCTTAGAGTTTTCAAACCACTGGTTTAATGGCGCAAGATAGGTTGATGTTGTCACACTGGCCATTTTCTTTACATGGGTTAATGTCACTAATTCTGTGGGATAAAGCGGCTCACGGTACATGCAGTTTATGTGTACCGGCTGATGTTGATTCGCTACCGCATGATCGATAGTACTCAACAATGCATTAGCCGGATATCCAAGGTCAGGCGTGGGTAAGTTAACTTGCTTAGCATATTGAGCAAAAATAGCAGGCTGAATAATTGCTTGATTCGCGCCACAATCAATCAGCTCTGGTGGTCTGTCACCAGATAAAATAATCAGTGGAACATGGGTTAACCACGCCTCAACAATGGCCGGATAAAGATTGGCTACGGCGGTGCCTGAGGTGGTAATGATGGCGACGGGTGCATTGCTGGCTTTTGCCAGTCCCAGGGCCATAAACCCTAACCCACGTTCGTCAAAATGAATATGCCGTGTCAGTTGGGTTTGACTAGCAGCGGCCAATGTCAGCGGAGTTGAGCGAGAACCTGGCGCCATACAGACATGCTTAACGCCTAAGCGTGCAAGCTCCTCCAAGATCAATTGACCCCATAATAAATTCATATCGGCGCTGGTCTGTTGTTGCATATTGGCTCATATTACAAATAAATAAACGAATATTAGTGTAACGCCAAGTTAGCGTTATATCTAAGATTTAGCGCAGATTTTTATTTAAAATCTACAAAATAAGTGCCTAAAGCTAGCATTACATATCAGGTATATTCGACCTTGTTTTATTTTTGTTGTGCTAAAGTTATTAATATGATTTATATAAAGTATTAAAAACAATAACAACAAGGACCCTTGGAATATGGAGTCAGCTGCCTTATTAAAAAGAGTCGATGAGTTACCGCGTTTACCTAAAGCGGTAAGTGAGCTATTAGATGCGGTAAATAATGACAATAGCACAGTAAAAAGTATCTCAGCTAAAGTAGCTCAAGACCCATTAATTAGTGCCAGAGTATTAAGACTGGCTAACTCTGCTCATTTTGGTCGAAGCCGCGAAGTGGGCAGCATAGATGAAGCGGTGATCCGTTTAGGAATACAGACTTTACGAACCTTAGTGATTGCCTCCGCGGTTATTGGTGCGATTCCTAATGTTGATGGCGTTGATTTAGCAGAGTTTTGGGGCGAGACATTTGAGGTAGCATTGTACGCACAAGAAATGGCTAAGCGCTGCGGTGTGCCGCCAGATGAGGCGTTTACTTGTGCAATTTTACATAATATTGGCGATTTATTGATTGCCGTAGTTGAGCCACTAGTGGCATCCAAAATTCGATTGGCAGTACAAGACGGTGGCGATAAGCAACAACTTGAAACCGAGTTACTCAGTTTCGATTCTCCATCGGTTGGGGCGCTATTGGCTAAAACCTGGAAATTTACCCCATCATTGGTACAAGGGATTCAATATCAACGAGCTCCGTTAGCGGCAAAACCAGCGTCTAAACTTGCCTCAGTAATTTATTTATCGCATCAAGTTTTTCATCATTGGGATGATGATCGCGATGAAGAGTCTCTTACCGCTTGGTTAGCCAGAAAAGCCAATAATGAAGCTGGTATTATCAAGATGGATGGGTTAGCCGACAAGTTTGTTGAATTGCGTGGAAAAGGCTTAGAGATAGGTAAGCAACTAGCTTAGAGATAAGTAATTAGCTTATTTCCACTATTAACCATAGAGCTCTGTATGCAGAGCTTTTTTATGCCTGATTATTAATCCATTCGCTCAAAACCACATGAGTTTTAATTTTGACGATGTCAGCTTGGGCATCAATAAATTCACGGATTTCATGCAATCGCTGCATCGAATTAGCATGCACATAGACCAGCAAATCCATATCTCCAGTAATGCCTTGGCAAGTAATCACTTCTGGTATGGTGGTAAAAATATGGATAACTTCAGCGCAACGGGCACAGCGATGTTGAATTTCAAAGTATGCCGACACACCTTGTTTTTGCGATTCACTTAACAGAACTTGATAACCGCGAATCACTCCCGTTTGCTCCAGCTTCTTAATCCGTTCGGTCACTGCGCTACGCGACAAATTCACTTGCTCGGCAATAAACGAAATACTCTGTCGAGCATTGTGGCGTAATTCGTTTATAATCGCGTTATCAAATTTATCCATGATTTATATCCCGAAAATTGAGAGCCCCAGCTACATTCGGTCATTATGACGGTTAGTTGCTACTTATCCGTCATATTGTCGGTTTAGCTAAGCAACTTGAGCTCATTAACCCGCAGAATGTTTTACTGTTTGGCTTTATAATATCGCAATATATCACAGCAAGAATAAGATAATGAATCAAATGACCGCAACAATAGGGCGTTGGCAAGGTGCAGGCTTAATGGCCACCACTTTGCTAGGCACCGGGGTATTTATTTTACCGCAAATGACCATTGAAGTAGCAGGCTCAGCCTCGCTGTTAGCATGGTTATTATTAACAGTTGCGATTATTCCTGTCGCATTAGTGTTTGGTCTGTTAGCGAGTCGTTTTCCTCATGCAGCTGGCCCAGCTTACTTTATTGAAAAAGCATTTGGAGCCACCGCAGGGCGAACTATTGGATTAATCTTTTTATTAGTGATCCCAATTGGTGCCCCCGCTGCCATCTTAATGACCTTTCAATTTCTAGATGCGCTGGTGTCGATATCTGGGCTAGGCCAATTAATTGCAGAATTATTGATTGTTGCAGTGCTCTTATTGCTCAATGTTAAAGGCATTCAGGTATCGGCAAAATTACAATTTGCACTCACCTTGCTGATTGTGGCAGTAGTGGCGATACTATTTGGTGCCAGTGGCTTAAATGTCGATCAGCTAGAAAATTTTGCTCATAGCAGTCATCCTCAATTTAGTGGAGTGATGTTAGCCATGGGTATTGGTTTTTGGAGCTTTTTAGGTATTGAAGCCATGACCCATCTTGCTAGTGACTTTCGTGAACCCAAAAAAGATTTGTTGCCAGCAATGATGATGGGCACGGTATTGGTGGGAATTATCTATTTAGCCTGCACTTTTTTGCTGCTCATGGTACCAACCGAAGGCGATGGTTTAGCAATGATATCGGCATTTGACTATTTATTATCAAACACCTTTTTAAGCGGATATGGCGCGTATATTATTGGTGTATTAGGCATAGCCAGCGGGTTAGCTACAGTGAATGTTTATGCTGCTAGCGCCGCACGTTTATTGTGGAGTTTCAGTAAAGAAGGTATTTTGCCGCGCTATTTCGATAAGTTAAACCCTCACGGTGTACCCTTTAGAGCCTTGTTTGCCATTTTAGGTGCCATGGCGGTGGTAATTGTCATCACCTTTTACAGCACCCAAGAATTGGAAGACTTAATTGCATGGAGCAATGGCGTATTTGTGATTATTTACTTATTGGCAATGTTGTCTGCGGTTAAGTTACTCAGCAAGCGATATCTACCGTTAGTGATTGCAGGTTGTTTGTTTTGTGTTGGTTTGGGCATCGCACTGGGCAGCAATATGATCTACGCCATGGTCTTGGTGTTGGTTATCGCACCTTTTATGTGGTGGCAAAAAGCCCATCTTACCCGTAAATATTTATTGAGTAATAGCCAAGGTTAATTGGCTATTACTTAGCGAGTTTCCATAGCGATATTGCGCATTTGGATTAGCTCACTGTGCTTTAAGTGCAATAAATCGGCGGTGCGACGAATAATTTGGTCTTCATATTGTGACAATTCACCGTCGGCATAGGCTAATTGCCACATTGATAGTAGTAGTTTTTGTTTATCATCAATACTAAATTGGGCATTAATTTCGGCTGTAAATTCAAATAATGATGTAGCATCTTTACGGCTTTGCTTTGCTTCTTCTATTAGGGTTGTGGCTTCTTCTGAGCTAATGCCTAAAGTATTAATGAGCATTTCGGGCAGTAAAGCCACTTCAGCAGCCGCTAAGTTTTCGTCGGCATATACCACTTCTTGTAACAGGGTTGCTGCCGCAAGATTAAGATTTTTTTGTTTATCTTCAGGGCTACTTTCTTGAGTATGCGATTGGAGAAACTGCTTTAATTTGGCGATCATAATTATTTTTTCCAATGTTACTATTCATTTTTATGCTAGCAAAAATGCTAATCCCAAGCGAATAGCTTGGGATTAAATAATGTTAACGCAAGCTCTACTGCTGTTAAGCCGCTAGATGCTTAAAGATGACTATAAGACAGAGCCTAGGCCCTTCATTAATAAATCAACCGTGCCCTCACCACCACTTTGTTGCAGATAGTTTTTAGCGATATCCACCATAGGAGCAATATATTCCTTTGAAATACCTAGCGCTTCAAAAGCATCATATACCATAGCACTACCTTGTAACGCTGAACCTAAATTACCTGCTTGTGATAATAATCCTGACATACCATTGTCTGATGTTAACGCAGGTACTGCAGCTAATAGACCGTCTGCATTAGGGATGCTGTCGCTTAATTGACTGAAATCATTTTCACCTAAATTAGTTTGAGCCAAACTAAGTAGTGAGCCTAAGCCGCCTTGTGCTTGGGTTTGAGTTAGTCCAAGTTGAGACATAACGTCACCCACTAAAGCACTTGATTGCTCTGTTGTTTCAGCTTGTGCAATGGTTTTGGCTTGTTCTGTTGCTGGTTTTTTAGTTATTTCAGCCACGTTGTCTAACCAGCCCGCAGATGCTGGTGCTGAGAATGCGAAGACGGTAAACAGTACCGGTAATGCGGATGCTAATTTCATAATGAGTGTCCTTTAATGTGGCTCAATGTCTAAACTTAGGCATCATTTTACCCTGATTTACATAAATGCGACAGATGATCGCGACTTTTGCTCATTAGACTTGTGCAAAATGCATTTTTTTTGGGTATCCTAAGCGCAATATTTGTTGTTAATAGATTACTGGAACCCACATGTCATTGTTTGCAATTTTGACTGAAGCATTTAACTTTTTTCGAAACCACATCCGTCAGCTTGCCGTACTGACTCTGCCATTACTGTTAATCCAAGTCGCTATTCAACTTTGGCTAGGTAATGAAATGTTGCAGGCTGATGCTGAAAACCCACAATTTGGTGCAGTCCATGCAGCAGCAATGATGGTGCTATTGTTGGTTTTTTCATTTTTAATTGCCGCATTAACCTTATATTTAGAGCTGCGCTCCCAAGGTCACGATCTTGCGCCGGCACAAATATTAAAGGCTAGTTTACCGTTTGTACCGCCATTATTATTGGCTGGGGTATTTTCTGGTTTAGCTATTTTAGGGCCAGTAATGATTTTTGCTGCGTTTGGGCCATTATGGTTAATTGGGCTATTAGTTAGCTTATACCTGTTTTCTCGCCTAGCTTACGTAAACTTTATGGTAGTGGTTGAGCGTTTAACACCGTTTGAAGCGATTAAGAGTAGCTTTAAATTTAGTGGCCCAATAACAATTAAAACTATTGCGGTATTAATGTTATACGTGCCATTGTCTTTATTGGCGGGCATGTTTTCTCAAGTGGCAATGCAAGTTGGCTTTCCGTTACAACTGGTTGTAGAAGCGACTTTCTCGTTCCTAGGTTTGTTTGTTAATATCGCCCTGTTTAGATTGTATATGGTTAATCGTAAAACACCGGATGCAGATAAAACAGAGGCATAAATACGTTGTAGACACTCAAAAGGAGATGCCATTGTTAAATGATATTGAGTTTATTGATGGTTTCTCTGCTGAGTTAAGCGACGATTATCGTTTAGCCAAAAGCTATGTCCGAGATATTCCTACCCAAGCGCTGGTGTATATTCGCAGTTTTACCCATAAGCTCACCAGTCAATTAGCCACGCCTCATGGGCTTAGATTCACTAGCCCCAATTTATACGACCGTATTGAACAATTACATCAAGCTCGATTAATTGATCCGCCCGCAGTACGCACATTACATCGCCTGCGTAGTGACGGTAATCGTGGCGCACATCCTGAAAAATATCATTTAACTCAAGCACAACTGGTCACTATTGCTGAAAAATCGATTGAGCATATTTTGCAGTTGATTAACAAGCTGTATCCACTAGTGCAGCAGCAATCAGCACCTGCGTATCAATTTGAAGCTTTTGATTCATTTGCCGGACGCGATTTATGTTATCGCGCCGTGATGGATAACGACGCGCAAGCGCAGTATTTAGTTGGTATGTCATTAAAAGCTAAAGGCTTAATGTTGCAAGAACAAGAGCAGGCTTTAGCCCAGGTATCACTTGCGAGTTTGCAGGTTACTGAGCTGGATTCTAGCACGACAACATCTGTGCGCCACTCTGCTGCGGATGCATTTGCACAAGCGGGTTATTGGTTTGCTTTAGCATCAACTCAGCATCAAGCGGCCCTATTTGAACATGGTGTGAGTTTACTGCACGGTTATTGTAGTATTCCAAATCTAATGGAAGGTGAGCAACTTATTGCCCAGGCTGCTGAGAAAAGTATTGTTGAGGCGCAAGCATTACTGGGCTTTTTTTACCTTGTTGGCAGTCATCAATTTACCGTTGACTTAACACAAGCCGAACGCTTATTGACCCTTGCCGCCAACGCGGAAAATGCCGAGGCAATGTCTAATCTTGGAGTGTTGTTTTATCAACACCAACAGTTTGAGCAAGCATTTTTATGGATTAATAAAGCCGCGCAAGCTGGTTATCCCAATGCACAATATCATTTAGCCCTCACACTGGCTGAAGGTTTGGGCTGCCAGATAGACTTGCTAGCAAGTCAGCAATGGATGAACGAAGCCGCCGAGCAAGGTCAGGTAGATGCTATGTTGCATTGCGGCAGTGCTATTTTACATGACGACAATGCCAGCCAACAACAGCGCACTAAAGCCGAGCACTATTTACACCAAGCGATTAAGTATGGCCGCAATGTTAACGCAATGATTGAGTTAAGTGTGGCGTTAGCCGACGGTATTCTAGGCCACATTGATGTAGTGCAAGCGGCGTATTTACTCACACTGGCAAGAACACATGCCAATGACGATCACTTGCATGTTATTGAACCCTTGTGGCAATCATTAGCCATGCAAATCGACAGTGTCATTGCGCTTAACCCAAGTGAAGATGAATTAGTGACCTTGCAACAGGCAAAGTGCTTACTCGAGTAACCGCTGTTTACTTTATATGGTTGTTGGTCTCTGCTGGGCTATTACGCCTGTTAGGACTCACGACAAAGAAGTTTGTCGCGCGTATCTTATTCGCTTTATGAGAAACAATGTCTCATATTTAAGTGACAGACTCTCAATAAAAAATAAACAAATAAACACCAACCAGCACAATAACATGAAGTAGAAAATAGCTTGCCGTGCAAGCCTCTGCTTTACCCTGCATATGCCAATAGAAAGGCTTAACTAACACAGGTGCTAGCAATGAATATAATGACTTTGCCACCGCTTCCTGACGTGCACGCACTGGCAGTACTATTGCTTGTCTTGCTAGCACTGTTTTTGTTTACCAGAGAATCTATTGCTATTGAGACATCGAGTCTGTTTATTCTGACAATGTTAAGCATCGGTTTTACTGTCTTTCCTTACGTCAATGCGCAAGGGCAACAGCTTGAGGCACTACAATTTTTCAGTGGGTTTGGTCATGAAGCGCTAGTAGCGGTATGTGCCCTGATGATTGCCGGCAGCGGCTTAGTGCGCACCGGAGCTCTGGTACCTCTTGGCCGAATTCTGGCGCGTTTATGGCGTGTGAGCCCCGTATTAAGTATGTTGCTGACTCTGCTGATTGGCGCTTTTCTCAGTGCATTTGTCAATAATGTACCGATAGTCGTACTGCTGCTTCCTATTCTAATCAGTGTATCGCTGCGCACCGGAGCCCCGGCTTCGGGAGTGTTAATGCCAATGGGATTTGCCACTCTGGTGGGCGGCATGAGTACCAGTATCGGCACTTCGACTAACTTGTTAGTTGTTTCGGTGGCTGCCGATATGGGCCTGAGAAGATTGCAAATGTTTGACTTTTTTATACCAGCAGCAATCGTTGCCGGTATTGCGATTGTTTATTTGTGGTTGATTGCGCCACGCCTACTGCCTGCCCGTAAGGCGATACTTAGTGATACCTCTCCAAGAATATTTTCCGCCCAACTGGTGATATTAGAAGACGGCTTTTCTGTTGGTAAGACATTATCTGAGTTGACCGAAAAGACCTCTGGGCTACTGGAAGTGTCGCGGATCATGCGGGGTAACGGAACTTATGTTATTCCCTTGCCAGATGCGCAAATTCAGGTCGGAGACAGATTGATGGTCAGTGATACGCCAGACAATCTTAAGGAGCTGGAAAGTGCGCTGGAAGCGATGCTTTATGTTGGTGATAATCCAGTGGATGAAGATCATCCACTGTCCGGTGAGGGACAGCAAATTGCTGAAATCGTGGTGATGCAAGGTTCTCCCCTACTTGGCATGACTTTAAGGCAAGTTAACTTTTATGAACGCTATCAGTTAATAGTGCTAGCAATACATCGTGGGGAAAGCTCTGTCGAAACGCTACGTGAAAAAATTGCACAGGCTCGTCTGCGTATCGGTGACGTTTTGCTGGTGCAGGGTAAACAAGATACCATTGCCGACATAAAACGTGCTGGTGAGCTATTGGTTCTTGATGCCACCGCAGATCTACCGCACACAGATAAAGCGTTAACAGCTTTATTGATCATGGCTGGAATTATTCTAGTATCGGCATTTTGGGATGTTCCTATCGCGATCAGTGCTGTCGGTGGTGTGTTACTAATGCTGGTTACTCGCTGTCTAACCTGGCAGCATGCTTCCATGGCGCTGAGCACTCAGGTTATTTTGATTGTGGCAGCCAGTTTAGCGATGGGAGCAGCATTATTAAAAACCGGCGGTGCAGAGTATTTAGCCCAAGTTTTTGTGGCATTAACTGCAGGGGCTTCTCCGGCGTTGATTGTGTCTGGACTGATGCTGTTAATGGCTATTTTGACGAATATTGTGTCCAATAATGCTGCGGCAGTTATTGGCACTCCTATTGCGATTAGTATCGCGCAGCAATTGCAGGTTGACCCTGAACCTTTTGTTATTGCCGTGCTGTTTGGTGCCAATATGAGTTACGCCACCCCTATGGCGTACAAGACTAATCTGTTAGTAATGCATGCTGGCGGCTATAAATTTATGGATTTTGTCCGAGTGGGCGTCCCACTAACGATTATCGTTTGGGTGAGTTTATCGCTATTACTGCCAGTCATGTATTCGCTTAGCTGGTAATCTTTGATGTGGCGTAGTTATTTTTAATGTATGTAATGTGTTTTTTATCGTTCATAAATTATTTATATCAATAAGATATTAGGCAATGAAAAATATTGAGCAATAACTTAAATGGCCGACTTTATCGAGTGAACCGTCCAATTAGTTGTTGAATTAATAGTTGTTGAATTAAGCTATAGCACAGAGCAATATGAGAATTCAGTTGAGTGTATTATGCTGATTGAATCAGCTAGAGTGAGAAAGATGTGATGGATCACAATAATGACGATGGATTTTAATAAGAAACTTACTGACAACTCAGTATCAGTTATTGCAAATTTACTCGGTAACCCAGAGTCCACATCAACAATTAAATTCCTATTAGCAAATCAAACCAATTAACCTAAGCTAGCAATCGTTTAGGTTTAACAAGAGATTTGTGCTTTATAAACAATCCAATGCACAAATACTACAACGTAAGTAGCCAGAAAAGGTGTAAAGTAAATATGGACGTTTGGAAAAGATTATTGGTTATTTTTTTAGTGACGCTGTCATGCGTAGGTTGTGATCAAGGCACGAAGTTATTAGCGGCAGAACATCTTCCTAAATTTCAAATGACGAGCTACCTTAATGACCTTCTTAGAGTGGGTTACACAGAAAATATTGGTGCATTTCTAGGCTTAGGTAATAATCTATCTGAACAAGCTCGGTTCTGGTTTTTTGTTGTTTTGGTTGGTACGTTTTTATTGGCTTTACTGGTTTATTTAATTTCAAATGCCAAACAGCACCTTGTCCCTTTAATTGCATTATCTTTAGTGTTTTCAGGTGGTATGAGTAATTTCTACGACCGTGTCGTTAATAATGGGGCCGTTATCGATTTTCTAAATATTGGTATAGGCTCGATTCGAACAGGCATTTTTAATGTCGCAGACATAGCAATAATGTTTGGTGTCTTTCTGCTTATATTTGCTCAAAGTAAGCATAAACCTACGGTGTAAAAGTCGACTAACGGGTCATTCATTTGGTTTTGGTTAAGCCTACATGGATATGTGCGAGGAAGACCTATCAGGCTCACACATTCTATTGTAAAGAGTCTTCAACGGCCTCAAGTTCAGAGTTGAATCGGTCCTTTTAAAGTCAGTAGAACTAACTGATTTATGCCCCATTGTGGGTTAGGCCTTGAAGTTCGAATAAATATGTTCAGGTAATTTTGATATAAAAACCTAATGAATGGCAAAAGCAAGACCTAACCCTATTGGCGATAGAATATTTAGCCGTGTTAACCCTATACATACTCTCCAACTAAGCCTTAGCGCACGGTTACGTTGATATACACTCACGACAACAAGTTTGAAAAAAGAAATGGTGCAGAATTTCCTGGGTTGTGGCTAGTTACTTCTCTTATCGCCACACACTCACTACACAATTCAACATTACCCAAACAAAGCCATTTATTATCAATGGCTTATAGTGTAATCTTATCTCAAAGTTCCCTCACATTTTTCCGTTATCCTAATAACAGTTAAAAAATTGGGAAAACTTGCACATGAAAAATATTAAACGTTTAGTGACGATCACTTTACTTGTTGTCGCTACCGGTGCCGTCGCCGCTTATTTTTATGCGAAGAACGACGCCTCAACCGTGGCGTATTCTACGGAGCCTGTTCGCATCGGGAATATTGAAGATGTGGTGCTAACTAACGGTGTGTTATATCCGTCCAAAATGGTCAATATTGGGGCACAAGTATCGGGTAAGTTAGAGTCGATAGCCGTTTCGGTTGGCGACAGGCTTGAAGCTGGGGCTCTCATTGCGCAAATTGACAACCTTTCTCAAGAAAACGCATTAAAAGAAGCTCAAGCATCATTGACCAGTATTAACGCTCAATATAAAGCGAAAGTAGCGCAAATTCATAATTCAGAACTCTCTTTCGAAAGGCAGAAGGCGATGCTTGAAAAAAATGTCACCTCACAGTCTTTGTATGACGCTGCGGAAGCGGAACTTATTGTTTATAAATCGGAATTAGACCAACTGATTGCTGAAAAAGAGAAAGCGTTGATCAATGTTGATGATGCCCAGTTGGACTTAAGCTACACGACGATTGAGTCACCCATTCATGGCACTGTTGTTTATGTCTCTGTCGAAGAGGGGCAAACCGTGAATACAAACCAGTCTACACCTTCCATTGTGGAAGTGGCTCAACTCGATGTTATGACGGTCAAGGCGCAAGTATCTGAAGCCGACATTATTCACGTTACAACAGGACAAAAAGTATATTTTTCGATTTTAGGCGCCCCACAAGACTATTTTAATGGTGAACTAAGAACAATAGAGCCAGGGCCAACCCTTCTTACCGGTGAAGATAGCAAGATTAACATTGGTGATGATGATGCCATTTACTACAACGCGGTATTTGATGTCGACAACAAAGAAGGGTTGCTTCGTTTCGGTATGACAGCGCAAGTGTCGATTGTTTTAGATTCAGCGCAAGATGCATTACTGGTTCCATCCCAAATTCTCACGCGCAAGTTGCCGGGCGATAATCGTTATCGTATCCCTGTATTGGTTGATGGGGCGTTAGAAATGCGAGAAGTTGAGATTGGTATCGACAATAAGGTGTATGCGCAAGTGCTGAGTGGGTTAGAGCAAGGCGATCGAGTCGTTATGGGTCAGGCGAACACCAAATCGGCATCAAGTTTTAATATGCGATCCACATTAGGACAAGAAAAAGGCGAGCGAGGCAATGGTGGCCCGGGTAAAGGCGGGAGATCTTAACCATGAGTGACGTATTGTTAGAAGTCTCAGGTCTTAGTCGTCGTTTTCCTGCTGGTGATGAGGAATTAACGGTATTGAACAACGTCAATCTGACTATTCGTCGCGGCGAAATGATTGCGATTATGGGAGCATCCGGTTCGGGTAAATCAACCCTAATGAATATTTTAGGTTGCTTAGATACACCCAGTGAAGGGGCGTATCTGGTCAATGGTCAAGATACCTCCGCAATGAATCCAGACCAACTCGCAGAGTTACGACGTGACTATTTTGGTTTCATATTTCAGCGTTATCACTTGTTGGATGATCTAACCGCTATCGGAAACGTTGAAATTCCGGCGCTCTACTCGGCAGAAAACAAATTGTCGCGTCAGGCACGCGCAGAGAAGTTGTTAAACAGATTGGGATTAGCCGATCGTATGACTCACAAGCCTAGCCAATTAAGTGGTGGACAGCAACAACGGGTCAGTGTCGCTCGCGCTTTAATTAATGGTGGTACGGTGATCCTTGCCGATGAACCGACCGGTGCACTTGATAGTCATAGCGGTAAAGAAATGATGCAGCTACTTCAAGAGTTGCATCAGCAAGGGCACACTATTGTACTGGTCACTCATGACCCTAAAATTGCCGCATCAGCAGAGCGTGTTATTGAAATATCTGATGGTGAAATCGTTAGTGATATAACTAACGATAACGCCTCAAATAAACATTCAGTAATAGCTAATTCGGAAATAGATACATCATCGACAAGTGTTGCAGAACAAAAAAAAGCGAATACATTCACATCAAGGCCATTTTCCGCACAGTGGTTCAGCTTTGTTGAAGCGTTCAAAATGTCACTATCGGCGATGAGCAGTCACCGCCTAAGAACGTTTTTAACGATGCTGGGGATCATCATCGGTATTGCCTCGGTGGTATCCGTAGTGGCGATCGGTAATGGTTCTCAGGCACAAGTGTTGTCACAAATGGCTTCGATGGGGACCAATACTATTGAAATTAAACCCGGATCTGGTTTAGGTGATAGACGCGCGGGACGAATAAGAACGCTAACCGCAAGTGATGTAAATGCCTTAACGAATCTATCATTTGTTGATAGCGTGACGCCAACCGTACGTGCTAATGTCACTGTACGCTATGCTAGTGAGGTCGTCACCGCAGAGGTGCTAGGCGTTGGTCCTGACCATTTTCGCGTGCAAGGTTTAGAGTTAGCACAAGGGCAATTGTTTGATGAGAAAAGTGTCGTTTCATTGGATCAAGTCGCAGTCATTGACAATAACACCTTAAACGATCTCTTTCCTGATGGTGATGCACTTGGGCAGGTTATCTTTTTGGGCCAGTTGCCAGTGCGCATTATCGGAGTCACTGCAGCAAGTAAAATGGCAGCTGGTAATAGCGATTCTCTGAATGTATGGCTGCCTTATAGTACGGTAAACTCTCGTATCTTCAGCCAAAATTACGTCAATGATATTACAGTTAGGGTGAGTGATGACGTATCGAGTGTCGCCGCAGAGCAAGCGATAATTAACTTAATAAAAATGCGTCATGGCGTAGAAGACTTCTTTACTGTTAATACGGATACGGTAAGGGAAAACATTGAACAAACCTCATCAACGATGACGTTACTTATCTCGGCCATTGCCTTTATTTCATTGGTGGTTGGTGGTATCGGTGTGATGAATATCATGTTGGTGTCGGTCACCGAGCGCACACGAGAGATTGGTATCCGAATGGCCGTAGGGGCAAGACAAGCGGATATTATGAGACAGTTTTTAATCGAGGCGGTTCTGGTGTGTCTATGTGGCGGTGCTTTGGGTATTGGCTTAGCTTACGTTGTGGGCTTGATTATCTCATCAATGAGCAGTGGATTAAGTCTGATTTATTCGACCAACTCAATTATTGCCGCCTTTATGTGCTCAACACTGATTGGGGTTCTGTTTGGTTTCTTACCGGCCAGAAATGCAGCAAGATTAAACCCTGTAGATGCGCTATCTAAAGGATAAGGAAACAGACGTTGAAAGTGAATTTCAAGCTGAAGATCATTCATAAGTTCTTTCTAGCGTTTTGTATTACAAGCTTTTTGGCTGTGTGCATTATGCTCGCTCTGATCATGCAAAACCTGTCAACAGGTTTTCATGATTTCATTAAAGATGCGGAATCGAGCTATGTCGAACAAGTCAGCCAGAAATTAGCCGAGTTTTATCAAGAAAATGGGTCGTGGCAATCGTTAAAAGGCGATGAAAGCAATTGGCGACGCCTCGTTGGCACGAGAAGAGCGGGTGATGATCATGCGTCGCTATCGGTACCGACAGATACAACAGGTATAAGCCAGTTATTGCAAACACAGCGAAGGCTCAGTTTGTATGATGTGAATAAAACGGTCGTGGTTGGCCGTTCTCAAATTGATGAAAGCCTGTTAACTCAAGCCATAGAATACGAGGGTAGCGTGATTGGTTGGTTAAGTTATGTGCCATCACAACTGGCCGAACAAAGCCCTGCGAATATATTTTTGGCTGAGCAATATCAAAGTTATGTCTCTATTACGCTCGCCGTCATTGCCCTTGCGTTTGTCACTGCCTGGCTTTTCTCACGTCACTTGGTTGCGCCCATATTTAGGGTTAATCAAGGTACGACTCAATTAATTCAGGGTAACCTTGCTACAAGAGTGGTTAGCAATAGCAACGATGAGTTAGGTGTCTTAACGGACAATATAAATATTCTGGCTCAAACGTTGGAGAAGAACAAAACGGAACGTTCTAAATGGATGTCAGATGTTGCACACGAACTGAAAACCCCCCTAACGGTTGTTCGAGGGCAACTCAATGCGATTCAAGACGGAATTTTTAAAGCAGATGAAAAGCGTTTACAGGTGATGATTGACCAAATAGATGGAATGAGTCATTTGGTGGGTGACATTTATCAATTGTCCATTACCGACATTGGTGGATTGTCATACAAAAAAACATTATTTAATCTCGTTGAACTCCTCAAAGATATCTTACTTGGCTTTAAGGTGAAAACTGATGAGTTTGGGTTGGCATTACATTGTGAAGCGTTGTATTTGAGAGAGAATGCTGAGTGCTTCGTCATCGCAGATAGAGATCGTTTGACGCAGTTGTTTATCAATATAATGGAAAATAGTTGCCGTTATACCGACGCACCGGGAGGTATTACTTTATCATTTCGCAAAGATAAAAATAATGTTGAGGTGATTATCGAAGATACATCGCCATCGATACCAGAAGGCGCTTTCACTCAAGTATTTGAACGCTTTTATCGAGTAGAACAATCTCGCAGTCGAGAGCATGGCGGCTCCGGTATTGGTTTGGCATTGTGTCAGCAAATTATCGAGGCACATCAAGGCACTATTTGCGCTAAAAAGTCAGATATGGGCGGTGTTAACATGATGATAACCCTACCGATCCATCGCCATACTACCTAACAATAAGACTTCGATAGAGGAAGAAGAGAATGAAGACGCATATTTTGATTGTGGAAGACGAAGAATACATTGCCGAAGTCTTGATTGCGTATTGCCAAAATAGCGGTTTTGAAGTGACCCATCTTGCGTCGGGTGCAGAAGTCGTGGCGACGGTGAAGTCGCAGACGTTTGACTTAATGCTGCTTGATTTAATGTTGCCAGATATGGACGGTATCGAGATATGCAAACAGGTACGCCAGTTCTCTCAGTTGCCCATTATTATGGTGACCGCAAAAAGTGAAGAGATCGACCGATTGATTGGTTTAGAGCTCGGAGCCGATGATTATATTTGCAAGCCGTTTAGCCCTAGAGAGGTGATTGCGAGGGTCAAAACGGTACTGCGCCGAACTTTGGCGATTCAAGCGAATCCTGCCATACATAGCCCTGAGTTAGTTTTAGGACAATTTGTATTGAAGCCTGACGAGTATGAGGCTCGATTTAGCGGCTGCTTTCTCGACTTAACGCCCAAAGAGTTTATGTTACTTCGTCTGTTGGTTGAGCATCCGGGGCGAGTGTATAGTCGTGATGATATTCTCAATGCGCTTTACAGTGATCTTGCGGATGTATCAGACAGGAATATTGATACCCACATTAAGAACATCCGCAAAAAAATACATGCCGTTGCACCAACAGCGAACCCTATCCGTTCGATTTATGGGGTGGGCTACAAATTGTTGCAGGAAACACTTAAATAATCTGTGTATAGCCAGTTAGCGAGATGACGATTGGGTGTGTAGTGGATGATAAAAACTGGCCACTCGATCAGAAGTTTTGCCATACCCCTGATAGTTCGCCAGAAGCTAAATTAGCAAATTCACTGACGCAAAAATGTCCAAAAACGAGCTAGCCTTAGCTTGAAAATGGATAAATTCACCTCTGAACTTGAGGCCGTTGAAGACTCTTTATAAAAGAATGCGTGAGCCTGACTGGACGTCAGGCTAGCTTTCGCGGTACAGGATGTACCATCGGAAGTGTTAGCATGTTCACATTTTATTACAAGATGGGCCCAAGACGGTTACAGATGAAGTCAAAAGCTGGTTCAATCCCCATGGCAATTTTTTCGCAGGTTGTTGTTTTATAAATAGCGAAAATGTTGCGGGGCGGCTGGGCTAATTCTTTTATAAAGAGTAAAGAGGGAACTGCCGTTGGTTTCCTCTTGGTCTGGTGTGGGTGAAGCGCCACGACGTTAGTGGCCGCAGGCCATATTTTAAATACACTTTTGTCCAAAAATCAGCAAGCGTATTAGCTTTTATCATTTGCACAATGGTCACTCTTCCACACCTAGATAATCGCCAGCCAGTTCGGTAATCTAGCAGTGTGCGATGGATGAAATGTCATTTCAGGCTTAAAGTTCAGGGCTAAATAGTGGTGTGCTTAACCACGCAAAATAGCTGATTTGTTTTATCTACGTTTATAAAAAAATAATAAAAACGGCCAGCGTTGTGCTGGCCTTAATGTTGTTTAAGTGTTTATGGCGTTGTTAGGCGAATGCTTACTGAATGGATTAATTTAGGACATCAGTGAGGGATTTACTGCCATTAAATAATTCAAATATTTTGCCGCCTAGCTGTGGTTTTCCTACAGCGTAAGTCAGTGCGCGAGCAACATCTTCTCTGTGAATAGTCATTTTGTCTTTGCTGCTCGGCCGCTGGGTTTGCACTTTACCTGTGGCGCTATCGTCGGTTAATGAACCCGGTCTAAATATGGTGTAGTTAAGCCCGCTGCTGATCAAGTATTCGTCGGCCATGTGTTTGGCAACTAAGTAAGGCTTCATTTGTTCTGAACCTTGGTCGGGATCGTCAGCGCCGATAGAACTGACCATTATAAAATGTGACACATTAGCTGCTTTTGCGTAATCAATGGCTTTACAGGCCGCCCATAAGTCAATCAACATGGTTTTGTCGGCACCTGTTTTGCCACCTGATCCGGCACTGAAAATGACCTGATCGCAATCGTTAAATGCTTGGCTAAAGTCCTGTTCTAAATCTGCCTCCACTATGCGCAGATTATCGCTGGCGAGATCAGCCAATTTACTCTTGTCTCGTACTAAAGCGATAACTGATTGACCATCTGCTAATAACTGCTTTGTGGTCATTTTACCGATTTGTCCACTAGCGCCTAAAATGAGTGTCTTGTTCATTTTATCCTCTCCTAAGTATCAAATTGTTGGCTTATGTTACTGGCAAATGTAGCGGCATGGTTTGCGACTTTATTTGCCCGCCTTCTAATAACATTGGGGTTTGATCTGCACGATTCAATGCTTAAGAGGTTATTAGCATTTGCAGTACGTTATGTTTTACAACAAAAAATAAATATAGGCGGCCGATATCTTTGGTGGATATTGAAGGCGTTTACCGCCTTCAATATCGTTAATTACGTGCAGGTATGATGAGTAATGGCGGGAATATGGAGATAAATATAGCCCATACTCATTTTAGATTAATGATTAAAATAGTAACGTGACCACTAAGTACTGCTAACGGTTAATTAATCCGCTTGATGCTCAAACGTGCGACCAGTGTGTTGTGACTGATTCGGGTTAGAGCGGGTAAACATATCTGCATAAGGCGCTGCTTGTTCGCGCTGCACACCAGCGTTGTCTTGGAAAGCATCACCTTGTTGAGCTTGTTTGCTACGTAATATGGTTTTACTAAACTGTTTATTTTTAAATAAGTTCAACGTAATAAAGCTTAATAAGCCCAATAACAGTAAAAAAGGTAGTAGCACTATTGTGGCGAATACGATGCTAAAGAACATCAGTAATGCCAATATTGGGTGCATGGCTGTAACGCGACTTTTTAAATTAGCATTCTGAAATGATTGGTTAAAGTTCATGTTGGCTCCTAAATGCGGCTTATCTAACTGCTTGAGTAAAGATGAGCGCCTATACAGATGACTGATATTGAACATACATCATGCAACCTCAAGACATAATATGTCACGTTAAACCTGGTTAATGTTTTAAGCTTGGGATCAACAAGTCTATTTTCATGAGCCTTGTTGCACTGTAATACGGTTTATATGGGGGGCAGAATGGTTGGTAATACCATAAGTGTTACTGTGGCTGTTTTGTCATTAATTTATGCTGTGATGGCAAATCGATTAGTACCACTAGGGTCTATATACCGCGACTTTAGCGATTAACTATGTTATTGGTTTGGCATGACTTAATCGGGCTTTCTGGCATTAGTGTGCTTGTTTTAGAGTGTTCGTTGGGGCAATCGCGTTCCAGATTTTGATAAATATTATAGCTGTCATAGATTGGGCTAGGTGCGGAAAAGGGCGCTGATGCTCTTGAACGGTGGCGGTTCATATATTGGCGACCTAAGAGTGTCATGCCAATGAAACCGACAGCGACAAACAGTAACAATAATGGCAATAACAGTACAAAGCCCAACAAGAAAGTGACCATTGTTACTAATGCTGTCAATGGACGCATTCTTCGAAGTCGTTGAATTATTTGTAGCGCGTTAATTGAACTGAACATCCTCATTCCTCTAAGGATTTACCTACTTTATATTCCATCAGATTTACTTAATGAATGGTCAATTTATAGCTAGATTATTAATTTATACCTAGGGCCTGTTGATCTTTGCTGGTTGAATTTTGTTCGAGTTAAAAACGTTTTAATCGAGGCGAATGGATTGATGCCTAGTCATCTAAGCAAAATGCATTCAACAAAGAGTAAAACGTTTTTAGCCGAACCCTTCGGGCAGCGTTTGTTGGCCATTTTTACTGTGTTATCGACTTTTTATGTAGAATAACTACACCTCAAAGTCTCTGCCTTGTACAAATGGCCAACAATTCGCTGCAAAAATAACCTTGAAAGATCAACAGGCCCTAATAGGTTGTCGTGCACTATTTGGCGGGTTAACGATCATTTATTCGATTAATTTGAGTGTCGAGCAAGCTAAAAGTTCAACTTAGTTATCTTAAAAATCAGCATATCTTTTTAGTTTGATAAGTATCTAGCAGCTAACATTTAGGTTAGTGACAATCTTAGCCATTAGTTTTACAGATATGTTGATTCGCGATAGCTTTTTCGACACTGCTAAAAATCATGTTACGAAACCATTGATGCCCCGGTTCTTGGTTGTTTCTTTCATGCCATAAAAATACATAAGCCATCGGCATAAACTCAAATGGTAAGGGAATAGAGACAAGCGAATAGAGTTTTTGAGCATGATTAGCAAAACTTGATGGCAAGGTAAAAATTAAGTCGGTATTAGCACAAACACTGGCTGCGCCATAAAAATCTGGTACCGTGGCCGACAAATTACGATGCAAACCTAAGTTGGCAAGATGATAATCCAGTGCCCACCAATCGTTGCCTTCACATCTTACTTGTACATGAGACATGCTAAGGTAGTGAGCTTGATCCCAGTGACCAGCATTTACTTTCTGTAACATAGGATGATTTTTACGCACTAAGCAAACTTGGTGATCGTTAAAGAGGATTTGCGATTCAATACCTTCAGGTACTTTTTCAGTATTCACATCGGTTTGTGGATGAATATCTCGACCTGCAATGCCAAAATCGATTTGTCCTTGTTGCAGATCTTGCATTGATTTTTCGGTCCATACATAGGAATCTAATTTTATTGAAGGCGCTTGCTGTAACAATGGTCCGATAAAATATGGAATTAAGGTTTCATAAGCACTTTCTACTAATGAAAATGAAAATTGGCGGTTACTGGTCGCCGGATGAAAAGTAGGGGGCTGGGTGAGTTGATACAAGTTTTGCAGCACTAATGGTAGTTGTTGTCTTAATGCATCAGCATGTGCCGTGGGTTTTAAGCCGTGTGCCGTGCGTTGAAACAGCGGATCGTCTAATGTTTCTCGTAAGCGGTTTAAGCTTTTACTCACAGCCGATTGACTCACATGTAAGCGATGGGCCGCTCGAGTGACACTTTGCTCCTCAAGTAAGACTTGTAAAATGACTAATAGATTAAGATCGACTCGAGCGAGATTGTCTAAATTCATGTGATATTCTCAAATGGAAATTCACTTTGGATTTTATATCATTTTCATTCATACCGCTATTTGACTTACTATAGCGCCCTATTAAGGGTGACCTTTGTGTATTAAAAATTTAAGAGAAAGAAGTTTATGCGTCGTAACTTATTGCCACTGTTAATGTTTATGGTGCTCCTAAGCCCATTAGCTATTGATATATATCTGCCGTCTATGCCTACTATGGCGTTGGAGTACGGTGTATCTAACAGTGAAGTACAGTCCACCTTAGTGTTATTTTTATTTGCAATGGGCGTAGGACAAATTCTAATTGGTCCACTAGCGGACCGTTTTGGCCGTAAACCTGTCGCGTTATTTGGCATTGTTCTTTATGGCATTAGTAGTTTATTAGGGGCTTATGCAGTTGAATTTGAATGGTTGCAGATTGCGCGTGTTTTTCAAGGATTAGCCGCATGCTCAACCTCTATTGTGGTATTTAGTGCGGTACGTGACTGCTATTCCCGCAAAGAAAGTGTCTCAATGTACAGTTATCTCAACGGCGCTATTTGTGTGGTACCGGCATTGGCACCGACATTTGGTGGGCTATTAGCCTTACAGTTTGGCTGGCGATCTACGTTTATTTTTATGGCTTTATACGCCATTTTGGTATTGTTTTTAGTGGGATTTCGTTTTCCAGAAACCCGGCCATTAAATACCGACAGCACAGGACCTTTATACCGCTGGAGCCGTTATAAGCCAGTTATTAGTGATCCACATTTTATGTTTTATGCCAGTTGCTGCATGATCGCTATGGCATCGATATTATGTTATGTGTCGTACTCACCCGTGTGGATAATTGGTCACTTAGGTATATCAGAATTAACCTTCAGTGGTTTATTTGGTCTCAATGCTGCGGTCAATATTGCCGCGTGTTTTGCCGCTCCGGTGTTGGTTAAGCGCATTGGCAATCGCCCGGGAGTTGTAGTGGCATTGTCGTTGATGCTAGTTGCTGCATTTATTGAAGCTGCTCTGTACTTTGCTGGCCCACAAGAAGGCCTCGCCGCGGCGATAGCATTTATGGCTCCAATGATGATTTTATGTATTGGTTTTGCCATTTTGCTTGGCCCTGCAACCAGTATGGCGTTGTCGGCTTTCGGTGAGCGTGCAGGTACCGCGACAGCGATGTTAGGTTGTATTCAAATGAGTGGGGCATCAATACTGACGGCGTTGGTCCAGCTAACTGATATACCAGCACCCTATGCGATAGCGGTTGTGATGGGGGGCTTTAGTGCCGTATTACTGATTATTATGGCAATGAACCGTTTAAGTCATCTGCATCATGAGCAATTACAACACGATTAATTAAGTTTTAGTTATATCACCTTTAACCCGCAGAATGCTAACCACATTCCGCGGGTTTTTTTTACCTCGATATGATGAAACTTAGAAACGGGCGTTAATTGCTATGCCAAAATTAGTTTCTGAATCACTATTATATTCACCATTATCGAAATAATGTTCTAGCGAAAACTTAGCCGAGAACACATCTGAAAAATGCCAGAAGTAACGTGTATTTAAACCAGTTTCAGTGATGTTGTTGCTGTGGCTACTTTTATTTGAGTCATCAATATTACTGCTGCTGAAATCAGTATTTACATCTGTCCGGTAGTAAGTCGCACCCACTGACCATGCATTATTAATATACCAATCTGCAAACACTGCAACAGTATAAATGTCATTTTCAAAGTTTAATGTAGAATCCTCCACTATAGTCGGAGTTGAGCCATCAACTTGAGTGAGAATTTCGTTGTTGATATATTGTGGGTTTTGATAACCTACAGCCCCAGTTATAAACACTCCAGCGGTTGATTGTAATGGAATAAAATGTTCGTAAGTTAACGTGATAGCATCAATATTTTGGCTAAAATATGATTCAAATTCATATTCTAGATATGCGCCATTGTTAGATTTTGATTCTGAGTTGGTAGTGTAGTTCAAGGATAACTTTGAGTGTTCGCTAAAAAAATATCCAGCACTCATCTCGTATGTTGTGATGTCAAATACAGCATCATCTGCATTTAACTGGTTGACTCCAGCCCCCAAAAACCATTTTGAGTCAAAAACATATTCTCCAGAGATGTTATATAAATCTTGGACGTCAGTGGTGGCATAACGCGCAGAAACAGTTGAGCCTTGATTAAAGAATCCCGTCAATGCATATGGCTTATCTGCTTGCTCAACCGCTTTAAAATAATAGCGATAATTGGCGTTAACTAGGCCATCCGCTTCACCTGATGAGTCTAAAAAACCGATTTCTGCTTCGTGGTGATAGGTATTATCTTGGGCTGCATATGCAGGGATTGTGGCCAATGCGAGCATTAATGCCACAGACATCTTTGTTCTAGTCATAGTAATGGTTCTTCCTTGAGGTATTATGGTGTAGAGCGAAGCATATTGAACTCAACTTTACATATTTGCAACAACACACTTACAAAGATAAGATAAAAAATGAGCAGAAGTTATTGTATTCATTGCCAATACCCACAGTCGGCTTGCGTGTGTCATGCGCTCAAACCGGTGACGTCAAATACCGAGGTTGTGGTGATGCAGCATCCATCTGAAGTGGATCATGCTAAGAACACTGTGAGATTATTGAAACTGGTAATGCCGCAGATGAAAATTTACGTGGGTGAATCTGCCGTGGACTTTATTGAGCTGCAACATTATTTAGCTGTGCAAACGAAGCCGATTTATGTGGTTTATCCCAATGATCACAGTCAAACGGTAGCCGAGGCTGGAGCGAGTGAGGCTGCGATAATTATTTTAGTCGACGGTACTTGGCGTAAGGCATACCGCATGTTGCAGCTCAATCCGTGGTTACTTAATTACCCGTCACTGCATCTTGAGTGTGAAGATGAGTCGCAATATATTATTCGTAAAGCGAAACGTAGCGACAGCTTGTCGACTTTGGAAGCGGTTGCCCACACGTTGATTGCCTTAAATCCAGCGGCTGATATCGCGCCAATATTTGCAGTGTTTAACGCAATGGTGCAACATAAGTTAACGGCTATGCCTGCTCTGGTTCGTGCACGTTATAACAGCGGTAAAATCAAAGGATAGATAACATGAACAATCGGCCGATAAGCTTATTTTTATTACTGTTTGCTTCGACGACATTGACGCTAATTACCGAAGCTGCTGATAAACCGCATAAAAAAATGACCTTAGCTGAAAAGGGCGAGCAAGCGCGCCAAGAGTCGGTTGAACTTGAGCAAACTCAATTGCAAAAAGCGCGTGAGGCAGCCAAGGCAACCTCGGAACGTGAGCAAAAAGCATTAGCCAAGGTGGAGTCTAATGACTGGGAAGCGCAGCAGCTCGAAAAAGCCCGCTCTCAATCGGATGAGCGTTTAACTCGTCAGCAAAAGTATTTACAACAGGCACAAGAGGCGGCGACTCAAACCCGTAAAATTCCTAAAGAAACCAGCATTGAGCCCCTTGAATCTGAATAGTGTAAGTGTTGTTAGTTATGTTTATTTGGCTTATTTTGGAGCATCCCTTTGTCACCTTGTCCTTTATGTCACCATGACACCGCTGCTTTTCATCAAGATAACAAACGCCCCTACGTTCGTTGCCCGCAATGTTTAATGGTGTCGGTTCCAAAGACATTTTATTGGGATGAAGCGGCTGAAAAAGCTCATTACGATTGTCACCACAACGACTTCGCTAATGCGGGCTATCAACTTTTTTTATCGCGCACATTAACTCCTTTATTAGCTCAGCTCGCTCCCGGTGCAATGGGATTAGATTTTGGTTGCGGCGAAGGTGCTGTGTTAAGCCAAATGGCAGCAAAGCATGGAATTAGTGTGGCTAATTATGATTTGTTTTATCATCCAGACACACAAGTACTACACCAGCTGTACGATTTTGTCTGTTTAACCGAAGTGATTGAACACATTGCCGATGCGCAGGCGTTAATTGAGCAATTAAGCCAGTTATTGATGCTTGGGGGGATATTAGCCGTAATGACAAAAAGAGTACCTAGCGCAGCTGCATTTACAAACTGGTCTTATAAAATTGATCCCACTCATATCAATTTCTACGCGTTAGAAACCTTTCAATGGATAGCGCAGCAACAAGGTTGGCTGCTGGAGGTCATCGACAGTGATGTGGTGTTCTTTCACGTACCGGCAGCATTAGATATAGCATAAAATGTTGACTAAAGAATGGACCGTTTAGGGGTGTTTTAAGCAACAAGCTTAACCGAGGCTATAGCGCGTTAATAAATAGATACAATTGACTTGTTAGCAAATAGGTAAAAAATTTAACAAAATCGTCATTTCAAGGTAGTTTTGTTGCTCTAATTATAATAAAAATGGAATAAATATGCGCCTGACCTCCCTCGCGTTACTGCTTTCTAGCGTATTTGCTAGCAGTTTTTACAGTGCGTCTACCGTGGCTAGCGTGCCTACTGCCGCAGAGTTAACGGCTGCAGTAGAAAGTAAGGTAATTGCATGGCGCCGCGATCTTCACCAACATCCTGAATTATCTAACCGAGAGTTTCGTACCAGCAAGGTGATTGAAAAACACCTTAAGTCCTTGGGGCTTGAAGTGCAAACGGGCATTGCCCATACCGGCGTAGTGGCGATACTTAAAGGCGGCAAGCCTGGGCCATTAATTGGTTTACGTGCCGACATGGATGCGTTGCCAGTAACAGAAGGGGTTGATTTACCTTTTGCCTCTAAAGTAACTGACACTTATCGCGGCCAAAAAGTAGGGGTAATGCACGCGTGCGGCCATGATACGCATGTTGCCATGCTGATGGGCGTGGCTGAAAACCTCGTTAACGTAAAAGACAGCCTGGCAGGGGATGTGATGTTTATCTTTCAGCCAGCCGAGGAAGGCGCACCAGAAGGTGAGCAAGGCGGTGCAGAGTTAATGCTACAACAAGGCTTGTTTGCTAAACGTATGCCAGACCAAGTGTTTGGTATGCATGTCACATCAAGCATGCCGTCTGGCGTAATTGGCTTGCGATCGGGTCCCGCTATGGCGAGTGAAGACTCATTTACGATTAAGGTTACCGGCAAGCAAACTCATGGCTCGCGTCCTTGGAGTGGTGTTGATCCTATTGTGGCCTCAGCGCAAATTATTACCAGTGTGCAAACCATTATTAGTCGCCAAGTTGATATTACTAAAGCCCCTGCCGTGGTGAGTTTCGGGGCCATTAATGGTGGCATTCGATCGAATATTATTCCTGACGAAGTTGAGTTGATCGGCACTATCCGTACTTTCGATCAAGATATGCGTGCTGACATTAAAGTCAAATTAGCTGAAATAGCCACCAATGCTGCGAAAACATTGGGGGCAACCGCGGTAACGGAGATCCAACCCGGTTACCCTGTGACGGTGAATAATCCACAACTTGTGAGTAAAATGCGCCCAGTCATTGCCTCTGTAGTAGGTGACAATATGTTAATTGAGCCAGGGTTAATGACGGGCGCAGAAGACTTTTCGTATTATGCGCAGCAAACTGCAGGAATGTTTTTTTTCTTAGGGGTTACGCCGGCAGATCAAGATATGAGTCAAGTTGCTAGCAACCATTCTCCGGCATTCTATGTCGATGAAAGTGCGTTAAAAGTGGGCGTGCAAACCATGACCCAAATTGCCTTAACGGCATTAAGTGCGGCACAATAATTCTATTTAATAAACCATTTTAATAAACCATTGGACGATAGCTCAAAAGGAGCAAGATATGACCCGCAAGATAATGGCGTTGTTGATGACAATAGGGGTACTGAGTGCCCCTAACGTGTCAGCGACACAAGCCGAAGACATTAATAGCTTTACCTTGGAAAATGGCATGAAGATTATGGTGTTAGAGGATAGCTCTATCCCAAATGCCAATATGTACATTTTTTGGAAAGTCGGTTCACGCAATGAAGTCCCTGGCATTACCGGTATTTCACATTTTTTTGAACACATGATGTTTAACGGTTCTAAAAAGTTTGGCCCAAAAATGTTTGATCGCACCATGGAAGCTGCTGGTGGTGCTAACAATGCTTATACCAGCGAAGACTTAACGGTTTACACCGATTGGTTTCCTGCTAACGGTTTAGAAACCATTTTTGATTTAGAAGCTGATCGCATTGCCAACTTAGACATTAATCCAGAAATGGTCGAAAGCGAACGTGGCGTAGTGCAGTCTGAGCGTACTACAGGGCTTGAAAACTCCAACTGGCGTACGATTCAAGAAGCGCTTAAAAGTGTCGCCTTTGCGGCGCATCCATATAGCTGGTCGGTGATTGGTTATGAGTCGGACATTGCCGCTTGGACATTAGAAGATTTACAGCAATATCATAAAACCTATTATGCCCCTAACAATGCGTTAGTGGTGATTACCGGTGATGTAAAGTTAGCTGAAGTGAAAGCTTTAGCTAATCAGTATTTTGCGCCAATTCCTGCCCAAGCCCCGCCTAAAGCAGTGCGTACGATTGAGCCACCGCAAAATGGTGAACGCCGAGTTTTTGTGAAAAAAGAGTCGGTGAGCACTCCTAATATTATGTTGGCTTATCATGTACCTGCCACTAGCCATGCTGATTACTATGCATTGGACTTATTATCGTCAATGTTAAGTCAAGGCAATAGCTCGCGCTTTTATCAGGCGTTAGTTGATAAGCAATTAGCGGTAGCGGCCGAAACCTATATGCCGATGTCGTTCGACCCTAATTTATTTTATATTTTGGGTGTAGCAAATGCGGGCGTGAGCGCCGAAACCTTAGAGCAAGCATTAATTGAGCAAATTAATCTTATTGCTACTCAAGGCGTTACTCAGCAAGAGCTTGAAAAAGTTAAAAATATTAAGCTGATGGATTTTTACCGCACTATGGAAACCATTAACGGTAAAGCCAATACCTTAGGTACATACGAGCTGTATTTTGGCGACTATGCAAAACTATTTAATGCTCCAGATGCGTATAACCAAGTGACACCTGCAGACATTCAGCGTGTAGCACAAACCTATTTAATTAAAGCGAATCGAACTGTCGGTGTGCTCGCTGCGACTGAGGAGTCTGATAAATGAAAACCATCACTCACACACGGATGACAATATCGTTATCGGCTATCGCATTAGCCTGTAGTTTAAGCATAAGTGGTTGTGCCACTTCGCAGAAAACCAGCGTCGATACCGTTGCTGCTAGCCCCGGTCTTGTCACGGCTAGTTTTACGATGCCAAGCTATCAATCGGTTACCCTAGACAACGGCTTAAACGTTAATTTAATGGTGCAAAAAGAAGTGCCATTAGTGACTATTGATGCCGTGGTTAGAGCGGGTGCAGTGAATGATGTGACCTCTGGTATGGCTTACATTACCTCACAAAGTTTAATGCTGGGTGCTGCGGGTCAATCTAAGGCCGATATTGAGCAGCAGTTAGACTTTATGGGTGCCAGTATTGATACCAATGCTGATCTCGAAGGCAGTTATATTCGTGCCAATATGATGAGCAAAGATGTTGATACCGTGCTCAATATTTTTAGCCATATATTGCGCCAACCAGATTTCGATAGCGCTGAATTTGATAAGCTAAAGCAGCGCGAAACAGTCGGTTTGTCGCAGCAAAAAGAAAGCCCTCGGGCCGTGATTGGGCGCTACTTTAATAAGCTCGTTTTTGGTACGCATCCGTATGCTAATCCGGTATCGGGCAATAGTGATACCATTGCTAAGCTGTCTGTTGAAGAGCTACGCGCTTTTCATAAAGGCTATTATCAGCCAAGTAACATGACCATTAACGTGGTGGGCGACTTTGATGTAGCCGACATGACTGCAAAGCTTAATAAAGCCTTTGGTGATTGGCAGACCTCGGAAACTGTGGTGCAACCAGATTTAAGCCAAAACTTACCGACATTAACCCAACCGCATGTATTGTTGGTCGACAAGCCTGATGCGATTGAAACCACCTTTTTAATCGGTGGTGTGGGTATTCGTTACGACAACCCTGATTATGTAGGTTTAACCGTTGTTAACACCATTTTAGGTGGTCGTTTTACTTCATGGTTAAATGATGAATTACGCGTTAATGCTGGTTTAACTTACGGTGCCCGTTCGGGTTTTAGCCCTTATGCGCAATCTGGAGTATTCCAAATCAGTACTTTTACTAAGTCATCGACAACTAAAGAAGCCATTGATTTAGCCTTAAAAACCTATGCTCGTTTATGGGAGAAGGGCATTGATCAAACCACTTTAGATTCTGCTAAAGCCTATGTAAAAGGTCAATTTCCACCTAAGTACGAGACCAGTGGCCAGTTAGCCGGTTTACTATCTGACATGTATTTGTATGGCTTTAATGATGATTTTATTAATCAATTTCAAGCTAAAGTGGATGGACTTACCCTTGCAGAAACTCAACGTTTGATTAAGCAATATTTCCCACAACAAAACTTACAGTTTGTGTTGATTGGTAATGCTGAAAAAATTGCTGATATTGCGGCGCAGTACGGTGAAGTGACTAAAGTTGATATAACAGCGACGGGTTTTGGTCAGTAGTTAATCGGCTAGTCGATTAGTGAGTACCTAGTACCGTATGATGGCTCACATAAGTGGGCCATTTTTTATGGCTAGAGACTTTGATTAGATACTTTGGTTAGATATAGTCGTCAGATACGTTAATGAGACATTGTGATGTGATTCAATTAGGTTGAGAAGCCAAGATAGCTGCTGACAGGATTGCCAATACAGGGCCTGGTTATTGGTTGAGTGTAAAAGTTTATGTTGATAAGAGGATGATTAATGATACAACAATCTCGCTCAATACTACTGTTATCGTTGCTATTGTTAGTGGTGCATTCAACCTCAGCTTATGCTGCCAGAGTGACGCTAGATACATTTTGTAGCCAATTAGTTGGTGAGTGGCATGGCAGTGCAGCCAATCCTAATGTGGTGCCTAAAAAGGTGAGTACTTCGGTAATGTGCTCGGCAGATAAACGTAATTTATACATTAGTGTTAGCCGTGGTAGCCGTTTTTCAAACAGTGAAACCTGGTGGTTTAGGCAACAACAAGAACATATTTTACTGTTGTATGCCAATGGCGTTACCGACGATATATCGCAACAGTTAACACTATATGAGCAAGCGGGTAGTTATTCATTTTTAGGCAAAGGTGAAATCAATCAGCGTCCGGCGCTAGTACAATTACAATTTGATCCGGTTACACGAAACGACGATTCAATAGCAGAAGAGTGGCAGTGGCAGCAAAGTGCACATTATTTAGATGACGACAGTGATCAATATCAGGTCATTAGAGCCATTAGCTTGCTTAAAACGTCGACAGCAGTCACTCCGCCGACTGAATAAAACCGCATTTCAACACACTGGTAGTCATTTAACGATAAAACAAGTAAGCGGCAAACAGTGCCCAACTCAAGAGTAATAAGCCTACCAACGACCACGTTAGCGCGTTAAGTCGACTTTCTGACTCAGTGTCAGAGGTCTCTACATCACCATTGTCGTTAGCTAGTGCGACATTTTTGTTTTTTTGCTGCTGTTTACGGGCTTTATCACGTTCACGTGCTTTTACCTTTTCACGTTTTTTGTATTCAGCAATCCCTTTCTCAACTCCAGCGGCAATTAACTTGGTTTGTTCTTTAACTTGTCCTGGTTTTTGGGTCGCTTTGGCAATGGCTAAAGCATCGTGTTGAGTTTCGGGAGATAGCGTTTTTTTCATTATTCTGCGCCTGCAAAACCGAGTTGGCGCCATGCTTCATAACTAATAATGGCGACTGAATTAGATAGATTCAAACTACGGCTATTGGCAGTCATTGGGATACGTAATCGCTGCGCCAGTGGCGTAGCATCAATAATATCCATTGGTAACCCACGAGTTTCAGGACCAAATAACAACACATCATTTTCTTGAAAAGCAATTTGAGTATGAGGACGGCTGCCTTTAGTGGTGCAGGCAATAATTCGTTTTCCTGCCATGGCCTCTAAAAAATCAGCATAGTTTTTATGGCGAGTGACACTGGTCAGGTCCGAATAATCAAGACCCGCGCGACGGAGTTTCTTTTCTTCGAGATCAAAACCTAACGGCTCAATCAAATGTAACTGTGAGCCATTGTTGGCGCATAGACGAATGATATTTCCAGTATTTGGAGCGATTTCGGGTTCATAAAGGGCAATATGAAACATAGCAACCTTAGGTACGAAGCATAAAAAGAGTGAAAAATTATACCTTAAGCAAGGTTTGACTGCGAGGCGTTATCAACACAGATTTTATCAAAATGGGTGATATAGCACGGATGACCATCGCGCAGAGATTAATGCGAAACATTAACCTGCTTATGGTGTTGCAGCATAAGCTTTAGATAATGTTCGCCCCCGTCTCGGGGTCGCGTGATTGTGCTGCCTGTTGGCGTATATCATCGGTATCGCTACTAATGTCATCACTGGCACCATTATGAGCCTCATCCATTGACTGTTGCGCTTTTTTATTCTGTTGTTGACGAGCTTGTTGAATGCTTTGCTCTGTGCTTTGTGGTGTGATGTGTTTAGTGCTTAACAGCGAGTCATCGTGCAGATGTTCGCTTGGAACTAACTGCAAGCCTTGGGGGAAAATACGCTCGCGAGCATCGTCTGGCATGCTGATCTCATTTGCTTCATAAGCGCGCACCAGCATACGCATTAGAATTGAAGCGACTTTTGGCACACTGTGAGTTTCGGCATTAACCCAAAAATACACTTGCAGGTTAATAGTGGACGAGCCAAGATTTTTTATCAGCACCTGTGGCTCGGGATCTGCAAGTACGCCGTGGTGAGCATTCATGATCTCCATAGCGATGTCCTGAGCCTTACGTACACCAGCATCGTAGCCAATACCAATCACAAAGTGCCCTCGCATTCTCGGATTTGCGGTCAGGTTTTTAATCACGTTTTTATAAATAGTCGCATTAGGGATTTGGATATGGTTACCATCGTAGTCGACTAACGTGGTGGCCCTTGCGGTGACTTTTTTTACCACGCCTAAATGGCCTTCGACAGCGATGACATCACCTAATTTAAACGGGCGCTGGACACTGAGCAGTAAGCTGGAAATAAAATTCTCGGCGATGTCTTTAAAGGCAAAACCTAAAATAAGTCCTATAACACCTGTACTACTAATGATAGCGACCGCAAACTGCGTTAAGCCCGCGAGGCGCAAAAATATATACAGACCCAACAATATAATCAACACACTGAAGCTACGTTGCATCACTAAACGAATTAGTTCACTTTGTGTCACCCATGTTAAAGGACGTATAAGTAAGCGAGCTAAAGGATGGGAAAGCCAAAACAGCACTAAAAATATTGCCAGCCCTAGGGCTAAGTTGGGCAAGTATTGTAAGGTTTTAGTCCAAAACTGCTGTGCATCATGTTGTAGGGGAGCTAAAGATAACGGCTCCATAGCGTGTAATTGAATATTATCAACAACGTCAGTAACGCCTGGTAAAATAGCTATGGTGTTAATGATGCGCTGTTTACTCTCCAGTTCTGTAATAGTACCGGTTAGTTTGACCACCGAACCGTTGATTTCAACCTTGAGTTCACTGCTTGGATCGTTGATTTTAATCAGTTGCTGCACAGTATCTGTAGAGGGTGCTGCTTGAGCATAATTGGGCGTAATGCCAGTTAAGCAAGTAAGCATAGTGACGAGACTCAACAACAGAATCCATCGATTCAATCGAGGCTGTAAAGCTTGGTTGTTGTCATTCACACTGTGTAAAAAAAATCGACAAATCATAAAATTATCCGCTAGGTAACCGAGCCAGTCGTTTTTATATGTTAGCAAATAATCCATAAAGGCACCAAAAATAGCCAGCATAATCTTGTGTGGCTAGTAGACTCACCTAGTCAGTAGTCTTAGGTTGATTATGGTCTTATGGTCACGCTAATGGGTGGTCTATTGAAGGCAGTGCTGGCTAAAGGTGGTTAATCAGTTTATATATGCGGTTTTATTGTGGCTTAGCACCTATTTAATTTAAGAGACATAGTAGTAGCACTGGAAAATATTGGTCCAGTAATTGCTTTGTACTTTATGAAAGTCAGTTTATACCAGTAGAGGTTGCGACAAGCCTCGTCACATTGGAAATGGAGAATATCATGGATTTATTACGTATTTTAATTGCAATATTACTGCCGCCTCTTGGGGTTTTTCTACAAGTCGGGCTCAGTAAAACCTTATTATTAAATATAATTTTAACCCTGCTAGGCTACATTCCTGGAATAGTGCACGCGGTATGGGTAATTGCTAAGCGATAGATTATGGAACGCAAGATGATTGCTGATGAAGCGGTGCAATACCGCTTTTATCATCGGAAAATTTTGCCATTAAGACGTAACTTTTACCTAACACTCAGCTAATATTTACCTAACGTTTACTTATTAATGACAGGTTTAGTGGTGATTTTTATACAAGGAAAATCCAACGTTAGAGACTTATAGAAACTAAAGTAGCAGCGGTTGTACTGTCAAAGCGGCAACGTTGTTAGGTTATTACCTCAGTTTACGCCTTTAAGATAAAAGTGGATAAAATACGGTTTCCCTAACCCTGCCTAGCTTGCCGGTAAGCTGATACTGAGTTTAAGACCTTGGCGTTGTCCCGTTGTGCTTAGAATATTTTCTACCACTATGCTGCCTTGGTGCAACGTTATTGCTGCTTGGGTAATTGCTAGCCCTAAACCCCACCCGCCACTTTGTCTGTCTCTAGCCGTATCTGGGCGATAGAAAGGTTTAAAAATGGCTTCAAGCTCTTTTGGATCAATCCCTGGGCCGTCATCTTCCACGGTAATGAGTATCTGTTTTCCAGTTTGGATAGCACTGATGGTTATCTTGCTATTGGCATAGTAGATTGCATTACGCAGCAGGTTTTCGATGGCGCGAGACAGTGTCTTTGGGTGTTGCGGTAGTTGTAGCGCCTCTGGTATATCAATCTGTAACAGTTTTCCTTGCTGCTCTGCTTCAAATTCGGCGTCATCTAACACTTGGCTTAATGATTCAGCCAATTCGAGTACTAGTTTGTTTTCATGGCTGGCTAAACTTACTCGAGATAGAGTAAGTAACTCACTTATTAGCGCTTCAAGTTGTAAGGCTTCATAACCGATACGCTCGAGCTCTTCACTTTGCTGCCCTTTTTTACGGCCCAAAGCTAAGGCTAATTGCAACCTAGTGAGTGGTGTGCGCAGTTCATGAGAAATATCGCCCATTAATCGTTGCTGGTTGTTGATCATCGCCTGAACTGCATCGGCCATACTGTTAAAAGCTTGCGCTAATTGACCCATTTCGTCACGACGACTTGCTGTGGCAGCATCGACCCGGTTAGATAAATCCCCTTTAGCCAGTGCATTAGCACTGTACTTTAGCGATCGTAGTGCTTTACCTAAATACCAAGCCAACAAACCACATAATAGCCCCGATAATAAAATGGCTAAGCCTGCTGTGAGTAATTTATTGTCGGCAAAAAAGAAAAACCACGGCCGAGGATGATTATCGGGGAAGCGGCCAAATAATTGATAAGGTTTGCCGTTAACCACAAAAGAATAGGGGCCGAAAATAAGTTCGTCTCTAAATTGATGGCTGATCGGATGGTCTGCTTCTTCAGCCATGAGTTGAAAGCGTCTAAATCCGCGTGAGACCCGTTTGGTATTTAATACTTGGCCTTCGCCGTCGGTTAAATATAAACGCAATGGTCCAGTATTATGGTTTCTATTACCTTCTTTATTGCGACTACGGTGCAGACGTTGAAGGTTTTTACCTCCGAGTAATTGAGGTTGCTGTTGTATACGTTTAGCAACGCTTTTTAGCACTCGCTCAAGACTCGGAGGTAAAGGTGAGCGATCATGATTTTGTTGCAGTAGTGGTAGTAACGATACCAGAGCAATAATCAACGAACTGCATAGCCAAAAGCCCAGCAATAATTTAAAAAATAGTCGATTAAATGGATTGTTTTTCAACATTAAGGTATCCAAATATAACCTTTGCCGCGCAGGGTTTTGACGCGTGGGCGGCCGTCTTGGCGCTCTGGTAGTTTTTTACGTAAGTTAGACAAATGCATATCTATGCTGCGGTCAAATGGCATTAGCTTTTTACCTAATACGTTTTCACTTAACGACTCTTTGGTGATCAGTTCGCCGGATTTCTCAACTAAATTAAACAACAGTGAAAACTCGGTGCCAGTGAGGATGATTAGTTGCTCATTGCAATAGGTTTCTTGGCGGGTAGGGTCGAGGCGTAAGTCACCAAACTGCATCATTTCATTGGAGAGACTATCTTGCTGAGTTGTTTGTGCTCGGCGTAATATGGCCCTAATTCGTGCCACTAACTCGCGGTCATTAAACGGTTTTGGTAAGTAGTCATCAGCGCCGATTTCAAGGCCGACAACGCGATCTATTTCATCACCGCGAGCGGTTAGCATTAATACTGGGGTTTGTTTGCGTTGCCTTAAAGCCCGCAATACTTCAAAGCCATTAAGTTTAGGCAGCATAACGTCGAGGAGGATTAAATCGAAGTCTTGCTGTTGCGCCATCATTAGCCCTTGCTCACCATCATAAGCTTGGCTTAAGGCAAACCCTTCCAACTCAAGTAATTGGCTGAGTAGATCGGATAAACCAATATCATCGTCGATAAGTAAAATGCGATTCATAACTGTCCTCTGGCACAAAGAAAATCTGTATGTTGAAGCTAACATACAGATTTTTCGATCAATTAAGCTTATCTCATGCCAAGATTAAATCATATCAACATTGCACAGTTTTACATTTACCCTGCTTTATTTTGTACTATATAGCGTTTAATTCTGGCAATAATAAAGGTCAGTACAATTGACCCGAGGATTAAGCCGACCGAAAAGACCGCATTTTGCAGAGCATTGGGATTAAACACTAACATGCTGCCTAAACCTAACATCATTATTCCTGACATTAGTTTGAGGACTTCACCTTCTTTTTCGGTGAGTTTGCGTTTGCCTAATGTCATCGAGAATACAATTACAATGGCAGCAAGCGGGATAACATAAACTACATTATAAGCGATTAAATACAGGTAACGTTGCATGGTATCGAGATCTGATAATGACAACACCGAGGTGTAAATCATTGGAAAACCTGCAGTGCACAATAGCTCATAGGTGTTGGCTAAGATAGCCAGAATGGTTGAGCCTAAAATCATGGTTGGCAACGAGCTGGCTTTAGATAACTTACCCATACGCTTAATCAGCGAGCCACGATTTTCGACCGACATTGATAGACTGACATCGCCGCGGCCGTAAAAGTAATCTTTTATATTCACTATCGCGGCTATTAATGCCAATACGCCGGCACAAGTAATAATGATACCACCATCACCGCCGCCAAGTAGCTGGAATAAGTTGAGCCAGGCGCTCATAAACACAAAGTAAATAAAGCCGGAGAAAAATACAAAAATCCCGCCAACCAGCAGCATACGTTTGCGGCTGCCAGCATTAACCATAATGCTCAGTAAAAACAGTAACACGAAAAAGGCGCAAGGATTAAAAGCATCAACGCCGGCTAATACTATGGTGAGTACTGGCAATGACATTTCTTCAGGGTGTACTGCGCCAATTAATGGAATATCGACAGGCTGTACGGTTGGTGCTGGGGCGATGTCACTGGCTTGGTCAAATGACATACCACAAGAACCCTCGGCTTGTGGATCGTCACTAGTGTCACTACAGGTTTCAAACAATGGCGTATTCTCAACGGGCGTCGCCCCTAGAAAATCATCGAGTTTATCGCCAATATCAGCTTTACCACCTTGACGTTGGTAGCAGTTAACTAAGCGCTCTAGGATAAAACGGCCTGTAACATTATGGCTGTTATAGCCCACAACGGCTTCGCCACAAATGGCGAAGTAGGGTACGGATTTAGGTTCGACACCCGTTTTTTTGCCCATTTGCATGAGTTTATCGACGTTGCCGGGTTCGTTAATGGCGTAGTCGTGTAGCTCTATCCAGTCAAAGCGTTCGCCTAGAGCATCAATAAACGGATGTGCTTCACGGCAATGAGGGCAGGTTTTAGACCAAAAAAAATGCAGCTTAACAACTGGCTGCTCATTTTGTTGGCTATACCAAAGTGAGTCGTCTGCTGACGTTGCGGTATTGGCTATTGAGCTGGGGGCTAATATCAATACAAAAAGAAGTAACAACAGCTGGCTAATCAATCGGTTCATAATCTATTCCACTAAAGCGTTAATGATTAGATTTTATGCCCTTATCGGATGACTGAAAGGATCAAGTCTGAATTACGTTAACTGGCTCTCATTACAACGGTTTTTATGATTCAATATGCTAACTCGATCATGAATTACTGGAGCTAAAGTGCTATGAAAAATGCTCTTTACATAGGTTTACGCTGTCTTAACCCTTATTGACATTGCATTAGGTAAACTGAGTATCAATCTGCAGAGGCAGGAAAAATCTCATTCATACCAAGGAACTTAACAATGAAAACATCATCAATCATCAAAACGAGTTTAGTTGCCTTAGTGGCAAGTTCAGCATTATTAGCGGGTCAGTTATATGCAGCTGATACTACGGACAGCACTGTAAAAACTGAACAAGTTGCTCCTAAAGGAGACCGACATCATGGTCATCAGGGCGGCATGCATAAAATGCTGCGTAAACTTGATTTAACTGACGCTCAAAAAGTACAAGTGAAAGCGATATTCGACAAATATAAAGCTAACCGCCCAGAGCGACCAACAAAAGAGCAGCGCGCTGAGCACCGTGCAGAAATGCTAGCGTTAATCACTACTGCGGGTTTTGATGAAGCTAAAGCCACTGAAATAGCTGAAGCCAAGCAACAAATGCATTTACAAAAAATGCTAACTCATATGAAAATGCAAAACGAAATTTATCAACTATTGACGCCTGAACAGCAACAAACGTTTCAAGATAAATTTAACTCAGGCAAAGGTCATAAATCGCGTCGTTAATAAATTGTTGTTACCACTTTAGATAAGATGAAATAAAGCCATTACCTTTGGGTAATGGCTTTTTGTTTATGCAAGTTTGCTAATGGTCACACTTTGCATAATACGAACGGGTACTTTAGTAAATGTTATCCTAATTAAGTAATGAACTTGCTATAGTAAGAGTTGGTAAATCATCAGTAAAAAGAGCCGATAATTCCTCTATGAGTACATCTTCTGAATATGACTTTTGGGTCAAATTAGCTAGCCGCGCATCAGTTGCTACTGCGCTGTGCCTTATTGTGATTAAGTTAATTGCTTGGTTGTATTCGGGGTCGGCCAGTATGTTGGGCTCATTAACCGATTCATTTGCAGATGCACTTGCATCGATAGTTAATTTTATTGCGATTCGATATGCCATTGTGCCTGCAGATAAAGACCATCGTTATGGCCATGGTAAAGCTGAGCCGTTAGCAACGTTAGCTCAAGCTGCGTTTATTTTAGGTTCGGCATCATTGTTATTATTGTACGGTGGTGAAAGATTAATTAATCCTGTACCTGTGACCAATGCGGTTAGCGGGATTGTGGTGTCTATTATTGCGATAGTACTGACATTTGCACTCGTTTTGCTGCAACGACATGCGTTGAAAAAAACCAATAGTTCTTTGGTTGAAGCCGATTCATTGCATTATAAATCTGACTTACTCCTTAATGCTGCCGTGCTGCTAGCCTTAGTATTAGCGCAATATGGTTGGTGGTGGGCTGATGGTCTGTTTGCCGTATTTATCGCATTATTTATTGGCAATCAAGCGTTTGGTTTAGGTTATCGTTCAATTCAAAGCTTGCTTGATCGTGAATTAGACAACGAGACTCGTGACAAGATTAAAGCCTTGGCCAAGCAAGACCCTCGGGTTCAAGGTATTCACGATTTACGTACTCGCCAAGCAGGTAAAACAACATTTATTCAATTACATATGGAATTAGCCGGTGACTTGTCTTTGCATGATGCTCATGAAATAGCAGATAAAGCAGGCTTGACGATTAAAGCGGCGTTTGATGATGCTGAAGTCATTATTCACCAGGACCCGGTGTGATAGGGATGAGTGGGGATGAAAAATGTCAGCTCAGTAATGCGTGCGTTTAAGCTGGCACAGATTAGATATCGAGATTAAAATCCCAGAGCGGTAAATTACGCCCAAGCTTGCTGGACTATGTGTGTAATACTGGCATCAATTTCGACCTCCACCACTAATGTCTCATGCGTCGGTTCTTTTAATGTGACAAACTGGTTATCGACCATGTTCTGTTTCATAAAGTGACCTTTCTGGCTATTATGAGTGCCAAAATCAATTCATTATTGGTATCTTGAACATACTGTTGTAAGTATTAATTGGTTATTATTTACAGTGAAGCAATTGACGTTTAAAGACTAAAAAAGCCGCAATAGCGGTTTTTTGTTAGCCAAAATATTGGCTTTATGTCGTTTATTTATGACTCTAGGTTATGCAAATACTAGCTGACTAGTGATTTGTGATCGGGCTTGTTCTAACGCTGAGTCTGCCCGTAAAATAAGGCTGTCGATAGTGTCGTCAGCTTGCCAGTTAGATATCCCAACACAGGCACTAAAGCGAATATACTTACCACTTTCTGGTTCGATAAGCGCTGTATGTTCGATACTATGGCGAATACTCTCGGCTATTTTTAGTGCAATACTTTTGCTGCTAGCTTGAACAATGGCAATAAACTCATCACCACTCCAACGGGCGATTAAGTCAGTTTCAGCAAGCTTACTTTGGCAATGCTGAGCAAAATGAATTAACGCTTTGTCACCCATGTCATGGCCAAATAAATGGTTGATTTGCTTTAAGTCATCTATCCCCATTAAGACGCAATAAAGGTGTTGATGCACAAGGGAGCTATGGGTCATTAATTGCTGACTAAAATGGATAAACCCTCGTCGATTCAGGGCTTTGGTAAGGCAATCAACATAGATTTGTTTATCGAGTTTATCTTTTAATAAATAAGATTCGGTGACATCGATCATGGTAACTTGAATCGCGGGTTGCTGTTCCCAACTGATCACAGTCTCAATTAATTTCACCCATATGATACGACCGCTAAGATGTAAGCATTTGATTTCAACAGGATGAGGTTTAACTTTATTTGCGAGTAACGCAGCGTTAGCGTCTAGGCGTTGTTCTTGATAGCTGGGTTCAATCACATCTAAAATTGAGGCGAGTGACATAATACTTTGGATATTAGGGTAACCGAATAGTTGTGCCAATGTTTGATTGCAATACAGTGGGCTAAAGTTGCGATGTACTAATACGCCTTGCACCGAGCCATACACTAATTGCTGATAGCGACTCTCACTTTGCACTAAAGCTTGTTTAAGTGTTGTCGATTCGGTTAAATCAACAATCGTGATTTTTAGGGCTGCTCGTCCTTGCCATTCAACGATATGTTCAATAGCTAATACATTGAGTTTCAAACCTAAACGGTTACGGTTAATGTAGCTGCGTACCTGAGGTTTTTCTATACCACTCATTAATGCGTAGTAAGTGTGTGCGGCTACATCCTGTAATTCGGGATCGATTAACTCTAGAACACTCTTTAGCGCTAAAATATCTTGAGCGGTATTATAACCGAAGATTTTTGCATAATTATCATCTGCATACAGTGGTATAAAATCTTGATGAATAACTACACCATAATGAGCATCAAAATCCACAATCGGTCCTTGTTTGAATATTATATTTTAATGTAACATTTTTACTCGATAAATATTCTAGCGCTGGTGGTTATTTGTCACCGGATTTTATGTGTAAACTCAGTAAACTTTGCAATATGAGATCATCTTCACACTTACCGTTGTTAAGATCATCGCACTTGTATAAAAGTGTCATTGCCATAATGTTATTACATCATTATGGCTCCACTGCGTCGTTTCGTTTTTAGTCCATCGACAGCTCTTTTAATTTGCGGGTCAGGGTATTACGGCCCCAGCCAAGGCGCTTCGCTGCTTCTTGTTTGTGTCCCTGGGTATGTCTTAGCGCTGTTTCAAGTAAAATTCGTTCAAACTCAGGTTGAACTTCAGTTAATAAATCACTTTCACCCGCAGCAAGTTTTTCATCAATCCAATCGGTTAACGCGGTTTGCCAATCACTCGCACCTGCGGCTTTTTGTTGGCTAGCGATGGGATCCTTAAGCAGCTCTGGCGGTAAATCTTGCGGCAAAATCTCTTGTCCTGAAGCCATTACCGTTAGCCAGCGACAAGTATTCTCCAGCTGACGAACATTACCAGGCCAGGGTAAATTAGCCAATTTGACCGCAGTTTCCTTGGTTAATATTTTTGGCTCAACGCCAATTTCTTTCGCGGCAGTGTTGAGAAAGTGATTGGCGAGTTGGGCAATATCTTCACGGCGCTGTGATAGCGGCGGTAAGTGCACCCTAATCACATTGAGGCGGTGAAATAAGTCTTCACGGAAGGTGCCTTTTTGTACCTGAACCTCGAGGTTTTGGTGGGTTGCAGCAATAATGCGTACGTCTACTTGCACGGCTTGATGACCGCCGACACGATAAAATTGTCCATCAGCAAGTACTCGTAATAAGCGGGTTTGCACGTCAATTGGCATATCGCCAATTTCATCTAAAAATAGCGTGCCACCATTAGCTTGTTCAAAACGACCTTGGCGCACATTCGCGGCACCAGTAAAAGCACCTTTTTCATGGCCGAAAAGTTCAGATTCAATCAAGTCTTTTGGAATAGCAGCCATATTTAATGCAATAAAGGGTTTGTCCTTACGCGGGCTGTGTTTGTGCAATGCCCCTGCGACTAGTTCTTTACCTGTACCTGACTGACCATTAATGAGCACACTAATCGATGAGCGAGACAAGCGGCCTATGGCCCGAAATACTTCCTGCATTGCAGGTGCTTCACCAATTATTTCAGGCGTTTTTATCGTAGTATCAATCACCGGTTGTGGTGTTTGCTCTGTCGCATGGGTGAGCGCACGCTCAACTAAGTTAATCGCTTCATCGATATCAAATGGTTTTGGTAAGTATTCGAATGCACCAGCTTGATAAGCGCTCACGGCACTGTCTAAGTCTGAGTGGGCGGTCATGATAATGACTGGGATATGCGGGTAATGCAGTTGTAAGCGATCAAGCAAGGTTAACCCATCGGTGCCTGGCATGCGGATGTCTGACACGATAACTTGAGGTTGTGATGCTTCTAAAGCTTGCCATAACGATTCGGCAGCAGCAAAGCTGGCCGTTGACAGCGATGCACCTTTAAGGGCTTTTTCGAGTACCCAACGGATCGAACTATCATCATCGAGGATCCAAACTTGTTCACTAATGTTCATCTTACTACCTCATTCTGCCTACAAAGGGCATGCTAGTTATTGTAATGGCAGGTTAATAATAAATTCTGTGTGGCCTGGTGCCGAAATACAATCGATGCGACCGCCATGTAGTCGGGCAATATTATGTGCAATGGATAAACCTAAGCCTGAACCCTCATCGCGGCCAGTGACCATAGGGTAAAAAAGCGTATCCATTAACTCAGCAGGAATTCCGGGACCGTTATCAATAATCGATAAGGCGAGTACCACTTTATAACGACGAGTTCCAATAGTGACTTGGTGTTGGGTGCGAGTCCTAATGACAATATCACCGCCACAATGTTCTAAAGCTTGTATCGCATTTTGGACAATATTCAATACCGCTTGCTGCATTTGATCCGAGTCCATTTGAATATCGGGTATCGACGGATCATAATCGCGTTTTAAATGAATATTATCGGGTAGCGCCATTTCAACCAGCTTAAGGACTTTCTGTATCACTTGGTGAATGTTGTGTTCATTATGTTGAGTTGGGCGTTGTGGGCCGAGTAAACGGTCAACTAAATTACGCAATCTATCTGCTTGTTCGATGATTAAGGTGGTAAATTCTTTTAAATCGGGTGAGTCGAGCTCTCTAGATAATAATTGTGCCGCACCACGAAGTCCGCCCAGTGGGTTTTTAATTTCATGGGCTAAATTACGTACCAAAAACTGTGCAGCTTGCTGTTGGGCGTCCATATTAAGCTGCTGATGAATGCGTCGTTGTTGATCTACTTGACGTAATTCTAGGATGCTGAGGTTATTGTCGTTTTCAATTGGCACCAAGGTGATATCAATGGTGTGATGTTGACCGTCTAGGGTTATTAATGCGGCGGTATTAACCGTAAGCCCTTGGCCAGCATTAATAGCATCGCGTAGTAATTGTGGCTCGACCCCCATAAGTTGATATAGCTCAGGAAGCGTTTGCTCGAGTAGCTTATGGTTACCAACTCCTAATAATTGTGCGGCCGCAGCATTGGCATAGCTTGGCTTAAGCTGGTTATTAATGACCAGCACCGCGGTGACTAAATGATTGAGAAGGTTATTTGTGTCCATTAGCCGTCCTAGTATAGGGTTGCACCATTATGATGCACCAATTTGGTGCGCATCACAACCCGGAACACACAGGCATTCAGTAAGATAACTAGTCACGAATAAAATTATAAGTTAATGAATAAAATGAATTTTTATCATAATTACTTAGATTTATTTGCTGGTCCAAATACTGATGCTTGGTGAAGGAATATCTTTCTAGGAGAGCTTGATGCAAGGACTTTGCCGTTTTGTGTAACAGCATTAACAATAAGCGAATGTTCACCTCTACTAATACCGGTCAATTGGAATATATTCGACACTTGAGCGGGGGCAACGATAATACCATCAACTAGTAATGTCATCAGCACACCACGGGGTAGTTGCGGGGTAACACTCACAGACACAGTTAATGCGCCGTTGTTATCGCGCACAGTCGCTTCTTGTTGAGGGGAAGTAATCGAGATAGCGTAGTTAATTTTGGCTTCTTTTTCCTCCGTGGTGGTTACTTTTGTCGGAGTGATAATGGTCATGTTATTTTGCGTATTTTCATTTAGATCAACAGCTTCTGCATTATTCTTAGCTTCATCGGAGTAATGAACTTTGCCATTTTCATCTACCCAGCGATATACAGTCGCAAAACTTTGGGCGCTTAATAATAATAAACCAATAAGGATGATAAGGCGCATGATGCACTCCATAAAACGGTAGTGTTAGATAGTGTTAATAGAGTAGACGTTTTTATAAAAAAAATCAGCTTAAACTGTTTTGCTTAAGCTGAATTGAAGCGGCTAATGTGGTGAAGCCGTATTAGTTATTAAGGTGCAATAACACTATATGTATTGGCAGCAGTATTCTGAAATTTGTGCTGTACGGATACTGAAGCTCACATTTGGTGCAAGTTGAAACTGACTACCTGCAGCGTAGATAACCCATTCCGTTTGGCTAGGCAATAACACTTCAAATTCGCCAGAAATAACCTGCATTATTTCGCCTTGAGCAGTAGCAAACTCATATTCACCAGGCAACACAACACCTAAAGTTTGTTTACTACCGTCAGCTAACACTACGCTTCTACTTATCACTTTACCGTTAAAATAAACATTGGCTTTCTTAGCGACACTTACCTGTTGCAACATACTCATATATTCTCCCTAAAAATGATGTGATTGAATCTATCTGCGTTTTGCTAAAATATCTAGTTAAATGTTTTCATCTTGTATCATTAGCGTCGCTTCGCTGCTAGGACATGACTTTGTCATTGCTAGAGTCGCTTCGCTGCTAAGCTGTTGACTTTATAGCCTCTAGCCGCGAAGCGTACTAGCAGCGCAGCGTCCTAGGTCTTTGCCTGTATAGATGAGGCAACAAAAAGCCCAGATGCAGAGCATCTGGGCTTTTCAGGTCTTAATAAGTGGTAAATGTAACGCCACTTATTAATGTCAATTAACCGCGGTTATTACGCTTACGCTCGTTTTCAGTTAAGAATCTCTTACGAACACGGATGTTCTTAGGAGTTACTTCAACTAATTCATCATCATCAATGAATTCGAGTGCTTGCTCAAGCGTCAGTGTAATCGGTGTAGTTAACACTTGTGCTTCATCAGTACCAGATGCACGCATGTTAGTTAGCTGCTTACCTTTCAAACAGTTAACAGTCAAATCGTTAGAGCGAGCATGAATACCCACTACTTGACCTTCATACACTTCAGCCGCGTGGCCAATAAACAGACGACCACGGTCTTGTAGAGCAAACAAGGCAAACGTTAATGACTTACCTGTTGCGTTTGAAATCAGTACGCCGTTAGCGCGCTGACCAATATCGCCACCTTTGTGCGGACCGTAATGATCAAATGAATGATAAATTAGACCCGTACCAGATGTTGCAGTTAAGAATTCAGTTTGGAAACCAATTAAGCCACGGCTTGGGATAACGAAGTCGATACGTACTCGACCTTTGCCATCAAGCTGCATGTCTTTCATTTCACCTTTACGAATACCTAATTTTTCAATTACGGTACCTTGATGTTCTTCTTCAACGTCAACGGTTACTGTTTCGTATGGTTCATGTAGCTCACCATCGATTGTTTTTAGAATAACTTCTGGACGAGATACGGCTAATTCATAACCTTCACGACGCATGTTTTCAATTAGAATCGATAAGTGTAATTCACCACGGCCTGATACGCGGAAACGGTCTGGACTTTCTGTTTCTTCAACGCGAAGTGCTACGTTGTGAACTAATTCAGTCTGTAAACGTTCAAGAATGTTACGTGAAGTAACGTACTTACCTTCTTTACCCGCGAACGGAGAAGTGTTTACTTGGAATGTCATCGTTAGTGTTGGTTCATCAACCGTTAACGGTGGCATTGCTTCTACTGCATTCACTGCACAGACAGTGTCAGAAATTTTAAGCTCGCCTAAACCGGTAATCGCAACGATGTCACCAGCGTTAGCAATTTTAACTTCAGTACGATCAAGACCCATGTAACCTAATACTTGGCCCATTTTGCCGTTACGTGTCTTACCATCAGCGCCAATAATAGTCACTTGTTGGTTAGTCTTAACGCTACCACGGGTAATACGGCCAATACCGATAACACCCACGTATGAGTTATAATCGATTTGAGAAATTTGCATTTGGAATGGCGCTTCAGCATCAGCATCTGGGAAAGCGACTTTCTCAACGATGGTTTGGAATAGCGGCGTCATATCATCGCTAGCTACATCAGGATCTAACGTTGCAAAACCATTCAATGCAGAAGCATAAACGATTGGGAAATCTAATTGTTCGTCAGTGGCACCTAAGTTAACGAATAAATCGAATACTTGGTCAATAACCCAATCTGGACGAGCACTTGGACGGTCAATTTTGTTAATAACAACAATTGGCTTAAGCCCTTGAGCGAACGCTTTCTTGGTTACAAAGCGAGTTTGTGGCATTGGACCATCAACTGCGTCAACCAACAATAATACTGAATCGACCATAGATAGAACGCGTTCTACTTCACCACCGAAATCGGCGTGGCCAGGAGTATCTACGATATTGATACGGTAGTCGTTCCACTGGATGGCAGTATTCTTTGCCAGAATGGTGATTCCACGTTCTTTTTCAAGATCGTTAGAATCCATAACCCGCTCAGTAGCTTCTCCACGAGATGCAAGGGTTCCTGACTGCGCCAACATTTTGTCAACTAGGGTTGTTTTTCCATGGTCAACGTGGGCAATAATGGCGATGTTACGTAAATTCTCTAGCACGGATAAACCTCTAAACCAGCAAATAAAAAAAAAGGATCTAACAGAAGCTATAGATTATAACTACTGTAAAAAAGCGTGCCATTCTACTTCACAGCAGCTTTTGTAGATAGGATTATTTTTGAACACTTGTAAATCCATTACTTGCTAAGCGTCAAAAAACAGCATAAAACGGTTATATAGTAAGCATAACAAAGGTGTAATACAAAAATGTGACATTGACTAAAACACCAGCATTAAGATGACGCACCATTATGGACTTTTGCACCATGATGAAACATAGTAATGCACGCTGATGGTGCAAAGTGATGATTTTGAAGATTTGAAAAGTTTTTCATCTTTATAGAATCAATAAGTTAGCGAACTGGCATGAATATCGCTTTACAGCTGATAATTATGTAAAAATTCGTTTTCCAGATGCATCATCTGGCGAATAGCAGGATTATATTAAGGGACAACCCTTTACCCTACCGGAGGCTTGAGAATGTCAGTTGAATCAGTTTTAAAACAACTTGTAGAGTTAGAAGTGAAGTTTGTAGACTTACGCTTTACCGACACTAAAGGTAAAGAGCAGCATGTTTCTATCCCATCTCACCAAGTAAATGAAGAGTTTTTTGAAGACGGTAAAATGTTTGACGGTTCTTCAATTGCAGGCTGGAAAGGCATCAACGAATCAGACATGGTATTAATGCCTGATCCAACTACTTTTGTATTAGACCCTTTCACCGAAGAAACTACCGCACTTATTCGTTGTGATATTTTAGAGCCTGGTACCATGACAGGTTATGACCGCGACCCTCGTTCAATTGCAAAAAAAGCTGAAGCTTACCTAATTTCTACCGGTATTGCTGATACTGTATTGATTGGTCCAGAGCCAGAATTCTTCTTATTTGACGATGTCCGTTTTGGTACTGATATGTCAGGCTGTTTTGTAAAGATTGATGCAAAAGAAGCAGCATGGAACTCTGGAAAAGAATACGCAGATGGCAACACTGGTCACCGTCCAATGGTGAAGGGTGGATATTTCCCAGTTGCACCTGTTGACTCGTCACAAGATTTACGTTCGGCAATGTGTTTAGTGCTTGAGGAAATGGGTCAAGTGGTTGAAGCACATCACCACGAAGTGGCAACAGCGGGTCAAAACGAAATCGCAACTCGTTTCAATACATTGACTAAAAAAGCTGATGAAATTCAAATTCTAAAATACGTTGTTCATAACATGGCGCATGCTTATGGAAAAACAGCGACATTTATGCCAAAACCAATCGTTGGTGATAACGGTAGCGGCATGCACGTGCACCAGTCTTTAGCTAAAGACGGTGTTAACTTATTTGCTGGTGATAAATATGCTGGTTTAAGTGAAATGGCGCTTTACTACATTGGTGGTATTATTAAGCACGCTCGTGCTTTGAACGCTTTCACTAACCCAAGCACCAACTCTTACAAGCGTTTAGTGCCGCATTTTGAAGCGCCAGTTATGCTTGCATATTCTGCACGTAACCGTTCTGCATCAATCCGTATCCCAGTGGTACCGAGCCCTAAAGGTCGTCGTATTGAAGCTCGTTTCCCAGATCCACATGCAAACCCATACTTAGGTTTTTCTGCGCTATTAATGGCCGGTCTTGATGGTATTCAAAACAAGATCCACCCAGGTGAAGCGATGGACAAAGATCTATATGACTTGCCTCCTGAAGAAGCTGCTGAAATTCCACAGGTTGCGACTTCATTAGAAAACGCATTAGAAAACTTACAAGCTGATCATGAGTTCTTAACTAAAGGCGGCGTATTTAGCGAAGACTTTATCCAGTCTTATATCAAGCTTAAAACGGAAGAAGCTGAGCGTATTGCACGTACAACTCACCCATTAGAGTTTGAGATGTACTATAGCCTATAATGAGTTTGTGTTTTAAGACGATTTAGTACTATAAAATACCAACCCCGATAAGTGATTATCGGGGTTTTTTTGTGGACAAAAAGTCACTTTATGAAGTGAGTATCAAAATGATGATTAGCATGGGCTAATGATATTGTTGACGGTTTGATTAATCGCACTGATGTGGCAATATATTATATCAAGGCGTGAGTACCAGTAAGGTCAAGCTAGTATTTATGATTGTGTGGGTTCTATAAATACTTTTTTATCTTAGTTAACAGGATTTAAGTTAATAATGACAAACTCAGTGGGTAATGATTCTTCGCAGTGCAAACAGTCAGGTTTTACGTTAATAGAACTTGTTATTGTGATTATTATTTTAGGTATTCTTGCTGTCGTAGCTGCGCCTAAATTTATTAATTTAAAAAGCGATGCCTATGCGAGTTCTATGCAAGGGGTTGCAGCGGCGATTAATAGCGGTAAAATCATGGTGTATTCTGCTTGTGTGATAAGCACCAGTTGTGATGAAACTAAAGGAATAGCAACTGGTAATGGTCTTGGTAATAGTATCATCGTGCAAGGACAATCCATTACCTTAGCATATGGATATCCGCGTCATACAAGTGCGGGTATTGCTAGGTTGATTAACATTGCCGACAACAATGACGGTGGTGAATTTAACATCACAACATATGACATAAATGATCGCCCTGGCTTACGAATTCGTCCTAATGCCGATTATGCCACAAACAAATGTGAGATTCGTTATTCACAGCCTTTAGCTGCGGGTGAGCAACCTCTGGTTGAAGTCAACATTGACGACTGTTAATGCGGTGAATCACTCACCGTTAAAAGAATGCCATGAAGATTACTTTATGGCATTTTTGTTGGTAGCAAGAATGTCGAAGGTATAATTGGGTTTAGTGGCGTGATATTTTTGAGCTTAAGTACGATTTGTAGAGGATTTCACTCAAAAATATGATATTTATATCATTAATCACTCACTAAAAAGCGATTTGCTCAATGGATAAAAAAGATCTCAAACTATTAGAAATATTGCAACGTCAGGGCCGAATGGCTGTTTCTGAATTAGCCGATAAGGTTAACATGTCAGATACTCCGTGTTTACGACGAGTAAAAAAGCTGGAACAAGATAAAGTGATTTTGGGCTATGGTGCCCAAGTTGATCCATTTAAAGTGGGTTTAAATGTTGTGGTGTATACATCGGTACGCTTAACGGAGCACACCGATCAGTCGACAGCATTATTCGAATCGACCATGGCACAATTGCCTCAAGTGATGGAATGCGCTGTGGTAACCGGAGCCTATGATTATATATTAAAAATAGTCGCCAAAGACTTAGTGTCCTACGAGCACTTTATTAAAAAATCACTCGGTAATCTCAAGTTTGTCGCCAGTATTGAAACCACTGTGGTATTAAAGCAAATTTTTAGCCGCACAGCGCTACCGGTAGATGAATCGCCGATTGATTAACCCTTGAATAACAGTCTTATCATCAATCCCCAAAAGCAGCACCTAATTCATCATCGATGACGAATGCAGAGATCGCGCTTTTGGGTATTGAATTGAGCTTTTTACTAACGGTTAACCTTGTTCCATTGACTCAATAAACTTATTCGATTCAGCAATCGACTTGTTCATTTCGTTAATCAGGCTGGAGATATCGGTTTGTAAATTGGCAAAGTCGCCTTTGATGGCTCCAATGGCTTGCGCATTTAAGTTATGTTTTAAATACAACATATTGTCTTTCATTGCGGTTAAAATAGGTGGCATTTTAGCTTCTGCACGACGCATACTTTTGACCAGTGAGCTATAAGATCGCTTGGTTTCGTTTAGTTTTTTGGTGCTATTGCGGCGTAAGCTGGCTTTACTTATCTCTTCGATTTCAGCTTGCCATTCGTCAAACAATGCATCAGCAACATCTTCAACTTTACCGATACGATTGGTGACTTCATCTGCTGCTGACTGAGCCGATTCATATTCATCTTTTGCTTTGTCATAGGCATCTTCTAAATCACCGCCATCAAATGCCAATAATGCCTGCATTTCAGCTAAAGCAGAGCTAAACTCCTCTTGGGCGTCTTGTTGCGACTCTTTAGCGCTTTGTACTCTATCAACCATAATGTCGCGTTTGTGATAGCCGACTTTTTCCATTGCACCATAATAGGCGCTTTGACAACCGCTCAACAGTAAACTGCTACTTAATAGTGCCAGTGATATCCATTTTTTCATCAATGTGTCTCTTTTATTGTGTGAGGCGAAAGGTACCTCGCTAAGGTTAACGCTCTTATGTGACTAACTTCCCGATTTAAATTTGGCTGCGTCGATGATGCTCCATAAATGGAATAAACCACCAATAATGGCTGGAATAACCAGCACAAAAAAGAAGTAGCATACGGCAGTAATGCAGAAGAATAACAAAGCCGCTAATATACGTCCTTGTAAAAGCTGACCTAAACCTGGGAAAAATATACTTGCGACAGCCGCGAGCACATTGCCCGCTGAACCTTGTTGTGACATCAATTTGCTCCATTATTGAATAACTAATATGTTATAACATTGTACGAAGTTAGTGACTTAATACAAATGTTATCTCCACTAACGTGGTATGAAATAAGGATTATTATGCCTAAAAAGTTTGATTATAGCCCGATTGTGGCTTTTTTTCGTGGGATTTGGCAGTTCCTACTCCACCTAAAACAACGGCTCACAGAAGACCAAATTAATATCCGCGCAGGTCATTTGGCTTATGTGACTCTACTGTCGTTGGTGCCTATGATAGCCGTCACTATGTCGATGTTATCGGCTTTTCCGGTGTTTAAGGGGATTAGAGGCAACATTGAAGGGTTTATTTATAATAATTTTATCCCTGCTGCGGGCAATACGGTTCAAGTTCATATTAATGAGTTTGTCGCCAATGCGTCTAAAGGCACTTTTGTCGGTATTATTGCGTTAGTGTTCGTTGCCATTATGCTGATTTCTGCTATCGACAAAGCACTGAATAATATTTGGCGAATTACCGATAAACGCTCATACGTGGTGTCATTTTCAATGTACTGGATGGTATTGACTCTTGGTCCTGTACTGATTGGAGCTAGTTTGGTGGCAACCTCGTATGTGGTGTCATTAGAGGTTGTGGCAGACACTGAGTTGTCTGGATTAGTGCCGTGGATTGTTGAACGCTTGCCGTTGATATTTTCTGCTGCATCGATATTACTGTTATACATGGTTGTGCCAAACAAGAAGGTCCATTTTTCCCATGCTTTATTAGGGGCAATTGTTGCCGCGGTATTATTTGAAGCTGGTAAAAAAGGTTTTGCGTTTTACGTGACTCAATTTCCGAGTTATGAAGCCATATACGGTGCGCTGGCAGTGATTCCCATTTTGTTTGTTTGGGTATATTTATCGTGGATTATTGTATTGCTCGGAGCAGAGATTACTGCGGCATTACCCGAGTATTTAGAGAGTTTAGCGATCATAGCGGAAGATCTCAAAGCTGAAATATTTGCAGAGATTGACGATGAGAATGTCAACAATGTGCATGATCCTCTGATGGCTGATAAGTCATCCAATAAATCTGTTTCGTCAGTCGATAAGTATTAATCTTGATGGCTGAGTTACCGCCCTTCATTCAACAGCAATTTGTCGATATAGGTAACGGTCATCAATTGCATGTTGCCGAATATGGTTGCCTAAAGGGCCCGGCATTATTGTATTTGCATGGTGGCCCAGGTGCGGGTTGTAGCCGTAATGAAGTTAACTTGTTTGTTGGCACCCCGTTTCATCTTTATTTTGTTGATCAGCGTGGTGCTGGGCGATCGCGACCGTCTGGGTGCCTATTGAATAATACCGTGATGGATTTAGTCGCTGATATTGAGACGTTAAGGTGTGTCTTTGGCGTTGAAAAATGGTATTTAGCGGGAGGCTCATTTGGCGCTACATTAGCCTGGTTGTATAGCGGTTTATACCCAAGCCGGGTTCGCGCACAAGTTTTATGGGGGATGTTTATTCCCTCTAAAATTGGTATCAATTGGCTATACGGCCCTAATGGTGTAAGTCAGTTTTTTAACGCTCAATATGCACGATTTATCGATGTTAATGAGCCTGTTATTTATGCTGGAAGTAAAACGGTTTTGTCACAAGCCGATACTCATCAAGGCTCCACTGCAACGATTGCTATTGACCATCTTATGTGTGCTTACCAACATGCTTTAAACCATCACGATCCACAAGTGGTTGAAAATGCTGTTCACCAATGGTTGATGTGGGAATGTGCATTAGCACAGCCAAGCCAGTTTATGGGTGAGGTCGCTCAAGCGTTAAGTTGCGTGCAAATAGGACATCACTATGTGCAACAGCATTTTTTTGATGTGTATAGCCAATTTAAGGCACTTGGTGGCGATATTAAAGCCAGTACCGTATTAATTCAAGGCGAACATGATTGGGTTTGTCCTGAACATATATTAACGGCTTTTACTGAGAATTGTGGTCATCAGTCTTTAGAGTATCAACATGTTAGTGCGGGTTATCATGCTTTAGCTGATCAGCGAGTTTTTCAAGCCGTCACACAAGCGATTCAGCGTTTGTATAATACGACATCAGAATTGAGCTAATATACAGTTTCATTTAATAATAATTTGTTAATATTTTTTAGTTAACATCATGTTATATAACATAATCTATTTTTTATTAAATAGAATATTTTTAGGATTGTTATGATTGCATTAATTCAACGCGTAAAACGTGCATCAGTCTCGGTAGACAGTGCGATAGTCGGCAAAATTGACCAAGGCTTGTTAGTATTATTAGGTGTTGAGCGCGAAGATAATATTGAAAAAATGGTTAAATTAGCCACGAAAGTCATTAACTATCGAGTGTTTAGTGATGAGAATGGCAAAATGAATCTTAATCTAGCTCAAGTGGGGGGTAAATTATTAGTGGTGTCACAATTTACCTTAGCGGCAGATACCGGTAAAGGCTTAAGGCCCAGCTTTTCCCGTGCAGCAACACCTGCACAAGCCGACAGTCTTTATTTAGCTTTTGTGGAGTATTGCCGGCAACAAGGGGTTGTTACTGAGACCGGGCAATTTGGTGCAGATATGCAGGTCGAGTTGATTAATGATGGCCCTGTGACCTTTAATCTGCAGGTGTAACACTATCAACAAATTAGGTTAACTAGTCATCGTCGGAGGGATGCCGTTATGCTCGATATTTCATTTACTGAAGCGCAATCAAATGCCAAGGTGGCAGCCTTACTACAGACTTTGTGCGAAACTTGGCACAATACTATTCCGGTAAGTAAATTTATGGGCATTACCCCGTTGCTGTTTAATGGTGATAGCTTAAAGGTGACTGCGCCAATTGAGCCCAATATTAATTTACATCACACCATGTTTGCTGGCAGCATTTATACCTTAATGACCCTAACAGGCTGGGGAATGGTGTGGTTGCAGCAACAATTGTCACAAGCACACGGTGATATTGTATTAGCTGATGCTAAGGTAAGATATTTAAAGCCGGTAACGAAACAACCTTATGCCAAAGTTATTTGGCCTTATACTGATTTAACCCCATTAAATCATGGCCACCGAGTTAAAATGACCCTCGAAGTGGCGTTATATTGCGATGAGATCATGTGCGCTACGTTTACTGGCCAATTTGTGTCTTTGCCGCCAAAATCATCCAGCCTAGATTAAGCTAATATGTTTCGATTTTATCGAACGTAATTGCGGATTTATTGCGCTTTTTTTCTTTTTTATAGACTAATATAATTACTCAATTGGTCAGGCGCATAGCCATATGACCCAACAAACATAGGGGTAAATATAACAATGGCAAAAGTATTAATTTTAAAATCAAGTATTTTGGGCAGTTATTCACAATCTTCAGCATTAGTTGATTATGTCACCCAGCAATGGAGCGATAAAGGTGCGCAGATCACTGTGCGTGATTTAGGCAGTCAGACGCTTCCAATGTTAGATGGTGAGCTTGCTTCCGGTCTTCGTGGTGGTGACAACCTTTCAGAACGTCAATTAGCTGCGGTGGCTTTATCGGATGAGTTAGTTGCCGAAATCAAAGCCCATGACACCATTGTTATTGCAGCGCCGATGTATAATTTTACTATTCCAACGACCTTAAAAAGTTGGATTGATCTTATTGCCCGAGCAGGCGTAACGTTTACCTATACCGACACAGGACCAGTGGGGTTAATTGAAGGTAAACGTGCGATTATTGTTACTACACGCGGTGGAGCTCACAAGGGCGGAACGACAGATCATGTGGTACCTTATTTAACCACAGTGCTTAGTTTTATTGGAATTACTCAAGTTGAAACGGTTTACGCAGAATCATTAAATATGGGCCCAGATGCTGCTGAAGCGGGCATTAGCCAAGCTAAAAAAGCGCTTGATGCTATTACGCTTTAAGTTAACCGAGCTTTTAGTATGAAGAGCGCCTAAATCTGATATCGGTTTAGGCGTTTTTTTATGCTGATTATGTCAACTTAGCGACTTTTTACTTGATACTTTTGTGATTGACCTTCCCCATCTTTGAAATCAATACTTCTGTTAAAATCGATTAATTTACTTATCTAATGAATCCAATACTGACTTTACTGCGTACTATTGCAGCTATTGAGTTGTGTAATACCAATCCTTATTAGAATATGATCTATTTTAGGCTGCGTCACTAGGGCCTGTTGATCTTTCAAGGTTATTTTTGCAGCGAATTGTTGGCCATTTGTACAAGGCAGAGACTTTGAGGTGTAGTTATTCTACATAAAAAGTCGATAACACAGTAAAAATGGCCAACAAACGCTGCCCGAAGGGTTCGGCTAAAAACGTTTTACTCTTTGTTGAATGCATTTTGCTTAGATGACTAGGCATCAATCCATTCGCCTCGATTAAAACGTTTTTAACTCGAACAAAATTCAACCAGCAAAGATCAACAGGCCCTAGGCCCAGTACAATGAAAATGACTGTAGGTGTAGTCTTCTACAACAAGGTTATTTGAAGCAGTAATGGGGGTTGTGACACTGCGCCGAAGGGCGAACTTATCAGCGTGGTCTTCTTTGTTAGCCTTTCTTAACGTACGACTGCATGGATGCAGGAGGTAGAGCAACGCAGGAGCAGTTGCCGAGAACGACTATGTCTTCAAAAGGCTGACTCGAATACCGCACTGATAATTTTCGCTAAAGGAACAAATTCTAATGCGGATTGGTATAGCTTATCGATTTATTTTTATGTCGCGAGATGGCCACTATAGATAAATTGTGACTATAATTAGTTTATGTCTATTGGTATGAATCTATGCATATAAAAAAAGTAGTTATTGCAATGGTGCTGATTTGTATCACCTTAGGCTTGGTGCCGATACTTATGGTGGTTAGCCAATGGTCTGCAGATGAACAAGCTTATGGCATTAGCACTCATGGCAGTGAACAGCTGCGTTTTAGTTGGCAAGGCGTTGATCTGCACACTCACCAATTTCCCGCTTCTTCTGCGGGATATACTTATTTATTTATGGGGTTTTTATCGTGCTCTGAAATTTGCCCGATACGGATCCAACAAATGATGCAATTGGAGCAACACATACAGCAGGATGCTTTATTAACAGAAGCTGAGGTGCAATTTATGTTTGTGACGATTGACCCTAATAATGACACCCTAGCAGTGCGAAAAAGCTTAATAGATGATCGCTCACCGAGTTTTGTGAGTGCATCATTGTCTGATGATGCTTTACAGCTATTGGACAGGCGTTTGTCTGAAAATATCAATCTTGAACTCACCAGTATTAATCATGTAGGTAAGCTGTTTTTATTGTCACCTAATGGGGCCGTTGAGCGGATCTATACCGCACAGCAGCTCTCAACTCAAAAAATGTTGCTTGAACTTAAGCAAATTATTTACTCTGAAATCTAGGCATATTTATGAATGATAAATACACAATAGAACTGTTAAAAAAACACGATTCATACATATATAAAATTTTAATGTTACAAGCACCGCTGCTATTTATCAGTGGTTTTTTTGGCGCAAAAATGCTGACCTTTAGTACTTTTTCGGCGATAGCTATTTTAGTTATAGTGCAGCTTAGCTATAGCTTGTTGAAGGGCTCTGAGTTATTTGGGATTGTGGGTGCGGTGATCATGATGACCGTATCGGCATTATTAATCCAAAGCCAAATGGGCATGATTGAAATGCACTTTCATATTTTTGCTTCTATGGGAGTCTTTTTAATTTACCTACGCTGGCAACCGTTACTAGCCTCTTTGCTTACCGTTGCTGTGCACCATGTTGGCCTGACATATATTCAGCTGCAAGGTATTAGCTTATTCGATACTCCTGTAATGATATTTGCCGGTGAGTGCAACTGGAGCATCATGCTTATCCATGCATTATTTGCTGCCGCAGAAACCTTTATTCTTATCCGTATTGCTTTATTTATGCGTACCGATGCTATTGCCAATCAACGCATTGCGGGTGCCATTGAGCAGATATCGGCTGATAAAGATTTATCAATACGCTTGCCTTCAGCTGACACTCCGGCTGAGATTTCGTTTAATTTGATGCTTGAAGAGTTGTCGCAATTGTTTAATGACTATCGCGATATAGCAGTGAAGATGGGCAGTACTTCAGATAACTTGATGAGCTTGAGTGAGCAAGCCCAGCAGGGCGTTCAACAGCAAAATACTCAGGCGGGGATCATTGCTGAATCGACTCAACATGTGATCGATAGTTTTCAGCAAATGGCACATGACAGCCAAGTTTCTGCTGATCAAGCAAGAGAGGGGGCAACCTCAAGTATTGGTGATCGCCAAAGCGCGTTAAATATCATGAAAGATATGCAAGCACTAGAAACTAATATGACCGAAGTAACCGAGTCGATGACTGATTTAACTCAAGATGTCACCTCTATCACGACTTTATTGCAGGCTATTCGCAGTATTTCTGATCAAACTAATTTATTAGCATTGAATGCAGCGATTGAAGCCGCGAGAGCCGGTGAAAGTGGCCGAGGTTTTGCTGTAGTGGCAGATGAAGTACGCACCTTAGCAAAACGCACCAGCCAATCGACAGATGGCATTGAAAAAGTGCTCAGTCGTTTGAATGTGAGTATGTTAAAAACCGTTGAGTCTATGGATCAAGGTAAGCAGCGTACATCTCAAAACGTACAGCATACAAATAGCATTGCTCAAGGGTTAGATCAACGTTCTGGCCAGATTGGTCAAGTAGCGACCTTGAGTCACAATGTGGCCAATGGCACCCAAGAACAAGCCGGTAGGTTGACTCAAATTGGTGCGGAGATTTTAGATAATGCTAAAGCGGTGGTGCTATTATCAGAACAGGTGAAAAAATTGGCCAGCGGAGCAGTAGAGATGAAACGTATTACCGAAGATTATCAAGCCAAAGCAGCAGCTTATAAAGTGTAATTCGTAGTAAAACAGGCGAATGCATTACTTTCGCCTGTTGTGTTATTTAAATTGAATTAACTGTTTGACATTGAGTTTACAGCGAGTAGGCGTTACAGGTTTTGTTGTTATGAATTATGAGCGCCAGCGTTTAAAAATCAATGAAGTATTAATGCCGCCAAAGGCAAAATTATTACTCATGATGTAGTGGGTGTCGATATGACGAATATTGCCTTTAATGTAATCGAGCTCTGCACATTTTGGATCAATTTCAGTTAAGTTCAATGTTGGCGCAAACCAACCCTCATTCATCATTTCAATACTGGTCCATGCTTCTAATGAGCCACAAGCACCCAAGGTATGACCGGTATAACTTTTAAGTGATGAAATCGGTGTGTTTTCACCAAATACAGCATAAGTCGCGGCTGTTTCGGCAATATCGCCACGATCTGTCGCGGTGCCATGGGCGCTAACATAACCAATGTCTTGTGGGGTTAGTTGTGCATCCGTTAAGGCCAAACGAATCGCCACTTCCATGGTGTTAGCATTCGGTTGAGTCACATGTTGGCCATCTGAGTTAGTACCAAAACCAACCAGTTCAGCATAAATTTTGGCGCCACGGGCTTGAGCATGTTCAAGCTCTTCCAATATTAGTGTGCAAGCACCTTCTCCAATAACCAAACCGTCACGTTGGCTGTCAAAAGGGCGCGGCGTTAATTCTGGAGTATCATTTTGGGTGCTAGTGGCAAACAAAGTATCAAAAACCACGGCTTCAGTAGGGCAAAGCTCTTCAGCACCGCCAGCTAACATAATGGTTTGCATACCGTATTTAATGGCTTCATAGGCGTAACCTATGCCCTGGCTGGCAGAGGTACATGCACTGCTGGTGGTGTGGATTCGGCCCTGTAAACCAAAAAATACCCCAATATTAACTGCCGTGGTGTGCGCCATCATACGGATATAGCTAGTGGCGGTTAACCCAGACATTTCGCCGGTTTTTAACATGTCGCCAAATCCCATAATGGGATCAGTACTGCCAGTTGATGAACCGTAAGCGACTCCAACTTGACCAGAATTAAGAATGGGGGCGTCTAATAACCCCGCATCTTCTAAAGCGAGTTCACTGGCTCTAGTGGCCATTAAAGACACCCGGCCCATAGAACGAGTTTTTTTTCGTGAATAGTGTTTCGGAGTAACAAACTCAGTTACTGGCGCAGCTAGACGAGTATTTAAGCCTGGATATCGGTCCCATTCGTCCATTCTAATTACGCAGTTATGTTTGGCTAAGAGGCTGGCTTTAATTTGCTGCCAGTCTTGGCCTAACGCACAAATGCCACCCATGCCGGTAACGACTACGCGCTTCATATCATGCCTCCGTTAACAGAAATCACTTGGCGGGTAATGTAGGCAGCATCATCTGACATTAAAAAATTAGCTAGGCCCGCTATCTCGCTAGGTTTACCCATGCGTTTCATCGGCACTATTTGGTTAACCATATCAGTTGGGATATCGCTGACCATGTCGGTTTCAATCAGTCCAGGGGCGATACAATTAACGGTGATTTTGCGCTTAGCTAACTCAAGAGACAGCGCTTTAGTTGCGCCAATAATCCCCGCTTTTGAGGCGCTGTAATTGACCTGGCCACGGTTACCTGCAATACCTGATACCGACGCGAGCGTAATAATGCGCCCGCCTTTACGGGCTTGCACCATCGGCATAATGGTTGGATGAATCACATTATAAAAACCATCAAGGTTAGTGTGGATCACGCTATCCCACTCGTGTTCGGTCATGGCGGGGAAGGCGGTATCACGGTTGATACCCGCATTCAGAATAACCCCGTAATAAGCGCCATGTTCAGCAGTGTCAGTTTCAATAGCAAGCTTAACTGCTTGACGGTCGGCAATATCAAATTGCAATACACTTACTTGCACCCCAAGATCTAATAAGGTTTTTTGTACTTGCGCCGCAGCGACATGATTACTGTGAAAATGCAGTGCAATATTAAAGCCATTTTCGGCTAATTTAATCGCGATAGCCTTGCCTATTCCTCTGCTTGAACCGGTAACTAATACTCTATTATTCAAAATGTCTCTCCGTGATGTATTCGAGGAACTCCAATGGGGTATAAAAAGGTTTATTGATCATGTTTAGCTGTGGTTTGGCTTTCATCAATATAAGCTTGGGTGTCTTTGGGTTGAAATACATTGACATTAGCTTGTGCCACTAAGGTATGTTGATGATAAATATGGCAATCAAATACAGCTAACCCTGACTCTTCTTGATACAGCCTAGTCACCTGAGTGCGATAAGACTGACCTAAGATAAAAGTGTCGATATGCATGTGCAACTTGCGGCTACCGAGTAAAAAACCAACCCGTATATCTTCGTGGTGCAATAGTGCTTCTATGCCGGCTAATGCTGCTATGCTTTGGGCCATATACTCAATGGCAACGTAATTGGGTACACCATTGAGTTGGCAGTCAAAATAAGCACTATTAGAGCTAATATAGGTTTCGGTGGTCAAGCTGTCTGGTGTATGCCCTAACAGCTTATCAATTAAGATCATGGGCGCGCGGTGTGGAATAAAATGGCTAACATCTTGCGCTAGCATGGCGGCATCTGCTGTGAGTGTTGACATTAAATCAGGCATCCTTGCGACAAAAAATCAGGCTGGCATTACTGCCGCCAAAGGCAAATGAATTACTCATAATAAAATTGAGCTGACTCTGGCCAGTATTGCAGTTGCCATTGACCAATGAGATTTTTGGGTCGTTATCATCAAACTGACCATCCCATACATGAGGTGGTAGGCGTTGATTATGATTAAGCGGACTTAATAACAAATAGCAAAAGGCCGCTTCAATTGCTCCAGCGGCGCCCAAAGTATGACCGGTAAGTGGTTTAGTTGAACTGCATGGCGGCGAGGTATGGCTAAATACCGCGTTGATTGCCCGAGACTCCATGGCATCATTTTTAGGGGTAGCAGTGCCATGTAGATTGACATAATTAATCTGTTGCGGTGAAATATTTGCCGCTGCTAGCGCTTGTTGCATAGCTGCAATCGCGCCTGTTCCTTGAGGGTGCGGCGCTGAAATATGATGCGCATCGGCAGACTCGCCTATCCCAGCTAACATCACCTCACTTTGGCCGCGTTCTAGGGTAAATAAAGCTGCACCTTCACCAATGTTAATCCCATCACGATGGCGACTAAACGGATTACAATGGCCTTTAGATACCGACTCTAATGCTGCAAAGCCATTAACGGTTAGTTGGCATAAGCTGTCTACACCACCCACAATCACCATATCGCATAAATTGGCATTGAGTAATCGCTGTGCACTGGCAAATACTTTGGCACTCGATGAACAGGCTGTTGACACGGTATAACAAGGGCCAGACAGTAAAAATAACTGCTTTAAATACTCACTGGTACTGCCCAGTTCCTGTTGCGAGTAGTGGTAGCTCGAAGGAAAATGACCATGTACAAGCTTATATTTTAATGCGGCTTCGCCTTTAGATATACCGGAGGTGCTAGTACCTAACACGACCCCAATACGATCTGCGCCAAAACGATGTTTAGCTTGTTCCACCGCGGGGATTAGTTGCTGCGCGGCAGTGTTTAATAAACGATTATTTCGGCAAGCAAATAGACTCAAATGATCGGCAATATTGATTAAGCGTTTGTCATCAACGCAACCGACTAATGTTGGCGCATCGAATAATAGATCATCACGCCATTGCATGGCACTGACATCACCATTAATGAGACGAGGCAGCACCTCTTCTGGCGAGTTGCCCAGAGGTGTACACAATCCGATGTGAGTTATTGCAATGCGACTATTCATGTTTGCTTATATGGCCTATTTATCACGGTTTAATTCATTGTGGTGCAAGATTGATTATTCAATCGGGTTAATTTGCAGGTGAATATCGGCGGCATCGATGTCGATATTCACTTGGGCTAACCAAGGATCTATATTGTTATAGGTTAATGTTATTAACGCGCCATTGTCATCGACAAGTTGCTTACATAGCGCCATATTACAGGTTTTAGCAATTAATTTTCCGCCACTTAATTGCTGATTAACTTGCTCTGTTGGCCAGTAAATTAACTGCATTATTGCCATTAAATACTCTGCCTTAAACTGGCCTCCCAGTAATAGACTCTGCTCACTTTGCAGGGTTTGCCCATCGTACACTAGGGTGAATAACGCTTGCCCAAACGGGGCTAGTCCCACTAATGTCATCCGCTGTGGATTAAGCTCAAGCTGGGTTAATAACTCATGGCTATCTTGGCCACGGGTAAAGTTAACCATTTGAGTTAAATTAATGTCTTGGTGCTGAGCATCAGTTAATACTGTCGAGGTTGGACTTAAGCAATATTGTGCTTCACCCGTGAGCGGGACACAAGTTTGCCGTGCTATTTGCTGACTACAAGCGGTTAATAAGCTTAGCAGAAATAGGGCCACAACACGGCGTGATAGCACATTAATACAATGCTCAAATAGGTTAAGCAATATCTGGCTCCCGACATAACTCGACGATGGTATTGAGGCGGCGCTCAGACTCTTTGACAAACGGATTATTCATGTCCCAGGCATAGCCTGCCAAAATAGAGCAAATCATTTGTTTAATGGTGCTATTAGATTGTTGATAAAAAATCACATCTTGAAAACGACCATCATACCAAGCTTGAACGTAGGTTCTGAAGGTATTTACCCCTTGCATTAATGGCGCTGAGTATTGGCTTTCCCAATCAACGGTTTGGCCATTAAGTTGTTTATTCAAACATGCCACCGCCATCGATGCTGACTGCATTGCAATGGTCACCCCAGATGAAAAAACTGGGTCAAGGAACTCGCCAGCGTTACCGAGTAAAGCAAACTGGTTGGTTGCTAACGTGCTGACGTTAGCTGAATAGCCTTTTAATGTGGCGCAAGGCTGAACAATATTAGCTTTAGCCAGTAAGCGATGTAGCTCGGGCTCTTCGTTAATGATAGCTAACAGTTGCTGCTCGAGACTTCCGGACAAATGTTGAAGTAAATGCGGTTCAGCCACCACCCCAATAGAGCAACGGTTATGGCTAAAAGGGATTAACCAGTACCAAATATCTTTATGCTGCGGATGAACGCTGATGAGGATCTTATTTCGATCAAAATTCGGATCGCTGATGTTATCTTCAATATGAGTGAAAATAGCGCTGCGACTAGGCAGATTTGACGGTTGTTCTAAATTCAACAATCGCGGTAAGACTCTGCCAAAACCACTGGCATCAAGCACAAACTTGGCGTTAACTTGATACTGCAAGCCTTGCTCGTTGGTTACGGTTAAGCGCGGGTTGTTGCTAAGGTCAAGCGCATCAACTTGATGGCCAAAACGGATTTCAACTCCTTGTTCGATTGCCGTATCTGCCAACAGTTTATCAAAATCAGCCCGCTGAACTTGAAAGGTAGTGCCCGGGCCTGGCGTAAACTTGTCGCTAAAATTAAAAGTGGTATAGCGGCCCTGATGGCTAAATGCGGCGCCATTTTTAAACTGAAACCCAGCTTTATTAACGGCTTCTAGCATGCCAGCTTGTTCGATAAATTGCATGCAACAGGGGAGTAAGCTTTCACCAATAGAAAAACGCGGAAAATGCTGTTTTTCAATCACCACAACATGATGACCTTGTTGACGTAATAAGCTGGCGGCAATGGCGCCTGAAGGACCGGCGCCAATAATTGCTACGTCAACGTCCATGTTGCTGACTGTATGTGTTTGACTGCTTAACATTTACAGTGTTTTCCTTGTGATAAATGAAATAAATGGCGCGAGTAAAAAGGAAAAACTGATCCCAAATAATAGCGTGAGACCAAAAAAGTGAATTGCATGAGTTTGACTCAACGCCAGTAACCCAAATGCTAATAGCGTTGAACAAGCTGACATAAATATTGCCATCATGACTCCGCGACTAGTGTGTTTGGCCTCGGCAAAAAATAAGCTGTAATCGATACCAATCCCCAGCACCAAAATAAGCGCTAAGGCGTGAAACAAACTGATACTCGAGCCCACAAGACCCAAACATGCAAGGGTGAGTAGTACCGATAATGCCGGTATCGATACTATGGCTAACGCCAGTTTAATACCGTATTTAATGCTAAACACTAGGCTGGCTAAGCCAAATACCCACACAAGCAACTCTAATGTTAATTGGCGGTATTGACCCATTAAAGCCGATATATCGCCGACTTTATCAATTAACGTTACCTGACCTAAAGACCACTCATGGTCAGTCAGTCGTTGCTTAAGAGAGCTTAATGAGTGGATGCCACCTAACAATACAATGGCGCCATATTGCTGGGTTTTTTCGGTGGTTGAAATGGGGCCAAGCCATAAAGAATGTAAATCATCATTGGCTTGGATTAGTACCATTTTCGGCGTTAGCCACTGTGATTGAGCTTGATTAAGTTGTTTAAGTAGGCTGACTTTTATGCTGTCATCTAGGCCCATCTCGCTAATAATCTCATCTAAGTGTTGTTGATAAAGTTGTTGCTGTAATTGATGATTATGGCGTTGACGAGCAATGCTGGGCATAAAGCGACTCAGGCTAATGGCTTGATCTAATTCGCCAGTGCTAATGGCTTTATCCAGCACGGGTGTCAGTTGCTCTAAGGTTTGCAATAAATCTTGCTCGTTGCGGCCGCTGACTAAAATAAATTGATTGTCGGTGCCGCCGCTGAGCAGTTGCCTTAATTGGTTTTCTTCGGTGGTGATGGCCGCAGGACTTTGCTGTAATTGACGAATATCATCGTCAGAGTCCGCTTTTGATAAACCCCAAAATAATATCGCGACTACACAAACTAGCAGTGTTGCTATAGTCGTTTTTTGCCACCATTGCGTAGCAGTAAAAAGGCGTTGTAATAATGTTAGATAACGTTGGGCTAGGGTTAATCCTGGGGTCGGTTTAAGTGGATGATTACCCAATAATGGAAACACCAGCAGCAGTGTTAAGTAAGCGCCAATTAAGCCGGCGGCGCAAAATACCGCCACTTGCTGCATTCCCGGGAATGGGGTAAACCCAATGGCGATAAAGGCGGCCGCACTGGTCGCAAGGGCGAGAGTGAGCGCCGGAAAAATACGTCTTAAGGTATCACTAGCATTGTCATTGGGGTGAGCTTGTTTTTCGCAGTAAAAGTGAAAGCTGTAATCAATCGCCACACCAATTAAGCTGGTGCCAAACACTAAAGTGAGTAAGTGCAGCTGGCCAAAAATACTTAAGGTGGCGACGAACGCAAATACTACGCCGCTGGTTAAGGTCAGTAATGCGGCAAATAACGGCATAATCGACCGAAAGGCCAACCAGACCAATAAGATAATCCCCAACATGGAAATTAAGCCTATGCGGCTAATTTCTTGTTTGGCTGACTCGGTGGCGGCAATGGCATGAAATAGTGCTCCAGCCTTGAGAAAGCTTACCTGAGGATATTGCTGGTTAATGTGGCTAAATGCCGACGTTAATGCTTGGATTTGCTGTTGTTGAGCGGTTGGACTAAAAGCACTATCACGACCTTTGGCCATCACTATTGCGGCGACGCCGTCTGAGGTATCGGTGAGTAAAATGCCTTGCTGACTCCGCAGGGCACTATTGGGTGATAATGCCAACAAATTAGCGGGGAACAGTAATAATGGATCCTTGCTAAGCAGCTGGCTGTTGGCAAAACCAAATGCACTATAAAGTTGGCTTTGGGCTGCACTAAGCAATTGATGCCAATTGCCCGTTTCAATGGCGCGTGCTTGCTCTGCTGTAAGTAAGCCAAAGCGATGTTCGAAATAGACTTTAGCCAAATCTTGTAGATGATCATCAGCACCACTGCGAATGGCGGTAAAAGGTGCATGAGCGGGTTGATTGAGCGAGTCTATTAGTTGCTTGGCAGCGCTGATGGCCTGGCTTTCATTGTTGGCAATGACGGCAATATACACCTGGTTAGCGAGTTGCTGCTCTACCTGATTTAATGCGCTTTCGGTGAGCTTATCTTGGTGTAAGTGTGGCAACATCGCCAAAATGTCAGTTTGTATATGTGCGCCTTGTTGCCATTGCACTAAGCCTGTAACTAACATTGCCAGCAGTAATATGACCCATAAGGCAAAACGGCCAATAGGAGATAACACTGCAGCAAACGATAACTGAGTCATTATTGAGCAGACTCGTTGCTAATATTAAAAAGCGCGAGTTCGCTTGCGCTTAGTGGCCCTTGCTGAACATCAATAAATTGAATTTGGGTATAATCGCTATTATCAGCCTGGCTGCTAGTCATCATTAATGAGCGTAGTTGGCTGTCGCCACTGAGAGTGATATTGCCTATGGATGCTTGTACTTGTGGATCTTTTGCTTGAAGGCCGAGTTGCCATGGCGCGCCAGCTTGTTGGGTTGCTGGCATAAATAAGTTGAAATCCGCACTTAAGCCATCAATATCGCCGGCCATAATCGCTTGTAATAACCGGGGTAATTGCTGCGCTATAGGGCTGCCACTGGCCGCAGCATTAAGTTGCTGCACCTTGCCCTGGCTGTTTTGTTGGATTAACTGCTGATCTTTTAGCACCATCAAGGTGTTGAACGGCCGTTGCTGTTGCCATACTAACCCTTGCGCCGGGCTAAAAATAAATTGTCCCTGGCTGAGCAAGGGCTTTTTAAGCACCTGTAAGTGGCGCAGTTGAATAAACTGCCCTCGTGTATCAAGTTGCAAATTTAATTGCTGCGATAAAGTACCAAGAGCTTCTGCTTCGGCTGGTTGGCGATACAATGTCTCAATATTAGCTAATTGCTCTTTGGTTAGCGCTTCAGTCTGTGCGTGAGCTGGTGATAGTGCCAGCTCTTGAGTCGATGTTTGCTTGTTGCTTGCTGGTGGCAGTTCATTGGCTGAGGTACTGCCTATAGGCAAGCAGAGGCACATTACCATCCAACTGGCCCTAATCAACATTGCTGTGCGAGTGTTCATTATGCTTGGCTCGCATCAAGTAATGGCCGCATTTTTTGCTGAAATACTTCAGGAGTAATAAAGCATAATTCTTGGGTGGCAATCTCTACCGCAGCCTGAATGGTATAGCCTTTAGTGATCCGCGCATTAGTATTGGCATCGACAATTTGGTAGTTAATCCGTAAGCGGTTTTCCCATTCAACAATGGCGGCAATCACTTTGATTTTTTGATCAAAAGTACTGCTTTTAACATACTTTACTTGCAGATCGACAATCGGCCATGCGTAACCCGACTCTTGCATAGTGCGATAGTTATAACCGAGTTTATCCAGCAACAAACAGCGCACTACTTCAAAGTAGCGTAAATAATTGCCATGCCAAGTGATGCCCATAGAATCGACATCGTGAAACGGGATGACCATGTCCATTTCGGTGATTAATAAACCTTTCATTTAGCACACCTCCCATAGACCCAATTGAATCTTTTCGACAGTTTGGCGCAATACCGCTTCTAAAGGACGGTCTTCGGTAAGCAGTTCAAAATCTTCGCTGACTTGGGCTAAGGTTGTTGCCAGTGACGGGGTTAACGAACTGGCATCAAGTTCTTGCTGGATGATACGCAGCTGGATACCTTGGCTCATGGCGAGTAATGCTGCGGCAGCGACTTGCTCTGTAAGCTGTAAAATCCGCATACAATCACGTGCAGCGATAGTGCCCATACTGACTTTGTCCTGGTTATGGCATTCAGTTGAGCGTGAAAACACGCTGGCTGGCATGGTGTTTTTTAATGCTTCAGCAGTCCATGCTGATACGCCAATTTGTACCGCTTTAAAACCATGATTAATTGCGCGGCGCTCGCCTTGTGCAGCAGATAAGTTAGCCGGTAAACCATTGTTAAATTTAGGGTCCATCACTAAGGCCATTTGGCGATCGATTAGGTCAGCAATATTGGCTACCGCATTTTTCATCGCATCCATGGCAAAGGCAATATGGCCACCGTAAAAGTGACCGCCATGGAGAACATGTTCACCTTCAGCATCGACAATCGGATTATCGTTAGCGCTGTTAAGTTCGGTTTCAATAAACTGACGCATAAAGGGCAAAGCATCTTGCAGTACCCCAATAATGTGCGGCGCACACCGAATGGAATAGCGGTCTTGCAAGCGGTCAGAATTTCGTGGATGCACATGATGATTTAAGTCTGTACGGATCCAACTGGCAATTTGGTTTTGGCCAGGGTGTGGCTTGGCGGCAAATAAAATCTCATCAAAATGATTTGCGTTGCCTTTAAGTGTTAACGACGCCATGGCTGTAATGCGGCTTGATAAGCGGGTTAAATATTGCGATCGATCAAATGCTAAACACGCCAGCGCGGTCATTACCGCAGTACCATTCATTAAGGCTAGGCCTTCTTTAGGGCGTAAGGTTAATGGCATCATCCCGAACTTAAGATAAACGTCTTTAGCTGCCTGGCGTTGACCTTGGTAGATCACTTCACGTTCGCCCACTAAAACGGCAGCAAGATAAGATAATGGAGTTAAATCCCCGCTGGCGCCGACCGAACCTTCTTGGGGGATCACTGGCGTAATATCATTGTTTAATAGCCATTCAATGCGTTGTAGCAGTAAATAACTCACGCCTGACTTGCCCACAGCCAATGAGTTTAAGCGACAAGCCATAATCGCGCGGGCTTGCATTGGGCTAAATACATCGCCTAATCCACAACCATGGAAACGGGTTAGATGCAGTGGTAATTCATGCACTAAGTCTAAGCTGACATTCACAGTGCACGAGTCGCCATAACCGGTGGTAACGCCATATACCACGCCTTCTTCATGTAACAAGCTGTCAATAAAACGCGCGCCTTTTTGAATATATTCAACATAGTCTGCCGTATCTGTCAGCTTGACCGTAGCGCCTTTGGCAACGGCCACTATTTGCTCAAGACTAAGGTAGCTTTGGCCTAAATACACTGTGCTATCGGCGGTTGATGACGGTGAAGATGTGTGGCTCATTGATTATCTGTCCTGACTAGGTAAATGGGTAGTGCTTGCTTGAGTATGCTGAGTATTACGTGATACCAGCTCGTCTTTGCGCCAAAAATCGAAAAAGTTAAACCATTGCATTGGAGCTTGCTGGGCAAAGTGCGCTAAGCGTTGGCTATATTGGCTCATTGCATCGGTTAAGCGTTCAATTCGGCCTGCTCGAGGACCTTTTAAACTGTCGCTTAGATGCTCAACATATACTTTATAACGGCCATGCTGACGAATACAAAATAAGGTGTAAACCGGGCAGTCGAGTAAGCTGGCTAAAATAAATGGTCCTTGTGGAAACGCTGCATCTTGGCCTAAAAACGGTAAATAGGTCACGCGACCTTGGCTGCTCGAGGAGGTACGGTCTGCAGCAATGACCACAATTTCACCTTGGTCTATTTTTTGTTGCAGCAACATAGCGGTGCTGGGGTCGAGCTCGTTAACATGGATTAAATTAAGGCTGCTTTGTGGATTAAGCTGCTGCAGTACCTTATTAAAATTTTCAGCGTGCTGGGTTAGCACCATGACATTCACTTTTACTTTGTGCTGGTGGACAGAGATAGCGCGGCACAGTTCCATATTACCTAAATGCGACACAATCAATACAGCGCCTCGGCCCGTATCCGCTTGGGCGGCGAGTATTTTTCGGTCGTCAAAGTCGACTTGGTCGAGGTTAATTCGGTCGCACCAGGCATCAATTCTATCGAGGGCCGCATTGCCAAAGGCAAAAAAATGTTTAAGGCTATCGCGCCAATTAATGTCGCGACTGAGGTTAGGGTGATGAGGTTGCAGCTGTTGAACTCGACGTAAAAAGTCTAATGATGCATGTCGAGCCGTTGAGCCTGTTAGGAAAAAATAACAAATCACCGGATACATAACCGCTCGGCACAGCCAATGCCCGCCAAGACGATAGCATTCGGCTAATAGTTTGATGCCCCAAAAACTACCACGCTCTGTCATTGTCGACCAATGTTTTTGTGATTGAGCCTGGTCTGGTGTAGGGTCTTTTTGCGGTGCAATTTGTTTGCTAATAATATGCGGTAGGCGAGCTAACATGCCAAAAAATAACTTGGTGTGCATCCAGCTAATTCGCACATTATCTTGCACGCCTTGGAAGTGACTGATGCCATCTTCAGGGTAGATTACCTTGGTTGGCAGCTGAACAATGGGAGTACCTTGCCAATGCAGCTTGACCATGATTTCAATATCAAAGTCCATTCGTTCACCCAGCGCTTGCTGGCTAAATAATTGCTCAGTTGCCGCGAGTGGATAAACTCGAAAGCCACACATAGAATCTTGAATATCAAAACTTAAGGTTTCAACCCACACCCAAAAATGGGTGATATAACGGCCGTATAAACGCCCTTTAGGTACCGACTCATCATAAATAGGTTGGCCAGAAACTAAGGCTTGCGGATGTTGTTCGCTCGTTGTGATCATTAGCGGAATATCGGCTAAATTATGCTGACCATCGGCATCAACTTGCAAAGCATGGCTAAAACCATCGCGGTAAGCTTGGCGTAAACCGCTCATTACAGCGGCACCTTTACCACGATTATAAGGATGTTGAATTAGCGTAACCCAGGTAAACTTTTCCGCTAACGCTTGCAGAATATATCGGGTTTGTTCGTCGCTGCCATCATCGACTAAATAACATTGCAGATTGAACCTTGCCAACTCGGTGAGGGTTTTTTCAATAGCGACATGGTGATTATAGTTAGGAATAACTAACGCAAGCTTCATGAGTGACTCTCGCTAGGCACTGGCGCCGCTTTAAGGGCGATACGCCCAGAAGCAAAGCGTTTGTCGCCATCGCGATAACTGAAAATCAGTTTCGACTTATGGGCTTGGTGCTCAATAACTAAATCAACATAGGTGTCGGGCAATATGAGTTGTTGAAATTTTAGCACTTCTAAGGTGGCAACCGCGGTTGAATAGCCAAATGCTTCGCAACCTAATTTTACCGCCCAATCTAATTGAGTGACCCCAGGCAACACTGCCTGCTGAGGAAAATGGCCAGTAAAAGAGGCTAAATCTGCACTAATAAATAAGCGCCAATGGTAGAGGTTATTATCGCCTTCATGGCTAACAATGTGAGGTAATTGCGACTTAATCATGACTAAACAAGGCTACTATTTCTGATTGGATACGCTTGCCTTGGGAGTTGAGCGGCAAGTTTACAGGGTAACGCCAACGTCTCGGTAAAGTGATACGCTCAAACTGGCTTAATAAATGACTTTTTAAGGCATTATTAACGGCTAATTTGCCTTCATCTTTTAGTGTTTTCAAGCCTAATTCACTTAAGCAGATTGCTGCACCTAGCATGGTGCGCGGTTGTTCTAAAACTGTGACGGCCGCTTCGCTGACAAAAGGATGAGTTTGCAGCAAATGCTCCACTTGCGCTAACGACAAGCGCTTTTCTTCAATTTTTACAATGCGATCAAGGCGATGTAATAAACGGAACTGGCCATCAGCTAGCAGTTCAATTTTATCATCGCATCTTAACCATTGCGTTGGGTCGTCTAAATAGACTGACTGCAACATTAGTGCCCCGTCTTGTGGCGCAATATCAATATTGACTTGGGTAAAGGCTTGCCATGGTTGCAGTGATTGCAGCTGGCGGCGATAGGCAATACCGCCGGTTTCAGTACTGCCAAAGATTTCGATGGGCAATTGATTAAAACATTGCTTAACAGCCTGGGCAGCATCGAAACTTAACGGGCCACCCGAACTAAAAATTAGGCTGGGAATACGTTGTTGTCTTTGATTTTCAAGTGCATCAGGTAAGCGTGTCAATTGAGCAGGGCTACTGATCAAGCACAAATTTGGCATGATGGCCAAGTAATAGCTTAAGGTTTCTGGGTAGTCTATTTGCTCGCTTAAGAATGCTCGGCTCGCGGCCAAAGGCCATAAAATTTTAAACAATAAACCATAGATGTGCTGATGCGAAACCGTTGAGACTACCGAACAATGAGGTAAATGTTCGGCAAAGGTTTGTTCCAGAATACTGACTTCAGCATCCAACTGTTGCAAGGTTTTTTTGACCGCTTTAGGCTGACCGCTGCTGCCAGAGGTGAATAAGATTAATTCGCCTAATACTTCTGCTTTAGGCCAAGGTACTGCGGGTAAACTAAGTTCTTTTTTGAGCGCAATATACTCACGAACTTCACATAAGGGCTTGTCGGCAATAATGGCATCAAATTCATGGTTGAGTTGACTCAAGGTGCCACCTTGGGTATTGGCAGGTAATATCACTTGTTTACCAGCCAACAAGGCCGCACATAAGCCTGCAGCAAATAAGTCACTGTGCTTGGCCGCAAGTAACCAACGCTTAGCCGTACTTTGGCTGAGTTGAGCATGCAGATGGGCCACTTGCGCGCAAAACAATGATCCCGTCATGATGTCATGATGGTCAAAGCTGATTAGCTGCTGCGAGGCAGGCCCTGTAGATAACCAATTAAGTAAAAGCTTATTCATGTTTTTTCAACCAAAACCGTCGATAAATCCATTCACCACTGAGTAGCAAGCCCATAAGCAGGTATGCGATCAGTCCGTTGTAAAGCGTCCATATTTCAATGCTTGTTGCGATGGCCGTATAGGCAGCCACAACACCATTAATAATAAATAATCCACACCAAAGTGTAGTAATGGATTGCAAGTAAGGAATAGCAGAGTCTGGTAAATCAGGCTCTTTTAAGCGTGCTAAACGCTCAATCATACTGGGGCCATTAATCAATGAATAACTGAATAACCCCAACATGCTTAGGTTTATCACCACTGGATAGTACAATAACCAATCATGACGCTGAGCAATAAAACTGGCTGCAGTTAAGCCTATGCCAATCAATATCGGCAGTGTCATGCTTTTTACTTGCTGCTTAGTGACAATAAACCGCGCTACTAGCAACAAACACAGCAACAAAGCAAGGGTACCAGGTGGTAAATACTGCAATCCAAAGTACACCGCAAAAGGATAAGCAACAATGACCAAGGTCGTGATTATTTGCAGAGTTAACCGCATTAGCTTTTAATTAACCCTTCAATGGCATTGACGACATCATCAACTGTGCGCACGGTTTTAAAGGCTTCAGGTTGAATTTTTTTACCCGTTTGCTGTTGTAGTTTAATCACTAAATCAACCGCATCAATACTGTCTAAATCCAGATCTTCATACAAAGTGGCTTCTAGGGTGATATCTGTGGCATCTATTTCAAAATCTTCAACTAAAATAGCGCTAAGCATTTCGAGAATTTGTTCACGATTTTGCATGCTAGCTCCTAAACACGTTGAGATTCGATAAAGCTAGCTAAGCTAGCAACACTGAAAAAGTGTGCTTTAGTCGCGTCGGAGTTGGCTTCAATTTTGACATCAAATTCTTTCTTAATTGCCAAGCCTAATTCAAGCGCATCGATCGAGTCTAATCCTAGACCGTCACCAAATAAGGCCGCATCAGTTTCGATATCATCGACAGTGACATCTTCTAGATCTAAGCAATCAATGATCAGTTGTTTTATTTGGTTGTGTAAGTTCATTATTTGTCTTTCTTATCAGTATGGCTATCAATATGATTTGATAGGCTGTTTAAGTGTCTCAATGTAAAACTGCTGCAAGTCGCGCGTCAGCTGTCGAGCCATTTTGGCTTCATTACCCTGTTTAGCATCATACAGCAGGTATGACATGCTTGTGCCAATTTCTACTGACATATTGATGGTTTGCCGCGGAATTTGGTACCAAGGTTGTTGCTTGGTTAATCCTGCTACATCGGTCCGTAATACCACAGGTAAAATATCTGTTTGGGTGCGCAATGCAATATTGGCGGCGCCGCGAGCAAAAGAGTTAACGATATTACCTGTTAGTGTTCTAGTACCTTCAGGGAAAATAATTAAATTAGTATCATTTTTCAACACTTGTAAGCAATCATGCAGCAATAAATCGGCACCGCGGTTGGGAATATAGCCTGCACTGGCTAGCACGCCGCGAAAAAATGGATTGCGCCATAAACCTTGTTTTACAATACAACCGGCATTAGGCATAAGGCTAATCAGTACCACCACATCGACTAATGTGGGGTGATTGGCGATAACAATTTGGCCTTTGGCGTGTTGCAACAATTCAATATTTTTAGTCTTAACTGAGATTACCCCAGCAAAACTAAGCATGGCGACAAAGACTCTAAACATCCTGCTGACTAAACGTTGTACTCGTGCAACGCGCAAATGTGGCTTGGTAGGCCACATTTGTAATATGGGCAAAATAGTTAATGAGCACAGCAAGCCACCTAAACCAAACGCAATATAACAACCCACCCCCGCGAACCAGCGAGGGACATATGGTAATCCGTTCAGTTTCGGTGCCAGTGTTTTTGTTTGCTCAATCGGATCTGTATGGTGCATTTTTTGTTGATTAGTCATGATGTTCAAGTGACCAATACCAGTGGCATAATTTACCCTGGATATTTTTTTCGCTGGTAATATGATGAATTAACTCGCTCAAACTAATATTTTTTTGGCTTTGAGGGTTGTCCAGAGCAAGGGGGATATCAGACACACTAAGAGTCGTCTGTTTGTGAGCTTTATGGTTAAGGTGATTCAGTGGTGCAAGGTACAAACCTAATGCCAGAGGGAGTTCGACTTCGTGAGTAAATTCGCTGTACACCGGTGGCACAGGATCGTCCCCAAAGATGACTAATACCGGCTGTGGAGATTGCGCTAACTGAGCATAGGCTTCAATGAGCGCTTGAGTCAGAGTTTGTTCTCCTGCTGCAATCGATGTAGAAGCCGTAGTGTTGTTATTCACAATACCAAAAATACCGCTGGCAGTATTGTGCACTGATTGGCTGAAAGCCATAGGAGATAAAGCTTGTTGCAGAGTAATGTCGTTCAGTAAACCCAATGTTCTAGTGAGTTCGCCATGTCGAGATGAGAAAATACTCCGGCAATTATTGTCCGGTTGGCATTGGTGTGCTGCGGTTAGCATCATTTTAGTTAAACGGCTAAAACGACGACGTTGCATGGCTGGAATGTGAGCCAATGCAGGTGAGTCAGGCTTGGGCGGCAAGTTGCCATTAGGCTGTTGCCATTGCTGCCAACTTTCAGTAGTTTGGAAGTTCGGCGACCATGCGCCCCATGATAAAAGATCAAATACTAAATGCACCACATTCCCTCTATAACTGCCGAGCTATCCTTATCTAATTGTTAACAATAATCACCTAAATAAAGACGGTTCGTTAACGTTGTCGATTGTACACCCAAGTTAATGTAGATAAGAAGTCGTGTAGACGAAAAAGGCTACTAGCAGAAAGTTAATTGACCAAAGTAACGCTTCAATAAAAAAGCGCGACGGTGAACGTCGCGCTAATGGTTAATAACCTAGTTATCTAATTAAGCCAGTGTTGTATTTTTAAGACAAAAGCTTATTGATTAGGAAAGCTTTGCTGTAACTTTTTGACTGCAGCTTTGATTTTACGAGTGTTGTCTGGCCCCATACGGATCAACAACTTTTGTGCATTAGGTAATGCTTCAAGGTTAGGATCTACATATTTGTAGTTAACACTGATAGATGATAACTCAATAGGTTCTTCAATAATGGGTGCGCTCGCAATCATGCTAAAAGCCTGCTGCATGCGCTTATCAAAATCAATGTCGTTATAACCAAGCTCAATAAATGCTTCGGCAAAGAGTGGTTTTAATTCAGTATAAGTAGCCACTAAATCTTTATCGTTTAAGCCTTCTATAAAATTCGCATACAAATCATATCGATGATAACCGTCTGGGTTAAGATAGGTTTTGTTGGTTATTTCACTTACAGTAAATTGGGTGTCAGGGCCTTTTAGCGGGCTTGCTTTATGCACGATATCGCCTTGGGCCAGGTTATCGACAAACACCACAAATTGACGAGCGATGTCTTTTTTCAAGATCATCGGCGCAATTTTCATGCCGTTAGCAATAGCCAATGTTTTTGCTTCAACAAAATCATCAGATTCAGCTAAAGCAGGCAGTGGCTCTACAGCTTCAGTTGTAGCAGCAGTCGATGTTTCAGATTCCCCAGTAGGCACCACATCATTTGTAGCTGTGGTGTTTTGCGGTTCTTCAATAGGCGTTTGTTCTATTGGCAGCTCTGGAACTGATTCTGGCAGTTCAATAGGAGTCATAGCAAGCGGTTCAAATTCTTCAGTATCATCACTGGTAAAATAGAAATAACTGCTCGCACCTAGTAGCGCAATAACCGCGATAGCGATTAATAGCATGTTAGATCCTGGTTTTTCCGCGGTTTGCGGGGTAATTCGGTCTTCTTCATTAACTTGCATTTCAATTCCTTGGCGTTATAGCTAATCGATATAAATATCTAGATGGAGTCGAAAAATTCTGCATGATACCAATCACATTAATTATCAGAACAGTTCAGAGCGTCTCAAGCTTTTCAATTAAAATCACTTTACTCTGCGTAAAATGGATATGTCTTCAAGCATTTGTCTTGATTACAGTAATTTGAATTCCTACAGCATGACCATATAACTAACACGATTGGCATACCATTTTGCAATATTCGGCACACTTGTCTAGTGATAACTGATGATAATGAACAATATATTATGATCTATATTACGCTTGGACATATTGTTGTCTATCACCTATCCAACGTTGAATGATAGCATCAACGTTTTCAGGCACTTGCTGGTATACGTGCGATGCCAATTTTTGGGTTGGTGAAATTAAATGTTGATCGCGGATCAGATCAGCAATTTTAAGATCTGCTAAACCCGTTTGTTTGGTACCCAGCACTTCTCCCGGTCCTCTAATTTCTAAGTCTTTTTGAGCAATAACAAAACCATCATTACTGTTCCTAAGTACGCCTAAGCGTTTGGTGGCGGTTTGTGACAGTGGCGCTTTATAAAGTAATACACAATGACTAGCCACAGCACCTCGCCCTACACGACCTCGCAATTGATGTAACTGTGCTAGACCCAAACGTTCAGGATTTTCGATAATCATTAAACTGGCATTGGGTACATCAACGCCGACTTCTATGACGGTAGTAGCGACCAATAAGTTCAACTCACCCGCTTTAAATTGCGCCATAATAGCCTGTTTTTCAGCACTTTTCATTCGGCCATGGATCAAGCCTATTTTAAGTTCAGGTAATGCTATGGTCAATTCTGCTGCAGTGTCTTCTGCTGCTTGGCATTCAAGTACTTCAGATTCTTCAATTAAGGTGCATACCCAATAAGCTTGGCGATTATCGTGTAATGCAGCCTGTTTAACTCGTTCAATTACTTGTTCTCGGCGGCTGTCGGCAATCGCAACCGTTGTTACCGGGGTACGTCCAGGAGGAAGTTCGTCAATAGTTGAAGTATCAAGATCTGCATAAGCGGTCATCGCTAGGGTGCGCGGAATTGGAGTGGCTGTCATGATTAACTGGTGTGGATGAAAGCCTTGGCTGACGCCTTTTTCTCGTAAGCCTAAGCGTTGATGCACACCAAAACGATGTTGTTCATCAATAATAATCAGTGCCAGCTTGTTAAAAACCACCGCCTGTTGAAATATCGCGTGAGTACCTATAACCATTTGGGCTGCGCCAGAGGCTATGTTTTCCAGTGATTGCGCTCTGGCTTTACCTTTTAACTTACCCGCTAGCCAGCCGACTTTGAGCCCAAGTGGTTCAAACCAAGCGGTAAAATTACTGACATGTTGTTCTGCTAGTAGCTCTGTGGGTGCCATCATGGCCACTTGATATCCGTTTTCAATCGCTTGCAATGCCGCAAGGGCCGCTACCAAGGTTTTACCGGAACCTACATCGCCTTGAACTAAACGCATCATGGGCGTTGGATGCTGAATATCTTGGTTAATTTCAGCGACAACTCGTTGCTGTGCTCCAGTTGGTGTAAAAGGCAATTGGGCTAGAAAAGGGGTTAATAACTGGCCTGTTGCTGGCATTGGAACGGCAGCATCTTGGTTACTGCGCTGGCGTAATTGCAACATACTCAAGTTATGAGCTAATAATTCTTCTTGAATGAGTCGTTGCTGGGCCGGATGTTGACCTTGTTCTAATTCAAAGGGTGATACAGAGCTGTGCGGCCGGTGTAAAATGTGCAACGCATCTCGAAGGCTAATATTGTTTGGCTGCAATGCACTGGGTAATAATTCTGCCAAGCCACCTTGATCTAGCATGCTTAAGGCTTGCTCTGTCAGTTTTATCCAACTCGCTTGCTTAACACCTTCTGTTGTAGGGTAAATAGGCGTAAGGGTGTCGCTTAAGGTGACGGATTCGCCAGGATGGATGATTTGATATTCAGGGTGAACAATTTCTTTGTGATGATTGCCGCGACGTATTTCACCGTAAGCCCGAATGGTGGCGCCATTTTCCATGGCGTTACGTTGTGCCATTGAAAAATTAAAAAATCGTAGGCTCATCATTCCACTATGATCGCGCACATTACACATAAGCATGCGTCGTCGACCTTGCATTATTTGAGTAGACTGAATTTCTGCTTCGATGGTGCCATAACTACCAGGAGGCAATGCTGCAATTGGGTGGATTTGCGTACGGTCTTCATAGCGCAGCGGTAAATGAAACAGCACATCTTGTACTGTTTTAATGCCTAACTTAGCCAGTTTTTCCGCAACCTTTTTGGCAACGCCTTTAAGGTCGGTGATCGGAACAAGATCCAGTCGTAGCAAATTGTGCACACCTCAAATTAATTATTAAACATGTCAAAAAATCATAGTAATTTCAAGCCATCAATTTTAAATCACTGTAATTATATACAGATGTTTAAGGTATCTTAGCAGACTTTGCATACAAGGCAAGATTAAGCCACTAATTACAGCCAACCCTTTTGCTTGGCGATTCTGGCTGCATCAATTCGGTTACTGGCATTAAGTTTGCTAATGGCTTCTGACAAATAGTTTCGTACTGTGCCTTCGGCAATAAACAGCTGACTGGCAATATCGCTAGTTGATAAGCCTTCGCTTGCTAGGCGCAATGCACGTCTTTCTTTGTCGTTGAGAGGATCTATTTCACCAATAGCGGTGAAGGCTAATTCTGGATCGATAACTCGTTTACCCGCCATCACTTGTTTAATCGCATTAATTAAGTCATCAGACGGTGCGTCTTTTAATAAAAAACCACCGACACCATATTCTAATGCTCGTTTGATATAGCCTGCTCGGCCAAAGGTGGTCAGAATAATTACTTTGGTCTGGCTACGTTGTTGTTGTAGCCACTGGCTCAGTTCTAATCCAGTTTTCCCGGGCATTTCAATGTCGGTTAACAATAAGTCGAAATGTTGTGACTTAAGCAGCTGCATGGCTTTGTCGCCATCTTCTGCTTCGGTGATATTGATGTTATTTACGCTATCGGCCGCCAGTGTCAGTAACGCTGCTAATGCACCACGCACCATGGCTTGATCTTCTGCTAATAAAATATTCATGTGGCCTCAGCTAATGGCAAGGTGATAGTGACAACAAATTGTGGCGTTAATTGGTATTGCACCTCAGCATGTAATAATGTTGCTCGCTCTTTTATGCCTTTAAGTCCGTTACCTTCAACAAAGGTGTTTATGGCACTGTTTTCAATATATTGCAGCGATATTTGATCTTGTTGTGTGTGGGTTAATATAGTGCAATGGTCAGCTTGGCTATGCTTAATGGTATTGTTTACCAGCTCAGTTAGTATCAGGCAAAGTTGTGATTCGGTTAAGTTATTCAGCTTAGGCCATTGCCCCTCTAGCGTGACAGCGACAGAGTTATCACGCAACGTTTGGGCTAAGGTATTTAAGGTTTGCGCTAAGCCTTGGTGTTTATAGTCTGTCACGGTTTGGCGAATTTGGCTTAAGCAGTCGCGGGTTATCTGGCTGACCTGACTAATTTGTTGCTGCGCCTGCACCATTTTACCGGCGCTGATGAGTTTATCGGCCAGTTCTGCTTTTAAGGCTATTGAGGCTAAATGATGACCCATTACATCATGCAGATCACGGGCAATCCGTTCGCGTTCTAGTGCAGTGGCGAGGTGAGTGATTTCATCTTTAGATTGTTGCTGCTGGCGTTTTATGTGTTGGCGGTTTTGTTCAATAATGCCAAATACACCTACGCCAAAACATATGCCCATACCATAAAGAGTAAAGAAGTAACCAGAGTAACCCACGCCAAGGTTAATGCTTAAAAGCAAGATGCTTAGTCCAATAAAACTCAATATTGCAGTACGGAGTGAGTAGAAAAAGCCAATAAAGAAACAACAAAAGCTGAATAAGGAAATCGCGCCGCTGGTTAAAAATCCAGAGGCAATAGCGGTGACTAACATGAGTGAAATCGGTCGAAATGCTTGCTCTTTTGTGCTGTTATAGGCCCCAAAATAGCCAATAATAAAAGGGACTAGCAATAACAATGCGAAGGTGATTTTTAACCATTGTCCGGCCATAAAATACAGCGGAATAAAGTAAAAACCTAAATTGATGAGGTAAACCCACGCGGTTTTTTGCTCGTAACTTTGTTCTTTATTTGTCGATAAACTGAGTGTCATAGTGCCTCCTAGCGCAGTTAATCATAGAGTAACTGCGCGTTAACTCAAGTTATAAACCATAGTGACTATTGCTTAGCAGCCTGTTGGTTTAATAGAAATTTTGCCCAACCATATTGTGGGTCAATATCCATCGCTGCTTGCCAGTCTTGCATTGCTCCACTCAAGTTGCCTTGCTCTTGTTTTGCTAAGCCTCTCCATGTGTAAGCTTCGGCGTGTCCCCAACAAATCGTGTCACAAGGTAGGTCATACAGGGTAATGGCTTGGCTGGCTAAGGTTTGTGCTTTATCCAGTCCACCGCCAAATGCACCAGGGGTATAGAAGGCGTTAATTGCTTTGACTAAACTAACACGTGGATTATTGGGTTCCAGTTCTGTGGCTTGTTGTAATAACTGGGTTGTTTCCATGCCCAACGTCATACCTTTACTATTATCAACAGCGATTTGCATACCATAAACCGCCGCTAGCAGTGCTTGTGAGTCAGCCGAGGTTTGTTGATCTAGCATGGTTTCGAGGGTTTGCTGGGCTTGAGTTAACGACTGAGCAGCGATTACGCGTTGACCTATAATGTTGGCTGTAATGGCTAGGCGGTAATTGGCATAGGCTTTTTCATAGTTGCTACTGTTTTGGCTATATTGAGTTAGCTCACTGATATTCATGGTGTTAGCGGCTGCATCAATGTCACTGATATTAGCAAAGCTAGTTTGACTGACTAAGGTTAGGCTAGTGATTAGTAGTAATGTTTTCATGGCTATCTCCGGGTAAGTTAATCCAAACAAGTTGTTGTTGGGATAGGCTTAGTATGCAGATAGCACTAAGTGATTAGCAGACACAAAGGTCACTAAAATAGGATGACAAATGTCATGTTCTTTATAAAAAAGGCCGAATTTTCATTCGGCCTTGTTACAAATAAGCAGTTGATGCGGCGAGTCACTTAAACCACTTGCATCACTAAGTAACTGGTATAACCAAGGTAACCCGCAAGTAACACTCCACCTTCACGACGGCCAATTCTTAAGCCACTCCATGCGAAAGGTAACACCATAATGGCGAAGATAACCATGACCATAAAGTCTATGTCATTAAAGCCTGCAGCAGATACCGGATGAATTAATGCTGTCGCGCCCAAAATGCCCAGCACATTAAAAATATTTGATCCCACAACGTTACCGATGGCAATATCGCTTTGACCTTTTAATGCCGCCATAACCGACGTAACAAGTTCAGGCATGCTGGTTCCTATCGCCACAATTGTTAAACCGATAATGACTTCGCTGATGCCAAACTGTTTGGCCAAATCGACAGCGCCATCAACAAACAAAATCCCCCCGCCAACTAACATAGATATACCAACGGCAATAAGCGCAATGGACAGTAGTGGATTTTGTGGTTTAGTGTCGATATCTAATTCTTCAGGATTATTTTTCGAACTAATATAACTAAATACAAGATAGCCGATAAGTAAGCTAAATAATATTGCGCCGTCTATGAAGCTGACTTCACCATCAAGTAACAAACACCATACAAAAATCGACGCGGCAATCATGATGGGAATATCACGTCTTACCATTTGAGAATGTACAGTAATAGGTCGAATGAGTGCTGTAATGGCTAAAATTAGGCCAATATTAACAATGTTTGATCCAACAACATTGCCTAAAGCAATACCTGGGTTACCTGCTAACGCAGATTTTACGCTCACTGCTAATTCTGGTGCACTGGTACCAAATGCCACAATGGTTAAGCCAATGATAAGCGGTGCAATACCTAAACGCAGTGCAACAGCACTTGCTCCGCGAACTAAGGCCTCGGCGCCAAAGGTTAAAATGATAAAACCGCCAATGATGGATAACGCAATTAACATGATTGTTTCTGCCTTGTGATGTTAAGCCGCACTAAAGTAGCACTGCCTATTAACTTGCGCGTATATTGACAGAATATGTCAAAAAAATACACGCTGTTAGCGTGTATTTTTTTCGAGTAAAACAACAAATATAAATTATTAATTACAACTCGTCTTCCCAGCGTATTTTAGCGCCGCGAACACCGTCTACTTTGGTGCTAAATGCTTTTTCAAGCACGTGACGTTTAATTTTTAACGTCGGTGTTAGTACATCGTTTTCAATGGTCCAGTCATCATTTACGATTATAATCGCATCAATATGCTCATGTGACTCAAGATTTGGATTAATGCTGTCAAGCGTCGCTTTTAATGAGGTTCTCACTTCCTCACGAGGCTGCAATTTTGAGCCTTCAGAAAGTTGTGCCAACGCCACCGGATGAGGTAAGCCAGAGCCAATTACACAGATTAATTCAATATGTGAATCTTGAGCCAATTTACGTTCAATCGGCACCGGAGCGACATATTTACCTTTTGACGTTTTAAAGTTGTCTTTGACTCTACCCGTAATATCGATATAACCGTCGGCATCAATTTCACATAAATCGCCGGTGTAGAAAAAGCCATCTTCAGTAAATGCAGCCGCGGTAGCTTCTTCTTGTAAGTAATAGCCGCTCATTAAACCAGGGCTTTTTACTAATAGCTCACCTTGTTCGGTTTGACGCACTAAACATCCTTCAACCGGACGGCCAACCGTACCGATTTTCTTGACATTAAATGGATAGTTAATAATCGAGTATGCGCAGTTTTCGGTCATTCCCCATGCTTCACAAATATCAATACCGATGCTGTTATACCATTGTATTAATGATGGTGGGATAGGCGCTGAGCCCGAACCGTTTAAGCGAGATTGATCTAACCCCAAACCAATTTTAATTTTACGTTTAACGATACTGCTAATAATAGGCAGTTTAAGTAAGGTTTTAAGTTTTTTCTCGCCAATTTTGTTGATGATATTGAGTTGGAATACTGTCCATAAACGTGGCACAGAGAAAAATATCGTTGGTCTACAGCGCTGAATGTCATCAACAAATGAGTCTAGACCTTCAACAAAAGAAACCGTTGCCCCTGAATAGAATGATGAACCTTCAATAGCCACGCGTTCAGTAATGTGGGCTAATGGTAAATAAGATAATAATCGGTCAGTGGTATTCGCTTGTAAGTCACGGATCACCGCTTCACAGGCCCAGCCATAGCTGGTGAAGGTTTGTATCGCACCTTTTGGCCTGCCGGTTGAACCCGAAGTATAAATGAGCGTCATGATTTGATCAGCGCTTGGTAACACTTCATCGACGAGCGGTTTACCCAGTGTTAATAGCTGGTGCCAATGATACTGAGCTGGCATGGTGTCATAAGGCATAGCTAAGCGAAGAATTTCACCACCGACAGCGGCTTCTTGTTCAGCCCAATGATCGAGTTTGCCGGTAAAGATGGCTTTGGCACCACTGTGTTCAAGTATGTAACGAATCGTTTCGGCATTAGCGGTCGGATAAACAGGCACGCTAACGTAACCACCGTACATTAGTGCTAAATCGACAATAAACCATTCAGCACAGTTTTTAGACAGCACAGCTACTTTATCGCCGCGCTCTAGACCTAAATGACGCAGCGAACCGGCAATTTGTTGCATTTTTTGTTGAACTTCACGCCATGTGAAATCCACATACTTACCGTCAATCGGCTGGCGAAGGTAAACTTTGTCACCTTGTGTATCAACCCAATGAGACAACATCTCAACAGGAGTTTTAATTAAATTTTCCATCGACGCTTCCATGTTCATTATTGTTATTGTGTGTCTAAATAAATTTAGTATGGCCATTTTTGTGCGCTGGCGCAAACAATTGCACAGTATGTGTGCAAGGTAACACTATAAACAAGTTAGCAGAATCTGTTGAATAAACAATAGATGTTGAGTAAATACTCTACAATTGAAAAGCGATAGATGATAAAAAAGGATTAAGACTATAATCCTTTTTTATCATCTGTCAGCGAGTGGGTAAAACTGAAATTGTTGATTGATTTATGCTCGTTTGGCAACAATAGGTGCGCAAGGTTCCAATATAGATGATTAAATATTTAACGCTGTTGGTGACGGTTATGTATTGATTTAACTCGTTTTTTACGGCGATACCAATACAAATAGAGCCCAGTAAAAGCTAATATCATTGGCATTAAGCCAACAATGCACCATATGATCCGAGTGAATAAGCCACCAATATAGCCGAAATGTAATTTACGAAAACTGTCTAGAAATACGCTGAGAGTGTCAGCTTGTCGAATGTCTTGCTTTGCTAACAATAACCCTGTAGTTCGGTCAAAGCTGACAAAACTCGCGTATTCGCTATTGAAGGGATTACTACTATCTACTTTGCCATAAAAAGTAATGTCTCGACCGGCTTCAAAGGGCATAGTGAGGTAGCCTGCTTTATAGCTAGTCATTTCAACTTCGGTTTGCTGCATTAAAGCTTCAAATGAAATCTCGGGGTTATGGCGTGGCGCGGTAACATAAGTTTGTTCACTATTAGCATGTTCCGTGAGTTCATGTTGGATACTGATAAAGTTCCAATACACACCCGTTAGGGCAATAATAATGAGTACCGGTGAGCTTAAAATACCAATAAATTTATGAATGTCACTAAACAGTATTCGGCGAACAGCCTTAAAACGTAAAGTGAATAATTTAGCCCAAAAGCGGCGATATATGATCATGCCACTGATGCCTAAAAACAGCATAATAATTCCCACGACTAATGCTACCGAGGTTCCTGCAACATGAAACAGAAACGTGTAGTGGAGTTCAAGTAACCAGTCGGTGAGATAGTGTTCTAAAGATTGTGGCTCGGAGAGTAACTGGCCACTATATTGATTTATATACACTTTAGACCAATCTTCAGTGCCACGCCTAATAATGTATCCGGCATCTGAACGTGATTTATCATCAAATATTTCCCAGCCGCCCAACTCAAACTCGGGGTTTGCAACCAGTAAGGTATTCATTAGGGTGTCTAAGCTGACCCTTGAGGTCGAAGGCGTTGCATCAACGATCATGTGGGCAGGGCGAAGCAGACTGTCTATTTCGACTTTAAATACTAAAATGCTACCGGTTATTGAAATAACCAATAACGGTAGCATGGCAATAAGGGCACCATAGGAGTGCCATTTAAATAAGCTTTTTCTCATGAGTATTCTTTTTCATCATTGAATGTTGCGAGCGTCACTAATACCAAGGAGGGAAACCCAGTGAAGGTGTGGCCATCCACTGGGTTTCGTCGTGCTTTACGCTACATCTTCCAGGTTAAGGTCGCGCTATAATTGGCTGGTGCGCCGTAATACCCTTGGGCCCAATATAAGCTATTAATGTATTTTTCATCGCCGACATTATTGGCATTAACGGCTAAACCTAAATTGTCGGTAATTTGATACTTCGCCATTAAATCGATAATTGCGTACGCGTCTTGTTTGGTTACGATGTCAGCGCCAGTATTGTCAAACCCCGCAGCAACTACTCCTTGATTACGTGAGATGTCGTCTTGCCAACGCATGTTCATGCCTACAGAAAATCCTTCAATGGTTTCAAAGTCATAAGTGGCTGCTAGTTTGAATAACTTGCTCGGTGTGTAAGCTGCAACGATATCATCACCTTCGATATCAAAATCGGTATAACCAATACTGACATTAAGGCCTGAATAAATTTCACCAGCAATATCGATTTCATAACCTGTGCTGCTGATACCGTCGGAACCATAATACTTCTGTAAGTCTATTGGTAACCCTACAGTGGCAGGGTCAAGTACTGCTATATTGGTTTGAACCACATCAAAGTAGGCTAGGCTGGCAATTAAACGTCCATTAAACAATTCACTTTTTAAACCAATTTCACGGCTTTCACCGGTAATGGGATCAAGGAATCGATTGTCAATGTCCACTTCATCTTGCTGTACAAAGGTTTCTGTGTAGCTTGCATAAGCCACTAACTCTGGCATAAAGCGATAAACGGCGCCTAAATAAGGGATAAACTTTTGGTAGTCAGCTTCTTGGTCCACTTCATAAGACACACCTTCTGCCTGCCAGTCGTTGTAGCGACCACCAACGATAACGTGCAAATCATCAACGATGTTAAATCGTCCGGTGAAATAGGCGGCTTGCTGTTCACGCGAGACATCACTGCCACGTAAGCTATCTTTGAAGGTCGGCTTTGGTGTATTGCCGTCCCAGGTGTTGAGATCTGGCATCTTGGGGAAGCCGTTGCCGGTAGTGTAATCGTAAAGTGAGCTGTCGGTGTAGCTCATTTTAGAGTAATTCACCCCCGCTACAATCTGATGATCTCGGCCGAACAAGCTGAAGTTACCATCAACATACATATCGATTAGGTCATGCTTATCATCTAAATCATATTCGCTACCATAACCGGTTAAGCCTAATTCGGTATCCTTGTCTGGCGTGCCGAAAACATAAAATAGCTCAGTGTCTTCATCGGTTGTTTTATGTGAATAAGTCGCCCGTAAACGCCAATCATCATTAAAATGATGGCTAAGCTCTAACACAGTATTATTTTTAACAACTTGCCAGTTTGACCAGTCGGCAGAGGTATTGGTCGACCTGTCGTAATTAGTCGCGCTGCCGTCAGTATAATATAACGGTAACGCGCCCCAGTTATTGCCGGTAGCATCATTACTCATGTAACTGTGGCTTAGTGACAAGCTCGTGTCGTCAGATAAGTTGGCTTCTAAAAACACATAAAAGACATTTTTGTCTGTTTGGTAGCGATCTAAGTAAGAATCTTTGCTTTGGGTCACGGCAACTGCCCGAGCGGCAAAGGTGTCATTTATTCTGACCGTTCCGTCTGCTTCTAAGCGGGTATTATTAAAGCTGCCATAAGTACCATTAACCGTAAGTTGATTGTCTGCTGTTGGGCGTTTACGAATGAAGTTAATGGTTGCCGATGGATTACCTACGCCAGTCATTAAACCGTTTGCTCCACGGATGACCTCAATACGATCGTAAATGGCAGTGTCTTCATCGGCATGGTTGTTACCAGATGTTAGCGGTAAACCAATACCATCGATTTGGAAGTTCGTAATGTCAAAACCACGAGCGGTATAATACGTACGGTCAGTCTCAATGCGTTCAACATTGACACCTGTAGCAGTATCGAGTGCCGCGTTAATGTCATGCAACTGAAAATCTTGCAATTGGGCATCGGTAATGACTGAAACAGATTGGGGAATATCGGTAATGGCTAAGTCTAAACGTGATGCGCCGCTGGCTGAGTGGGCGTTATAGCCAGCAATGTAACTGCCTTTTACTTCAATGGTTTCAATATTTTCTTTTTTAGCGGTTTCATCAGGCATTGTGTCGGCGGCAATAGCCTGTTGACTGAGGCTGATGGCACATAATACAGCTAAACTAATTTTATTTAATTTCATGGTGTTATCATCTTTAACCGCTATGAACAAATCCATGTTCTGTGTGTTATGAGTGGTGGTTTTGAGTATCAATTATTTAACCGTTAGGATAGTACACTTACATCAAATGAAAATCATTATCATTTACAAAAGATAAGTTTTGTAAATGTTATTCATTGCGAAGCATTTTTTGCTAGGTGATACTGTCGTTGATCATTCGCTCAGATAGCAGCAAAGGCTTATATGCTAGCTGTGGTTGGATTTTTTGGCGGGAGGGTGTATTGCTAAGTGGGCTATTCTTAATGCTCAATGGCTATGATCAATTTCTATAAGCGAGTTTTTAACACTGTTTGTTACAGGTATGGTGTCGTTAGTATAAAATAAGGCGCCATAGGCGCCTTATTAGGTTGTATAATCTTTATACAATTAAATCATACTGTTCACGTAACACTTTAATGATGTCAGCTTTTGGATTGCTAGGTAATGGAATTGTGGCTCCGGTGACTTTTTCAGCAACCCCAATATAAGTGCGTGATACATTCATCATTGCGTTTAATGGCAAGTCGTTGTCACGAGCAAGCGTTTCACGTTCAGGCATTCTGTCTTTGTTTAACAAAATATCAGCATCGTCAAAGTGGTTTAATAAAAACTGACGAAAACCTTCTTTTGAATTTTCAACAATCTTACCTTCGCGATAAGCCGCGCCATCCCAGATACGTGATGAATCAGGGGTACCGACTTCATCCATGTAAATGAGTTTAGCATTGCCGTCTTTATCGTTAACGTAGCCAAACTCAAATTTGGTATCGACAAACACTTGATCAAGCTTTGCTAACGCATCCGAAATCACCTTAAAGCCTTGCTTTAGCAAGATTTCATACAAGTCGATATCTTGTGGTTTTTCAAATCCAAAGGCTTGGTAGTTAGCTTCAATATCGTTGCGGCTAATATTGACGTCATCTTGAGCGGGTACACCTGGAATACCGGTTAAGATACCTTTAGTTGATGGGGTGATTAATAGCTCTGGCAGCTTTTGATCTTTGCTTAAGCCTTCTGGCAAGGTGATACCGCAAAACTCGCGTTCGCCTTTTGAATAAGCACGCCACATGGAACCAGTAATATACTGGCGACAAATGGCTTCAACTTTGATTGGACGGGCTTTTTGGACTATCCACACAAATGGGTGCGGGATATCTAAAATATGGCTGTCGGCTAGGCCATTTTCGGCGAACAAACCAAACCAATGATTTGAAATAGCATTGAGTGCAGCCCCTTTACCAGGGATCCCTTGTAAGTTACCTTCGCCATGAAAAATACAGTCAAACGCTGAAATTCGGTCGCTGATCACCATAATCGCTAACGGGGTATCTTCCGGTACATTGTAGCCTTTGTCGTGGATCAAACGACGACTATCAGCATCCGTTAACCAGTAAACACTGCGAACTTTGCCACTGTGGACTGGCTTGTCGGTACGGATAGGTAAATCATTGTTCACGGCAAGAACGGAATCGGCAAGACTCATGCGAGTGTTCCTTAGGTAGTAGGGTACATAGGATTTTTATGGCGACTATTTTACCTGCATTCAAAGTGTTTGCACGATAAAAGGAGGGGATGAAATAGGCTTTTTTGTTATGCGAACAATCAAGGATAAGGTTAGCCTTTCTTGATAAAGACTTTATTGGGTTAATCTGGCAGAATTCACGCCTTAATGATGTGATGGATAAACCAACGTGAACAGTGAACAAGCAAGCGCGAATACCCGTTTAGGACTGATATTTGTTTCTATAGCCGTATTTTTCTGGGGTATTTTGCCTATAGCATTAAAGCTATCGGGTGGATTTATTACACCAGTGACGTTGACCTGGTTTCGGTTTGTCATGGCATTAGTCGTGACCTTGTTAATTCAATGGCGCTTAGGTGCATTGCGCCAATTTGTTGGTTTGCCTTCATCTGTGTGGTTGAAATTAGTGTTAGCTGGTGTGCTGTTGATGTGCAATTACGTGTCGTTTGTTTATTCGCTGGGATATTTAGCTCCAGGCACTGCCCAGCTTAATTTTCAAACTGCGCCTTTTTTCTTGGCATTTGGTGGGGTGTTATTTTTCAAAGAGCGTTTCAATGCATTTCAACTCAGTTGTTTTGCCACGCTTGGATTAGGCATGTTGATGTTTTTCCATCCGCAGATCGATTTACATCAAGCGAGCGATCATCAAGTGTTGGTTGGGATTATGATTGTGCAGTTTTCGGTGATGTCGTGGACAAGCTATGCTTTGTTACAAAAGTCGGTGAGCCAACGGTTATCGCCAAGCAATGTGCTGTTATTTATCTATGCATTAGGCATTGTGCTTATGGCGCCATTGAGTGACTTTAGTCAGTTTGAAGCGATGACGCTCGATCAATGGTGGATAGTACTGTTTTGCGGTGCCAATACTTTGATTGCGTACGGCTGTTTTGGTCAAGCTTTACATTATTGGCCCACTGCGCAAGTGAGTGCGATGTTATCGTTAACCCCAGTATTGAGTTTTAGTGCAACCGAATTGATGGTCAGTTTAGGCTGGTGGAGCGGGGTGTTTACCAGTGCGAACATCGATGTATTGTCATTTATGGGAATCGTGCTGATTGTGTGTGCGGTATTTGTGGTGCAATTTGTACCTATGTATCAAAAGCGCCAGCAGGCAAAAGCGTTCAGAACGGTGTTGTAGCATTTGTTTAGTACTGGCTCGCAAGATAATAGAGCATGAAGAAGAATGTGCTAAAAAATACGCCGCCAATGATCATCATCCATAACAAGGTTTTATCTTGTTTAGCAGATTGAGCTAGATCCACAGGTGACGAGCCACCAACTATCTGTAACATGAAGGCTAAAAAATCCATTTACGACTCCTAAATTATTAATGTGATTTGTATCAGTCAAATAAAGGTAAATATCTTCTATCTATTACTATTTCTCAAGTTAATTTATGTTAACTAAATAGGTATTACTCATTTTATTAATATGGATAGTATATTAATAAAATACCAAGCAGCCGTAATAGATTGCGATATAGTAAAAACTGAAAACAAAAATGGAGCCCTTAGGCTCCATTTTTTGTGTCATTCAACTGAATGATTAACCGTTGTCACGTGGCTTACGTGGACGACGTTCTGCACTTGCAGGACGGTCACTGGCCGGACGATCACCCGCTGGGCGGTCGGTACGTGGACGGTCGCTACGAGCACGATCTGTACGTGGACGACGTGGAGCGCCTGCGCCGCGAGTCGTGTCAGCAAACACTTCATCACCCGCTTCACGAATGTTTAAAGGACGACCACACACACGCACTTTTCTTAGGTGTGAAAGGATGTCTTTAGGCATTCCGTCTGGTAAATCAACCGTTGTGACTTGATCAAACAATTGGATTTGACCAATGAAACGGCTATCGATGTTTGCTTCGTTCGCGATAGCACCAACGATGTTACCTACACCAACACCATTTTCACGACCTACATCGATAACATAACGATTCATTTTCACGTCTGGATTATCTTTTAAGCCTTCTGCATCACCAAAGCTATTTGGTGCTGGACGGCTACTACGTTCGCCACGGTCACTGCGTTCACGACGTGGACGGTCGCCACGGTCACTACTATTGCGATCACCACGGTCGCTACCACGTTCACTACGCTCGTCACGTGAATCACGTTGACGCTCTGTAATAGTTGGCAATTGTAGCGGACGCTCTTGCTGTACTTGTTGTAACAAAGCAGCAGCTAATAAATCGGTATCAACTTCAAGTTGTTGACATAATTCAGCTACAGCGTTTTTCATGAAATCTAAGTCACCGTTAATGGTTTCTTGGATTTGCTCGCCTAAACGAGATAAACGACGCTCTGCAACTGATTCAGGGCTAGGTACTTTCATTGGCGAAATACGGCTGTTTGTAGCGCGTTCGATAGTGCGTAACATGCGCATTTCACGATTGGTTACAAATAGGATTGCCATACCTGTACGACCAGCCCGACCGGTACGACCGATGCGGTGAACATAGGCTTCTGAATCATAAGGAATATCGTAGTTTACTACGTGTCCAATACGTTCAACGTCTAGACCACGTGCCGCAACGTCAGTCGCGATTAAGATGTCTAACTTGCCGCGTTTAAGCTGCTCAACAGCACGCTCACGTGCTTGTTGATTCATGTCACCATGTAATGGAGATGAAGCATAACCACGGGCTTCTAATTTTTCAGCTAATTCAACACAGCTGTTACGGGTACGAACGAAGATGATAATACCTTCAGTATTTTCAACTTCTAAAACACGTACTAACGCTTCTAGTTTGTTGTGTTGTGATACTTGCACATAACGTTGGTCGATAGACTCAACAGTTGCTTGACTTGACGCTATGCTGATGTTGACTGGATTAGTTAAGTGCTTAGCAGCAACGCGCTTAATTTGCTCAGGCATTGTCGCAGAGAATAAGGCAAGTTGACTGTCAGCTGGCTTGTGCTCTAATACCCATTCGATATCGTCAATGAAGCCCATTTTTAGCATTTCATCGGCTTCATCTAATACTAAGGCTTTTAGATTATCTAGCTTTAATGTGCCACGACGCATGTGATCCATTACACGACCAGGAGTACCAACAATCACTTGTGGTCCACGCTTAAGGGCGTTTAACTGTTGTTGCATGCTTTGACCACCGTAAATCGGCAGTACGTGGAAGCCTTTCATGTGCTTGGCATAACTGCCAAACGCTTCGGCAACTTGAACCGCTAATTCGCGGGTTGGTGCTAACACTAAAATCTGTGGAGCATTGATTTTCATGTCGATTTTGTTTAGTAAAGGCAGGGCAAATGCGCCTGTTTTACCGGTACCGGTTTGTGCTTGACCGATAATATCTTTACCAGCCATAAGCGGGTCGATACTAGCTGCTTGAATTGGAGTTGGGTTTTCATAACCTAACTCGTCAAGCGAACGCAACAAAGACTCAGACAGGCCGAGTTCGCGGAAAGTTCTTTCAGATGACATTGAGTTGTAGCCTTGTGGATGCGCACGAAGTTCGGAAGCTCGTGCTAAAGTTTCACAGACAGAAAATCAACCCCGTGTCGATTTCCCGCGCCGATAAGGGGGCGTATTATAGCAGCAACATTGTTGGTTGACCATGTAAAAACTGAAAATAAACATTAATTTGCCTAATTGAGGCGAATAGTGGCCTGATTCTTGATTTTTAGGATTTGTTAATTGGTTGAAATATGAACGCTTATTGCTGTTAATTAGATGATTTATGGGGCCTTGGTCAGTTTATCAATACTGAGCATTTGATACACTGTTTCAGCAACCGCCACAATAAAGTCGATGTCTATAGTGCTTATTGTATCGTCCGGAGTGTGATATTGCGTATGAGGAGGCACGCCAAAGTACACCCAAGAATAGCCCGCCTTATGAAATGGGTAATGATCTGATGCTCGCAGCCAATCGGTTTTTTTCATCCTTCCACTTAATAAGCTGTTGCGATGAGTCTTGATACATAATTGAGTTAGTTGCATTAACCGTGACTCAATAGACTCAAAGTCGGCGATATTTTTTTGTCCCTCCAGATAGATTGCCCTGCGGCGATCGGGATGACCTACCATGTCTAAATTGACGCTTAATTCAATATCCATCAGTGGCTGTTGTTGCAATAGCTTCACCAATGCAAAGCTGCCATACAAGCCCGGTTCTTCTGCATCGGTAGCGACAAGCATTAAATTAACATCATCTAATGGGGGGCTTTGCTGCCACTGGGCTGCAATAGCCATCATTGCAGCAACACCTGAGGCATTATCATCAGCGCCTGGATACATTTTACCGGCTGTTTGGCCTAAGTGATCATAATGAGCAGTAATTATGCGCCAACGGTTGGAGTGAGTTTTTGCCGCAATAGTCGCAATGATATTAGCTCCAGAGACGGTAGAAAATTGATGTAGGTAGCTAAACGGGACCGCAAAAGTTGCTTGCCAGGGTTGTAAGCCCATCTCGGTAAAACGCTGGGTTAGGTAATGTTGAGTGAGGCGTGCACCTTGCGTAGCCGTTTTGCGGCCTTGAAACTCTGCAGCGGTTAAGATTGTTATATCTTGGGTGATTTGTTGATTGGCATCGGGCCAGGTGGTCATTATTTTTGATGAGCATTGGCGCGGGGTTTGGCTACAGCCGCTTAATAAGGCGACTAATAAACCATACAAAAGGCCAAAGCCGAGCATCTTAAGGCGAATTTGAGCAGTAAACATGACGTGTTATCTCCTCTTATTCGCCTAAGATGACGGATGGGTTATTTCATTTTGGCCCGTTGTTTATGAAGTGCCAACATTGGTTTTAAAAATCTAGCCGTATGTGACTCTGGATGTTCAGCTACCTCTTCTGGGGTGCCAGCAGCTAAAATCATCCCACCGCCATCACCGCCTTCAGGACCTAAATCAATAATCCAGTCTGCGGTTTTAATCACATCTAAATTATGCTCAATCACGACCACAGTATTACCGTGAGATTTTAAGCGATGCAATACTTCTAACAATAGTTGAATGTCAGCAAAGTGCAGCCCGGTGGTGGGTTCGTCTAAAATATACAAGGTTTTACCGGTATCGCGTTTAGACAACTCTTTAGCCAGTTTTACTCGCTGAGCTTCACCACCTGATAATGTTGTCGCACTCTGACCTAAACGGATGTACGACAAACCGACATCCATTAAGGTTTGCAGCTTACGGGCAATAGATGGAATCGCATCGAAATAGACGCGAGCATCTTCAACGGTCATTTGCAGCACTTCGTGAATGTTCTTGCCTTTGTATTTTACTTCTAAAGTTTCACGGTTATAGCGCTTACCTTTACACGAGTCACAAGGCACATATACGTCAGGTAGAAAATGCATTTCTACTTTAATTAAGCCATCACCTTGGCAGGCTTCACAGCGACCGCCTTTGACGTTAAACGAAAAACGCCCCACTAGATAACCACGGGTACGAGACTCTTGGGTACCGGCAAATAGCTCACGAATTGGGGTGAAAATACCCGTGTAAGTGGCAGGGTTAGAGCGTGGAGTTCGGCCAATAGGGCTTTGATCAATATCGACTACTTTGTCGCAATGATCCATGCCTTCAATGCTTCTGTAGGGTGCAGGTTCATCAACGGTAGCGCCATTGAGCATCCGATGGGCAATTTTAAAGAAGGTGTCGTTAATGAGCGTCGATTTACCTGAACCCGATACGCCAGTAACACAAGTAAACAATCCAACTGGAATGGTTAAATCAACATCTCTTAGGTTATTACCCGATGCGCCAAATAACTCAATCACCTTTTTCGGATCGATAGGGGTGCGCTGGTCACTAATGTGGATTTGCTTTTTACCGGAAATATATTGGCCCGTAACCGACTCTTCACAGTTCAGAATATCTTCTAGGGTACCGTCGCAAATCACTTCACCACCATGTACGCCTGCACCAGGGCCAATATCGATGATGTGATCCGCTAAGCGAATCGCATCTTCATCGTGTTCAACCACAATCACGGTATTGCCTAAATCACGCAGATGGATCAGGGTTTGGAGTAAGCGTTCATTATCGCGTTGATGCAAACCAATTGAAGGCTCATCAAGCACGTACATTACGCCCACTAACCCCGCACCAATTTGGCTGGCTAAGCGAATACGTTGCGCTTCACCACCCGATAAGGTTTCAGCTGAGCGCGATAGACTTAAATAGTTAAGCCCCACGTTGACCAAAAATCCGAGGCGCTGACTGATCTCTTTTAAGATTTTCTCGGCAATTTGCGCGCGTTGACCTTCAAACACGACGGTATCGAAGTAGTTTTTGGCTTCGCCAATAGACCAGGTGGTGAGCTGCGGTAAATTGAGTTCACCAATAAACACGTTACGAGCTTCTTCGCGTAAGCGTGAACCGCTACAACTGTTACAAGGTTGCATGTTAATAAATTTAGACAGCTCATCGCGCACCGAGTTACTTTCGGTTTCACGATAACGGCGATCCATATTATTTAAAATGCCCTCAAACGGATGATTACGGATCACTACGTCGCCGCGGTCATTTATGTATTTAAAGGCTATGTTCTGTTTGCCAGATCCATACAGGACAATCTTTTTAATTTTATCGCTAAGCTCTGCGAATGGTTTTTCAACGTCAAACTTATAATGTTCGGCTAGCGAGCTGAGCATCTGGAAATAGTAAAAGTTGCGTCGGTCCCAACCTCTAATTGCACCGCCAGCTAATGAAAGTTCATCATTAGCAATGACTCGCTCAGGGTCAAAAAACTGCTGCACACCTAAACCATCACAAGTTTGGCAAGCTCCGGCCGGATTGTTAAACGAGAAAATACGCGGCTCAAGTTCGGCCATCGAATAGCCGCAATGCGGACAAGCAAAATTAGCTGAAAATATCAGTTCTTCTTTACTGCTATCTTCCATGCTAGCAATTTTGGCGATACCGCCAGACAACTCTAACGCGGTTTCAAACGACTCAGCTAAACGCTGTTTCATGTCTTCGCGTACTTTGAACCGATCGACAACCACTTCAATGGTATGTTTAATGTGTAAATCTAATGTTGGAGGGTCGGTTAAGTCACACACTTCACCGTCAATACGGGCACGAATATAGCCCTGTGCCGATAAGCTTTCCAGCAGTTTAACGTGTTCGCCTTTACGATCGTTTACCACTGGAGCAAGCAGCATTTGACGGCTGTCTGCTGGCATCGCCAATACTTTATCAACCATCTGGCTGACTGTTTGCGCCGACAAAGGTTGATTATGCGTTGGACAGCGAGGCTCACCCACACGGGCAAACAACAAGCGTAAATAATCATAGATTTCGGTAATGGTACCGACGGTCGATCGCGGATTGTGTGAAGTTGATTTTTGCTCAATTGAGATAGCTGGGCTTAAGCCTTCAATATGATCAACATCGGGTTTTTCCATTAAACTCAAGAACTGACGTGCATAGGCCGACAACGATTCGACATAGCGGCGCTGGCCTTCTGCATACAAGGTATCGAAGGCTAGTGAAGATTTTCCTGAACCGGATAACCCAGTTATCACAATAAGTTTATCACGGGGTATTGTTAGATTGATGTTCTTAAGATTGTGGGTTCGGGCACCGCGTATTTCAATTTTATCCATCTATTTACTCTATGACTTGTGTGAAACAAAACAGCGATTAGTATCGCATAGTTTATCGGCAGACTTCATATCAATTTATCTGTCTAGCTTTTATGGTACGCATCGAACGAGGCTAAAGTTCAGGAGTCAAACTTAACAGGTGTAAAAAACACACCTTATATCGAAAACTGTGATTTCCTTTTGAGCTAATTTATGACGCTGTGATAATATGCGCATCTTATAATATTGTTGAATGACTTATCGAAGGGCAACAGCATGGCCAGTAATGGACTGTCGGGTATGGAGAAAAAGGTCGCATTTTCGTTAGCCAGTGTGTTTGGTTTACGGATGATGGGATTGTTTATGATTATGCCTGTCTTCGCGCTGTATGGTCAGCATTTGGAAGGTTTCTCACCATTGTGGGTGGGTATTGCCATTGGTGCTTATGGCTTAACCCAGGCTTTTTTACAAATACCAATGGGCATTTTGTCCGACAAATACGGACGTAAGCCGATTATTCTCGGTGGTCTGGTATTATTTGCTATTGGGAGTTTAATTGCCGCATCGTCTGATCACATTTACGGTGTGGTGTTTGGTCGTGCGGTACAAGGTATGGGCGCAATCGCTGCCGCAGTATTAGCGCTTGCCGCCGATTTAACCCGAGACGAGCAACGTACTAAAGTGATGGCGATTATCGGCATGTGTATTGGCTTTTCATTTGCACTGTCATTATTGGTCGGGCCTATTGTGGCGCAATACATGGGCTTAACGGGGCTGTTTTTATTAACCGCAGTATTAGCTGTGTTGGGCATGTTAATTGTGCAGTTTTTTGTTCCCAACCCGATTAGCCAAGCACCTAAAGGCGATACGGTTGCTACTCCGACAAAATTAAAGCGTATGTTGTTAGACCCACAGTTATTTCGCCTAGATGCTGGCATTTTTATTCTGCATTTAGTACTCACAGCGGTGTTTGTTGCATTGCCGCTCGATTTAGTCGATGCCGGTTTAGTCAAAGAAAAGCATTGGATGTTGTATTTCCCCGCTTTTGTTGGTGCATTTTTCTTAATGGTGCCGTTAATTATCATTGGGGTGAAACGCAACAACACCAAAACCATGTTTCAATTGTCGTTAATGATCATGATGGTGTCACTTGCTGCGATGGGATTTTATGCCGATAACCTTTGGGTGTTAAGTGGTGCGGTAGTGTTATTTTTCACCGGATTTAATTACCTTGAAGCATCATTGCCAAGTCTGATTGCTAAATTTTGTCCTGTTGGCGATAAAGGTTCGGCAATGGGCGTGTATTCAACTAGCCAGTTTTTAGGGGCTTTTTGTGGCGGCATGTTAGGTGGCGGTGCTTATCAACTTGTTGGCGCATCTGGGGTGTTTTTTGTTGCACTAGGGCTAATGTGTGTGTGGTTATTCTTAACCCTAGGAATGCAAAAGCCAGTATTATTGAAAAGCTACACCCTTGAAGCCACAGTAAAAGATAAATCCGACGCACAAAATATGGCCAGTGAATTGTCGCAGTTAATCGGTGTTGTTGAAGCCATTGTGGTGCTCGAAGAGAAAGTGGCTTATTTAAAGGTCGATGATAAATTCAATTTAAGCGAAGCGCGAGCTGTGTTAGGCTCTGTGAATTAGATCGTGTTGATCGTTCAGCTTAGTATTCAGATAAAGTAAACAGATAAAAATCTCAGGAGATTTCGATGGCTAGTCGTGGTGTGAACAAAGTGATTTTGGTAGGTAACTTAGGTAAAGATCCTGAGGTCCGTTACATGCCAAACGGCAATGCCGTAGCCAACTTTACTATAGCGACAAGTGAGTCGTGGAAAGACCAGCAAGGTCAAATGCAAGAACGTACCGAGTGGCACAACATTGTCATGTATCGTCGTCTTGCAGAAATTGCCGGTGAGTACTTAAAAAAAGGCTCTAAAGTTTATTTAGAAGGCAAATTGCAAACCAGTAAGTGGCAAGATCAGACTACCGGTCAAGACCGTTACAAGACTGAAATTAATGCTATGGAAATGCAAATGTTAGACAGCCGCAACTCAGGTGATAACGCCGGTGGTGGTCAAGGTCAATATCAGGGACAAGGTCAAAGCTCTGGGCAAAATTCTGGACAAAACATGGGACAACAGTCTCGTCCAGCACCAACTGCCCAAGCTCGTCCGCCACAAGCGCAATACAATCAAACTGCGCCTGCCGCAGGTAATGCCGCTTACCAAGCTCAGCCAGATGCTGGCCAGCAACAAGGTGGTGGTTATCAGCAACAATCTGCGCCAGCGCAACAAGCTGCACCTGCTTATGCACCAAAGCCAGCTGCTGCCCCTCAGGGGAATTTCCAACAGCAAAATGCTCCTGCACAGCGTCCAGCACCACAACCACAACAGAACTTCACTCCAGATTTAGATGAAGGCTGGGATGACGATATTCCGTTCTGACGAATACATAAATGAAAAGTGTTGATTAAAACCTTTAAGGCCTGCGTTTGCAGGCCTTTTTGTTTTTCTATACGAGGGAAGTTAGGATAATAATTCAGCTGTCTGCCAGCCGTATTTTTATGCTCCAAATTTCACTGTTGCAGTTTTGAGATATAAAATGTTTATTCGATTAAAGCTGAATATTCATCAAGTGACTTATGACCTCTTGTCGTCAGAAAGCTCAACAACGCTTCGGGGCTACGGTTGAGTAAGCGTTCAATGGGAAACTGCACTTTTTCGATGACTTCAATGGCTTTTTCAAATTCGCCTAAGCTAAAAGCAACATGCGAGTCTGAGCCCATAACCAGCAGTCCACCGGCTGCTTTTACTGCATTGGCGATTTCAATACAGTTATTAGTACTGCCTTTCCTTGAGGTTAAAAAAGAGGAGTTATTTATCTCAAGTGCCACGTTATGTGTGGCTGCGGCAGCGGCGACGCGCTTAATATCGATTGGATAAGCAGGGTTGCCTGGATGAGTAATAATGTCCACATTACCACTTTCAATACAGTTAATAAGTGCAGTAGTGTGAGCCTCTTTAGTCGATGGTGGGAAAACAGGTTCATGAAAACCTGCCAACACAATATCGAGTTGTTTTAAATAATCCCCAAAAAAATCAATTTCGCCATGTTCATTTTTGATATTCGCTTCAATGCCGCGCAGCACGCCGACACCGTCAACAATTCTAGGTAACACTCTCATATTTACAAAGTGCCAAAAATGGGGCGCATCAGCCATATCTGGGCCATGATCGGTAATGGCGAATAACTTAATACCTTTGGTTTTTGCAACAGCAAGGTAATCATGTAATGTACTATAGGCGTGAGCAGACGCGACAGTATGAGCGTGAATATCGACAAGGAATTTCATGACGGATCTCGTGGTCTGAAACAAAAGAAAGTAGCTATTAAGTCTACTCCGTTAACGGTGCTTTCTCTATGATCTCTGGATCTGAAAGAGTAAACAGGCTCATGAAATGAAACTTTACGTTAATATTCATCTGACAAGTATAACGATGATTTAACCGATTTTTTTGTTGCGTAAGGAAGATGGCTTTTTTAGCATAATACTTGAGCATATTGTATTTTTTACGCTTAGCCGATGTACTAACAATAATACTGTCTTTGTATTTAATGCCAACAAGATCTACCCCATATGATGGTAAATCAATTTGAGCAATCGAGGAAATAATGAGACATCAACTAAGAGCAAAAATAATCGAGGTGTGTGATAAAAAAATTGCCGCAAAAGGCGATAAGGTCGGTTTATCATTTTATGCTTTTTTTGCCAATAAAAATGATAACCCTGAATTATTGATGGAAGCGGCAACATGGTGGATCGAAACCCATCAGTTAGATCATTTTGTTAAGGCTTATACCATTAAGCAAATGATTAATGATGGCCTGTAATAATCAACTGCCCAATATGTGCGTAACATTATTGTCCAATATTCAATAAGTAAGCGTTATACCGGTTATGTTGCACCTTAATTGATAAGTGTGCTCCACTTAACAGATTTAATGAGAGTACAAAATTTTTTGAGCGATCATTCAAAATTGTATTAATAGTTTGTAGCGTTTTATGTTATATTTTCAATTCTGAGTACAACGGGCTATGTTAAATGTTTGCTCACTACCGACATGGGTAGCAGATACTTACTAATTAAAAAGCTGGGGTAATGAGTGAAAGTAATGGGTCGATTAGCAGTTATTATAGTCACACTACTTTTTTTTAGTGGATGTGCTAGCACCTCAACACCGGGTGATCCATTCGAATCGGTTAACCGTAAAAGCTGGGACTTTAACTACCAAATAATGGACAAGCATGTATTAAAGCCTACGGCTAAAGGTTACCAAAAAGTCCCTCAGCCTGTCCGACAAGGTGTCACTAACTTGTTATCGAATCTCAATGAGCCGCTTTATGCCGTAAATAACCTCTTGCAAGGCAAACTAACTGACAGTGGCAGTAGCGTTTTACGTTTCGTATTGAATACCACTATCGGCCTGGTTGGAATTTTTGATCCCGCTACCGATATGGGATTGCCTAAAAAAGAAGAGACCTTTGCACAAACATTCGGTGCCTGGGGCATCGACAACGGGCCTTATATTATGTGGCCTGTTTATGGTGCCAGCACCGCTCGTAATACGGTTGGCGATTTTGTCGATATTTTTGTCTATCCCTTATCTATTCTTTCATTTGAGCAGCGTGCCGGAAAATTTGTACTAGAAGGGTTAGACAGTAGGATTGAATTTCAGCAATATGAACCCATTTTAGATGGGTCATTAGATCCTTACGGTTATGTCAAAGATGTCTATCTGCAACGTGATGCCCATTTAGTCAATGATGGTAAGACGGATGAAACTGAGCCCGATGAATTTGATCTAGAGTTCGATGACGAGCTGTTAGATGAAGAACTATTAGATAATGAGCCGTTAAATCAAGCTCCTGCGGATAAAAAAATAGGCGATCAAACGGATATAAAAATAACGGACTAGCCAATGTCAAATATCAAAACGTTTTCATCTTGTACGAGCGATTTAAAAAATATCCGCGAATTTGTGGAACATGCTTGCCATGACTTTCCTTTTAGCGACGCTAAAGTCAATGAAATCGTATTAGCTGTTGATGAGGCTTGTGCCAATGTGATCCGTCATGGTTATCACATGTCGAGTAAAGGCTGTTTAGAAATCGAGATCAGCAGTAATGATCAACATGCGTTATTTGTGATTAAAGATGTGTGTTCGCAAATAACGGACAAGCAATTAATACCTAAAGAAAATGATTTATGTAAACCGGGTGGGTTAGGCCTTTGTTTAATCCATTATGTGGCAGAAACAGTCAGACTGATCCCACATAAAGGTGAAGGTAATTGGTTAGAACTAACGGTTAAATTTGAGTGATATGAAATGAATATTGAAATTGAACAACATAATAATTACCAGGTCGTTAAGCTTTATGGTGAAGTGGATTTGAACAATTCACGCAGCATCAAAATCGACATCATAAAATTAATTAAGAGTAAAAATAACATCATTGTTGATTTTACTCATCTGCAATATATCGATAGCTCAGGGATGGCGTCATTAGTGGAGGCATTTAACGAAGCCAAAGAGAATAACACTGAGTTTCATATTGCCGCTGCCAATGGTTCACCGCTTCAAGTACTGCAATTAACCCGTTTAAACACAGTGTTTAATTTAGTGGATTCAGTAGGTGCTGTGACTAACAATGGTTAAGCCTATTATTACCGTAGAGCATTTGTTTGCCCAATATGGTGACACCCAGGTACTTAAGGATGTCAATTTAGAGGTCAAACCCGGAGAAATTCTGGTGGTAATGGGCGGTTCTGGCTCAGGTAAAAGTACCCTACTCAACCATATGCTTGGGCTTAAAACGCCTACTTCAGGCACTATCACTATTGATGGTGTGAATATTTTTACGGCTAAAAGTAAACAATTACGTCATTTACGTAAAAAGATGGGCGTCGCTTTTCAAGGTGGCGCACTGCTAAGTTCATTGACGGTGGCCGATAATGTCAGGTTACCCTTAGAGCAGAATACCTCTTTAGATACCCAAACCATTGATATTATGGTGCGGATGAAGCTTGAACTCATGAATATGGCTGGCACCGGTCATATGATGCCTTCAGAATTATCTGGCGGTATGTTAAAGCGTGCAGGATTAGCTAGGGCAGTGATTATGGATCCTAAGTTACTGTTTTTTGATGAGCCTTCGGCAGGGCTTGACCCAACTACCGCAGTAGAACTTGATGAGCTTATTTTAACCTTAAGAGATGCCATGAACATGACTATAGTGGTGGTGACTCATGAGCTGGAAAGTGTCTTTAAAATTGCCGATCGGGTAGTGGTATTGTTTGGTGGCGAAGTCGTGGCAAATGGCACGGTTGATGAGATCAAAAACTCGCCCGATGAACGGATTCAGAACATGATTAATCGTCAGCCAAATACTCATAGAGACGATGGCGAAGTTTACTTTAATCGACTGTTAGATAAGGATAAAAGTTAATGAAAACCTTATTTAATGCGATCGGTAACCTAGGCGCCGCGACGCGAAAAAATATCGACAGTGTAGGTTTAGCAACATTATTCTTACTGCGTATTGTCTGTAGCTTTTTCACTGGTCTGGTGTCATTTAAGCAAGTGCTTAAGCAAATATACTTTATCGGTAATCGATCGTTAATAGTCATTATTGTTGCCGCACTTTTTACCGGTATGGTAGTGGCACTGCAATTTTACGATACCTTAGTGCGCTTTGGTTCGGTAGACTTATTGGGCTCGGCAGTGGCTTTGAGCTTAATTAAAGAACTGGGCCCAGTCATGACAGCATTAATGGTGATAGCACGAGTTGGCTCTGCTACCTGTTCAGAAATTGGCATTATGCGCAATGAGCAACAATTTGATGCGCTTGATTGCATGGCGATTAACAGTTACCGCTATGTCATGTTGCCAAGGTTACTTGCTGCATTGATTTGTGTACCTATTCTTACAGCCGTGTTCGACTTGGTAGGCATAGGCGGCGGTTATATCGTGGGTGTACACATTCAAGGCGAAAGTCCTGGTGCCTATATTCAAGGTGTGATGGATACGATTAGCTTTAAAGATGTGCTGGTTGGTCAAATAAAGTCATTAGTATTTGGGTTGTTTATTATGTGGATACCCTTGTATTACGGCTTTTATTTACACCTGAATCAAAAAAACATGGGTGCTGAAGGCGTCAGCAATGGCACCACTCAGGCAGTGGTAATGAGTGCTATTATTATGCTATTTAGTGACTACATCGTTAGCTCATTAGCGCTATAACTAGAGGTAACAATGAACAATAATTACGTCAATTTTCTCGTCGGCCTATTTGTGTTATTCGGCATTGGGGCCTTGGTATTTATGTCGGTTACCATTGGCGGGGCATCGGTTACCCATAGCGGTAACTATACCTTAGTGGCTAAATTTGAAAATTCTTCAGGTTTAAAAGAAGGTGCTTTTGTTGAAATGTCTGGGGTGCGCGTTGGATTAATTCAATCAATTAATTACGATCCGAAAGCCTATGAGTCTGTGGTCAAGTTGTCATTAGACAATAGCATTACTGTGCCAGATGACTCGGTCGCCTCTATTCGTACATCGGGCATTATCGGTGACAGATTTGTTAAAATCTCCAGCGGTGGATCAGACATAAATATGGAAGATGGTGATGAGTTTATTGATACAGAATCATCCATCAGTATTGAAGAGTTAATTAGCAAATATATGTTTAGTCAGGATAAATAATGAAATCGATAATTTTTTTAATCATGATGTTAGTGATGCCGTCTGTAGTTTTAGCGGCACAAGAGCCGACAGATCGTGTTAAATTAGGCGTAGCAGATATCATAGGTATTGCCTCTGATAGTACTTTGTCACTTGAACAGAAAAAACAATCGCTTAGTGATGTGATTGAAAAGCATGTTGACCTTCAAGCCTCTGCTCAACGCGTGTTAGGTAAGTATTGGAGACAGGCAACCGATACCGAAAAACGTCAATTTATGGTGTTGTTAAAAGGAGTGTTAGTTGATACCTATATTGTATTGTTAGAAAAATATGATAACCAAACGGTTGATTACACCAGCGAAAGTATTAAGAAAAAAGTCTATGCAACGGTTGATACTGAAATTCATACCAAAGAAAATATCATTCCAGTTTCTTATCAGCTTTATCAACGTAATAATGAATGGAAAATTTACGATTTTGTTGCTGAAGGTTTATCGATGATCCGTACCTTTAGCAAAGATTATCAAAGTACCTTGAAGAAAAGCGGTGTCACTGGTTTAAATGAAGCCCTTGCTGCTAAATCAGCCCAAAAGTAAGGTTTTCCCTTGAGCATAGATAGAGCGCTAGCTAATAGTATTATTGATGAGACGTTATGGTTTAAAACCACCTTGGCGGCCACATTAAGTGAGTTTAATTATTACTTAATTAAAAAAAATGGCCAAATTAGCTGTAATTTTTCATCTCTGTGCGATCAACACTACAGTAAGCTCTATACGCAGTTTCAAGCATTGTCGCTACAGCACCATATGACTGAAATATTGGCGTTAAATGATGATAACAAGACATGTTGGGCGCTGCCCTTCGGTAAAGAATCGAGTTTATTTGATTGTATCATTTTGCTTGATTTACCGGCTGGCGTTGAGTCGTATCATGTGAGCGCCTTGTATTACAAATTGTTGTATCAGTTAAAAAGTTTCCAATTTTCAGAAGCTTCTTCACAGCTTAATGCTGCCCAAGTGTGGATCCGCGACGAGATAGAAGAGATTTCTCGCTTACAACAGTTGATGTTGCCAGACAAAGGTATCGAACTCAGTTCGGTCAAAATGGCTTATACCTACAAAGCGATGAAAGGCGCGGGTGGCGATTATTTAGATATTGTCGATCTCGGTAAAAGTCGTCCAGATATTAAAGGTGATGTAGGGATGATCATTGCCGATGTATCCGGTCATGGGCCTGCCGCCGCAGTAGAAACCGCGATGATAGATGCTATTTTGCGTACCTTCGAGCCCAAAGATTTAGCCAGTAGCTCTTCTGAAGTACTTAATTATATCAATCAACATTTTTTCACTAAAAAGCCTCGCGGCAGTTTTTTAACCGCCACTGTGCTGCGTTATAATGTTAAAGATAAAGAACTTGTTTACGCTAATGCTGGCCATCCCCACGCGTATTTAAAAAAGGTTAATAGACTCGTTGCCCTCGATCAAGGCGGTATTCCAATTGGCGTATTACGTGAGCAAAATTGGGATACCTACCGAGTGAGTGTTGATGTCGGGGATATTTTATTCGTCTATACCGATGTGGTTATCGAAACCCAAAATAGTCAAAAAGAGCAATTTGGATTTGATCGCTTAGAAAAAGCCATCAGTGCCGCCCCTGATGAACCCGAAGCGATGCTGGAGTTTCTTGAGCAGCAAATGAAACTGTTTTGTGGCTGTTCAGAGTTCCAAGATGATTTGACCATGTGTGCTATCCAGTTTATTTAAGCTCAACTTACCAGTAGTGTGCAGAACTGTCGGCTTCTCATATCACATAACAAAGTGGCTGATTTTGCAGAAACTCAACAAGTTGAATACGATGCAGTCGTTTATTAAAAACCTGTTTTAGTTATTACACTTTTTAAATAACTATTTTTAGCCTTTATTCGAGGGGTTAAGATCCAACTGTAGTTCTTACGTTTATTCAACAAAATTTAAAAATATTGATCGAGAATACCTATGATAAAGATTAGTGATCTATATTATGAAAACCGCAAAAAATACGACGAACTATCAGTATTTCATTGGTTTTCTAAGGCTATTGGGGTTGAATACGAGTGTTTGAGCTTATCAGAAAGGCCAGATTTTATAATCAAATTGGAATCGAAAAAGATTGGAGTTGAGATTACCCTTGCTGAGAGAATGTCGTCACAACCATTTTCTATGCAGCAGATAGAATCCTCTCAGAGACAGTTTTCTGAAAAATTAATCCAGAATATCAAACCAAATTTACCTTTAGATGTTGGTTTAATTTTTGAAGATGGAGTAGCTGTTGACAACAAGAGTGCTGATAAAGCCTTAATGGTTCTTATTCCTCTGATAAATCAGGTTTCGGCATCTATGGCCCCTAATTCTGTAGAGTACTTAGTAAGAAAGAAAGTAGATTTGCTTCATATCAAACAAATGAAACATATATGCCCTGAAATTCCCAATTTTTTACAGCATATCCAATTACTGAATGATGGTCAGAAGGTATCGGTTGTGACAGGATGCCGAGGAGGCATTGTGGATTATTTCAATGAGTCCGACTTACTTCCAATTCTCAAAAAAAAGCATAAAGCTCTTTTGGGATACGCTAAATGTGATGAGCACTGGTTAGTAATAGTATCGGGTCAAGTACCACCGATTTTTGTGGAGCATGAAAGTCCGCCTAAACTAATGATTGCATCTATGGCAACGAGCTTCGCTGGTTTAAATTTACAACATCCAATAAAATCAAATTTTGAAAGAGTTTATTTTTTCGATTGCCCCACTAATGCCATACTAATTACATAAAAAAGGTATAATTGCGGTTATTACAAGTAAGGCAAGTTGTTATATCGTGAGTATAGATAATCTTAAGGCGTGTTGCTCTGTTTCAGATTTTGTAAACAAAACATCGATATTGTTATACTTTTTTTCGTATGAAAATAGAAAGTGTAATTTACGTACTTTGTAACCTTTTGAATAATAATTTACCAAAAGGTTACGATAAAACTAATAAATTACCCTAATAGCATAATGTCTATCTTTATGAGTGTATTAGATTTAAATACCTATTCACGTTAACCATAATCATTTTAATTCTCACTATAGACTTTAAATCCATTCTAAAGATTAATAAAAAGCCCTGACTTTATGGTCAGGGCTTTTTTTTGCTTGTTAGACTATTAAGCTGTTAACGATTCAGATGGGCCGAAGAATTCATAATGAATTTGGTTTTCTGGCACACCTAAGCCAGTGGCGATAGCTAAAGCGGCTTTCATAAAACCAGTAGGCCCAAGTAGGTAAAACTCTACATCACGGTCTGCTGGCAGTTGTTCAGCAATCATTGAGGCATCAATAAACCCCGTCGCATGAGGCTGGCAATGTACTTCTGGTTGGCTGTAAACATACAGCGGCTTGATGTGGTCATGAGTTGTAGCCAGTTGATCAACATGATTTTTAAACGCGTGCACATCACTATTAATGGCGGCATGGATAAAGCGAATATCACGACCTGAACCGGCTTCAGTATTGAGCATACTAATGGCTGGAGTGATACCAACACCACCAGTAAGTAAAATTAATGGCTTGTTGTTTTTACGTAAGGTGAAATCACCACTTGGTGCGCGTAACTTCACCTTATCGCCTAACTGAATATTGTTATGTAAGTGATTTGATACCACACCATTAGGTTCACGCTTGACGCTAATTCTGAGGTAATCATTACCTGCCGCGTCAGATAAGCTGTAGTTACGACGCATTGATACACCATCAATATCATCAAATACCAGTGTTAGAAATTGGCCAGCTTCAAAACTTGGTAAGCCTTTGTCATCAAATGGTTGAAAGTAGAATGAGGTAATAACTGAGCTTTCATCCACGCGTTTGACTAAAATAAACTCACGCTCCCCACGCCAGCTACCGGTTTTCTGTTCATTCGCACTATAAATGGTTTCTTCTGCTTCAATCAAAATGTTGGCTAATTGGCCATAAGCTTTAGCCCATGCGTCAATTACTTCGTCTGTAGCGGCATCACCAAGCACAGTTTTAATCGCCTGCAATAAACAGCTGCCAACAGCGTCATATTGATCAGGTAAAATACCTAATGCCACATGTTTTTGAACGATTTTACTCACTGCGGCGCTTAAATTACCCAGTTCATCAATATTGGCACCGTAAGCAATCACCGCATTCGCCAACGCTTTAGGCTGTGTGCCTTTACCTTGGTTGGTTTGATTGAAAAAAGGTAACACTTCAGGATGCTGGGCAAACAATAAAGGGTAAAAATGGCTGGTGATGTCATTAGCGTAAATTTGCAGAGCCGGAACGGTGGCTTTAATAATTTTAACAGTTGCAGTGTCTAACATTAATGATTCCTCTTAGGGAGTAAAATAGCGATAAGCTTCAATCAATTACCTTGTTATACCAATAACATTACACATAACGTGCCAACTTTCATCCTTCTGATTTATATGGAATAAATTTTAACAAGGTTAATTTGACCTAGATCAATAATTATGTCAAATTAACCTAAATTAGGTTTATTTGACTTATTATGAATATTGTTCCCTTTATCGACATTATAGAAGACTTAAATCGTGACCTGATAAAATCGGAGCGTTACTTACGACTGATTTTGGCTATTCAGCGTGCTATTCCATGTGACGTGGTGGCCTTACTGAAGCTTAAGCACGATCATCTGGTGCCTGTTGCGGTGGTGGGATTAAAACAAGAAGCATTAGCGAGGCAATTTTTAATTAACCACCATCCTCGTTTACAACATATTTTAGCCAACCCGCACATTACCCGTTTTGATGCAGAATCTACTCTTCCCGATCCTTATGATGGTTTAGTCGATGACGGTAGTGAACAATTGCACGTGCATGATTGTATGGGCAGCACTATTTATATCGATGGTAAAGCGTGGGGCGTGTTAACTTTAGATGCAATGAAAGCCGGTAGCTTTGATTCGCTTAACCCAACCGAAACCCGTGCATACATTGCCGCCGTGGCTGCAGCAATTAATACCAGTGAACATATTGAAGCATTAGAAGCTCAAGTTGAACGTAATCATCAAGTGGCGCAGTGCATGTTAGCGACTGCAGGGCCGTCGAGTATTATTGGTAACAGTGTCGCAATTACCGATTTATTGTCAGAGATAAATACCGTTGCCACTAGTGACTTATCGGTATTAATTACCGGTGAAACCGGCGTAGGTAAAGAGCTGGTTGCCAAAAGTATTCATCAGCAATCACGTCGCAGTGAGCAACCGTTAGTGCAAATTAACTGTGCTGCATTGCCAGAAAGCATTGTTGAAAGTGAACTCTTTGGCCATGTAAAAGGCGCATATTCTGGTGCGGTAAGTGATCGCCGTGGCCGCTTTGAATTGGCCGATGGTGGCACGTTATTTTTAGACGAAGTGGGTGAGTTACCACTTGCCGTGCAGGCTAAGTTATTGCGTGCGCTACAAAATGGTGAAATTCAACGTGTCGGCAGCGATAACATTGTCGTGGTTGATGTCAGAATTATTGCGGCCACTAATCGTAATTTACAACTCGAGGTAAAAGAAGGTCGCTTTAGGGCCGATTTGTATCATCGTTTAAGTGTATATCCTCTCCCTGTGCCGCCATTACGTGACCGCGGAAAAGACGTTATTTTACTTGCCGGTTATTTTTTAGAAAAAAGCCAACATCAACTTGGGGCCGCTAAACTCAGGTTGCAACAAACCGCGATTGATCAGCTAACCCAATACCATTGGCCCGGTAATGTGCGCGAGTTAGAACACTTACTCAGTCGCGCTGCATTAAGGGCTATTAGCGAGCAAGGGCGTCATGCCAGCATTATTAGCATCAGTCGTGTTCATCTCGGTTCAGAGTTTGTTGTGAACCATTCTGTCGTACCAGCAATAGCCGAGGTTGATATTATCAACGACAGTAATGCCGCAGCCGCATTATCGCAGGTGTTAACCCTTGGACTTCGCGATTCTACCGATGAGTACCAACGACAAATAATACAGACGGTATTAATGACCGAACGAGGTAATTTAGCCGCTGTCGCCAGAAGTTTACAGCTGGATAGAAGCAATTTAATTCGCACAATGCGTCGTTTAGGGCTTGATCCTAATGCGGCATATTAATCGTAAGGTATAAACCTAAAATAGGTTGTGTGAATCGCCTGTGTGCGAAAATATATTATCAATGAACAGAAATTTATTCCGACAAAATCAGGTCAATATAAGTTGGATTAATTAGGGTCTTCTAAAGGATGGATGTTATGCAAAAACGTAATATAGGCAATATCGCATTGATCGTTGCCATCGTCGCCGTCGCGATTGCTGCTTTGATGGTGTTTGGCTCGTCATTGGGATTGTGGGACCCTATTGTTGGCTTTATGGCCAGCCGTAATTACAATAACCTGTTAGGTTATTTAGTGTTGGTTGTTGCAGTATTGGCATTAGGTACCAGCTTTACCATTAAGCAAGACAGTAGCGCTAAAGGAAAAGGCATATTAACCTCTACAATAGCGTTATTACTGGGTTTGGCTGTATTGTCGCCAAGCATTATGGCATTGGTTATCAAACCAGTGAAATACCCACCTATTCACGATATTACTACCAATACTCAATCACTACCGCAGTTTGAGTTTTTAACTGACAGCAGAATTGGCGCTAAAAATAGTTTGGTTTATGGCGGAGAAGAAATTGCCACGCAGCAACTGCAAGCTTTCCCTAATATTCAGCCTATTGCGACAGACTTATCGGTAGAAGCGGCTTATCAAAAAGCATTAACGGTTGCAAAAACCATGGGTTGGAGCATTGTGGCTCAAGACCCAAAAGCACTGCGCTTTGAAAGTACGGCTACAACGCCTTTTTTCAATTTTGCTGATGATGTCGTTATTGTTGTGTCTGCACTAGAGCAGGGCAGTCGTATTGATTTACGCAGCGTGTCGCGGATTGGCATTGGCGATGCGGGAGTGAATGCAAAGCGTATTCAAGAATTTAGTCAGCGGTTTTCTGAATAGTCCGCGTCTTGAATAAATTAAGTGGCAGGTTTTAACCAATGAAAAGGAGCATAAAATGCTCCTTTTTTGTTAATGATGACAGCATTATTGCTAACTTAAATACTTAATCGTCGATGCCGCTGCTAAAGATTATTATGTTAATTTTTGTGATGCGAGATATTTATTATTTTAAATCAGCTATTTAAATTTATAGTGATTGTTTGTAGCGATAAATCAGTAGATATCGCGTTTAATGGATATGATGCGAAAGTATAAAGCTGTCTCTCTATTTTACTCGCTTAAAAAGCTATCAAAAAATATACAACAAACAGCGCTATATTGATTCTTTACTTGGTATTGGCTGTTTATCGTTTAACTGCAGTAAGTCCCAAAGATTGCCGTACAGATCTTCAAATACCGCCACAGTGCCGTAGTCTTGCTCTTGAGGCGGACGCACAAACTTAATCCCATCAAGTTGCATGCGGTTATAGTCGCGCCAAAAATCGTCGGTATTCAAAAAAAGAAAAACCCGTCCACCAGTTTGGTTACCAATAAAATCATGCTGCTCTGGTTTAGATGCACGAGCTAACAGCAACGACACTCCGTTTGACCCTGGAGGCGACACCACAACCCAGCGTTTGTCCTGTTCTGCTTGATAGGTATCTTCAATTAAATCAAACTTCAATTTATTAACATAAAAATCAATGGCCTCATCGTAATCATTCACCACTAGCGCGATGTGAACTATAGACTGTTTCATTATTATCCTTTGATAGCTTTATAAATTAGCCAGTGAATGAGCGTTGTAAATTAACGAGTGAGTTAATGCAACATTTTCTGTGCCATCGATTATGCATTAAATAACCAGAGCTCAGGATGAAAAACGCATCGAAAACAGCCGTTTGCCTTGCTAACAGCGTTATTTTTTACATGAGAAGACTTACAATAGGCCAGCTATTGACCCATGAATTCACCTTGTTAGTAAAATAAATGACAAGTTTGAGAGTCGTTAATGGCTAAGCCTAATATGTTTATTATTATATTCTTATCTCTTACCCCTAGTTCAGGTTAATTCGATAGGTATGGCGATATAGACGCATAAAAAAAGCCACAGCAATGAGCTGTGGCTTACTGATACTAGCGAGTTAGTGAATGCTAAATCGATTAGTTCTTTTTAGAATATTTTGCCGCTTCTTCACCCGCTAAACGACCGAAGGTGATGATGTCTGAAATAGCATTACCACCTAAGCGGTTAGCACCATGAACACCGCCAGTAACCTCACCTGCGCCATATAAGCCAGGGATAACTTGCTTCTGAGCATTAACAACTTCAGCTTTAGTGTCGATCATCACGCCACCCATAGTGTGGTGAACACCAGGAGTCACTTCAATTGCATAGTAGTTACCTTCGTTTAGTGCACGCGGTAGGTTTGGACGCTCAAAATCAGTGTCTTTACCGCTACTCACTAAGCTGTTGTAACGCGCGACTGTTTCAGTCAGTGCTTTACCGTCAATACCTTCCATCTTACCTAACTTAACTAAAGTATCTGCAGACGGTGCAACACCTAAACCAATATACTTATCGATTTTAGATAATGATTTACGTACAGAATCATCAAAAATCAAATAAGCTGATTTACCGGTTTGGGCTAAGATTGCCGCAGACGCTTTATCACGAGTAGTAATTTCGTTTACGAAACGCTTACCTTCACGGTTAACCAAAATCGCACCATTACCACGTACTGCTTCAGTGACCATTACGCCACCTTTAACAGATAGTGTTGGGTGAGCCTGGATATATTTCATGTCTTTCAATGCACCGCCGGCATTTTCAGCTACATCCAGTCCATCACCTACTGCACCAGGTTGGTTAGTAGAGATAAAGCCTTTTAGTGAAGGATCAAGCTTAGCAACACGCTCGTTATTTTTAGCAAAACCACCCGTTGCTAAGATTACGGCATCGGCTTTCACCCAGTAGTAACCTTTGTACATACCCTTAACTAGAATACCTTTAACGGTGCCTTTATCATCTTTTAGCACTTCAATGCCGCGAGTGTTCATGCGCAAATCGATATTGCGTTTCACTGCATTATCATAAAGTACTTGAACAACATGGGCACCCACACCAGCCCCCCCGGTTGGACGGTGCGCACGATTAACTGATGCGCCACCCATCATGCCAACATCAGTTAAATCAGCGCCCATCTTGGTCATCCAATCAACAGAGTCTTTAGAGTGCGAGCTTAAGATTTCAACTAATGCCGGGTCGTTTATATTACGGCCGCCTTCCATGGTGTCTTTAAACATTAACTCAGGGCTATCAGTAATTTTTTTGGCTTTTTGTTGATCAGTCCAAGCCGCGTTCATGCCACCTGCTGCCAGCTTAGCATTACCGCCAATAACAGGCTCTTTTTCAATCAAAATGACTTTAGCGCCATTGTCAGTTGCAGATATTGCCGCTGAGAAACCCGCGCCGCCAGAACCAACAACCACAACGTCAACAGTGTCGTGTGGGGCGCTAGCAAGAGCCGCTTGACGTTCTGATTTATCTTTAGCCAATTCAGCAATAGTAGGTTCGTTACGTTCCCACTTTTTAGCGTAAGGCATGTTGAAATCGAAGCTGTGGCAAGAGTCACAGTACACCATAGATTTCTCGTGTGCGCTGTGGCATGAGGTACAAGCAACTTCGCCCGGAAAATGGGAAGCATGAGCATTATAGTGTTCATGTTTTGTGGTTTCAGCGACTTCAGCTAGGGTGCCATGGCAAGATACACATTGGGCATTTTCATAGGTTAAGCTGTCGTTTGACAGTTCGCCATCTGGCGTATGGCAGCTATCACATTCTTGGTTTTGTTCATGGAATTCGGCTAGGTTATCAGCCGCAACAGCGTTGCCCATTAAGCCTGCTGTGCCCATTAGCGTGGCAAGACAGACTGCAAGTTTCATCTTTTTCATTTTTGCTCCCCCTTCTATCCTTAATGACGGTTTATTCATTAACTATAGAAGCCTCTTATTGTTTTAGTTAGGCTGAAGTGAGATTAACTTCACTTTAACAGTACGGTTCAGATTAGTGTTGAGTTGTTCAGTGATGACTTCACTCATCTAAGCTTTACCCATGAGGTTAAAACCAGCAATAAGATAACCACAAGCAAGGGAATAAATGACAACTCAATCACAAGCCTAAAAATGGGCTATGCAAACATGCATAGTTATAAAGAGGTATATGCAATTTTGCATAGCGTATGTGGAGATAGATCACATCGAGTTAACATTTTAAGTAAAACGTACATAATGATTTGCTAATTCGGGCAATGCTGCACAGTTTGTCATGGTTTAAATAAGTAATATCGCAATATGAAAATGCTATTGCTATTACTCACCATTATCACCTTGCCTGTGCTGGCGCAAGACAGCATTGTCTTTGGCGTACACTCCAAAACTGCGCCATTAGAGTGGCGTAATAACGGGGTTGATCAAGGCTTTAATATTGAGTTAATGAATAGAATTGGTCAGCTTACCAATAAGCGCATTATTGTTCGCCGTAAGAGTTTTCAACAATTGGTAAACGATATGGATAACCCTAATAGCGATATCGATGTGATTACCGTGGTAAGCCCGGTTAATATGGATCGCAAGTTAGCGCAATCTGATCCTATTTATTCTACCCATGCTAAAGCTTATACCTTGCAGGGTAAGGCATTAATTAACAATTGGGCTGATCTTGTGGGTAAACGGGTAGCTATCAAAAAAGGGGCTTTCGTTGATGTATATTTGTCGGATCACTTACAAAATTTTGACCGCATAGATGTTGATTTATACGAAACAGGCTTTAAATTACTGACTAAAAACCAAGTTGACGTGGTGATTGCCGAGAGTTTTGTGGCGCGACGCTTACTGCCGCTGTATCCCTCGGTACGCAGTTCAAGTGATGCGTTAATTTACGGTGCGTTTAATTTTGTCGCTAATGGGACGAAAACCGAATTGATGTATCAAATTAACGAGGCGCTTAGGCAGCTAAAATTATCGGGTGAATATGACCAACTGGTTAATAAATGGTTCGGTACTGGGCGTGAGAAAGTCGATTTAACCTCTAGCGAAAAGCGCCTGTTTGCCCTTGCCATTTTAGTGGCGATTATTTCAGCCATTGGTTTAGTTTACACCGGATTTATTAGCGCCAGTTTGCGCCGTCATACTAAAGCTCTCGATGCCGAATTGATTCAACGCAAACGGATTGAAGCTGAGATATCTGAATTATCACAACAGTTCCAATCTGTTCTCGATGGTATCCCCAATGGTGTCACGATAGTCAACCAGGAACTCCAGCATTTATGGAGTAACGATAACAACATCCATCTATTAGATTCTGCTGCATTTTACTATATCGACAACAATGTTTTTAAGCTTAAAGCCGCAGTATTAGAGGTGTTATCGACCCAAAAGTCGTTTACTGCCGATATGCGGTATCAGCAGCAATTTTGGCAATTACAAATTCATCCCATTGCCAAAAATCAGGTGGTTATTTTACTTGAGGAAACCACCGAGCGGCATCGATTGTGGCAAGCTAATGAAGAAGCTAGTCGGTTAGCCTCATTAGGAGAGTTATCTGCAGGTATTGCTCACGAAATCAATAATCCAACCGGCCTTATTGTGCATGCCGTATCACTTTTTACCGCCGCGATGAAAGACTTAACCCCAGCAGCTAAACATTATCAGCAACAAAATCCTTTTTGGCTTATTGCTGGGTTAACCCCAGAAGTTGCCTTAGAGGAGTTGCAGTATAGTTGTAGCTCTATTGAAGAAGGCGCTAAACGTATCAGCCGAATTGTCAATGACCTGAAACGTTATGCCATGCCACACATTGCCGATCAATATGCCCGAGTGTGTCTTAATGATGTGGTTCAAGTTGCCCAGCGCCTCACGGCGAATCAAACAAAAATTCATCAGATCAGCATGATGTTATGTGAACCCAGCCCTATTATTAGAGGCGATGCGCAACAGTTACATCAGGTATTAATCAATCTTATCCAAAATGCTTGTAACGCCTTTACTGCACAGCAGGGTGAGATAGTAATACAGACTCGTATAAAAGGTGATAGAGCCATTTTGAGCATTACCGATAATGGTTGCGGCATGAATAGCGCTACGTTAAAACGTATTACCGAGCCCTTTTTTACCACCCGTCGCAATGAAGGTGGTAGCGGTTTAGGTTTGTCGGTATGCAGTAAAATAATTAAAGAGCATCAAGGCGAAATGCAGATGCTGTCGAGTGTTGGTGAAGGCACCCAAATCAGTCTGACTTTTACATTGGAACAAAACAAATGAAATTAGCCAGAAATATCCTTTTAGTCGACGACGAGGCCGCGTGGTTGCGTACGCTAGCGATAACCCTCAACCGTCTGGTTCCTGAGGCTGAAATTGATACTTGCGTTGATAGTCGCCAGGTGAGTAGCCGCTTACAAGTGGGTGATTATGCGCTAGTGCTTGTTGACCTCACGATGCCATTTCACTCAGGTGAAGACATTTTAGCTATTATCCGCAGTGACTTTCCTAATACTCGAGTGATTATTGTTACTGGGGTGAATGAGGTGGATACCGCAGTGCGGTGTATTAAAAATGGCGCTTATGACTATTTTATTAAAACAGATAATGTCGATAATCTTGCTCGTACGGTACGCCGTGCGCTGGAAGTTGTCGGGCTGGAAAGAAACTACCTGTATATTAAAGAGAAATTTTTAAGCCGTAGCTTAGATAACCCGCAAGCATTCAATAATATTTTAACCTGCGAGCCACAGCTATTAGACCAATTTCGTTATCTTGAAGCCGTATCATGCAGTCCAGAGCCTTTGTTAATTGTTGGTGCTAGCGGCACAGGTAAAAGCGAATTTGCTAAATCTTGCCATGCACTTTATAGCCCAAATAAGCCTTTTATTACCATTAATCTTGCGGGTATTAGCAGTGAATCTTTCGAGCAAAAAATGTGTGGCCAGTTGTATCATCACAATAATGGTGAGCTAGAAGCGGTAGCAGGCTTATTGCATCAAGTAGGTAGTGGGGTGCTTTATCTTAACGAAATTGGTGCGCTGCCACTCGATGGCCAAGTGAAGCTATTAGATCTGTTGGAAACTAAACAATATTATCCTTTAGGGAGCGACACAGCCTACCCGGTAAAATGTAAGTTCGTGGTATCGACTCAAGACGATTTACTCAAGCTTCATCAAGCAGGTAAGTTTAGAAGTGATCTCCTTTATCGTTTACGGGCTCATAAAATAAAACTACCGCTGTTAGCTGAAAGGCAGTTAGATATTGCTATGCTGATCAATCATTTTATCGCTTTAGCGGCGGCTGAAATGAATTTACCCGCTCCAATACAGCCAACAGATTTAGCTGCAAGGCTAGCTAGTTATGATTTCCCCGGTAATCTGCATGAACTGAAAGGAATGGTATTTGACGCGGTAAGCAGAAGCGATGGTATCGCACTTAACAGCAGCCCTTTTATGGAGGCGATAAATGAGCACAAGTCATTAACCGCTGCGCCGCAAGACCGAATTGTTTTTCCTAAAGTACTGCCCACCATAGCAGAGATGAATCAAGCGTTAATGGATGAAGCGATGAGCCGTACCGCCAATAATCAAACCGCAGCAGCGCAAATATTGGGTATCAGCCAAAGTGCTTTGAGTCGCCGTCTAAAAGGACATTAGTGTTAAATGTGATGAATTTATAAACAGTGGCAACAGATTGCTAATCCTGTCGATATTACTGGCAGAGGTTTTGTGTAGCGCCACATTAACCATTTTAGTGACTCTAATTACTGCGATTGCTGTTGTAGACTTGCCGTTATAGGTTATTAATCTCAATCATGTTTTTTGTTTTAAACTTTAGCATGTTATTCGATTTACAACCTTGAGCATCTTCTCTGCCTAAAGGGCAGGGCGAAAGCTCAGTAAATAATGCTGCATTAACACTAAAGATGCCTTTTTCTTTGGTGAGCATGCCATTTTTTTTCAAACTTCCTAGCATTAAATCTAATTTTATGACGCTAATATGTAATATATCAGCGATTTCTTCACGAGTTAATTTTATATCGATAGTGAGCCACATAGATGTAAATGGTGTCTTTAAAGCGACGAGAATATCAAATAGAAACTTAATCAGTTTATCTTCCGGTGACGATGTTAATAGGAAAATAGCGAGTGCTGTTTGTCTTTCGGTAAAATAGTTAGCATCAAACATAAAGCGTGTAAAAAGTTCAATGTCATTCTTTATTAAGTTTTTTATCAAGGATTTATCGACAATTATTATCTCACTATCTCGAGCTACTTTAATACTTTTGCAGCAAGTACAATTGTTTTCTAATAACAAATGATAATCAGTCAATCTATTTGGGGTGATGACATTAACAAATTTAGGCTTAGTGTAGTTGTTGGTTCTTTTTATATAAAATAATAGCCCAGATTTCAAGTATATGAAGTTGTTGAGTAAAATGCTTTTAGGTACTAACTCGCCTTTACTTATTTTTTTTGATTCACCATTTTCATTAATAAAATTCATTATGTCTGGTTTTACTATGTCAGGGAAAAATATAGTCGACTTACCTTTCATTTCAGAGTCTAACGACATAACTAGCGCCATAGTGAAATTCCTTACTGTTTAATTTCTGAAATCTGACTCAAGTGGTCAATCAAGTTTTAAAGAATATAAACTCAAATGGTTAATAACAAGTTTCAGTATTACAAGGATTAAAACCGTGTGGTATTTGTCACATATTTTATATTTTTGTGACTAATACGTTCAATATCTCATCAATGAAGTTGGTTTAATAATTGTTAAGTAAGTCACAAGGTATTTACGATTGTTTATACCTATATATAAGTATTTCTTGCTTTGGTTTGATTAAATAAGCTCTAGAAACTTACGGGTGATAACAGAATACTGAATGAACCCCTTACTAGTTAGTCTTATTTGGCTTAGGCCTCGATAGCAAAAATGAGCTTGAAATATTTTTTATATAATAAATATAGAAGCTTACTTTAAATAATGGTTGTCATAGGTAACAAAATGAAATTTCAAAAATCAGCTTTGAGGAGATATTTAAAATGAGATCTCTCTATAAATTGGTCATATTGATTGGTAGTGCATTTCTCGTAATGCAAAGTGCCTATGCCTTACCTTGGGACGATTTAACTGCTGACCAACTTGAATCAGCACTCACTCAAAAATTCGCTGAAGGTAACTACTCACCCAAAGGTGCTGATAGCTGCTTAATGTGTCATAAGAAAAGTGCCAAAGTGATGGACATCTTTAATGGCGCTCATGGCAATTTAAACAATTCTAAATCACCGATGGCCGGCCTACAATGCGAAGCCTGTCATGGACCGCTCGGTAACCATAACCGCGGTGGTAAAGAACCGATGATCCAGTTTGGCCAAAACAGCAAACTGTCTACTCAAACTCAAAATACGGTCTGCCAGGGCTGCCATAACGATGCTAAGCAAATGGCGTGGCATAACAGCACTCATAATCTTGAAGATGTGGCTTGTGCCGACTGTCATGTTGTTCACGCTGCTACCGATCCAGTATTAGAAAAACTCACTGTCAATGACACCTGCACCACTTGTCATACGCGTGAAAAAGCCGACATGAACAAACGCTCGAGTCACCCAATGAAATGGGACCAAATGACCTGTATCGATTGTCACTCTCCACACGGTTCAATGACCGAAAGCGCGTTAAACAAACCTTCTATTAATGACACGTGTTACAGCTGCCATGCTGAAAAACGTGGCCCCGTCCTGTGGGAACATGCGCCAGTGACCGAAAACTGCATCACGTGCCATAACCCACACGGTAGCGTTAACGAAAGCATGCTGACGCATCGCGCCCCGCAGTTATGTCAGCAATGTCATGCCGATGATGGCCACGCCAGTCGAGTGGTGCAACAAGCAGGTAACGATGCCTTTGGTGGCGGTAAAAGTTGTTTAAATTGCCATAGCCAAATTCACGGTTCAAACCATCCTGCTGGCAGCACATTGCAACGTTAATGAGGAGTCACACAATGAATTTTAAACTCAATATTATTACCGCCTCATTATTGCTCGCTTCTGCGCCAGTACTGTCAGCTAACTTTGCGGTCAGCCAGGCGAATACCACTAAGGTTGAGCAGCAAAACTATCAATGCCAACGCTGTGAAGTTAACTCAGGCTATCGCGGTAACGTGAGTGTGGCAGCAGGCTACATTAGCCGTGACGATGTCCACGCGGCGAATGCCTTGGGTACCGACCAGGATGGCTTTGTTGCGACGCCTAATGCTAACGTGAAATATCAAAATAATGACGGCTACCAGGCTCACCTTCAAACTCACCAATTAGGCTATGAAAACAGCTTTGCTGAAATGAGTGCTGGCAAAGCCGGTTTGTTTAATCTCGATGCCGGTTATCAGTTAATCACCACGTACCAATCGGGTGATGCTCAAAGCAATCTTTACTATGACCAGGGCACGCTTGTTAACAGCGCCCAGCCCTACGGTTTTGAGTTGTCACAGCAACGTGAAAAGTTCGATATCGAAGCCGACGTTAAACAAGATAACTATCAAGGTTATGTGCAATTTGAAACCGAAGATAAATCGGGCTACACCAGTAGCAGTATTATCACACCGAGTCCGGTGAATATCGGCCTAGTGGTTGACTCAACAACAGACTCATTTACCGCAGGCGCGATATTAAATGGTGCTAACTGGATTACCGAACTCAGCTACTTTGGCAGCCAATATCAAAACAATGCTCAAGATTTAAGCCTCACTTACCAAGACGATGTCTATGCTGCTGCGCCAGACAATGAAGCACACCAAATCGCATTATCTGGTCAATATCAATTAGACAGCACCGTCATGTCTGGGCGCTTTATTGTCGGCCGGATGATTCAAGATGACGATTTAATCTCAATGAACGGTAACCCAATCCAAAATTGGGACGGCGAAATTGAAACCACTGATGCCACCTTAAAAGTGTCGTCAATGCTAAGCAGCCGTTTACGTGTTGGTGGTAGCTACGACTACAGCAACCGCGAAAACAACAGCTCTGTATTTGAATTTCTGCAATATACCTTTAATGATTTAAACGACACATTCAAAGAAAATATCGCCACCGATATTGAACGTTCTACTTATAAGCTCAACGCAAAATATCGTATTAGCCAAGATTACCGCCTACAAGCTGGCTATGACCGCGAAGAAATCAACAGAAGTTACAGTGCCCGTGAAGAAACCCACGACGACACGTTATGGAGCAAACTGTCTATTCGTGCTGTCGATAACGTGATTATTGATATCAAAGCAGAACACAGCAACCGTGATGGCTCTAACTACCAAACTGATGAATTAACCTCATCAGAAGAAAACGCATTAATGCGTAAGTATTACCTGGCCAACAGAACCCGCAATAATGTCGAGTTGTCGGTAAACCATACGCCACTCAACTGGCTAAGTGTGGATATCAGCGCTCACTATGCCAAAGATGATTATGACGACACCCTCATCGGCTTAACCGAGTCAGAAGATTACGGCGTAAACCTCAATCTTAATCTCAATATTTCTAAGCATGTAAACCTGTATGGCTTTGCCAGCCAACAATGGATTAATTCAGCCCAGGCCAGCAGCCAAAGCTACAGCACCGCAGACTGGTTTACCGACATTGAAGATGAATTTATCAATATCGGTACCGGTATTAGCTACGGCGGCTTAATGCAAGACAAGCTGACACTCGGTGCAGACTACCTATTCAGTAACTCAAACAGCGACACCTATATCACCAGTACTGGCACCTCGCCATACGGTGACTATTACTCGTACAACCACAGCACCAGCTTATACGCAAACTACAGCCTTAGTAACGAAATGGCACTAAAGCTCACCTATCGCTATGAGCGCTATTACGACACCGATGACGCACAAATGTCGCTTGATGAACCGGCCAGCGTTATCACTTTAGGTGAGTTAAATCATAACTATAACGCCCATCAGGTCATGCTGAACTTCAGCTACTTGTTGTAATCGTTACTAATAACTCAATTTATATATTGCAAGAGGACATCACAATGGAACGCAGAAGTTTCTTAAAAATGAGTGCTGCTATGGGTGCAGCTGCAACTATCACAGGGTGTGAAAATAGTACGAAAGAAATTAATGTTGTAGAGCCTGCAGTACCTGAAAGTTCGCTTGAACAGCTTAACTGGTCAGCGTGTTTGGTAAACTGTGGCTCAAACTGCCCTATCAAAGTATTCAGTAAAGACGGTGTTATCACCCGAATTGAAACTGACCATGAAACAACAGATGAATATGGTGTAAACCATCAAGCTCGAGCCTGTCCACGTGGACGCTCACTTCGTCAAAGAACCTATGCAACTGACCGACTACGTTCACCAATGAAACGCGTGGGTAAACGTGGTGAGGCAAAATTTGTTCCTATCAGTTGGGAGCAAGCTTATTCAGAAATAGGCACCAAATTACAAGCCATTAAAGATAACTATGGCCCTGAATCAATTTACATGCATTACGGTACAGGTGCTTATTATGGCTTCTCATCGAATACAGCAACTTGGGGGCGCTTGCTAAATTTAAATGGCGGTTTTTTAGACCACCATTGGGATTATTCATGGGCTGGTGTGTACCCAGCATGTATAGCCACTTATGGCGACCAGTGGGATAGCATTGGTGGTAGTTCGTTAAGCGAAATCGTCAACTCTGATTTATTTGTTGGATTTGGTTTTAATCCAAACGAAACGCGCATGAGTGGTAGCGGCGAAGGCTATGATTTTGTTAAGTCTTTAGAGCATAATAACAAAAGTATCAAAGTCTGGATGATTGAACCTAGATACACAGATTCAATGCGTGGTAATGAAGATGAGTGGCTTGCAATTCGCCCAGGTACTGATGCTGCGTTAATTGAAGCAGTTATTTATCAGATGATAAGTAGTGGTTGGGTAGATCAACATGCCAAACCATTTTTAGATAAATATGCTGTGGGTTATGACGAAGCATCGTTAGTGAACACTAAGGCGTCTGTTACGCTAAATGCTGATCCTTTCATTGCTTCACACGCTGAATTTATCGACCCAGCACAAAACTACCATGATTATATTATGGGCCAAGGCATATTTGAGCTTGAAGGTGCTAAAACGCCAGCTTGGGCTGCCGTAGTCTGTGGAGTTCCAGCGAATAAAATTGAACAACTAGCTACCGCTATTATGGCCGCTGAAGCGCCCTATATTTCTGCAGGTGCGGGTATTAGCCGTCATGCAAACGGCGACCAAGCTACCAGAGCCGTTTATACCCTAGCCATTATGACCGGTAAAATTGGCCGTGCGGGTGTCAATAGTGGCGCAATGCCAACAAGTTATAGTTTTGGTGTTGCAGGTATGCCAACAGGCAGTAACCCTGTAGATGTGACCATTCCTGTTTATACATGGTCAGATGCCGTTGTACGTGGTGAAGACTTTAGCGGAACCTCTGATGGCGTTCGCTTTACCGCAAGCGGTAGCCAAGAACTATTCGACAATAACCCAGCAAAATTAGGTACCAACATTAAAGCGATTATCAACTGTGCTGGTAATGCTTTAATCAATCAACATTCAGACAGTAACGGTACAGCCCAAATCCTCGAAGATGACAGCATGTGTGAACTGATTATTGTCAGTGATTGTTGGATGACATCCTCTGCTAAGTTTGCCGATTACCTACTGCCAGATAGTACATGGTTAGAATCAGTCGATTATGCCAACGATTCATATGCATCTGGTCAAATGGCCTATGCAACCTTTATGAGTACCTCATTGAAACCGCTAGGCGAATCACAATCTATGTATGAGATTTGTGCTGGTATTGCCAATGCGATGGGTAATGGCGCTGAATACACTGAAGGGCTTAACGGCCAACAATGGTGTGAAAAGCTTTATCAACAAACTAAGGCGATGAATACCGATGTTGATATGCCAGATACCTATGAAGAAGCTCAGAAAGTTGGGGTTTTCCGTAAATACATGTCTGCCTCAGTGGTTGCATTTGAGTCTTATATTCAAGATCCAGTTGCGAATCCTAGACCGACCATTTCTGGTAAATTTGAGATTTTCTCAATATCTCTTGCACGTAAAGCGGCCACTTGGTCATTACCTACTGGAGACCAAATTACTCCCCTACCTCAATATGTGGTGACATGGGACGGCTATCAAGATCAAGAAACTATTGATGCTGGCTACCCATTACAGTTATGTGGTTACCACACCAAAGGTCGAACTCATTCAAGCTATCACAATGTCCCATGGCTTAGAGAAGCGGTAGAAGATGCAGTATGGATGAATCCGAAAGATGCCTCTTCTCGCGGTTTAGCGGATGGCGATATGGTTCATGTGTACAACGGTAGAGGAACAATTGAACTGCCTGTGAAACTCACTCCTAGGGTGACTCCTGGAGTCTGTTCTCTAGGGCAAGGTGCTTGGTATAAACCAGATGCGAGTGGAAAAGTAGGTCCATCTGGCCATGTTGTGGATATTGGCGGCTGTATTAATACACTGACAAAATATCATCCTTCCCCTGTATCAAAGGGAAATCCGCAGCACACCAATCGTGTTCAGGTAGTCAAGGTTTGATAGGAGTATATTAAAATGACACAAGAAACTCAATTAGGATTTTATTTCGATAGCAGTAAATGCACTGGCTGTAAAACTTGCCATATAGCCTGTAAAGATCGAATGGTTGGCAAAACGCGCAGTAAAGATGATGTGACTAATCAAGGCGTATCAGCAATGCCTGGTATGTTATGGCGCCGTGTTTATGAATACGGTGGTGGTTCATGGGATCAAAATGGCGATGAAAGTTACAATCAAAATGTGTTTGCTTATTATGCTTCTGTTGGTTGCAATCATTGTAACGAACCTGCGTGTGTAAAAGCCTGCCCGACTGGCGCAATGCATAAAAGAAAAGAAGACGGATTGGTGCTGGTGCAAGAGTCGTTATGTATTGGCTGCGAAAGCTGCTCACGTGCTTGCCCATACGATGCGCCGCAGATTGATATTGAACGTAAAGTCATGACCAAATGTGATGGTTGTTTTGATAGATTAGCTGAAGGTAAAAAACCGATTTGTGTTGAGTCATGCCCTTTACGAGCACTGGACTTTGATACGATGGAAAACCTACGAGCTAAATACGGTAATGGCGATGGTCACTTTGCGCCACTACCTTCTGAATCGATTACCTCGCCTAACCTAATTGTAAAGGCATCAAAGAAGGCCCAGCCTGTAGGTGCAAGTACGGGGCGGATCTTAAACGTTCGAGAAGTATAAATTATTGAATAGAGGGTGTAATCAGCGTATTACACCCTTCCATCCCAGTTAAATTTATAAGCAAATATGAACGATATGAACATTGAAAAGCTGCAAGACTTACAAGCCATTGCCAATGTATTGCATTCTGTGCTGACTATTTATCCAGAGTCTGATGTGATCAATACCTTTAAAAATCAAGATATTGTTGAAAATTGGCCTAAGTTGTTAGCAACTGATAGCGATCATAAAGGACTAACATACCTAAAATCTTATCTTGCTCAATGGAGCGGTGATGAGGCTGAATTGATTAAGCTCAAGCTCGACTACGGCATGCTATTTTACGGTCCAGGTACACCTTTAGCCGCACCGTGGGGGTCTGCTTATACCAGTTCTTCACAGTTACTTAATGATTTTAGTACCGTTACGTTAAAACAGTTTTATGCTGCTAACGACATCAATATCGACATGAGAACCAACGAACCTCTCGATCATATTGGGTTAATATTAGCGGTACTGTCATTTTTATTGACCAAAGCGATGGCAGAACCTCAAAATCCGTACTTTCAAAAAGCGATCAACGAATTACTCGAACAACATTTACTGCCTTGGGCTTATCGATGTTTAGATCTAGCCTATTCCTATGCTGAAACAGATTATTACAGAGCGTTTGCTATTTTAGCCAAAGAATATCTTTTGTACCTGGAACAAATATTTGATCTTCACCCCAAACGAATCGCAATTTATCGATAGGGTAATCTCTATGGCATTTCTTCAAGCATTAGTACAACAGTGGCACAAAGCCGATTTGGGTTATAGCTTGTTGTTAAATTTTCAGCATTCAGAAGACATAATGCAACTGTTTAATGGCGCGACTGATATCAAGACCGTGGCTAATTTAATCGCTGCATTAGTCTATAGTGAGGGCGAACCTAGATGGTTAACAAGCGAAAGTCACGATTTTGAAAAACCGCTAAAAAATGAGTTAGTTTTTAGGTGTATATTAATAAGCTGCCAACTTATATTTATAAAAGTATCTCAAAGAATTAATTTAAACCAAGCAGAAAGACTTATTCTTACCTTATCGAATGTATGGGTTAACCAGAAACGCGATGATCAAAGTAGTAGTGAGTTGATCGAACTGATTAAAAAAATCTACACTCAGGTATATGCTATAGATCTAGTTAGTAGAAGTGTGATTAAAAACATGAAGTAATCTAATTTTCCAGTATTACGATAATTTATTTATTTATTTAATTAATAATTTTACTTTATTCTATAAAAATACTGTCTTAACTCAAGTCATAATTAATTTCCGCGATGGCAATATTTACGATTAAAATAAAATTAATAAATTACTCAAAAAAACTGATTTTTAAATTATTTTAATCATTCTTCGCTATTTAATAATTAGCGTTGTAGTGCATGCAGTTAAAATCGACTCATAGAGTCGATTCATTTTATATATAAATAGGAAAGTAGAGAATTATGGAATTTTTACGAACTGATGATAGTTACTTTGTTAATTTACCAGGCTATCAGTTTACACCTAATTACCTATTAGTGGACGATAGTGAAGGAGGCCAATTACGGATTCATTATCTTGATGAAGGTGACAAAGATGCTGAGCCAATATTATTACTGCATGGAGAACCTTCATGGAGTTTTTTATATCGTAAAATGATCCCGATCCTTGTTGAAGCGGGTTATCGCGTTATTGTTCCAGACATTATTGGATTTGGCCGTTCAGATAAGCCAAGTAAACGTTCTGATTATACCTATCAACGTCATGTTGATTGGATGAAATCATTTGTTTTGCAACTCCAACTAAACCATATTAATCTTGTATGCCAAGACTGGGGTGGGTTAATTGGCTTGCGTTTAGCTACTGAAGATACAGAACGTTACACTCGTATTGTCGCTGCAAATACCATGTTACCTACTGGTGATGAAGCAACTAATGATGCATTTATGAAGTGGTTTAACTACTCGCAAGAAGTGGTTGATTTCCCTACAGGACAGATGATAAATGGTGCATCTGTTTCTAATTTATCCGATGAAGTTATTGCAGCATATGACGCCCCATTCCCTGATGAAACATACAAAGCGGGTGCACGTGAATTTCCTTTGTTGGTACCAATTACGCCTGATGATCCAGCAACGCTGAAAAACCGTGCTGCATGGAAAATTTTATCCCAGTGGAATAAGCCATTTCTGACTGCATTTAGCGACTCAGACCCTATCACCGCGGGTGGAGATAAAATGATGCAACAAATAATCCCCGGAACAAAAGGTCAAAAACATACCACTATTGTGAATGCTGGCCATTATTTACAAGAAGAGCAAGGCGAAGTATTAGCTGAAGTTGTGGTTAAGTTTATTGCTGATAATCGCTAACCAGCCTTAACTTAGATAATATTATTGGCGGTTATATGTTTTATAGAGATATATAACCGCCATTTACCATAATCCATTTATGCTGCTATTTAACAATCTGAATTCAGAAAATTAACGTTCACTTTTATGTTTCACTCCCCATCTTAATCCCTCCTTAACGAGTTCATCAGTATGCTTATTCCATTATGGTGTAGAGCCTTTTGAGCTGTAGCAGCGTTGACTATGCCAATTATAGTGACCAAGTGAGCCAACCAGAGGTAGATTTTAGTCAACGCTTACTGACACAGCTATTGACTAAATCAAAAACAGATGACATTTCTGCAGCTTCAGGCATTGCTGCAGTATACGCTAAAGGGCTCTGTGAAAATTGAGCCGTCGGTCACGTAGGTGAGTGTTGTGAATCAGTGTGAATCGTATGCCAACAGCAGTAAGGATTTAGGCTTTGGTATAGAGCTTAAGCTCACCAAGCGTTTGATCACTCAATATGATTGGTCATATCCAAATATTGAAACCAATAGGGGTCGTAAAGTGTCCATTGATTTTTGTCATAAAGGTGGCAGTTGTTAAGATGATCACCACTCGTTTTGCAGCATGATTTTCTAATGCTACTTCAGTGGCTTATTTATTGTCTCTATGCGGTGAGCGACTATATGGAGTGATATTATTTATTATAATATGATGATAATAATATTATCATCAGGTGTTAACTTAATTCGATTGTACTGTAAGGTAATCGGCCTATAATGAGGGGTATCTTTACGCCGTACTAGGTTATGGGATCGCCGCAATGAAATACCGTACACATTTATTTTCTCTTCGTATTGGCCATGCACTCCGAGAGTCTTTAAAAGACGCTCCCTACAAAGCCAATTCATTTTCTAAAGATTTATTAGCTGGTTTAACCGTTGGCATTATTGCTATTCCATTAGCCATGGCGCTTGCGATTGCTATTGGTGTTGCACCGCAATACGGATTATATACTGCCATTATTGGCGGTTTTATTATCCCATTTACAGGTGGCTCACGTTATAGCGTCTCGGGCCCTACCGCTGCATTTGTGGTTATTCTGTATCCCATAGTGCACCAATATGGTCTGTCTGGATTATTGTTAGCGAGTATTCTATCTGGCGTGATCCTCATTGCGATGGCGTTGTTTCGCTTGGGGCGTTATATCCAATATATTCCCGAATCAGTCACGTTAGGGTTTACGGGTGGTATTGCGGTGGTGATTGCAGTACTGCAAGTTAAGGATTTTTTTGGTCTAACTATTACCGAGATGCCAGAAAGCTTTGTCGGCAAAGTTGCCGCATTAACTCAAGCATTACCAACATTTTCTGTGCCGACACTGCTAGTGGGCTTAAGCGCATTAGTGGTGTTTATATTGTGGCCTAGGCTCAAATTACCTGTACCTGCACACCTTCCAGCGGTGGTAGTTGCCAGTATTGTCGCGCTAGCATTAAATCAACTCGGTTTTCATGTGGCGACAATTGGCTCAACTTTCAGCTTTACCTTAGCCGACGGTTCAATCGGTGCCGGTATTCCATCCATATTGCCCGATTTTCAATGGCCTTGGCTGCGTACCCAATCGGGCGAAATGCCATTAGTGCTCACCTGGCAATTGGCTAGCGACTTATTGTCTGCCGCTTTTGCCATAGCCATGTTGGGCGCAATTGAATCATTACTATGCGCTGTGGTGCTAGATGGCATGTCTGGTAAAAAGCACAGTGCCAATAGTGAGTTACTCGGTCAAGGTATAGGTAATATTATCACGCCATTTTTTGGTGGTATTACGGCAACGGCAGCCATTGCCCGTTCTGCCGCTAATTATAAAGCGGGTGCGGTAAGCCCCATTGCTGCCATGATCCATGCGCTAGTAGTATTGGTGTCATTATTATCGTTAAGCACCATTTTAGCGTACATCCCCATGGCAGGTATGTCGGCATTGCTGATTATGGTGGCGTGGAACATGAGCGAAGCGCCTAAGATTGTCCATCTTGTTAAAAAAGCCCCTGCCAGTGAAATACTGGTATTAATGGTGTGTTTGTTACTAACCATTTTCTTCGACATGGTGATTGCAATAAGCGCTGGGATCATTTTGGCGTCGTTATTGTTCATGAAACAAGTGGCTGATATGACCAAGGTACAAGACATTAGCGAGCAGAAAAAGCACGTGCATGTTGAATTACCACCACGCTGGAAAGTATTTAAAATCAATGGCCCGTTATTTTTTGCTGCTGCCGACAGTGTCTTTGGTGAGCTGGCACATTTAAGTAGCGGTCAAGATGGGGTGGTGTTGTATTTCGATGGGGTGTCGATTTTAGACTCTGGTGGTGTCTCAGCGCTGTATAAGTTTATTGCTAAATGTAAACACGATAATACTCGGGTATTGTTAGCCGATTTTCAATTTCAGCCGCTTAAAACCTTAGCCAAAGCAGGTTTTAAGCCTGATGGCGAACAGTGTGTTACTTACTCAACCTTAACGGATGCGCTTGATGATGTAGTCACTGGCATTATGGTGAGTAAAATATAAAAACGTCATACAGACCAATGAATACCAATGGTATTGGTTGGTTAGTATGACGCTTACTAGCTTACTAGCTTACTAGCTTACTATCTGGCTCTTTGCCATTGGCTGGCGGTGTTTATTCGCTAGTCTTTGGCACACCAATGTACTGCCAAGCATCAGTAATGTGCAGCCTTACTGATGTGACGCGTTTATTACGCTCAACATTAATGTGGTTAGTTTGTTCTGACCATAGTTCTTGTAGAGCGGTCATCTTAAGATAAAAGCCCTCCATATCAACGCTAATCGGTGTTTCTTGGTACACCCACAAATATTTGCCCTGCAACTCAGTACCCACATAGCTCAAGGTGAGTGGTTGCTGCTGTTTATTCTGCATTGAAAATGTTGAAATAGCATAATAAGCAAAAGCCTCGCGACTGACCGGATCGCCGATTAAATCGGCATTTTTATCGATCACTCGCTGAGCGGCATGTTCAGCATCGTGTAAGTAAAACCGATGCTGAATTTCAAGCATGCCGCTGCGCTGATTAAACACAATACTAGTGTAAGCTTCTTTTTGCTGGTGGGCTGTGGCATTTCCCGCCAAAAGACTTATCGCTATAGTAATAAGTGCTGCATAAAATGGTAGGCGCATTACTTCTTCTTCACTTTAATGTCAGGCTCTTTTAGCGCTTCTTTGTTGTCATGCATGATATCGCGATAGGTGTTGCCTTTACGTTCTTCTTCTTTAAAGGCTTCAATGCGTGATGGAATAATTTTCCTTGGATAATAGTTGTTTTCAATATCGACATCGGCCGTTTCACTGCGGCGATCAACCACTGCAGACACTAATATATTGTCTTTGTCGGTCACAATCAGTTTACTGACTTCAAAGGGGGATCGACGCCAAATTTCAGCCGGCAGTACTAATGATTCGGTATTGCCATTTTCAAAGGTTAATTCAAGTAAAATAGGCATAACTAAACCGCCAAGATTGGCAAAGTTAAACACGTAATAGTTTTTATCTTCTTTAAGTGCACGCGCCAGTACTTGCTGCTCCCAAGGATCGAGTTCGGCGTGCTTTTTGTTATATTTATTACGCTCTTTATTGGTCACGCTAAATTGATCGTGTTGGTCATGATAATCGCCATTGCCAGGATTAAGTTCAACCCAGGTTTTTAGACCACTTTGTTGGTTACGCTCAACTGAATAAGCCATGGGTTTGTCTTTATAGTCTTGGCGACGGCGATCAAAATCAATATCAGGGTTATTGCTGTCTAGGCGCAGTTTATAAATGCGATCTAAGGAAATATCTACATGATCTGTGGTGTAAAACCAACCACGGAAAAACCAATCTAAATCAACTCCCGATGCTTCTTCCATGGTGCGGAAAAAGTCGCTTGGAGTTGGGCGCTTGTTCATCCAGCGGCGGCTGTATTCTTGAAAGGCAAAATCGAATAGCTCACGGCCTAATATTACTTCACGTAAAATGTTGAGTGCCACAGCAGGTTTAATATAGGCGTTTGGACCAAGCTGTAACACACTGTCTGACTGAGTCATTATCGGCACTTGCACATTAGACTTCATGTACTCAATCACATCACTTGGCTCACGTCCCCAAGATAGTTTAGGGTCCCATTCACGGGTGGCAATACCGTCTAAAAAGCTGTTGATGCCTTCATCCATCCAGGTCCATTGGCGCTCGTCTGAATTCACAATCATCGGGAAATAGTTATGGCCGACTTCGTGGATCACCACGCCGATTAAGAATTGTTTTTCGGACAAGGTATAAGTACGGCTGTCATCGTCGTGCCAAATAGTACGAGGCCCATTAAAGCTAATCATCGGGTATTCCATACCGCCAACGGGGCCGTTAACACTGATGGCTGCCGGGTAGGGATAATCAAAGGTAAAGCGTGAATAGACTTTAAGAGTGTGAATAACCGATGCGGTTGAATAACGTTGCCACAGTTCACCGCCTTCTTTAGGATAAAACGACATGGCCATAACCTGTGGGTTCTGGCTGTTTGGTTGTGGGTAACCTTGAGCGTCCCAAATAAATTTACGTGATGATGCCCAGGCAAAGTCGCGGACGTTTTCAGCGGTAAAATGCCAGGTTTTAGTCCCTTTAGCGGTACTCGATTCATTGGCGAGCGCTTCATCTGCAGACACGATAAATACAGGTTTATCGGCCGTTTTAGCTTTATCTAAGCGCTTACGTTGCGCCGCTGACAGTACGCTTTTGCTATTTTGTAATACGCCAGTAGCTGTAACGATGTGGTCGCTAGGCACCGTCATACTGACATCGTAATTACCAAATTCGAGGGTAAATTCACCACCGCCTAAAAATTCTTTATTGTGCCACGCTTCGTAGTCGGAATAGCTGGCTACTCGCGGAAACCACTGCGCTAATAAGAATATATCATTACCGCCTTCACGTTTATCGTCGGGAAAATGCTCAAAGCCTGAACGTGCACCTACGGCGTCTTCTTCTAAAATATTATAACCATAGTTAATTCGCAGTTGGGTTGACTGGTTGTGGCTTAATGGCGTAGGTAAATCAATGCGCATTTGAGCGCCGACAATAGTATATTTTAGTGGTTTTTTGTTAGCGTCAGTTACCGCCGAAATTTGATAGCCCAAGTTATTATCGGCTAAAAACTGTTGACGACGCAGGTCTTGCAAGCTGATTTTTGCAAATGCATTATCACCATAAGTGTTAGTCGCACTCATGTTGCCATCGACGCCATAAAAGGCGCTGCTTCGCTCCGCTATTGAGTCTGATTTAAAGCGATTTTGTTCTAGCTGTAGCCACAGATATTTAAGCGTATACGGAGAATTATTGTGATAAGTAATCACTTGCTCACCTTGAATACGACGCTTTTGTTCATCTAGTATGACATTGATTTTATAGTCAACTTGTTGCTGCCAGTAGTCTTTACCTGGTTCGCCAGCGGCATTACGATAATCGTTTGGTGTGGGTAAACTCTCCTCAAGTTGACGAAACTTATCGTCAAAATGTCCCTTGCTTTGGACTATTTCTGAAGCCGAGCTGGTAAAAATGGCTGAACTGGTAAATGCCAATAACAGCAGTTGACGAAACACGCGCATAAATACTCCCATGACATCAGCCAGTTGATGCCAATAATCCCAAAATGATGATTTATTGTCTTTTTTGTTGGAGAAGTGTAACTAAGTTGACAAGGATATGCAGTGATAAGAGTGTTACGAAGTTTTGCACCTTGCTGATGCCAATTCCCTATGGCATAAAATAGTGAGTGATATTAATTAAAGATAGGTAGAAATTTTTGCAGGTTTTTGTGACGGACCTCATCAGCATTCACTTCAGGTAGTATTTGATACTTATTCATAATCTGCTGATATTCGCCATTGGCTTTTAGCATGTCTATGCCGTTAGCAAAGGTGATTGCATTCGCTTTGTTTTGCTGGCTAAAACCAACATACAAAGGTACTGGTTTACCTATGGTGCCAGCATAGCGAAGTTGTTGAGTTAAGTTTAATTGACTTGCGGTGTACTCAATGACATTTTTGTTGTCGATGATCACCGAATGACGTCCTTTTACTAGCCGAATAATATTCATAGCCAATGGATCGTTGCCAGAGGCAAAGTAGGTATTAGGATGTGCACCAAACCAAGCGTCGAGTTCTATTCCATAGCCGTAGCCGTTTACAACAGCAGCTTGTTGAGTTTTATTGAGATCGCTGATCTGCTCAAATGACTCAGTGCTGCCAACGAGGGTATAAAAGTCATTGCTGTTGTAACCCATAACCACATCAGTACTGAGCAATTGATTATTGGCAATTACACTTGAAGTGAGTGCGAGTACTGCATCGATATTGTTTCTTTGTAGCTCAATCAGTGCACGTTTGTAAGGAATAGTGCGAAATTCAACATCCTGGCCTTGAATTTCAAAAGCGCGACGAGTGAGATCGACAACGTAGCCCGTTTTATTTTCACAGATATACGGACACCAAATATCTGATGCAATCAGAACAGGCGCGGCATGGGCATGAATACTGAAAATAGACAGTAAAATGAACAGGTACTTTAGCAAGTATTGTGCTCCATGATATGAACGGGCGGGTATAGTAATTGTTTAACTAGTATAGGCAATCTTTTTTTGATTAAAAAAGATACTACTTAAGTATTTGCTAACAGATATGCTGATTTTGTGAACAGATATAAAGTGCCAATAACAGGCTATCAATACTGGTTACCTTTTAATAACAATTAATCGAGACAATATTTTATGACAATATTAAATAGACTGTTTAAGCATGTGGTTATTGATCAGCCTGGCGAACCCAGTGTGATGACCATGACTCAATCAACGCTTGCGATGTCAGCAAAAGGCCAGGTGACGATTAGGGTTTATGCTGCAGGCGTTAATGGCCCAGACATTAAGCAGCGCGTGGGTGCTTATCCACCGCCAGCGGATGCTAGCCCTATTCTTGGTTTAGAAGTCGCCGGTGAAATTGTTGCCGTGGCAGACGATGTGACTCAGTGGCAAGTAGGCGATAAAGTATGTGCCTTAGTGCCTGGTGGCGGGTATGGCGAGTTAGTTAATACTTATGCAGCCCATTGTTTACCTATTCCTACGGGTTACAGTTTTGTGCAAGCTGCCGCGTTGCCAGAAACCTTTTTTACCGTGTGGGGTAACTTGTTTATTCGCGGTGGACTAAAAGCGGGCGAGACCGTGCTTATTCATGGAGGCTCTGGTGGTATCGGTACAACTGCGATCCAAATGGCGAGTCGTTTAGGCGCAACCGTATTTGCCACTTCTGGCAGTGCAGATAAATGCCAATATTGCCTTGAACAAGGTGCTAGCGTAGCAATTAACTATAACGAGCAGCATTTTGTTGAACCGATTTTAGAAGCAACAAATGGATTAGGCGTTAACGTCATCATGGATATCGCGGGTGGCGACTTTATTAACGAAAACCTTAAAGCTATCGCAACTGACGGACGTATGGTGTCGGTTGCCATGCAACGCGGGCCACAAGCAAATGTGGATATCTTCCGTATTATGGCTAAGCGCGTTGTATGGACTGGCTCAACGTTACGACCACAAAGCGTAGCCAATAAAGCATTAATTGCTCAAGGCTTAGCGCAATATGTGTGGCCATTATTAAATAGTGGTGAAATGAGTATTCCTGTCGATAGCGTATTTGCTTTTTCACAGGTAGTAGAAGCGCACCAACGCATGGAGTCTGGGCAACATAAAGGCAAAATTGTATTAGATCTGCAAGCTTAATCAGTAGGATTATTTGTGCACGAGTTAAATCCGTAATGTTAATCAGCAATATATTTTGATAAAAAACTTGAAGCTTGATTTTTTTAAGCTAAAGTCGTGATGTGATTAGCCTGAACTGAAGTGGCTAATCACTTTTGTGGGATATTATTTGGTGATAAAAATGCCTGTAAATGTTAAAAATTGACGATAACGGATATTTTTATGCAATTACGCGAAAAATTCATCGTTTTAGGCATTGATTCTCAGCAATATTCTGTTTAAATACCCACATAAATACAGAACATGTAATCGTGGTGTGGCATGAGGGGTTTATGATCAATCTTACTGCATCATTCTTAGGATATGTGTTGATTTAAGGGCGTTAGCATATATGTATAACACAGCAAAAAAACAACTTTGGTTTGGTGAGTTAAGAACATCGAAAGGTAACACTATCGTTGTTCATGATAACCAGTTGCCAGAAGCGTCACCAGGGCGCATTTTTATGTACAACACTATCCGTAATACGATTGTGGAATATGTAGAAGACATCGTTAAAGTTAACTTACACGACTTAGATGAGCAACAAACAAAAGCCGCTATGGCTGAGTTTAGTGATGCTTGGAAAGCGGCACGTAGTGAGTTTATGGCAAAACATCAGTTACGAATTGATTTATCAAAAGTACCTGATACTGCACCACCGCGTAAGGCTAAACCTGCTCCAGAGCCAGATGAGGTTGCTGACTCTGATGATGACATTCCAGAATTTGATGATTCAGATGATGACAATGATAGCTTTGATGATATGGCTGATAGCGTAGACGACTAAAAAAACAGATAACATTCAGTATCTGAGACAATGTTTATTGTTTAATAACCGTTATTATCCTACTAATAATCGCTATAGATTATTGACGACATAAGTAATGATACCTCATTCCTTATGTCGTTTATTCTTTGTCGAAACTGTCGACAATAATCGCTCCCATCGATGCGGGCATAGCGATTAAAATAATCCGCTTTAATGCTAAAATGGGATCATCCCATAACGGCAACTTATCTAATGCTAATAGCACTATTCCTACCACCAATAACGTTAAAATATACGCCGCTATCACCCGCAGTAAAAACGCTCGCCTGCGTTTAATAATATTTGCCTGAAATACGCTCTGGTAAGCAAATAAGGTAATAAATGCTAACGACAATACCACTACCAGTACTAAATTTAAGGTGGGTAAACTGGCCGATAAACGCCATGCTTCCTCAGAAAACGCAATAGGTACCGATAGGGCAAATGCCCCTACGGCAATTTGGCCAATATCTTCGGCATTAAAATTAGCTTTAACCGGCTGATTATTTAGCATCAAACTGGTATCGAGTCATGTGATGATAAACCTGGCCTGGCTTTACCCAGGCATCGCCAAGCAAGTCAGTTTGATTAGGTGAATCAGGTAACATTTGCGGTTCAATACATACCGCTTGATGATTACAAAGTGGACGTTGCTTTTTGCCAATAGTACCTTGTAAAAAGTTAGCACCATAAACTTGCACACCAGGCTGATTGGTATAAACCGTCATGCTACGACCGCTATTAGGGCTAGCTAAACAACCAAAACGCTGTAAGTCGGCACTAGGATTATCTAACACATAGCAATGATCAAAACCATTGGTAGCGGCCAATGCGGCGCGCTCGGTTTGTACCGACATAGGCGTTGCAATTGCCATGTCTACGTCGCTGCCTGCGGTAGCTTGTATTGAGGTCGGCACGCCAACATCATTCATTGTGAGGTACTTTGTGGCATCAACTTGCAGAGTATGTTGCTCATTAGTGTCGCTGCGATTACCGTCTAAATTAAAGTAGCTGTGTTGGGTTAAACTAATAGGACAGGCTTTATCGGTACTGGCCAGCATTTCAATGTACAGATTATTACCCACTAAACGATAGTCGAGTTGCACAGTACAATTGCCCGGAAACCCCATGTCGCCATCTGGGCTTTTTAAGGTTAAGCGCATGCCATCACTTAATGCACCAAGCTGCCACAACTTTCGATTAAAGCCTTCAACGCCACCGTGTAAACAATTGCTCGCTTGGTTAACACTAAGTTGGTAGTGTTCGCCATTATACTGAGTTTTGCCATTGGCAATACGATTACAGTAACGTCCAGCTATCGCACCTAAATAAGCTTGTTGGGTTAAATAGTCTTCGGCGCTGTCGCAACCTAAAACAATATTTTTACGTTCACCGTTGCGATCTGGAGTCCATAACGAACGAATGATGCCGCCTAAACTTAATACTTCGAGCGCGATGATGCCATTATCAATTCTAACCCGTTCAATCTCACCACCACGGGGATCTTGCCAAGGTTCCAGTACACTAAAACGTACCATTTATGCCTCTCTAGTCTATATAACCTATTAACTACTAACCTATTAACCGATGCGTCCTGCACCGCCACTTGCTGAACATAAGTATATTGTTGCTTCAATACCCGTTTGCTTAAAGTATTGGTTTTCTACTACATTAATCACCTCATCGGTGAGATCATGATTAACTAAAGCCAATACACAGCCATCGCTCATGCGCACGCCACCTTGCTCGCCAATAAGTGTGGCAACCATAGTGACTAAGCTATCAATTTCTGCAGTGATAATTTCAAAATCATCGCGCATAGAGGCTTGCGACTGTGCCATTAACTGACTAAATCGCGGGATATTATTCTGCTGTAGTGCTCGTGCAGCATTACTGGTGCGTTGATTTTCAGTAATGATATGGCGAGCGCGACGAAATTGCTGATCACTCAACTCATCTTTATGTTGGGTTAATTGGCTAAGTGACAAATCTCGCAGCGAATCGAGGCCAAGCAATTTAGTTATGTGATTACACTCTTGTTTACGTTGTTCAAATTGCTGTGTAAAGCCATGGCGATCTTGTTTCAAGTCAATCACGATTAAGCTTAATTCTTCAGGCAATAACACCGCTTCGCTTTCTAATTCTAAGCAATCAATCAATAAGGCGTGATCGGGTTCTGCCATTGCGCTAATAATTTGATCCATCATGCCGCAATCTAACAGCATAAATTGGCTTTCGCCGCGCTGGGCCAATTGAGCAATCGCGATAGGAGATAAGTTTAATTGGCTGGCATAACTGATGGCGGTACCAAAAGCGATTTCAAGTGCTGCCGACGATGATAAACCGGCTCCGAGCGGTACATCACCGACAATCGCTAAGTCCAAGCCCTTTGCCCGCAACCCCGACTGATTCATGGCGGCGGTGACGCCTTTTAGGTAATGGCTCCAGTCATCGCCTGCTGCGACAGGGCCTTCTTCACCAAAGTGCCATTGTTTTATTTGTCCCGGAAAAGCGGTGGTGACAGCGCGAAATAAATTGTCATCACGATGTTTTACTGCAATCACGGTATGAAAGTTAATCGCTGCTGGTAATGCGAGCCCTTCGTTATAATCGGTATGCTCGCCCATGATGTTAACTCGCCCAGGCGCTTGGTATAAATCATCGGGCTTAGTGCCAAATGTTTGAACAAATAATTTAGTTGCGCGTTGAGCAGGGTTTGACATACTTCAAAAAATCCAACAAAAGGGTGACAAGAAAACTCTTATTAATGAGTTATAGCATGACTTTACTGTGTCTGTAACTGAGATTCTGTTATCCGGAGCAATCCGTCGCCGTAAACAAAAACGCCTAGAGAATGATCTAGGCGTTTGAGCTGACCATGAGTATTAAGAGCGAGACTCGGAAGCAGCTTCATTTGTCGCAGAGCAGGTTGGCTGATCGCTATTTGTTGCTAATGAGCTAGGTACAATTTCTGGAGGTGAATCAAGTAGCTCTTTAATGACATGGTCAACAAAACCCGCGCCTGCCGCTTCATACAAATTATACACAGTATCAACGCCAGACTCTTTTAATGACTCGGCATCTTCAGCGTATTGTACAATGGCACTTATTTTGCCTTCGTAATTAATTTTTTGCAGTTGTTGCACTGCAAATAAGTTACCTACGTGATGTGGCATTGCTAATAAGACTAATTCTAAATGTGGTGCTCGTTCTAGTTTTTCCCAAAAGTCAGTATCGCTAGCATCGCCTTGTACAACATGGCGGCCTTGGCTGCGATGAAAATCTACTAACTCTTGCTTGTGCTCAATCCCTAAAATCTCGCCAGTGTATTTTGAACGCAGTTCATCGTAAGCACCGGAGCCAATTCGTCCCATACCTAGAATTAAAAAGCGCGGATTACCAATGCGAATTTGTCTGTCTTCAGGGTGTAAAGGATGACGTTCTAACTTCAATAGCCTGGCTTGATAACGTGAGTAAATCTTGGTAACGCTATTATTCAATGGCGCTGCAAATAAGAAACTGATGCTTAATGCCACTGCAATAATGATAAGCCATTCTGGTGGTAACCAGCCTTTATGTGCGGCTACGGCAGCAACAATTAAACCAAATTCACTGTAATTACCCAAGTTAAATGAGGCCAGTAACGAGGTGCGCGAACGTAGTTTAAAGCGGGTTAGCAAGTAGATAAACATCAAAATTTTAACCGGGATCAACACGACTAAAATAGTGGCTAAGCCAATATCTGCCAGTGTGGGCAAGCCGTTTAACCCAATGGTCAAGAAAAATGCGACTAGGAATAACTCTTTAAAGAAATAAATCGATTTAGCAAGTTCGGATGATTTAGCGTGCCCTGCGAGTAAAATACCGATAATCAATGCGCCTAAATCGGGCTTTAAACCGACAGCTTCAAATAACCAAGCGCCCACCACTAATGCCATCACAAGGCCAAACAATACCAGCATTTCACCGTGACCAACGCGATCAAACACCTTATAAATAAGCGGTCTTGCTAACGGTAGTAATAACAAAGCAAAAGCCCAAACCGACGGGATGTTACCTTTAGAGACAGTTAAAAATATCACGGCGAAGATGTCTTGCATAATCAAGATACCAATCGCCACTCGGCCATAAAGCGACTGCATATCACCGCTGTCTTCGAGTACTTTTACCGCAAATACGGTACTGGAAAAACTTAATGCGAAGGAAATTAGCATCAGTTGATTAAAGCTAAAGCCGTCTAACTGTTCTATGCCTAAAAAGCCTAATAATTTAAGTACAGGCACAAAAAATAATATCGAACCGATTAAATGTAAGCTGGATCCAGCCCATACTTCGGCTTTAAATAGGCTCTTAAGATCAAGTTTAAGGCCAATGGAAAATAGCAATAATGTGACACCTAAGTCAGCAAGCTGCTGCAAAATAGGTAAGCTAGTGTCTTCAATGCCTAAGGTGAATAATACAAAACCAGCAGCAAGATAACCAATGAGTGGTGGTAACCCTATACGGCTAACCAGCATGCCGCACAGTAGGGTGATAATCAGGATAGCGGGTTCCATAAAACTCCATATATGAGGAATATAAAACCGTATTGTATAAGAAAAAGGTTAACTTTCGATGACTTTAATAGCTTAAAAGCAAAAAACAGCATCTTTAGTGGTTAAAGATACTGTTTTATATTGTGTTCTACACCATGATTTTACTAACAGGTTTTACGTTATAACAACTTTGAATCAGACTATGGTATCCAAGTGTTATGATAAATGTAGCACATTATATACCTCATTAAATCATTGAGATTAACGCACTACACCCGTAGCATGAATGTTGGCAGTTTACTTAACGCACTACATTTCTTGGTTTAGTTACTTTGCTAATAGTATATCTAAGTGGGCTGCAAAGTCTTTTGGGCCCATAAAGCCCGTTACACGTAAATCTTCACGTTGTATGCCATCGGTATTAAACATTAATAAGGTCGGCAAACCCAATACGCCATAATGTTCTAGTAACTCAATATCGATATCATCGCTGGCAGTAACATCCGCTTGTAATAACACCATTTGGTTCATACGGATTTCAACATCAGCATTTTTAAACGTAATAGCTTCAAACTCTTTACAGGCCACACACCAGTCGGCGTACAAATCTAGCATTACCGTTTTACCGCTAATGCTGGCTTTATCTAATTCGACTTCTAAGTCTGCTAGCGACTTAATGCGGATAAAGTGATTTGTTTCAGTGTTCGTTTTACCTTCAATACCTGCTTGAGTCATATCGGGTGTTTTATGACCAAATCCGGTCATCATTGCCTGGAAGCCATAAGAGAAGCTTGCCATTAACGCCAGTAATAACAACACACCGCGTGAGCTTTGTTTCCAGTTAAATGCTGATAATTTGTTTTGATGCATTAAGTAAGCGATTAAGCTTATTGCCCATAGTGACCAGAGTAAATCGGACACTAAGCCTGGCCAAATACGGCCAATCATCACAATAGACACTGAAATCAGTAAGAAGCCAAAGATGGTTTTAATAATGTCCATCCAAGCCCCAGCGCGCGGTAAGATTTTGCCACCCGAAGTACCAATCACTAATAACGGTAAGCCCATACCCATGCTGAGTACATACAGCGCTAAAAAGCCTTGCAGTAGGTCACCAGACTGCGCCACGTAAATAAGCACGCCAGATAACGGTGCTGTGGTGCAAGGTGACGCCACTAAGCCAGAAATAACTCCCATCATAAACACGCCAATTAGGTTGCCACCTTTTTGGTTGTTCGACATTGAGTTCATTTTTTCTTGCCACTTAGACGGTAGTTTTAAATCGTACATGCCAAACATCGATAAGCTTAGCAGGACAAACATCACCGCTAAGAAAATCAAAATGGCTGGGTGTTGCAAGGCCGCTTGAAACTTAAGTCCAGCAGAGGCAACCACTAATCCTAATAATGAATAGGTAATCGCCATGCCTTGTACGTAGGCCATCGATAGCGTGAAGGCTTTAGCGGTAGATAACTTCTTACCTTGGCCAACAATAATGCCCGACAAAATAGGGTACATAGGGAACACGCAAGGCGTTAATGCTAAGCCGATACCTAAACCAAAGAAAATCACTAAGGTCCATAGTAGGCTATCGTTTTGGAGCATCTGGTTTAAGGTGTCTTGCTGGGTAATCGGTGCCGCTGGTGTATCTGTTGTCATTGATGATTGCACGTCATCAGGTGCGCCAATTACTTTTTTACTGGTTAACTTGCCGTCATTTGCCTCAATCGCTGATAACGTCACATCGCGCTTGGTGGGCGGATAACATAAGGTGCCTTCGGCACAACCCATAAAGGTGACATGAAATACAGCATCTGCTTGGGCTTCTTTAAATGCGATTGGGATTTCTACAAACGAGTAAAACACCTCTTGGTCGCCAAAATATTCATCATGATGGTTTTTGCCTTGAGGTAGTTCAATATCACCAATCACTGCACCATCGACCGAAAACTGCAGCTTGTCGCGATATAAATAATAGCCTTCAGCAATGACAAAATTGATTTTGAGTTGATTACCTTGTTGTTGGTAATCAAACACAAAAGCATCGTTCACCTTCATTAACTCTGGTTCACTGCTTAAAAAGCTGAATTTATTATCCAAGACATTGGCACTGTGTGCCGCTGGCGCGAGGATGATTGATGACATCAGTAACAGTGATGTGAGGCATAGTGAGACGATTTTTTTCATGATGATGAGTTGTCTTTTATCCATTGTAAATAAGGGCTAAAACCACCAATAATCGGAGTGGTAATGAATTCTGGTACTTCATAAGGATGCATTTTGATCACGAGTTGTTCAATTGCATGATAATCAGATGCCATGCATTTTATCTGCATCGGCACTTCGTGTGACCGACAAATATTATTGTCCCAGTGATAAACTGACTCAACGGCTTGACCTATTTGTACACAAGCCGCCAATTTCGCGTCGACTAACGCTGTCGCAATGTGTGCAGCAATGTCAGCATCTGGGCAAGTGGTTAAAATGACGAGCTGTTCAGGTTTATACATAAGTTGTCTTAAAGTTTACTTAAGCTAATGCTGTTATCATGCACAAAGTCATCACAGTACGCTTTTTTAAATGCATTTTCATTAAACTGAAGTGATATTCGTGACGTGTCTTGAAAAGAGACCCGTTCACCCCCATTTAAGTTTCATCGGCAACAGTTATTTTACAGGTCGCCACTCTGTTATCTTACAAGTAGTCACTCTACCAAAAAGCGATCCTTAGAGGCCAATATGTTTTTTATTTTATTGTTAATATTTGTTTTAGTACCGGTTATAGAGCTCAATGTACTTATTGAAGTTGCCAGTTCAATTGGTTCATGGACAACTGTCGGCTTAGTTCTTTTTACTGCCGTGGTTGGTGTGTCATTGGTACGTAGCCAAGGCTTAAGCACCTTAATGAGCGTGCAACAAAAGTTAGCCCGAGGTGAAGCGCCTGGGCAGGAAATTGTTGAAGGCATGATGTTGGCTGCCGCTGGAGTGTTATTGCTTATTCCTGGTTTTGTGACCGACTTTATTGGCTTAATTTTACTTACCCCATTTACCCGTGCACCCATAGCAGCGTTTTTATATAAGCGCATGCAACTTCGAGTAGTGGCTAACGGTGGTTTTAAAGCCGGTTTTGGTGGCGGACAAAGTCCTTTTGGTCAATCAGGTCCCTTTGCAGGACAAAAGCCGTTTGATCAGCAGGGAAATACTTTTGATGGTGACTTCGAGCATAAAAAGGATCGCCCACGTAGCCATCAAATTGAACACGATAACCTTGATGCTGATTTGGATAAAAATCAGCATCAAGGTAAACAGGCAACAAGCAAGCAAGACAAGAATGACAATATTATTGATGTTGAGCCGGTTAAGTCAAAAGATGACCATAAGCCGTCTTAATCATAGTAATAATATTGACTCCTTGATTCGTGCTTGCAACGTTTGTTGATTGAATATCGCGATGAGTGAAAACCGTGGCTAGATGTTGATGAGATAGATGTTAATCAAACACTGCGAAAAACAGCCAAATGATGCAAACGCATTATTTGGCTGTTTTGTTTTTTGGTGCAGTATCGGTTTCAGTATCAATATGTGTTTGGCGTTTGAGCTGCTTATCTTGCTGAGCCCCTAACCAAAATGCGCTAATAATACTGAGCCCCCAATTAGTCAAAAACACCCATGTTAACGTCGACATGCTTGAGCTAGCGGTGTTGAGTGCTACGTCTGATACGGCGGCATAAATAGAGGCTAAGTCATTACCGATATCACCGGCCAAAATTTGCTCAGCTATCACTTGTGCCTGGCTGATGATCTGGTTCATTATCACTAATACACACACCAAGCTGACGCAGATAAACCCCCAGCCCAGTCGTTTTTTACCGAGCCAGAGTTGGCCACTACCAGGACAAATAATGCCAGAGAGCAAGGCGGCATAAATAGATTTTTTCATTATAAACCAATTTTTTTGCATTCAAATATAAGCTTATTGATCACCTCAGGGCGATTAAAAAGCAAGTATCGCGGCCATTATTAACACAGTTTAATATTCACGTAAGTGATTGGTTGCTTTTGTCGAATCGACTTGCTCGTGTAGCGCAGCGGCATCTGTAGGCGTGGTTTTATTGTCATTGTTATTATTGCTATTGTCAGGGCAAGGTACGGCATGCTTAATATTTTCTGGCTCGCTAATTTTAGTCGCCAAATAATAGCAAGCTATCCCCATCAATGTGTTCGCAATGGGTAACGCCAATAAAATCCCTTTCACCCCACCAACATACGAGCCTAGCGCCGCCAGCGGTAACATCAATAACATTAAGCGGCACACGTTAATTACCAGTGAACTCAGCGGCCTGTGGTAAGCATTTAAGCTAGTGGCAACCATAATCACTATCGCAAGTGGCCCATAAGAGGCAGGCAGCACCATAATATAAAAACTCAACCACTCAATAACCAGCGGGTCGTGAGTAAACAGCCCGGCAATTGATTCGGCATAAAAATATAACGGAATAAACAATAACGTTTGAAACACAAACGCAAATCGCAACGACATCAATAAGGCTGTTTTAGCGCGATCGTGTTGGCCAGCACCTAAGTTTTGCGCAATAAATGGCATTAAACTTGACGACAGTGCCATTACTACAATTAACAATACCGATTCCAGGCGAATACCGGCACCAAATGCGGCTACCCCAGCATGATCAATTCGAGCCAACATCGCCATAATAATGCCATTGGCAATAGGATTAATCACATTCATTAATGCTGCCGGGCGGGCAATATGAGACAACACTTTCCAATGTAAAATTAACCGACCCATGTCAAAGTCTGCAAACTGCACCAGTTTACGCTTCACTATAATGAGGTGACCAGACAATGACATCGCCACCACCCAGGAAATAGTTGTCGCAATGGCTGCGCCTTGTATTTCTAAACGGGGAAAAGGGCCAATGCCAAAGATAAGTAGTGGGTCGAGGATTAAATTAACAATGGCGGCTAACATCATAATTTTAGCAGGTGAGCGCGTATCACCGGTGGCGCGTAATGCTTGATTACCCACCATTAATAACACCAGTGCCGGTGCGCCTAAATACCAATACCACATATAGTCATTAATTAATGGCAAACTGGCACTGTTAGCACCCAATAAACTGAAAATAGGGTCGATAAAGAGGCAACCTAGTATCGATAAGCCCCAAATAATCACTAAGGTGATGCATAAGGTGTCATATAAAAACACCCGTGATTCGGGCGCATGCCCAGAACCCATTAAGCGACCTAGGTTGGTCGATACGCCTGCACCAATACCAATACCTATACTAGAAATAACCAAGGTCACCGGAAAGGTAAAGCTCACAGCGGTTAGCGCTTCTGTGCCTAACTGACTGATAAAAAAGATGTCTACTAGACTGCCGCCAAGAATGGTCATAATCCCAATCAGGTTAGGTAAGGTCATGTTAAGCAGCACACGACCAATTGGCGCGCTGAGCAACCCGTGTCTGTCTTTCATCTATTCTCAAACGTTTGGTGTTTTAAAGGAGTCGAATTCTATCAGGATTAGCGTTGCTTTAATAAAACAGACTTAAAAAAAGTAGAGTTTTTTTAAAATTCCCCTTGGATCTGTGACCAATCACCCCCATATCACATGCATTAAGGGGGAAACCCTTATTTGTTAGTCAATAGCCTCGCTTTTTGGGCATCACATCATTAGGAGAGTTCATAGATGAATATTCGTCCATTACATGACCGCGTTATCGTTAAACGTTTAGAAGTTGAATCTAAGTCTGCAGGCGGTATCGTGCTTACAGGCAGCGCAGCAGAAAAATCAACTCGCGGTAAAATCCTTGCAGTAGGCAACGGTCGTATTTCAGAAAATGGCACAGTTACACCGCTTGACGTTAAAGTGGGCGACGTGGTGATCTTCAATGAAGGTTACGGCGTGAAGAAAGAAAAAATTGACGGTGAAGAAGTGTTAATCCTGTCAGAAGCTGACCTGATGGCAGTAGTAGGCTAAGCCTCTCGCATCAATCGACTTTCCAATTAATCATTAAATTTAAAGGAACATCAAAAAATGGCAGCAAAAGAAGTCTTATTTGGTAACGACGCACGCGTAAAAATGCTTGCAGGCGTTAACATTCTAGCCAACGCAGTTAAAGTAACCTTAGGCCCTAAAGGTCGTAACGTTGTTTTAGATAAAAGCTTTGGCTCGCCAATGATCACCAAAGATGGTGTGTCAGTGGCTAAAGAAATCGAACTAACAGACAAGTTCGAAAACATGGGCGCACAAATGGTGAAAGAAGTTGCTTCTAAAGCCAATGATGCAGCCGGTGACGGTACCACTACTGCAACAGTATTAGCACAAGCTATTGTTGTTGAAGGCCTAAAAGCAGTTGCAGCGGGTATGAACCCAATGGACCTTAAGCGCGGTATCGACAAAGCGGTTATCGCAGCCGTTGCTGAACTTAAACTCCTTTCTCAAGAGTGTTCAGACACTAAAGCTATTGCTCAAGTAGGTACAATCTCTGCTAACTCTGACGAGTCAATCGGCGACATCATTGCAACAGCAATGGAAAAAGTCGGTAAAGAAGGCGTTATCACCGTTGAAGAAGGCCAAGCGCTTGAAAACGAATTAGACGTTGTTGAAGGTATGCAGTTTGACCGTGGTTACTTATCACCATACTTCATCAACAAGCCAGAAACTGGCAGCATTGAATTAGACAGCCCATTCATTTTATTAGTAGACAAAAAAGTCTCTAACATCCGTGAATTGCTACCAATCCTTGAAGGTCTAGCTAAAACAGGTAAGCCATTGCTTATCGTTGCTGAAGACGTTGAAGGCGAAGCATTAGCAACACTCGTTGTGAACAACATGCGTGGCATCGTTAAAGTAGCTGCTGTTAAAGCACCTGGTTTTGGCGACCGTCGTAAAGCAATGCTTCAAGACGTTGCTATCCTAACTGGCGGTACTGTTATCGCTGAAGAAATCGGTCTAGAACTTGAAAAAGCCACTCTAGAAGATTTAGGTACAGCTAAGCGCGTCATCATCACTAAAGATAACACTACCATCATCGATGGTAGTGGCGACCAAGTGCAAATTTCTGCACGTGTTTCGCAAATCAAACAACAAGTTGAAGATTCAACTTCAGACTACGACAAAGAAAAGCTTCAAGAGCGTATGGCTAAGTTAGCTGGCGGTGTTGCAGTAATCAAAGTTGGCGCAGCAACAGAAGTTGAAATGAAAGAGAAAAAAGCGCGCGTAGAAGATGCATTGCATGCAACTCGCGCAGCGGTTGAAGAAGGTGTGGTCGCCGGTGGCGGTGTAGCCCTTGTTCGCGTAGCAAGCAAAATTAAAGATGTTGAAGTATTGAACGAAGACCAAAAACACGGTGTGGTAATCGCACTACGTGCTATGGAAGCGCCTTTACGTCAAATCGCAACTAACGCAGGTCAAGAAGCATCAGTTGTGGCTAACACTGTTAAAAACGGTGAAGGTAACTTCGGTTACAATGCTGGCAACGACACTTACGGCGACATGTTAGAAATGGGTATCCTTGACCCAACTAAAGTGACGCGTAGTGCGCTACAGTTCGCCGCATCTATTGCTGGTCTTATGATCACAACAGAAGCGATGATTGCTGACGTACCACAAGATTCTGCGCCAGATATGGGTGGTATGGGTGGTATGGGCGGAATGGGCGGCATGATGTAGATTTTAAATCTATTACTTTAGCTCTAACCGTTTAAACGAAGCCTGAATAGTCATATTCAGGCTTTTTTATTCGCTGCTTATCAATATCTAATAATACTTTTGCTATGTCTTAATTGAGGGCAAGCGAAAGCTATCTCCCAGCCGAACCTAATGCTCACTAAGATACGAAACCGGACGTTAACCTTGTCTTATCTAGCGACGAGTAATCTGATGCAAATCAACTCTGCGTCAGATAATAGAATTGTTCTAAATTTCATCAAGAATCTGTCAAATAAAAAATTATAATTTGGTTAAAATACCAAAAGCGGACATTCGATTAACAGTATTTTAGGTATTAAATTTTTAAGAGTCTTTGGCGCTTTGGGGCACAAAGCGACTTAAAAATTTATTTCTGAATGAGTAGTCAAGCCTATGAACCACTATAAATGGCACTCTTTTTAATTGCGGATAATATCGCTATTCTCTAGCCAAGTTCGAGTATTAAATTTCGAATCTGATCAGCTAGCTCAGGTGATTTAATTAAAGCACCATGACAAGGCAGTAAAATTTTAGGCGGTGAAATTTCAATAAGTTGCATTACCGCGCTGGCAAAGACTTTTCGATCTTTAATACCAAAATTAGGAAATACTTTAACCATTTTTACAATGTCACATAGGGGGCCTTCAGTATGTTTTTGGCCCGAAAAGGCATCCACAACATGCCAAATATGGCCAATCTGCGCTGACTCTATAAGCCAAACCTCACCATTTTTCAAACCACTGGGTTCTTCCAAGGTAAGCCCGTCTGGTAGTGCATTGGCTAGCGATGATAATTCTTTGAACGTTAGTCCTGTCTTGCTAGTCAAGCGTGCATGAGCACTCTCAGATGCCACCAGATGCGCTTTGGGGTAGGCTTTTGAGTATTCTATCAAACCAGCATTATGGTAGGTATTGGGGGCGAGTAGATATTGGACTTCGCCTAATTCGATTAGGCTATCTTTAGCCTCTTCACTGAGGCCTGACACTGGACTATATAAACAAACGCCACCTGTTCTCAGTTTAATAGCCGTGCATCTAAGGCTATTTTTGGTGGCGGTATATAATGTAGCAGAGCCATCGACTGCTTCAAACTTGGATAATTTAGCTGCCATCGGTACTTCCTTTGTCGTGGTCAAATTATAGCGGTCAAATTATAGCGGTCAAATAAATCTGCTCATGGTTCCGTAGTCTACCCAATATAACGCTTAAGCATTTTTCTATTTGACCACTAGCCCTATAATTAGTGTTTATTTAATAACTTTTTTATACCAATCGACAATACCTTCACCAATTTCATGTGGATGCGACTCTTGTAGATAATGCTTTCCTTCACCTAAATCTACTGCAGTAATATTTTTCCACGTTTCAGCGATATGCTCACCTAATTCTCGATTAATGATTAGTCCTGGCTCTGCATAAAATAACAACTTAGGCACATCTGAATTTTTGTGGTATTCATTATATGAATTAACAATGTCAGTGGTAAATTTTGGGACGCCATCAAACGAAATTTGACCAGGCCACATAAGCAGTGGTTTACGGCTCTTTTCTTCCAAATAAGGCGCTCGGTAATGGTCCATTTCTTCTTGAGTTAATTCTCTGCCCGCCATCATGGGTAGCATAGCCTCAATAAAGAAGTTGTTTTTAACAATCATTTCATGCCCTTCTGCAGGGTCACGAAATTTTCTAAATAATGTTTCTGTCTCTTTGGTCGTATTTTTCCAATAAGAAACTTGAGACATAGCTTCAAAAAAAACAATCCCTTTTATATTTTCTCTATGCTGATTGGCATAGTTAAAACCTAAAGCAGAACCCCAATCTTGAATGACTATAATGATATTTTTTAAGGCTAACTTTTCAATAAACGCATCTAAATAGGTAATATGGTCTTCAAATGTATAATCTATATCGGGCTTGTCAGACTTACCCATTCCAATAAGATCAGGAACAACCACACGACCTAAGGCACTTACATGAGGAATAATGTTCCGCCATAAATAACTTGATGTAGGGTTTCCGTGTATGAGTAAAAAAGTATCTTTAGAATTTTTGTCTCCTTCATCTACATAATGCATTTTAGAATCTAATACTGCTTGAAATTTAGATTCAAAAGGAAATGCTGCTGATATTGGTTTGTTGTTTGACATATTTATTCCTTTTTAAATGTTTAAATTGAATTTTTGCGATTTAAAACTCTTGCTGCTTTTCTAATTTGCTTCAGTTTTTCTCGTTTTGTTTTATCCCACTTTTCTGTACCCGCGCTATATCCGTAAGCACAAATTTTAGTTGCGTTTTTAAATAGAAATTCTTCCTGCTCTTTAGGGTATATATTTCCTATTTCTCTAAGTGTCCAACCCACTCCTTTTTCAACATAATAAGCGTGGTCAGAAATTAAAGGTGTTACCAAATCTATAAGTACCTGAAAAGGTAAATAGTGTTTTCTATGAGCGCTGTAATAAAGTAAACCCACTATGCTTTGTCTTCTATGCCATGGGTTTTCAGACGTATTCCATTTTTTATATGTTGGCAAAATTAGTTCTGCATGATATTCTACTAATTGAGCATATATTTTTGAAATACTATCGCTTGTTTCCCATCGATTAATTTTGTCTTGCCATAATTTAATCGTTGGCCAAGCGGCCAGCATTTCATCTTTGTTTTTAATATGCTCCTCCAAGAAATACAAACAAAACATTTCTGCTCTATAAACTTTGGTGTTCGTCCAGATATAACTCCATATCGCTAGTTGTTCATAAAAAGACATGTGCTTAAAAGAAAAACCTCTTTCAAAAGCTTTTCTTTGTAAAGGAACGGTTTCACCTGCTTTAGAGGTGATTGTTTCTATTTCTTGAAGGTAGTTTTGCATATTATTTAAAACTCTAATGCAGATTTAAAGAAATTACCAACCGTTTGTGATTTTATATTTTAAATTCACCAACAGCTTTTTCACACCCATTCCAATTGATAGCGACATTAGATTCGTCAAAAAGTAGTTCTTCTGGCTCTAGCAAATTTGGAAAACCACTTATCCCTTCAGTTGGTCCATAAAAATCACCAGATTTTGCCTCTTTATCCATAGCAGCTCTAATAATTCCAGCGGCGCCATCTTCAGCAGACTGTGCTTGGCTCATAACGCCTCCGTTAACATCCATTCCACCTGTTTCAGCTGAAGTTGCTTGAAGGTTGGTTATGGCTACGCCAGGATGCGCCAATAATGAAATAATATTTTTAACGTTAGCCTCTAAAAGTTTCTTTTTTAAACCATAGGTAAAAGTGGCATTTGCCAATTTAGTTTGGTGATAACGTTCCCATCTAGCGCCTTGGAAATTCGCCGTTTCTTCAGGTGTGCCATTACCTCCTAAATTACCTCCATTTTTCTCAAAATAGGCAGGTTCTAAAGGTCCACCTAATCTAGCTAACGACGTTTGGTTTATGACTCTAGCTTCACTACTGTTTTTAAGTAAAGGATACAATTCTTTGGTTAAAAGAAAGTGTGATATGGCATTTGTTTGCATTTGAACATCATAGCCATCTTTAGTCGCTTCATCTTTCACAGCCATAATGCCGGCATTATTGACTAAAACATCAAGAACACTATATTCCGATTTAATTTGTTCAGCTGCTTGTTTTACACTTTCAAAATCTTGCAAATCGCACGTTATTGCTTCAAATTTTCCGCTTGGAACTGCTTCGGTTAACTGCTTATAGGCATTTTCTGACCTTGCACTTGTACGATTGAGCAATAGGACTGTAGCCCCTTTTTTAGCCACTTCTCTTGCGAATACAAATCCCGTACCACTTGTAGTACCGGTAATGGCAACCACTTTACTGGTCATATCTTGAGAATGTTCTTCAAGTACTTTATTAAGATGGATAGTTTTATTTTGAGTCATGATTATTCCTTAATTTGTTTCATAATTCTTCTGAGTGAAAAAACGAATTCAACACATTTACCTGGGAGGAGTTTAAACGACCTTCTAATTCGATTAGCCCAAGGTCAATGCTTGAATGACTATTATTAAGCGCCAAGTACATTAGCCATGTTGAGTCTTAAACTTTTAATACGCCAACCATTTGTCGTTCTAACATAATCATTGTCATAACTGGCAAGCATACAAATTACTTTTTCACCATCAATAGCTGGAGAAAAAAGAATCCATTTTGCTGTCGCTTTATCTTCATTAATTTCAATAATGGGGTTAGTAAAACTATGAATAAAGAATTTATTTTTTTCATCAAAAGATTTAAAGGATTCAATTATTTCTTTGTGCCCATTAGCTAATACTCCAGCTGCTGGCGCTTCCCATAAAGCATCTTCGGTAAATATGTCAGTAAGCTTTTCAATATCCATGTCTTTCCCATTCCAACCTTTATCTACATAATGACCATAGGTAGCTTGGAGTGTTCTTATCGCTTCTAAATCTTCTAATTTTTGAATTCTTTGTTCTAATGCGTTCATCATGGGTTTCACCTTGTTGAATATCGACATAAAATTTAAGTAACTACTCATTATTTTGGTAAAAGCGCTCAGTTTTAATGGGGGCTGAGTAGTTACAAATTTAATAACTTATTTTGATATTATTTTTTAGTTACTTCTTAGCTTGCAAACGACGGTACCAATCTGAAATTGCTCGACCAATTGCATATGGATGGTCTTCCTGAACAAAGTGCAAGCCATTACCAATGTAAACGGTTTCAATATTCTGAGCATGCTCTGTCCAGTAGTCAGCGGCTGCAGGCGTACTCATTATGCCAGGGGTTGCGTAGAGGAATAGCCAAGGAGTATCCGTCTTCTCTAACCAAGCATTGTACTCAGAGATATATTTAGCCGTTGCTGCTGGTTTACCACCAACAGGTACTTCTAGTGGCCATTGCATTACAGCGGTACGTGATTCAATCGTCTTGTAGGGTTCACGATAAACATCGTGAATTTCTTTTTTAAGCGGTCTATCAATCATTGCTGGGATTTCATATTCTACAACCATGTTGTCATCTAACAGAAATTTCTTACCTTCTTCTGTCGTTTGGATCATACGGAAGTAGTCTCCCATTACTTTTGACATAGAATCATAGCTTTTCGCCGGCAACATGGGGGCAAGCACTGCATCCATAGTAACAATACCTTTAATATTATCTGGATTTAGGTGTGCATAATGAAGACCTAAACCAGAGCCCCAGTCATGGACAACAAGCGTAATATTCTTTAAGTTCATTTTTTTTATAAAAGCATCGAGGTATTTGTACTGATCATCAAAAGTATATTTGAGATCTGGCTTGTCTGATTTACCCATACCGATTAAATCCGGCGCGATTATGCGTCCTTGATTTTCAACGTGTGGCATAATATTACGCCACAGATAAGAAGACATCGGGGTACCATGAATGAAAAGAATCGGATCACCTTTTCCCTCATCGATATATGCCATTTTTGAACCAAAAACATCCAGATAATTATAGTCATATTTATTTTCCACTGAAATCTCAAGCGGAGGAATTTTGTATTCTTCGTAAGCGTTAGGCGCTTGAGTTTCGGCAAATGATGCCGTTGTAGTAAATTGAGCAATCGTTGCGACTATGGCAAGTTTGGTGAATTTTTTTAACATTATTTTGTTCCTTATAAATTAATTGCTTGCGGTTAATGCAGTGCTAATCACTTCATTACCATGATAAAGTTCAACTATCTGGTTACTGGCACCGCCGTAATTAATGCAATACTCAATTGATTTAGCGACATCTTCTCTGCTAATGAATAAATCATTTGTAGAAGTTGAACGCGTGGTTGTTATCAATCCCTGACCTTTATCATTAGTAAGGAGTCCCGGTCTAAGAATGGTGTAATTTAGGCCACTGGATAATAGGTACTGATCGGCAAAATACTTTGCCACCAAATAGGGTTTTATTTCTGATTCAAATTCGTCAGGGTCTTGTGCGCCTAAACCACTTACCATTACAAAATGTTGTATGCCTACCTTTAAAGAATAATCAACTGCTTTTTTTGCTGCCCATAAATCTATTAAAAGTGTTTTATCGTAGCCTGTATTACCGCCAGAACCAGCACTAAATACTACTTTATCGCAGTCCTTAAAAGCGTGTTCAAAATCAGTTTCAAGATCGCCAACAACAACCTCTACACCCATATTTTCTAACGTCTCAGCTTGTTGTTTGCTACGAACCATTGCGACAACTGGGCGATCCTGATTGTGAAGCAACTCAACTACTATTTTACCAATCTGGCCATTAGCGCCAATAACGAGTATTTTTTTCATTTTTTATACCTTTAAAGCAATTTTTTTAAATTGACCTGCCAAACGATATATAAAAAGGCAGGATCAACTCACATTAGATTAGAAGTCTTGAATTGTTGGTCTGATAATAATTTCGTTAATATCGACATCATCTGGTTGTTCAATCGCATAGGCGACTGCTTTAGCAATAGATAACGCTGGAATAGCGACTTTATAAATATCTTGAACAAATTGAGAGGTGGCTTCATCCGAACTACCGAATTTTAATTCAGAATCAATTAAGCCGGGTGATAATAGCGTTGTACGTATATTGCCACCCACTTCCGCTCTCAATCCTTCCGTTATCGCTTTAACCGCAAATTTTGTACCGCTATAGACAGCCGAACCCGGTGAAACTTTATGTGCAGCAACGGAAGCGAGATTAATAAAGTGACCACTATTTTGTTTGGTAAACACGGGAAGTGCAGCGGCGATACCGTAAAGTACCCCTTTGATATTAATGTCGACCATGCGATCCCATTCATCAACCTTAACCTCAGCCATTGGGGCAATCGACATCAAGCCGGCATTATTGACCATGACATCTAAGCGTCCAAAGGTCTCAATCGCCTTGTCGACAAGCATTTTAACCTGATCGGATTTGGTGACATCCATCGTGACATATTCAGCTTCGCCACCCTGAGCACGAATATCATTTACGATAGCTGCTAGTTTTTCACTACGACGCGCACCCAATACGACTTTAGCACCTTTTTGAGCCAGAAAACGCGCAGTTGCTTCACCTAAACCACTGCTTGCACCCGTTATAACAATCACTTTATTTTCAATATTTGTATTCATTGGATATAGCCTATTTATTATTCATTTCTAAGTGAACAAGCGCTTTTTCAGCAATTTCAACACCGTATTCTTGAACAAAATGTCCTGCTTCTGCAATTTTTAAGGGCTCAGGGCAGCCTTTAATAAAGCTTCTTAAGTACTCCATCGGGCCTTCGCCTAAAGCTGTATCTTTCATGCCAATCGCCATGAAACTTTGACCGTTCCAGTCTTTTGACCAAAACTCTCTTGCGCGTTTTCCAAGTTCAACGCCATCCATCGTTGGCTCGACAGGCACCATGGCGGGAAAGCGTCTTACGCCTGCTTTATAGCTGTTGTCTGGAAATGGCGCATCGTAAGCTATAACATCCATCACAGACACTGCTGACCCTGCGTCACAGGCAAATAAACCACCGACAGGTATTTCAGGGGCATTTGCGCAGAAATCTCGCCACTGATAAAACCCTTCAGGGGCGGTTTCACCCACCGATATTGCCGTGTTCATAACAATCAAATTTTTGAATCGATCTTGCATATCCATTGGGATTGTTAACCCTAGAATTCCGCCCCAGTCTTGACAGACCAGCGTAATATTTTTCAGATCAAGGCGTTCAATTAATCGCATTAAACTATCACGGTGAAAATCAAAGGTATAAACTGATTCATCAACGGGTTTATCTGAGCGACCAAAGCCAAACAGATCTGGCGCAACAACACGATGACCTGCGCCCGTAAATATAGGGATCATTTTTCGGTATAAGTAGCTCCAAGAAGGCTCACCGTGTAAACATAAAAAAGTGTTTTCAGATGAGGAATCACCCTCGTCGATGTAGGCCATGCGTAAAGACTCAAAACCAGCTAAATCATCAATGTAGTTAGGTTGGTAAGGAAAGGCCGGTAATACAGAGAATCTTTCTTCTGGTGTTCTTAATGCTTTAATCGTCATAATATTTCTCCTGAAAAGTAGTTTATTTAAGTTAATGTTATCAATGCTAAAATTATTAATTTATAAGTTACTGAGTTTTGCCTAAAAATAGCGATTTAAAAGATAGTCCCGATACGCGCATACTGCCAATGACAAAAACAAGCGCAGCAACTAGATCCATGACAGAAATATAGACAAAGATCTTTGGTGCCAAGCCTAATGAAGCGGCATAAGTAACAGTGATAAAGCCGACCATTCTGACTAATCCATTCCAAACAATAAGAGGTGCACGGGTTTTAATGTCTGAAGTAGCCCAAAGTAACGCTGCTCCCATAAGCATAAAAGAGACGCCCAATACCACCGTGATAATTAACGTGTCTGCTTGAGGTGCTATCAATACTGAAATAATCATGCCTAGTGCGACTGGAAAGTTGCATAGCGCCATAATTTGTACGAATTTTTTAAACATTTTTAGTTCACTTATTTTATTTCTATGAAGCGTTCACTTCAGAATAGAACGCATTGTGTAACGATCACTTCAGAATGTCAATAGGGTGAATTGACATTTTGAAGTGACTGCTTCAGAATAGATTTGATTAATATTATTTTTAAGGGCACAGAGTGAAAGCAGGACGAAAAAGAGCGTTTGATAAAGAGGTCGTTTTAGATAAAGCGATGCGGTTATTTTGGGCCAATGGATATTCAGGTACTTCTGTTGCCAATCTTTCTTCTGAGCTTGGCATTAATACGTCGAGCTTGTACGGAACGTTTGTCAATAAAGAGCAATTGTTCAAAGATGCATTGGCACATTATCAAAAACAATATGTAGAAGTTAACTACAGCCATCTAGTAGAGCCATCAAATGCAACATTAAAGGAGCGGTTACAAGCTTGTTTCTATGGGCTTATTGAGCTATTCACCAGCGATGAAACGCCTCGTGGATGTTTGCTTGTAAAGAGTCTTAATGAATCAGATAGTGTGGCGTTTCCAGAAGATGCGGTTGTTTATATAGAAAAATCAGGAACAGAAACTCAGAAAATACTGACGGATTTATTCGTGTCTGGCATTGCGAAGACGGATATGCCCAAAGGTCAAACAGCTGAAAAACTTGCTACGTATCTATTGTCAATTAGTTATGGCATTGCCGTTCAAGCAAAGGCTGGTAAATCGGAAGAAGAGTTAAAGTCAGTCCTTGATCATAGTTTGAATTCTATCCTTGGTTAAAATTGATTAATAATTATGTCGAACTAATGTTGGATATAAATTTATAGTTTTACAAGGCGCTTTGGTGGCTAAGCAGACAATGAATAGGTACAAATTTTGGTTTAATTTAGTATGCTTTTAACAATTGTTGACAAAGTTGACCTAAGAGCTACATTGATTAGTTTTATGTCATATGTGTTAAATTGCTACTCTGTTTTGAAAAGTGATGAAATTTTAAATAAGGCCACTATCTCATTAAATTTTAACTTGTCAGCGAAAGTGTTTAGTTGGTAGGGGTATAAAGTGGGGTATCAATAAAATTCCCATGTTAATAATTTAATATAATCAATCAGATAAATGATATGTGGGCGGGATGATGTAATCTAGCTGGTCTAAATCGGTGATAACTGCGTTGCTTCACCACTCGTTTATGAAAAACTAAACGTCGTGGTAAAGCGCCTTGTTCTAACACGATTTATCCTGCGCTAGATCAAATGTTGTTTTAAAGCCTAAAAGCTTAAAGCTAAACTTCTTGTAAAAAAATTGAGAAAGCCCCGATACCTAACGGTATTGGGGCTTTTTGTTATTGAAAGTAAAAGATGAAATTTAGATTGCATCCATAAAGTGATTATGCAGTTTTTTCATTATCCCCTTTATCTAAAGAGTCCGTTACAGCAGCCATGGCCTTAGAGGCTTTATTATTTGCATCTTTTAATATTTCTTGTGATTCTCTTTCTAATTTAGCTGTAAGTTTTGTAAATCCGGGTATATTTTTCAATTTTTCGATTGCATCACCAAGTTTCACACTCTTTTCTAGCGCATCCATTAGCGGATGATCAGTTGTTTGATAGTCCGAAATTAACTTTCCTGGATTTTCAGAATTAACGTGAAGTAGATTGAAAAGTAGTTTAACTCTCAATTCATTCGATGTTTCACTATCTCCTAATTCTTCAATTTGAGTGGCTAAACCTTCGAATGTCTTACTTAGAACAGCCTTGTGGGTATATTCTTCAATTAGTCTTTTTGATAATTTGACTTTTTTATTTGAAGAGTAAGCCATCCAAAGAATAGGAAGATATAGTGGCAATATCGATAATACTAATTTAGGTGTTTCTGAAATAACTGAGACTAAATCTTTTTCTAAACCAACGAATAGGTATAAATCTGCAAAAAATGGAATTAAAGAAATGCACACAAGCGATTTTATTGCATTTGAAAAGGTTTTATTATGGCTGATTAACTCTGAACTTTCAGAGTTTATCTTTTCATTATAAGCAGCGCTTAGTCCAGTTGTTAAAGCTGCTGGTAATAAAGTTATGATTTTTTTGTAAACTTCGGAATATTGATTTTCGTGTTTTTTAATACTTTCTTCAGTTTTATTTTCAGCATTTTTTAGTAAAGATTGGTAATTAACCTCTGAGTCAGTGTATATCGTTTGTAAGTGATCATTAAGTTCAGAAATATGATTTTCTAAATCAGTATAAGTTGATTCTAATTGATATTTTATCCCATCAATTCTTTGTGATTCACCATCTTCGTTTTCTGTCTCGTAGCCAATAATTTCATCTCTTAACTCTTTTATTTTTGCATGGTTTGTTGTTATGTTTTTTAATATCCCTTGAGCTCTTGAATCTATTTCATTTAATGCTTCTAGCTGTGTTTCTGCACCATTAATACGTTCTTCAAGATCTTCATTATCATCAAGTATTTTTATTGTTGCATTAATTCTTTCTTCTAATTCATTGTGCATTTTACTAATTTCGTTGAGTAAGTTTTCACCATGATTGAAATTGTCGTCGTATAAACCTATCTTTTCATCTAAACTTACAACTTCACTTTGAACCTTTTCTAATAATGAAGTTAATTCAATATTTGTTCTCTGAATTTCTTGATGTAGATTTTCTACATCTTCCTTTGTTCTCTGAATTTTACCGTTATGTTGTGCTGCTGATCTTGCGGCATGCTGAGCATTCTTTTGACTTTCTGAAGGCTGTATAGTTTTTTCTTTTAATAATTCAATTTCTTCTTTTTGTGCACTAATTATTGAACTTAGAACCTCATTAGATTTTTCTAGAGGTACTAAACGTTGCCATAATTGTCCTATTTCGGTAGCATTACTTTTCTCACTTCCAAACATTTTTTATCTTCCTTAATTAATTCTGTATTTATTGAGATGATTTAACTATATACAAGTGAAATAAAAGTAAATTTTTTACCATCTAAATAATCTGCTTTTCAAACTCACAATCTACACAATTCAATGTGTAGGTTTCTTTGCGCTTAGTGACTTTGGTATTTTTACTCATGCATTGTGGGCATGGTAATTTCATCGATGTATTTTTGCTGCATTGGTTGCAGTTGATGTAGTAACCGAACTTGCCATACATTGGGGTGTATTGTGTTGATTCACCGCAATATTTACAGCTTAGTATTGGGTGTTGGTCTGGCGCTAATGTAGCTACTGGTGCAAGTATTGTGGCATTAGATTGAGCTAGATGATGAGTCGGCGCTAACGCTGGTTGAAGCTCTGGCTCAAGTTCTGGTGTATTTGCTATCGCTTGGGTTTGCTTTCGTTCCACCTGAGTATTATTGACTTGCTGAATATTTGAGTCGATATGTTGGCTAATAAGAAATTGGCCGATTGAATCGAGTTCTTGTTGGTTAAAGTCTGGGCGGGTGTCGGTGACGTTCACTAAACGGATTAGTTTGTGTTTAAGCTTCATGATCCTTTTGAGTTCATCGACCAAAAATTCAGTTTTGAAAAGCTTTTCCGAAACGTCTTTGGGCATGGTTTTTCGGTCGATTACAGCATTACTGGATACCGCACATAAATAGTGCCAACAACGTCCATTGAAACCTTGCTGCTTTATACCCAGTAACTTACTTAATATGTCATTCCTATGATGCATGAGCATTTCTTTCAACAAGGCTTGTTGTAGTTCTACTTGCTTGATAGGCGAGGGCATGCCTGACCAATGGCTGTTATAGCTGCGTGTCCATTCGCCCTGGTTGTTTACTTTAACGTGACCTTTTATGCTTTTTGATTCAATTAGCACGAAGCCATAGGTGTATACGAGCAAGTGATCGATTTGAGCCGTTTCATCATTAAAGCTGAATTTGAAGTCGTTGATAACCAGCACTTCAGGATGATCTTTAAATGCGCGGCGTAAGAAGAAGGCCACATCTTGTTCTTGTTTTTGACCGGCAATCGTTTGCGGCGTTTTGGTCATTTGTAGTGTTTTAGTTTTAAGAATCATTTACCAACAGCATCCATTCATAACTTGATAATAATCAAGCTCATGATATCTATGATGTGGATAAAAAAGCCAGTGTTAAATTTAAAAGCAGGGCGTAATCGATTTGATAGTGTAACAACATACACTTTAAACTCGTTCAACTACTTAGATCTTTTAAAAGTGTAGCAAAGTACACTTTGGACTAACGTTATGGTATCTGCACTCAATCAACAATCTTTGGGTTCAATAAGTGGGATCCCTCAGGGTCAGAGTAAACTTTCTGGCCCCATCGATTCTTAACTATTACCGTGAATGCTTAGTCATTGATTGCGCTATCCTTAACCCTCGGCCAGTTCCATGCATACCAAACAATTGCCACTGAAATTAAAATCTCTATTGCGGTTAAAAATAGATAGAACCACCAGCCTGTTTCAGTATTTACAGCAATGAGCAAAACGATATAAAACGCAGCTAATATTATATTCAGCCAACGATTAATATTAGGCTTAACCACTAAGGTAAAAAATATCATCACACTGGGCATTACCATCAATACCGCAACAGCAAAAAACTCTAGCTGAGTTTCAATACTTGATTTAACCATCATCGCATCAGCTATTACACCGGGTACATAAATCTCGATATAGTCGCCATAGACATAACAAAACATAACCGCAATCCAAAGGGCTGAAATCTTCAGTTTTACGTTTATTTGAAAGTCTTCAAAATTTTTTTCTGTACGATTAATTACACTCATTAATAACTCCATGGTATGTATTTTTATTAGTCCCATTGAATGGGTAAATTTAGTGGCAGATAGGGAAATGAAAGGAATTGCCAACCCATAAAACATTCACTGTGTGGCTGCAGAATAAGTGCTTTATTATTGCTACTTGCCGTAACGAGTTAAAATACTATATTTTATAATGGCTTATGTCGTCCGAGACTGAAAGCGCGGACACGTTTTTGTATGGTGAGGATAGAAAGTAGAGTAGAATTAGGGGCTTAAGCAGTTAGAAAATTATTAATGAGCTAAGAATAAAAGGACTTGATTTGACTGACCCTATAGTAATGGCCCTCACCTTGATCATGGTCGGACAAATACTGTTAAGTGTTCCCTTACTTTTGGTTAGAGTAAAAAAGTCTATCGTCTGTTTACCCCTAGCGCTTTTTTTACTTGCTAGCGGTCTTCTGGCAATGGAGCCCATAGTGAGTTTTCAGTTTCCTCAGTGGTATCAATTGTATAGTGCATTAGCACTTCCAAGTCTTTTTATTCTGTGTCCGTCCTTGTGGTTTTATGTTGAAGGCATTACAAGTGAAAGTCCTTGGAAACTTAACTCAAAACAAGGTCGTCATTTTATTTTATTATGGCCTGCACTGGTAATTAGCGTACTGATACTGCTATTGCCAAAGGACCTACACACGGCAATATTTATTGAAGATGCCGATATTGCAGATCCCTTCGCTATTACTTTGCTAATTGGTTTATTGTTGATTATTTTGCTCTGGCTTGCTCAGTGCGTCTACACCATGTTTCTAGTTATTCGCCGTTTATCTGCGTATCGAAAACGACTGAAAAATGTCTTTTCTAATCATGAGGGACGAGAACTTAACTGGATGAATTGGTTTTTATTTGTTGCGATCAGCACTTGGCTGTTTTCGATAGTGACATTATTCTATTCGAGCCTGTTTGATGACCTTTTATTTACGATAAGAACCGAGAGCTTGCTGTCATTACTATTAATATGGAGCATGACTCACTTTGGCTTACAACAAAAGCCGGGATTTCTTGAAGGTAATAATGTTGGCGAGAATATAATGCCTCAACATGATGATGAAGAGAGTAAAGTACTCTACTCTCCAACGAAGTATCAGCGTTCAGCATTGGATACAGAGCAATCAAATCGTATTGCAAAAAAAATAAATGACATAATGAGAAAAGATAAACTCTATTTAGATTCAAGCCTATCTCTGCAAAAGCTCTCAAGCACTATCGCTATTTCACCTAACTATATTTCGCAAACGCTTAATGAAACGTTATCAACAAACTTTTTTGATTTCATTAATAAGTGGCGTATTGAAGCGGCTAAGCCGAAAATATTAGCGAATCAAGATACAGTGCTTAATATCGCCCTTGAGGTTGGTTTTAATGCTAGATCTTCATTTTATAAAGCGTTTAAACAAGAAACTGGAAAAACCCCAAGCGAGTTTCGTAAACACACTATTTAAACATTGATCAACACTAACTAGCTGGTCTATCAGAGCTTTACTATCAAGTGTTTTATATGACTTCCATAGGGATGATGCCGAAACCGTGGTATGACTTAGTCAATGTGGCAATGGATATCGATGATGAATTCGATCCTAATCATATTTATGCTTATCAACTGGCTTCGTTCGCTGAGGTACTGAATTTACTACGAGCATTTAACAAGCAACAAGTGGGGTCAGATCAAACTTTCTGCCTCACTATCTAGATATCCCCATTGTAAGGCCGATAGCACAGATGTGATACGGATGAACGATCTCCACGTAACTTGTTGTTATATATTTATTTATGTCAATATTTGGGTCGATTTCACAATCTGTAGTGATTACATTTAATCAGTAAATCACGAAATAATCGTATAGTGTAACAACTTACACTTTAACTCATTTAACAACCTAGACACTGTGAAGGTGTACTATGTTACACTTTTAACTGAAGCAAAAGGGTAAATTACAATAAAGTGTAGGATGCTACACTTTGCTGTTGAATACTTAACCATTCAGAGATAAAGTGTAGCAAAGTACACTTTGGACTAACGTTATGACATCTGCACTCAATCAACAATCCTTGGGTTTACTCATTAAAGAAACCAGAAACAAAGCAGCACTGACTCAAGATGTGGCGGCGATGTTGTGTGGCGTGACCAAAAAGACCTTAATCCGTGTTGAGAAAGGCGAAGATGTTTATATCTCGACAGTGTTCAAAATTCTTAATGGCTTGGGTATTAACATTTTGGCGACGAAGCCCAGTGATGCTGATTCGAGTGGGTGGTACTAATGATGAGTACCGCTGAAAAACTGACTTTAGATATGCATCTGGGCGATCAGATAATTGGTGAGCTGTCATTTGATCCAGCGACTGAGACATTCACGGTCCAATACTCTCATAGTTGGCAACAAGGTGGTTTCCCTATTTCGCCAATGATTCCCCTAGAGGGAACCGCTAATAGTCATCAAATTGCGATGTTTTTAGTCAACCTATTACCTGAAAATAAAGGCTTAGAATACTTAATTGAATCGCTAGGGGTTTCTCGTGGTAATACATTTGCGCTTATTCGTGGTATCGGCCTTGATACCGCGGGTGCAATCGCTTTTTCGCCAACAGGAACATTACTACCGGCAACAGCCTTAAGGGCGATAAGTGTTGATGAAGTGATTAAGCGAATTGAAGATCCGCAGCTATGGCCAATGGAAGTGTGGGACGGAAAACCAAGGCTGTCAGTCGCTGGGGTGCAGTCTAAATTAAACCTGTTTTATAATGGCAATACTTTTGGCTTTGGTGACGGTTCGCTGGCATCCACACATATTTTGAAGTTTGCACCATACCGTCATTTAGTGATTAACGAGTTTCTTACCATGAGCTTGGCTAAGGCTATTGGTAACGATGTTGCTAATGTCGATATTGTCGAGTTTGGTCAACATAAATCCCTTTGTGTCGAACGCTTTGATCGTCGTTATATATCAGAGGCTCAAAAAGTCTTGAGACGACACATGATTGATAGCTGCCAAGCACTGGGTTTTAGTGTGAGCAAAAAATACGAGCGTAACTTTGGCACCGGTCGTGATGTGAAAGGTATTCGAGAGGGCGTAAGCTTTGCTCGTTTGTTTAGCCTCGCCAGTGAGTGCACTAATCCTGCAGCTGCTAAACAAAATATGCTGCAGTGGGCTTTATTTAATTTACTTAGCGGTAATGCTGATGCCCATGGCAAAAACTACTCATTTTTCATGACTCCCACAGGGATGGTACCGACCCCCTGGTATGACTTAGTCAATGTGGCAATGTATAAGGATTTCGAACAGGAGATGGCAATGGCTATCGATGATGAATTCGACCCTAATAAAATTTATGCTTATCAACTGGCCTCGTTCGCCGAGGAACTGAATTTACCACGACTATTATTAGTCAGTAATTTAACAAAGATGGCAACCAAAATAGAGCAAGTGATAGATGATGTGATTGCGATGCTTCCAGCGTTGGCTAAAGATGAACATGCTTTTGTGGCAGATTATCGCCAGCAACTCATGACAAGGTGCCAACGCTATCTTGATATGACGGCTGAAGTAAAGGCTGTTGAGTTGTAATAATAAAGTGAATGTAATTTAGTTTAGTCAGATTTAGTGATACCTCTGCTAATTTAATATTATGTCTTTTGAGAGGTGATCAATAAAATGATTGCTCTATTCAGCTTTGGATATCTACAATCGCTCAGAGATTCCCTGACGAATAATAAATCTATTCTAAAACTATCATAAGTAATTGTTTTTAATTTTAAAGCTATCATTTCTGATGATTTAACCTGTTTACTATTTCAAGTATATTCTTTCTATAGATTTTCTAGATTTTCTAGATTTTGTTTAGATGCACTAATAAGTTACAAATTTTATAAGTCAGTGCTAATTAAAACGTTTAGACATTTACAAGGAGTAATAATGGCTAAGTTAATAATCACTCAATCTGTAGGGGTGGGCGGTGTAAATACACCAAATGATGTGAAAGCCGTGCAGGGAGCACTAAATAATTTATTAGGACTCATACCGCCAACTAGAAAACTGGTTGAGGACGGTAGATTGGGTTCTCGTCCAGAGCATTCAAAAACAGTCGCAGCGATTAAGATATTTCAAAGTAAATCTGTTGGCATGGTTCGTCCTGACGGAAAAATCGATGCAAACGGTCGCTCCCATCGTAAGTTTAACGAAAAATTAAGTGCATATTTGGCGGCTTCAGTAGTACCTATTTCAGGTTCACTCAAAGTGATTTTGAAGAAAAATCTAGAGAAATATGAGGGGCGGGTACCGCATATGTATTTAGATACTGTTGGTAAAGTCACTGTCGGTGTTGGGCATATGATGACCGGTTTTCAGGCTGCTCAAAAGGTACCTTTTGTTGTGAGTAGTACGGGGGTGCCTGCTACAGCTAAGCAGATTGAAGATGAATTTAATGTAATACAGAAGCGCCCATTTGGTAAAGATTTCGAAGCGAATGAATTTAAAGTGCTCACTTCGTTGATATTGACTGATTCTGTAATGAATAATCAAGTTCAAGAACATATCACTAGGGCCTGTTGATCTTTCAAGGTTATTTTTGCAGCGAATTGTTGGCCATTTGTACAAGGCAGAGACTTTGAGGTGTAGTTATTCTACATAAAAAGTCGATAACACAGTAAAAATGGCCAACAAACGCTGCCCGAAGGGTTCGGCTAAAAACGTTTTACTCTTTGTTGAATGCATTTTGCTTAGATGACTAGGCATCAATCCATTCGCCTCGATTAAAACGTTTTTAACTCGAACAAAATTCAACCAGCAAAGATCAACAGGCCCTAGTTTTGAAGCTGAATTAAAACGTATTTATGGGGCCACTAAGTTTGCTGCGTTTCCCAATGATGTTAAGTTAGCATTGTTTGACATGATATTTAATCTGGGAATGACTAAGCTAAAAAATACCTTTCCTAACTTTAATAAGCACCTTAAAGCTGGTGACTTTAAAAGTGCCTCTTTAGAGTCTTCTCGTACAAAAATATCGGATGAACGTAATGCTTACGTTTGCAATTTACTAGGTAATGCAAAATGATTAAAAAAATTGCTCTGTTAGGTGCACTTATTTTCTCCCATACAGCCTGCGCGAGTAACGAACCGCTCATAGCGCCTAGTTTTACAGAACATAATAGAACTAATGGTTATTTTATGGAGCCTATAATAGCAACGACTTCAACAGATATGGCTGAAGCGTTGGCTAAAGAATGGTCTTATTCGAAAATGATGAAGCATGATTTGGAAATCGTAAAGGTTAACAGTTGCGCGTCACTATTAAGTCTCACTTCATTGGGGTATTTTGCAGCAGACAAGAGTAAACAGGAAATGTTTGATGCTAAGTATACAGTCTGTATGACTTGGCAGACCATGGCTGATTTTAAGGCTTCAAAACAGTCTTTTCTCGGAGAACTTGAGTTAAATAAAGCTTTTGCCAATATGACGCCACCTCAATTGGCATTGGTCATATCTAGAGATGATGAACGTCGCCTAGTTAAATCAGTTAGCTGGGAAAATATGAGCCAAATTAAAAGTGTGGAAAGACTGAATAATGAACAGGCTATTTTTGCCGATTCAACAGGTGGTAGACAAAAAATAACATTAATGGCAAAAGGCGATTATAACGGCGATGGTATCGAAGATGTATTGTTCTATATGGAAAATAGCGTAGAGGGTGGGAGTTACTCGTCTGTGTATGCTTATGTGTTAACACGTCTATCTTCAGAAGCATCCTTTACCTTGTTAAAGCAATGGTAGTAAAACTAGCCCCATTCGATAGGGGCTTATTTTTCATTCTGCTTAGATACTGTCGGTAAAGTCACTGTAGGTGTTGGGCATATGATGACCGATATTCAGGCTGCTCAAAAGGTACCTTTTGTTGTTAGTAGTACGCGTGTGCCCGCAACCGCTCAGCAGATTGAAGATGAGTTTAACCTCATAAAAGCACAATGGGTTAGAGTTCAGGGCGCACAGAAACTACCTAATGCTGCTTATTACAAAAAATTTACTAAGTTGGAACTTCTTAATACAGATATTGATGTAACTAGGGACTCTCATATTGTAAATTTTGAAAAAGAGTTAAAAGGTCTCTATGGATACTCTACGTTCTCGACTTACCCTGACGATGTTAAGCTAGCATTATTTGATATGATTTTTAATCTTGGATTGACAAGGTTGAGTAATAAATTTGTTAATTTTAATATACATATCAAGGCTAGTGATTTCAAAAAAGCGGCATTGGAATCTAATCGATATTAGCTAAGTACAGATCGTAATTTGTATGTGCGTAATTTTTGAGTAATACAAAATGATATTAAAAGTAATGTTAGTAGTAGGATTTGTAGCTGTATTTGGGATTGGGTGTGTGAGTGCAACGGGAAATATAGCACCATCATTATCATCTGATGTAGGTGAATTTTCCTCGAACAAACAAGGGAAATACACAATGCTGATGACTTCAAACTTTTACACAAAGACATATGGGGTTATGAAACAGAGCTGAAACATAATCACCATAAGAAGTTAACGGTTAATACCTGCGCAGATTTAGTTGCGAGTATAGATTTAGGATATGAAGCTTCGCAGTCTGCGGATTATGGGGCCGTTATAATAAATTATAAAATATGTAAGTCATGGCAAGAATTATCTCTGTTTAAGCCGTCGCATCAAAGCTACCTTAGTGTTGTTAATTTGGACCAAAACTTTGCCAAACGTGTTCCGCCGCAATTAGCTTTAATTATCTCGAAGGATGATGAGCGTCGTTTGGTTGTAGCCACAAATTGGGATGAAATGAGTCACATCGTGAAGGTTGAAGCCATCGATGAAACTAGCGCAATTTTTGTTGATAATTCTGGAGGATCGCAAAGGCTTAATATAAGAGCTAAAGGTGACTATAATGGTGACGGTATTGAGGATATGCTTTTGAGCACCAGTAATACCGTCGAAGGTGGGAGCTACCATTCAGTAGATTACTTCATTCTTACGCGTCTATCTTCAGAAGCATCTTTTACCTTGTTAAAGCAATGGTAGTAAAACTAGCCCCATTTGATAGGGGCTTATTTTTAATTCTGCTATTACTTTCGCGTAATCTTATCCAAATATCCCATGGCAAAGGCCGATAACACAAAAGTGACGTGGATGAGCAAATACCACATAATTTTGTCGTTCGCGATATTTTCGGCATTCATAAAGACTTTAAGTAGGTGAATAGACGAAATCGCCACAATAGACGCTGCTACTTTGTTTTTTAGCGAGCCTGCATCCATCTTGCCAAGCCAGTTGAGTTTTTCACTGTTTTCGCCCACATCAAGTTGTGAGACGAAGTTTTCGTAACCTGAAAACATCACCATGATGAGTAGACCACCGACTAAAGTGATGTCGATTAACGATAGGGTGATTAGCACTAAATCGACTTCTTTTATCGAGAAAATATTAGGGATAATATGAAAGATCTCTTGAAAGAACTTTATGCCTAAGGCGAATAAGATTAGGCTTAATCCCAGATAAATCGGCGCCATGATCCAGCGCGATGCTGTGTGGCGTGACCAAAAAGACGTTAATTCGTGTCGAGAAAGGCGAAGATGTTTATATCTCGACAGTGTTCAAAATTCTTAATGGCTTGGGGATTAGTATTGATGTCGCGCAGAATCATAACGCTGATTCTAAAGTGTGGTACTAATCGACAGTAAATAAAAAGCCCTGATGCTGTTATGTATCAGGGCTTTTTATTTTGTGATGGATTGTTATTTATGGGTAATTTTATCCAAATATCCAAATATCCAATGACGAAGACCGATAAGACTGATATTTACCTCGTATTCGTAAGTGTGGGTCGAATTTATTTTTCTTAAATAAGCGTTCAATTTGTTGTTTGGCGTTTTATTTAAGTTTAGTAAGCCAAGCATTTAAAGGATGTTATGTAAACATGCGATTATTGAGTTCTATAATGCTCAATACGTAGTGTTAGGGCTTGTTATTGAGTATTATAAGACGTATTCGCTATCAGCGTAGCAATCTTCTAATTATCCAAATTAACGACAAGAATAAACAACTCAATGAGTCTTATAATACTCAGTAGTTGAGGGTGATAACAGTTATTGAGTACTATAAGTTACTTTTATTGAAAATTTACATGTTTTTGAGTATAATAGTATTCATTAAATATAAGAGAGAGTATTCAATGGAAGATATTAATCTTGAAAATTTAAATGAACTAACTGTACAAGCTTTCATTGATAACTCATGGAAGGATATTGCGAAGATTACATTCCCGAATAATGCTGATTACACATTTAACGCTACCGAAGTCGATTATGAACTTGACTATATAATTGCTAATCTTTCTGCGGATGATCACCATGCAGTATCTATAAATCACCCTGTTGAATTCTATTTTGATGACAATGGACAACAAGGTTGGTTGAAGTTCATTGACGACATCATCCCTAGTGGCTCAAGCCGAAAGTACTGGCTGACTCAAATAGATACAGAGGGGATGTCAGCCAATCAACAAAAGTTCGTGTTGCTAGCATATGGCACTATTTCTCCCATTGGAAATTTGCGTATCAAAGAATCTATAGAAGCAGTTAATAGAGTTCCTACTCAATACTTTGAAGTTTCAGACGTAGCAAGTAGAGCTGCAGACTTTTTGAGTTACGCACAAACTCGGGGGGCCGCTGCTGGTGGAGCTACTGGAGCAGGTGGAGAAGCCCCAAAACTGCTACTAAGACGTAGCAAAAACGATGTTGTGTGGATAGATACCTATCAAGACAATACAAATATCGATGATATGTATTACCTCGTTAAATTCCCAAGAGGGAATAGAAGGGGAGTTAATGATGCGGTGTTAGTTGCCGAGTACCACTATTATCATGAGTTAACCGCTATGGGTTTTAGTACTATACCTGTAGCAGACATGAAACTAGAAAAAGGTGAAAACTATCATTCACTTTGGTTGCCAAGGTTCGATATAGAGACTCAAGTAGATGGGACTACCAAACGTTATGGTATGGAATCTGTGTACTCAATGTTAAAAAAACCGCCAGCTACTATTTTAGATCATGGTGAGACAATACGTGAGTTGGTTGACCTGATCACTCAGAGTAATACAGTCAAAGAGAAGCACCTGCATTTTGATGTTGAGGCATTTATTATTGAATGGGTTCGCCGTGACTTATTAAATATTGCGTTTGGTAATAGCGATAACCACGGACGAAATACTTCATTCTATAAAGATGACAAGGGTATAAGGTTAACCCCCATTTATGACTTTGCGCCTATGAAAGCTGATCCAGATGGTATACCAAGAACAACGAAATGGGCTGCTCCAGATCTTGAACTTGGTGGTAAATTTAATTTTATTGAGATTGCCTACTCTTTAAGTGATTTAATTGATCCAGAACTATTGATAAATGAACTAAGGACAACAGCACATCAACTAGTCGGTTTAAAGCAAAGGCTAATCGATCGTGGTGTTCCTGATCAAATAGTGAATATGCCAACATTTGGGTTTGATTTTCTAGATGAAAAATTAAAACAATGGGAATTATTATGAAAAAGAAAAATTTAACGAATACAGTTAACTTCTTAAAAAAACATAATTCAGATAGCAATATGAAATTTAACAGCGAGGGTGAACGTATACAGACTAGAAGCGACCAAATTATAACGAATCGAGTTGATAACAGCGTTGTCCATATGACTGTTGAAGATGCTGGAAAACCCGTTGTTGTTCAGAGAGGCCCGCTCCCTAGATTGGAGGGAACTCCTAGAGGTAAGTCATTTGCAAGCGATGTAACAACTAGTGATAAAACTCAAACTAGGCAACGTTCGTCTACGAACACGGCTATTAAGGATGCTAAGTTACGTAGGGCAGTTATTAATAATGTTATGACTAAATTACTATTTTCTAACATTACACAAGGAGATGCCTTAATTCAGTTACGAATACAGGTACTCGGTTTGAACCAAGAAAAATATGCAAAGTTAGTGAACGTTTCTCGTAAAAAGCTTTCTGATATAGAAAATAACAGAAGCAACCCAAGCGTTGAGGTTTTGAATAAAGTTTTTAAGCCTTTTGGTTTAAATGTGGGTTTGATACCAATCTCACCCACTGTATTGCAAAACGTTCTAGATGATTGTGATGATGACTTTGCTAGCTATTTACCCGAGTAAGGCTAAACAGAAAAGGCCCTTAATCACTGAGCAATGCTACTCGTAATAAGTTGGGGCAGAGTCTGAGGGATCTCCACAAATTTAATAGCATGCTTGTGGATCCTTGATTAAACCTTGTAACGTCTTAATTCCTGCTAACCTGTGAGACTTCAGTAATAAGTTGGGCAGAGTTAACTTTCTACCCCACTATTTAACTATGCCGTCAGCACCACTAAATTCTGCTATTACTTGCGGGTAATTTTATCCAAATATCCCATGGCGAAGGCCGATAATACAAAGGTGATGTGGATGAGCAGATACCACATGATTTTGTCGTTCGCGATATTTTCGGCATTCATAAAGACTTTAAGTAGGTGAATGGATGAAATCGCCACTATAGATGCAGCGACTTTGTTTTTAAGCGAGCCGGCATCCATCTTGCCAAGCCAGCTGAGTTTCTCGCTGTTTTCGCCTACATCAAGCTGTGATACGAAGTTTTCGTAACCTGAAAACATCACCATGATGAGTAGGCCACCGACTAAAGTGATGTCGATTAACGATAGGGTGATTAGCACCAAATCGACTTCTTTTATCGAGAAAATATTGGGGATAATATGAAAGATCTCTTGAAAGAACTTTATGCCTAAGGCGAATAAGATTAGGCTTAATCCCAGATAAATCGGCGCCATAATCCAGCGCGATGCATACATTAATCTTTCAAACACTTTTTCCATAAAAAATTTAACCCTTCAGATAAAATACGTAGAAATAACTCAAGTCACTCATTCTAAAACAATAACAACATGAACGTTAACAGCGCCGACATGCAGCGGTACACGTGATGATGTGTTGCCTGTACACTTTGCATAATGCACAGTGTATTGCATTATGGTTTTAGTGGTTGATATTTAGTGAGGGCAGAGTAAACGTTATTGCCGTCTAAATCACCTATTGTCTATTCATCCCAGACATTTTTAATCTAAGCCTCAGGTTTATTGATTATACTGTTTTGCTTGGGTACGTATTTCAACACTTAAAAGAGAGATCTATCAATATGGATAAACCTGCCAACGCACCTCGTAAAATGCCTTGGGTTGCGATAAGTGTCATAGCATCCATAGTATTGCTGTTTGGGCTGTTGCTAATGCTGATGCCCAAAGGGTTTACATCTAATCTTGAACAAATCGGTACCGGTAAACCTGCGGTAGTATTTGTCTATGATCCTAACCTTGTTTCAAGTATCACCCAAACAGAGCAGATGAATGAAGCTCGGTCTCATCTTGGTGATAACGTGTACTTTCTGCTTGCTAGAACAGCAACGCCTGAGGGCGATGCGTTTATCGCCAAGCATAACGCACGAGTAACTGAACTATTCCTCTTTGACTCAGCTGGAAGCCTAACTAAAAGACAGCTTGCAGTAATAGATGCGAATGAGCTGATGCGATGGGTACGTTAGTCATTTTAGCGGGATCGCCATCTGTGATTAGCGAGAGATTAAGTGAGTGAGTCAGTTGAGAGAGTAAGTGGGCCTGCTTTAACGTTTCATCTGACTTAAAGCAGCAATAACTGCGTTGCTTCAACACTATTTTATAAAGCCTCGATATTTAATTGTATTGAGGCTTTTTAATAGCAGAACTAATCAACAGTGTATGAAGCTACACTTTATGGCTGGTTTACGGCTTTGTGCCCTGAAAGTGTATGTAAGCAAACTTTTTTGGGGCATGCGAGATCCCAATAAATTATTTCCTAAACTGTTTAGGGGCTGTTGATCTTTCACATTGGCAGCCAAATTATAGAGCAAGCTAGAGCCAGCAGGCTTTCAAAATTAATTTTCAATTTATCATAGCGGGTCGCTATCGCTCTAAAATGCTTAAGCCGAGCAAAAGCATTTTCAACTAAATGCCGATATTTGTATAAACACCAATCGATATCTCCATTTCCTTGCTTCGAATTTTGTCTTCTAGGGATCACTGGCTTGGAACCACATTCACGCACTTTATCTCTAATCGCTTCACTGTCGTAGCCTTTGTCTGCAATAATAAAATGACTTTGTGGCAACAGTTCAATAAGGGCATTAGCTGCTTTACTATCATGAACTTCTCCACCTGTAACAATGAATTCTATCGGTAAACCATAGCTATCTACCGCGAGATGGATTTTGCTTGTATTACCACCACGACTTAGCCCAATTGCTTGATTTTCATCAGATGATGCACCTGAACTGTGTTGATGTGCTTTTACATAACTTCCATCAATAAATTCCCATTCAGTATCACTATTAGTCGATAATGTTTTGAACAGCCTGAGTAAAATACCTTTTCTTGACCACAGTAAAAAACGACGGTAAATGGTATTCCATAAGCCAAAATATTCAGGTAAATCTCGCCAAGGGCAGCCGACACGCAATCGGTAAAGGATCCCTTCCATCGTAAATCGATGCTCTTGCTTGTTATAAACTCTATCATCAAGCAGAATAGCTTTTAGCTTCGACCACATCTCATCAGTGAGCATTAATCGGGGCATGGTAATCTCGTTGTATTTGTTTTTGGCGAAGTGAATTATACGAGATTACCTTCTTCGCACAAAATTCAAACAAAGATCAACAGCCCCTAGTACAAAATGCTTATTCATTGATGATTACCCAAAATTTCCTGTTATTAAACGGTATTTTGGGCTTCTTTTAGTATTTTTGTGAATGAAGGTTCGCTAGATTTTAGTCGTTAGCGATTTTTCATTTCTGATTGCTTATTTCTCACTCCTTATTTCTCAATCGTGCGATTTGATATATGATGCGCCACCCTAAATTTGCCTATGTCGCCGATCCCTCTTTATGTCTACCAATGCCCTTTATACCGATTTGTCCGGTTATTACGATTTAATGTGTTGTGACATTAACTACCTGCAGCAAAGCAATAGTATAGTGCGCTTGCATCAGTTTTTGGGTAACAGTGGTAAACAGCATTTAGATTTAGCCTGTGGAACGGGGCCTCATGTAAGGCATTTTATCGACTTAGGTTTTCAAAGTAGTGGCCTCGACATCAACCAACCCATGCTCGATATAGCTATGCGTCGTTGCCCTGAAGCGCAGTTTAGTTTGCAAAACATGACTGAGTTTTATGTAGAAGAAAAACTCGATTTGATCACCTGCTTTTTGTATTCCATTCATTATTCACCAGGTATTGAGGGGCTTAAAGCCTGTATTGCCAGTGTGCATAAAGCATTAAATACCGGCGGCTTGTTTTGTTTTAACACCGTTGATAAACATAAAATCAATAACAAGGCGTTAGTGAGGCACAGTGCCGAATTTGAAGATAGTCAGTTTGTGTTTGAATCGGGTTGGCATTACAGCGGTGAAGGTGAGATGCAATCGCTCAATCTAAGTATTGGCAAAACTCAGTTTGATGCGACGCAGTTATGGCAAGATTCTCATGCGATGGTCGCCACCAGTTTTACTGAACTTGAAGCATTGTTAAGCCCGTATTTCGATATTCAAATATTTGAACACGATTACGACAAAATCATCCCTTGGGATTTAGCATCTGGCAATGCCTTATTTGTGTGTACGAAACGTGAGATTTAGTGGTTAAGTTTTTAGCTGCTATTCACTAAGGTTTTTAAGCGATAATGCTTATAAGCCGGAATGAAACGTTGATCTTTAGACTATAAATAAGTAGTTCAGACTAATACTTTTAAACATGGACCATTAAACTGCGAAAGTCGAATTGGAGTGAGTGGATTCAATTTAGTCGCATGCCTGTGGAGCTTCACCAGCTTTCAAATACCGATTTTTATAGGCTAGAATTTATAAAAATAAGTATTTGAATGTGGTCAGCCATCATCATTAACAATGGCTGTTGATGGGGTTTTACTGTGCGGTATCAGTAAATTCAGCTTGAACCTTGTCTAATTCTTGCTGATTTTTAAGCTCAACTTGTTGCTGTTTTTTAATGCTGACTTCTTCTATAAGTGCTGCTTGTCTTTCTTTAAGGCTGTATTTCTCATCTTTGGTGAGAAATTTAAACGCTTTTTCATTGGCAAGTGCATACGCAACAACATCTTCGCCCTTTACTCTTCGTTCATCAACACGTTTTGAAAAACGATCGTTATCTCTAGCTTTACGCTCTTCGGCATTTAACTTGCTCATTGGTGTATCCTCATTAGTTAATCACGGTAGGGTTTCACTACACTCAGTCAAACAAATGAGAACTGTTGCACATTCATAAAGCTGATTGGCGCATTTTAGCATAAGTTACCGCGCTAGCTTGAAATACGTGACGTTTGAGTAAACTTTCTCTGCATTAATCAATCATTGAAGCTATTCAGTGCCAGCGCTATATCATGAGTAGCGTTTTTAGCGCGCGCACTTAGTTTGGTGATTGAAATAAAGCCATGCATGCAATCATCAAAATGCTGATGTTGTGTATTGATGCCTGCCGCTTTTAGGCGCTGGGCATATGCAATGCCATCGTCTCTTAATGGATCGTAACCTAGGGTTAAGATGTAACTTTTTGGCGATTCGCTAATGTCTTTTGCTTGTAGTGGACTCACTAATGGCAGAGTGACTTCGTCGAGAGAGTGTAAATATTTCAGCCTGAAATAATCCATTAAATCGCGGGTGAGTATTAACTGTTTATTGAAACGGCGATAAGACTCGGTTAAGCCTTGTAAATCTACCATTGGGTAGATTAAAAACTGAAATTCAGGTGTTACTTTTGCCTGTACTGGTAGTGATGTTTGCAGTGAATGTAAACCGATGATACAGGCTAAATACCCTCCAGCGCTGTCACCACCTACGCCTATGTGTTGTGGATTAATATTAAGTTGTTGATGGTTGGTGTTGATATAGTTCCACGCTTCGATGGCATCACAAATCGGGATGGGGAATTTATGTTCTGGGGCCAATCGATAACCGACTGAGATAATGTTCATGTTGCCATGTTTAGCCAGATAGCGGCAAAAGTGATCGTGAGTGTTAATACTGCCAATAACGCCGCCGCCACCGTGAAAGTACACTAAGGTTTTTTGCGGTTTGGTGGCGCTGGGATGGTAGATGCGAAGCTTTATTCTGTTGGCGATGGTATGGCTGCTATCGCTGGCGCTATGTTCGTTCAAAGGAATAGTGCCCAAAAGAGGAGTGCCAGTACTCACCGGAACCGTTAAATTGATCACTTTATCCATTTCAATTTTAGTCAGCCCCAGTACTCGGTCCATCGCTAGAAATACATATCTGAATAATGTGACTGGCAACTTGTATAGCGGCGCTAATGATAACCACTTGGCGACCATTAATTGTTTCGCTTCAAGCTTGGGTGCTTGTAGCGGCTCGCCTTGCAGTGGTTGGTTTAGTGATGGCTTGTCAGTTGTTGATTTGTCTTGTGACAATGATGTTGGTTTATTAAGGTTATCCATTTCTATAGCCTTTTTATTATTGTTAACTGATTAGAACCGCATGTTTTATCGACTTAGCCACTTCATCGCTAGGCGATTGATAAATGCCGGTGATACGTTACTTAATCTATGCAATAGGCCATAAAAAACACTGACTGTTCTATGGGTTTTAGGGTGTTTTACCTGTTTATCTATCACTGCGACTACGTGTTCTGCGGTGATATTCACGCCGAGTCGTTGCATGACTTTGGCGCTGTTTTTCTGTGCCTTAAGCATATTGGTTGCCACAAAAGGTGGCATAACATCGCATACACTAATGCCATACTTTTGCCACTCAAGTTCCAGCGCCTCGGTAAGGGCTTTTACGGCAAACTTACTGGCCGAATAGCTGGCTAATTCTGGTACACCATAATCGCTACTGGCTGATGACATGTTGATAATAGTACTTGTGCCGGTATTTTTTAAATAGGGCCATGCAGCATGACACAGATTCATGACCCCGATGACATTGACACTTAATGTGCGTTGATGATGTTCGATAGGGATTTCTTCAAAGGGACCGATGTCCAATATGCCGGCATTATTAACTAATATCGCCAAGCAGTTATTATGTTCCGCACAAAATTTAGCCATAGCGTGTTGTACTTGTGAAAAATCACTGACATCCAGTTGAAACAACCTTATTCGAGTTCTATCCCATATTTCGGTGGCCTGTGTTAATTGCGCCAAATTGATGTCGGCCATACCGACCCAATAGCCCTTTTTGTGAAAGTGTTTTGCCGTCGCTAAGCCAATGCCGGAAGCTGCGCCGGTAATAAATATAGTATTTTTATTCATCATAAACCTGGTTGTTTCTAGTATGAGTCAATCAGCACGAGTGAATCAATACGGGTGGATATGTAAGGGTGAAAAGGTGGATAAGCTAACTAAAATGATCGGGTATTAAGGTGTTCCATCTGCGGCTGTTGCATTTCATCAACCCAACGCTGCCAGGTGTATGGCCATAAAATAGGGTCGCCATCGGCATCTAAATACCAACTTTGGCATCCTCCAACCCAGCTAGTGCCCTTTAATCCTTCCTTTATGTAGGCGTTAAAATCGTCAATGGCTTGTAGTTTAGCTTCAAACTCATCAAATTCATGCTCTCGCCATTTATCAATCAATTTGATCACGTAGTCAGTTTGAACCTCGCTCATGGCGATAACGGAGAAGTTACCAATAGGTGTGTTGGGGCCGAGCATTAAAAAGAAGTTAGGGTAATCGCTGAGTAACATTGATCGATATGCTTTGATTTTATGAGCCCAGGCTTTATCAATGTGCAAATTGTTACGCCCAATGAGATTCATTGGGCGCATAAAATTAAATGCATTAAAACCGGTCGATAACACCAATACGTCTAGCTCATGGTGTTTACCGTCTTTAGTGATAATGCCGGTTTCGGTAATTCGCTCTATACCCTCTGTTATTAACTCAGCATTGTGCTTTTGAATGCCTTTATAAAATGTGCTGTTGATAATGACTCGCTTGCAACCGACTTGATAATGAGGACGAAGCTTTTCACGTAATACTTTGTCTTTAATACTTAATCGTAAGTTTGCTTTACATAAAAAGCTCAACAGATGTTTTTGGATAAACTGGCCGGTGACGGCTTTGGTAAAAAAATGCTCTAAAAAAAACTTGCCGGTATTGCGATGAATTTTGGTGATGATGGGAAAGCGAGCCATTAACTTTCGGCTGGTTTTTGAAAAGGTAAAATCGGGCAGGTGCATTAACCATTGTGGAGTACGCTGAAAAACTGAAACCTTAGCACCGGTTTTAATCAATTCGGGTATGGCTTGTGCGGCCGTTGACCCAGTACCTATCACCCCAACACGAGTATTAGCTGATATCTCGACACTATGATCCCATTGTGCAGTATGAAATTTCGCGCCTTTAAAATCGTCTAGCCCAGCAATATTTGGGAATTGCGGATGATGTAAAATGCCGGTGGCACATACCATAAAATCGGCAATGTAGGTTTCACCTTTGTTTGTTTTGACGGTCCATTTTCCATTGGCATATTGGGCGTCGGTAACCGCTTCGTTAAAGCGTATATCCCGTTTTACGTCATATTTATCAGCAACATGTTCAAAGTATTGTCTTATTTCTGGTCCATGGGCAAAAAAGCGGCTCCAGTTTGGATTGGGTTCAAATGAATAGGTATACATATGAGCGGGCACATCGCAGGCTGCTCCAGGGTAGGTATTTTCTCGCCATGTGCCTCCAACAGAGCCTTTTTTCTCTAGAACCACAATGTCAGTGATCCCGGCTTGGCGCAGTTTTATGGCCATTAAGATACCCGTCATACCGGCACCAATGATCACCATCGAAGGATTGCGTTTAACTTGGGTCATGATGCCCTCTATTCTTGTTATGGTTATTTATTAATGAGCTTGGTTGTTAGCTTTTGTTATTAGCCATCTCTATTTTTACTTGTTACGTTGAGCATTAATTTTTCGATAGCGGATCATTCAACAGTTGTTAACAAGTTGTATTATCTATCCAGCATAGGAAACTATTGTTCATTGATCTACGCGCTAAAGGGACGTATATTTGTGATTTTAAGACATGGCAGCCTTAAGTTATGACATTTCGCAGCATTACCAGTGTGCAAATTATTGTGTCCTATGGCATTGAGCTGGGAATTGAGCAAGCGCGGTTGCTGCAAGGGTCAGGTTTGACGGGGGCCCAATTAACTGACCACGAGCAACTGGTTGAAGAAAAACAAGAATTACAGGTGTTAAATAACCTCATGCTCAATACTCCATGCCCATTCAAGGTTGGCATGGAGTTAGGCTGCCGTTATCACCTGACCAGTTATGGCATCATGGGCTATGCTCTATTGGCGAGCAGCACTGCGAGAAAGGCGATTGAATTAGGCTTACGTTATCTAGATTTAACCTATGTTTTTTCACAGATAACACTAACTGAGCTTAAAGATGATTTATCTCTAAGGTTCTCATGCGACATTCCTGGTGAGTTAGGTGAACTGGTGTTAGTCAGAGACATGTTGGGCGCTGCAATGATCCAACGAGAAGTATTTGAAAGTAACGACTTACCGATAAAATTACAATTTACGTCGCCTCAGCCCGCAGGCTTGTCATTCGAAGATATAAAGCAAAAACTGGGTGCTGAGATCCAATTCAATGCTAGTTATAACGGTTTTACTGGATTAGCACCGCTATTAGATCTGCCATTATTAAAAGCCAATGAAGCCACCGCCAGATTATGTGAGGCGCAATGCAACCAGCTACTGCAACAAAAGCAAAACTGGAAACCTGTTGCTAAGTTGGTAAAAGACACCTTAGTACACTTAGGCTTAACAGCATCAATGGAAGATATCGCCCAGCATTTAGCTCGAACGACTCGCACTTTGCATCGTCAACTAACACTAGAACAAACCAGTTGGCGCCAGGTGCGTGACGATGTGCGTTTTGGCATAGCCGAAGCGTTATTATTAACGCCGATGCAATTGGATGAAATAGCTGAGCGACTTGGTTTTAGTGATGGGGCCAATTTTAGTCATAGCTTTAAGCGCTGCAAAAAAATGACTCCAAGCCAGTATCGCAAGCTGGCAAAAAAACAGTAATAGTCACTGCCTAGATAGGCAGGATCTAGTAAGTATTTATGATGGGGCTAAATATGTGTTTTTATCTTTTCTGCCGCAGAGCGGCTTCGTTCAACACCTAAACTAAGAGCTTGGTTTTAGGTGTTGTTGCGCCAGAATATACTGCTAACCTTGTCTTAATACTTAATACTTAATACTTAATTACAGAACTGCCTTTCGCATGGGACTCCATCGCCATCACCATCCATTTCAGTTCCTGGGCAATGACGGATGTAATAGGTCGCTTCAGCACAAGAGCGCATCTGGCTACAGTGAGTTTTACCGGCTTCACACTGAAACTGGGATTGTTGAATAATAACGTTTGGTTTTGACACTGTTGGCGTAACATTCATCTGTTCAACATCTTTATTAGTGAGTACTGGCGTAGTATTCATCTGTTGATATTGTTTGAAGCCCGAAAAAGCCAAACCCAGAATGATCATTATTAGGATTATGCGGTTAACCCGTGATCTTGAATGATGCTGTTGATGATTATGAGAGTGGTTATAAGATTGATTATTTCGATTGTGCTTAGTGGCGTGGGAAGTTGTACGAATGGTGTTAGACACCACCGCAATGCCTTCAATACTGGCTTTTACGGCTTTGACTTTACCATCGGGCTGGTTTTCGCGATGAAATAGTATCTCATCGCCAATCATGGGCTTTCTGGCCATGTGCTTTAAGGTTGATATATGAATAAAGACATCTTTATCATTACCTGTTTCTGGTTTAATAAAACCAAAGCCTTTTTCATCATTCCAACGAACTAACGTGCCTCGTTCCATGGCGATACTATTCCCTAATGGTTATTTGTTAATGTAAAGTATTAATCTAACGTGTTAATTTAATTATCATAAATCATCTTGTAAAGTTAACGACATAATAACTAATTTTTCAGTATGTAAGCTAGATGTTTGATTAACATAATCAGTAAGCTGATAAAATTTGAAGTAGACTTTACTCCGGCGAATCACATTGAGTCAGTTGATGATTGCGTTAACTATATCTCGGTCTTAAAAGAGTTTAGGTCGTTATGTTTGAGCTGAAGTAAATGAAACCCTAGATTATCTTAAAAGAATCCTTTTGCCGCTTAACTGCGTATAAAAGGCCTTAGTATTTATCAAAAAAGGACTTAACCATGCGTTATGTAATGATTATTGTAAGTTTATTGCTACTTAGTGCTTGTAGCACTAGCTATCCAAATCAGGCTATTACAGGGCAAGCTTTCCCGTCTGTGTCAGGGCAAAACCTTGAAGAAAAGTCTATGACCTTACCTGATGACTTAAAAGGTGAGGTGGCGTTATTACTAATTGGATATAAACAGGACTCTCAGTTTGATATTGATCGCTGGTTGATAGGTTTAGACATGACCGAAACGAAAGTAGCGGTATATGAAGTTCCGACCATTCAGGGATTGTTTCCTAGAATGTTCAGTCCTCTGATTAATAATGGCATGCGTGCAGGCATACCTAAACCATTATGGAAAGGTGTGGTCACCATCTATAAAGATGGCGACCAAGTACAAGCCTTTACCGGTAATGAAAATCCTAATAATACTCGAGTCGTGTTACTCAATGAGCAAGGTAACGTGATTTACTTTTATGACCAAGGCTTCTCTGTAGATGCACTCAATCAGTTAAGAGCTTTGCTTTAAATTGCGTTAAAAAGTCGGCCAGGGTAAACGTTTAATCGCTGACCCTGGTTAACTGACTAATAAGTAGTGAGAACCGTCACATTAGTGAATCTAAAAATGAATATATAACCAGCATACAAGCAATATAATATTAGATTAAAATAAGTTGTTGAATATTAAGGAAATAAATTGTGGTCTAATACTTGCTAATCATCTTCCAACTCAACTAGGAAGAGCAATATTATGCAATTGGATATTCAATCACTGAGTCATCAATACCACAGTGGCAAAACCGCTAAACTGGCCATTAACGCGTTATCATTAAACATTAAGCCGGGAATTTTAGGATTACTTGGGCCAAATGGTGCAGGAAAATCTAGCTTAATGCGCATTCTGGCAACCATTATCAAGCCCACTGCCGGCAAAATCTTATGGCAAGGGCAAGACATTGTTAAATCGCCGCAAGTATTACGCAATGAATTGGGTTACTTACCGCAGTATTTTGGCGTATATGATCAGTTATCTGCTATCGAGTTTTTGCACTACATTGCTAGCCTAAAAGGTTTAACTCAATCAAAGGCACATCAAGTCATTGCCGAGTTGATTAATAAACTCAATTTAACTCACGTAGCCAATATGCCACTAAAAGGCTACTCCGGTGGGATGAAGCAGCGTATCGGTATTGCGCAGGCATTACTCAATGATCCCAAATTACTGATTATTGATGAACCGACAGTGGGGTTAGATCCGCATGAGCGAGCTAACTTTCGGCAGCTATTAACTGAACTAGCGGGTGAACGATGCATTATTTTTTCAACGCATATTGTCGCAGATGTTGAGTCTATTGCTAATCATATTGCGATAATGAATGCGGGACAGCTTATCCAATCGGACAGCCCCAATAGTCTGCTACAAAAAATGACCAATAAATGTTGGCAATTAACCACAGACTTTAACGAGCTTAAACACATTCAGCATGAGTTTATTGTTAGCCACAGTGTGCGTAAACAAAATAACGTAGTGCTCAATATTGTAGCCGACCATTGTCCAGATGCTAGAGCCACAGCAAGACCCCCGTCACTAGAAGATGCTTATCTTTATTTTACCAGCATGCAACAGCCGCAAGCAGGTATAGCGAGGGCAAGTTAATGAATAGAATGTGGCAATGTATTATTGCTGACTTTAAACAGCGTACTCGTCAACAAAGCTATGCTGTCGTGTTATTAGCGATGTCGGTTTTAACGCTATTATTTTTCCCATCAGCGGATGCTCAATATCAAACATTAGTGATAAATGGTTACCGCGGCATATACAACAGTGCTTGGCTTGGGGTGTGTTTAGCGATGTTGAATGTGATGTTTTTACCGATAATTTGCTTTTACTTGGTTAAAAATGCGCTTGAATTAGATCGCCAATCAATGACCTGTGAATTAATAGCCGCCACGCCTGTAAGTAAGCATACATTTTTATTATCGAAGTGGTGGGTTAATGTATTGATTTTGGTGTCAATCGTACTGGTTATGCTATGCAGTACAGTATTGATCCAGCTGTATTATGGCGAAAGTTATCAAATAGACCTTTGGGCATTAGCGTGGCCGCAATTGGTATTTGTTTTACCTCTGCTATTGGCTATCGCGTCGATTGCGCTAATGTTTGAGTCAGTTACATGGCTGAAAGGCGGGCTAGGCAATCTGGTGTATTTTTTTATCTGGATAGGTTCGATTGTGCAAACGATTGAAAGCGTTTCAGGTATTGGAAACTTGCTTGATCAATTAGATGCACAAGTGGCAGCACGTTTTCCGTTATCGCAGGGGACAACTAACATAGGTGTTAGCGTTAATCGTGAAGTTAATACCTTTGTATGGCAAGGTATTGAGCCTTCATTCGCGCACCTTTTGGGAGTGTTACCCTTACTATTTATTAGCCTCATTTGTTTGGTATTTGCCTATATATTTTTCGACCGATTTAGCCAGCAAACTATGAGTGTAAGCCAACAACCCCCATGGTTAAGCCGCAAATTGAGTCGCCAATTAGCCATTCCACTGGATAGGCTGTTTGCCTTTATCACCCAGCACTTCGCCTTTACCCGCTTACTGCGTTTAGAGCTCAAATTAATGCTAAAAAGTCAGTCGATTTTTTGGTTTATTGGCTTAATTATTTTGAATATTATTCAGGTGTTTATTAGCCAGCAATTGCTGGTGGGCATATTGTTGCCTCTTGCCTGGTTGTGGTGTGTGTTAGTGATATCACCATTGGGGCAATTAGAAAAACAATCGAATACCTTAGAGCTAATGGCTTACAGTAAGCAATCATCAAAGTTACAAACGGTGGCGAGTTATTCAGCTGCTTGGATTTTACTGGCAATGGCAAGTTTGGCCGGCATAGTGCGCTTTATGGTGATGGCTGAGTGGATGTTGCTGCTGCAATTGATTATTGCCATTTCATTTACAGTATCGCTGGCTTATTTTTGTGGGGCGTTCAGTGGCACAAAGCGTATGTTTGAAGTACTTTATCCTACAATTTGGTACCTAGGGCCGATTCAAATGGCGCTTTATGTCGACTTTTTTGGGGTCAACAGCCAAGCCAGTTGGCAGGCGGGAATGCCTTATGTTATTGCGACTATTTCAGTCGGTTTGCTATTACTCACCGTAGGCGCTAAAAACACTCGCTAATTAACGCTAATTAACGCTAGTTACTATTGAGGTGAACAGGGATTAACAGTGGCAGAGTAAACTAGTTACTCTGCCACCGACATTCATTGCTCCGTTATGGTTAAACGCTAGCAGTCGGGTTGCGTATTCGTTGACGAAATAACTGGATCAAGGTTGGCGCGATAGAGGCTAAAATCATCCCGCTCATTAACAGATATTGATGCGGTGTGTATGACTCGCCCATTAATACTAATCCACAGACGATACCCGCGATTGGGTTAGCAATGCCGCCAAAAGTAAAGTCGACTACCGACATACGTTGCAGCAACCACACATACATACTGTAACCGAGTACGGTGTTGAGTAAAATTATCCAGCTGATGCCAAAACCATTAGTCAGGCTAAATTGGTTTACCACATTGATATATTGTTCAGGTGAAAATAATGCCTGAATACCTGAGGCTACCAGCAATAATGTCCCTCCGATGATCAACTGCCAGGTCAATATGGTCCACCAATGAATACGAGAACCCAGCGCTTTGGTTATTGTGCTGCCGACAATAATGCAACTGATGGCGGCCAGCATCGCCATTAATCCAATAGGATTTAAACTAATCGTACTGGGATCAAATAGCATCCATGCTAGGCCAATTAACATCGCACCAGAAAAGGCTTGTAGCAGATTAGGGCGTTTTTTGCTGTTTACCCAATGAAATAGCATCGCGAAAACCGGCACTGAAATCATTCCAATACCCGAAATAGCTGACGGCAGTGTGAGTGCCATAATAAATATTAAACTGAAAAACACTGCAATATTAATCGCGCCGAGTTTGATTAAAATAGACCAGTCGGCTTGCTTTGGTTTACTTGGCTTAATGGCTAATAATATCAGTCCAGCGGGTAATGCGCGCAGGGCACCAAGTAATAACGCTGGCCAGTCAGGTAAAGTGAGCTGGGTCATCGCATAAGTGGTACCCCAAAAGAATGCTGGGATCATGGCGAGTAAAATATTCATAAACTACCTTTATATTAAATACCTTTTCGTTAAATATCTTTATATAAAGATAAGTGCTAATTCTGGACCGTTAAGTTATTTTTGTAAAGTACCTTTTTATGAAGTATCTTTACGTTAAGGTTTTAACGTGTGTATTGAATGGCTAATTATAAGGGTGATGTATGGAGGATATCGATAGAGTAGTAGCGCAATGGGGTGAACAAAAACCACATTTAGATACCGCGCCAATGGCGATACTTGGGCGTTTTTTACGTTTACAAAAACATATCGAAGCTGAGATCTCTGCTTGTCATAAACAGTTTGACCTGACCATGGGGGAGTTTGATGTGCTAGCGACATTAAGGCGTGCAGGTCAGCCTTATACGTTAACGCCTTCAGGGTTATTGTCGTCGATGATGCTCACCTCTGGCGCAATGACCAATCGGTTAGATAAATTGGAATCGAAACATTTAATTGCCCGAGTACACAGTACAGAAGATAGACGCAGCGTTTCCGTTGGTTTGACTAAAAAAGGCCTCGCGGTAATTGATGAAGCGATAGAACAACATGTACTTATTCAGCATAAATTAGTCAAAAGCCTGCCTGACTCAGACGTTCCAGCGTTAAACCAATTACTCAAAACGTGGTTAACGGGTTTTGAAGGTGATTAATCATGATTAGAAACGCAAAAAACGGCCAGTATCTAAGATACTGGCCGTTTTTGTTTGTGTTGTAGAGCTTAATTATGGTTGTAGCTGTGCTTTTGCTGCTTCAACTTTAGAAAAGTCTAGTCCTAACTCTTCAACGGCTTCTTTGATCAGGGCTGGATTTTGCATCACCATACCCATTAACTGCTGCAGTTGTTCCGCAGGGATCCCTAACTGACCAATAGTCGCCATTGCTGCAAATGGGTTTTCAGTTAACGTCTGGAATAGCTCATTAATTTGTGCGTCACTGATATTGTGTTCTTTGAAGATGGCTAGAATAGGATTCATTGCGTTACCTTGAATGGAGGGAAAGTAAGTATTACGCGATTTTATCACGTTTTACCAATACAGGCGCAAGCCTGATTAGCTCATTACATGATAAGCGTCGATATAGTCTGCCCGACAGACGTTTGCGGTTATAACAATCTTGAAACACACTGACAATGCGCCTAGGTCTATTTGAAGGTTTTATTAGGGGTAGCGAGACTCACTTTATTATTAACTTTATCTATATCTTTAGTGCAACATTGAACACTGACATGAAGGGGTCAATGTTGCCACTCGCTCATGACATATTAATCAGCGGGCATTTTAGATTGAATTTACAATACTGAGGTTTATACTAAGCCCGGTATAGCATGGTGCTGTATATTTAGTTTAATTACACGGATGTTTTATGGATATCATTACCCTCTGCATTACGCTTGTTATTTTTCAGCCATTAATAGTATATTTTGCTTTTTATAAAGATACCGGTTTAACGACCCAAAATAATGAGTTTTATCAATCCTTTTTAGTGCTATCTCCCAGCCTGGCTTTTTTCTATTTAGACCAATATTGGTATGCGTTAAGTTTACTCGTTGGCGTTACCTTATGCGGTTTGCTATTGGCTATTATAGTCAATCGTAAAGCAAGCCATCCTATAGACAGAGATGGTTTGATTGCATTTGCAGTGGCATGGTTAATCATATTTGGCGTGGGTCATTTGATTGCCAGTTTTTTTACTGACTCAACAGTAACCACTACCGAAGTTGCTGTGACAGCAGAGCTCAATTTCACAACGATAACACAAGGGATTTACTCTGCATTAACCAGTTCACTGTATTATTTAGTCATTATGTTGGGAGTATTGCTTGTTCGCATATTAGAAAAAAAATACTCCCTCAAAGAAAAATTTAGTGATTTACTGCTACTGCTCTGCAGCGTCATTGGCGGTGTACTCCCCATGTTGGGTGACTATTTTATCTTGAGTATCATTTTCAACTTTTTTATCTTATTTACCATGAGTCGCATTATCATGACGTTAGAGGGTTCTGACGCTGCAAAAGGCTCAAACGGTGCTATAGGTTTTATGTTTAGCTATTTATTTATGATGGGTATTGGTTTTACCATGATGATAAAAGGCGGAGCTTGGCTTTACAGTATAGTGAGTTAATAGTGAAGTGAATTAGCGGTGTAATGAGTTAACGCGTAACAAAAAGGCCAGAGCATATTGAGATATGCTCTGGCCTTTTTGTGTATTGGCTTATATCAAAATACTCAATTTGATGCTATTGCTCGTCTTCAAGCTTACAACGTGCTTGCGATAAGTTTGCAGTGTTGCCGCTTTGTACATGACGTAATAAGCACCTGTCGCCTTGCTTTAACAGTTGTACCGCATCTGGTATTTCAGTGTTACGGCCCATTATGAGTAAACCATTCTCATCTTTGTGCTGTGCCCGTTCAATCACTTCCTGGCTATATTGAGTAAAAGCGTTGTCGGCAATTAACACATTGCTGGCATCCAATAAGCGCGCGATTACTTGTTGTAATTCCGCATGGACTTGGTCACTTGAGTTTGTCAGTGTGGCCGCTTGTGGAGGGGAGACTGACTCTTTTGCTGTAGCGCCACAGCCGCTTACCGCCAATACGACCAATATGCCTAGTAATTGTTTTTGCATTATTGATCCAAAGCCGATGGCAAAAGAATACGGTTATTTTTAAGCATATTTTGATTACGAGTGTCTTGCAGCATAAAACCTGGATCGACAAAGGTATTTTTGGTTGGCGCTCGTGCAACTGCCGTCGCTGTTGCTGGGCAGCGGTTGTTGTCGCGATAAAATAATGCCGCGCTTAATAATCTTTCGTTGGTGTCACCTAGAGCATGTCCAAGATCGTCTGCGAGCACACAACCTGGTACTTCGCTGTCTATTGTTGGATTGGTTGATGGCATAAATCCGTCAGAATACTCGCCAAATCCTTTGTCATTTACCCCTTTGAACTGGATAGTAAAGTAGGTGGTGGCACAGTTATTAGTTGGGTAAAAACCGTAAGGTTTACCGCAGGTAGTATCGCCTAATTGAATCACTTCAATATCAATACCGCGAAGGGCATTCATTAGAGCTTCACTGGCAGAACAAGTATCTGGCGTTGTTAGTACAAATACCCGCTTAAGATTTAACGTTGGCAGCGATAATCCGCTACGTAGTAATGAAGTATTAAAGCCAACAGACTCAGAAATAAACGGCATTGGCGAGAGCGTTTCACGCGTTACTGGATTGATCGTAGTATACTTTTTATTAAAGCTCGTACGCTCAAATATATGGTTAGCCGTAGCTTCGTCGCCGGCAATCATGTAACCCAATTGACTGGCTAAGGCTAATAATCCGCCGCCGTTGTAGCGAATATCTAACACTAAATCGTTAACTTGGGCGTTGCTTAGCAATGTCATCGCATCGTATAAGCCTTTTTCCGCGGTTGCGATGTGTGAGTTAAATTGTAAATAACCCACTTTACCGTTAGCGGTTTGGATGGTTTTGGTATTTTGTACAGGCTTTGACACTATGTTGCCTGCCGATAGTGTCACTGTGCGGTTAGCTTGAGCACCTAAATCACGAACAATAAACACGGTTTGCTTAGTGCTGGTCATTGGGAATAAACCCGCATTTATGGTGTCGATACTGTCGCTGTCATTAGCATCTGCGACGCTAACGCCGTCAACAGTGACAATAAGGGTACCGCGACTAATGCCTGCATTACTGGCGGGCGAGTTGGGCTCGTTATAAGCCACTGTCACCTGTCTTGATATACCTGGTGAAGGATTACGTAAATTTAACGTCATGCCATAACCAACAGAGGCACCCGAGCCATTAAGTAATTCCCACTCTGCTGTCGACATTGAAAAATGGAAGTTATCTTTTAGGTTGCCAGTGTCAGACAATTCATCGGTTTTAAGTAGCTCAAAATATTCTGCCACGCTATATGGTGCAGGATTACGGTCAGCAATTTCGTTGTACCAAAGATAAGTGTCGTTGCTCCATGATCGTAACCACAACTTTTGGGTTAATGGCGCACTGCACTGATTGGCTAAGGTCGAGTCGTCGGCAAATTGGCCGGTAACCCATTGAGGAGCGGTTGAGCCGCTATTATTATTGCCACCTGATGAACTGTCGCCAATAGACGAGCCACCACCGCCACACGCTGTTAACAATAGGCTGGCGCTAATAATGAATGGAGCTAAGATATTGCTTGAGAGTAACTGCATTAATAATCCTTTATTTTACTCAACTAGGCTGACTGATTTACGTTATGTAGATTGATAATTTTATTACAATTAGCTTGGTTTGTAACTCGATTTGTTAGCTAAGTGTAACATTTAAGCGTTACCTAATTTGCGGTATTGCGGTACTTTTATATGGGTTATCCGTGGTCATGTTCAGTTTATAGTTGGTGTTTAGTTTGAGTGGGTATTACCATGATGGACAAGCACAGAATAAAAAAGGTGAGTTAATGCGAACTTCATTTATCAATTTATCCACGCTGAGTCGTCGGCAGCATGGTGCTTCTGGCGTAAAACTACTGTTGATCATTCTAGCTACCATAGTTGTCTCGGTTGGATTAACATTTTTGATTATCCGTACTTATATCTTCCCATCGCCGCTAACGCCAGTGACATTAAATGCTCAAGAAGAACAAAAACTGGACCAAAAACTGACCCAGTTAGGTTGGCAAGGTGAGCCTAGGCGTCAGGTGAGTCATTCATCTAATCCAAGCGATCGCGGTAATAGCAACCAAGAGTTAACCCCACAGGCGTATCGAGAATTGGATGCCGACCGTCAAGTGACCTTTAGCGAAAAAGAAGTTAACTCAATGATTGGCCGTAATCCTGATTTTGCCCAGCGGGTCGCGATAGACTTTTCAGACAATTTGGCCAGTGCAACGATGTTGATTTCGATCCCACATGATTTTCCAGTGATGGCAGGGGAGATTTTACGGGTGAACACCGGACTCGATATTCATCTTGATGCTAATCGTCGCCCAGTGGTCGCGTTAGTTGGTGTGAGCTTAATGGGCGTGCCTATTCCAAATGCATGGCTTGGCAATATGAAAAACGTCAACTTAGTGGGTGAGTTTGGCGATCGCGGCTTTTGGAATGCATTTGCTGATGGGGTTGATGATATTCAAATTCGTGACGGTGAACTGTCGATCAAACTACGAGAATAAATTTGAAACGGTGGGTGTCGGTAGTAAGCCCACCTTTAACTCAGTGCAGTTCTTGTTCTATACGTCTTAATTTGGCTTACCGTAACGACAAGCGATTCTAGGTTCGACTCACTCCAAGTCACACTTCATTCAAACAAGACGTATTCCAGATTCGATTGATGTTAAGTGCGGTAGATCACCTTGACCACATGCCAGCCAAATTTGGTTTTGACTAGGTGCGGGGTGATTAACTCGCTGTTAAAACACACTTTGTCGAACGGTGGCACCATTTGACCTTTTTTAAATTCACCTAAGTTACCGCCACTTTTAGCAGAAGTGCAGCTAGAATGCTTTTTGGCTAATACATCAAACTTGGCGCCATTATTAAGCTGCTTAATGATGTCTTCAGCCTGAGTTTGGTGTTTCACTAATATATGTAATGCTGCTGCGGTTTTAGCCATGATGTCGGTCTTCATTTCTCTGTGGTTAGCAGATGATTATACCTGTTTCATCCGCTACATTGGCAATAGATCCCTGTACTAATAATCGATTCAATTTCAACATAGGCAAATACCGTAAGGTTTGGATCGAATAATACCTATATTTTAAGGTGTTATTATCGAAATCCGCTGACACTAATGACGCTAATAACGATGCGTTTCATTATGTTACATTACTTACAAGCGTTGAACTCATGCTGAATGGCCAGATAATTAGTCAATTTAGTATTAAATGGATTAAAGTATAGGAAAGTTTGTAAAATACCGCGAGCACATAACGAAAAGGAAATTTTAATGCTTAAGCGAATCATACCTTTATGTATAGCGAGTGCGATGACTATGGCAATACCGGTTCATGCAGAAGAAGACAAATTTATTTGGCTGGAAGATGTTGAAGGCGCTAAGCCTATGGAGTGGGTTAAGCAACAAAATACTTTGTCTGCGACCCACATTAAAGCTTACCCAGGCTTTGATAAGTTGGTGGCAAACAGCCTCGATATTTTAAACGACAAAGCCCGCATTCCTTATGCCACTCGTATTGGCGATTACCTGTATAACTTTTGGAAAGATGAAACCCACGAGCGTGGCATTTATCGTCGCACCACATTAGTAGAATACGCTAAGGCTGAACCTAACTGGGAAACAGTGCTCGATATTGATGCCCTTGGTAAAGCAGAGGATGTTAACTGGGTATTTAAGGGCATTGAGTGTCAATATCCACAAAATGAGCGTTGTTTTGTGTCTTTGTCTCGTGGTGGTGCAGATGCCGCAGAAGTGCGCGAATTTAATTTAACCGCTAAAGCGTTTGTCGACAGTACTCAACAGCCTTTCGTATTAGCAGAAGCCAAGTCGAGGCTAAGTTGGATTGATAAAGATACCGTATTTGTTGGTACCGATTTTGGTGATGCGCTAAGCATGACCGATTCTGGCTATCCAAGTGTAGTTAAGTTGTGGAAACGTGGCACACCGTTGTCTGCCGCAAAATTAGTATTTAGAGGCGATAAAACCTCAGTTGCTGTGTCGGGTTATGTGATGTTTGATGATGAAACACCGCTTAATATCGTTACCGAAAGCTTAACGTTTTACACCGCTAAACATTATGTTTATCAAGATGAAAAGCTAGTATCTCTGCCTATTCCTGAAGATGCTGATTTAAAAGGTTACTTTAAAGGTCAGCTGTATTTAGAGTTAAAAAGTGATTTAGTGACTAAAAACGGTACCTTTAAACAGGGTGCTATTGTTTATACCCCAGTTGATAAACTCATTGAGCAAAAGCCAGTATTTAGTGAGTTGGTATCACCAACCGAACACGCTTCTATTTCACAGGTGGCATTTAGCCAGAATGCTATTTTTGTCACTTGGCTAGATGATGTAAAAAGCAAACTAGTGCGCTACATGCAAAACGATAAAGGTGAGTGGCAAAGCAAACCTGTGCCATTTGAAGCCAATGGCACTTTAAGTGTATTTGACGTTGAACGTGATAGTGATGACTTTTTTGTTAACTACACCAGCTTTTTAGAGCCAGCCAGTTTATATCGCTTAAATGGTGCAAGCTTAAAAACCGATAAAATTAAAGCGATGCCACAACAATTTGGCGCTGATAAGTTTGTGACTAAACAATACTTTGTAAAGTCAAAAGACGGCACAAAAGTGCCTTATTTTGTGGTGATGGCGAAAGACATTAAACTTGATAGCAGCAACCCAACATTACTTTATGGTTATGGCGGTTTTGAAGTGTCGCGCTTGCCCGCTTATTCAGCCACCATAGGTAAAAACTGGTTAGAGCAGGGCGGTGTGTATGTGCTGGCTAATATTCGTGGCGGTGGAGAGTACGGCCCCGCTTGGCATCAAGCAGCATTAAAACAAAATCGCCATAAAGCTTATGAAGATTTTGAAGCGATTGCAGAAGACTTAATTGCCCGTAAAATTACCTCAAGCAAACATCTTGGCATTCAAGGTGGCAGTAACGGCGGCTTGCTAATGGGCGCGGCATTTACTCGTCGCCCTGAGTTATATAACGCCGTAGTGTGCCAAGTGCCGCTGTTGGATATGAAGCGCTATAACAAGTTATTAGCTGGTGCCAGTTGGATGGGTGAATATGGTAATCCTGACATTGAAGCAGAGTGGGCTTATATTAAAACCTACTCTCCGTACCACAATCTGAAAAAGGGTATTAGTTACCCTAAAGTGTTCTTTACTACTTCAACACGCGATGATCGGGTTCATCCTGCCCATGCGCGCAAAATGGTGGCTAAAATGGAAGACATGGGTATCGATGTGTTGTATTTTGAGAACATTGAAGGTGGCCATGCCGGTGCAGCCGATAACACTCAGGCCGCTGAGTTAAGCTCAATGGTGTATGCGTATTTAATGCAGCAACTTCGCTAAATATAGCGCGTTAATGATTACAAAAAGGGTTTCAGCGCTGCTGAAACCCTTTTTGTACTTTAGCGTATTGACGATTAAATGCGCTATGTCTTAAAGCCTAACAAAAAGAGCCGCAGTATTGTGCTGCGGCAAAATAGCCTAAAGCTAATCACAAGATTTTTGTACTCGCCATTAGCTAGGGGGGAGGCTAAATGACAATGAATTAATCTGCACTAATTAATTCAATTGTATTACTGGCAAGCGTGCCTTTAATGTGAACCGCGACCTTATAAATCATGACAGCATTTGCTGATGCTTTACTTTGTAAATCGAGGTCACTGACATTAAATGTATATTTACCCGCCGTATCCGTTGCTTCTAATGTCCCAGTACAACTATCAGAACCATCGCATTGATAGTTTTGAGTCACATGCCAACGTTTCCAAGCCTTAGGTTTTATCGACTGTGATGTTGGATCGGGAAAGCCAAAATAAACAATATCGTAATTGGCTACACCCACAAGTGCTTTACCTTCATTATTGGCAACAGTGAATGATAGTGCGCCAGTGATAGCATCGAATGTATCGAGTTTAACGATTACGCTGCTGGCATCATCAATACTCACGCCATCAGTCACCGGTGGTATAACAACGACTGGAGGTACTACAACGGGCGGCACGACCACTGGAGGAACAACAACTACAGGTGGATCAATAACAACCACGTCATCATCGTTGTCACTATTACAGCCAAACATTAGTAATGAGCTGGCTAATATGGCACTGAGATATGTCACTTTCATCGTGCGCTCCTTAATTGTAATGTCCGGTATGACAGGTGGTGCATTCCATATCACTTTTAACACTGGCAGCAGAGCCCATAGTCTCAGTAACACCATGGCATGATTGACATGCTTGTGCTTCAGCCGACGGTTTCGCTTCTGCTAATATGGAAATATCTTCGCCGCCATGAGCACGGTTAAGCAGTTCGACAATATGATAAGCCATACTGGCAGACAGGCGTTTACAGCGTTCACCTTTTAAAGCGAATGGTTTTCCTGATGCAGCAGACCAATTACTAATAGATGAGTGGCATAGCGGGCTGTTGGCAATCGAGGTTTTGCCTACTTCTAATGATTTTTCTGCTGTTGAACCAATGCCTGCAATGAACTCCGCTGAAGATAAAGGTAAGTCATTAGTTTCATAGTAGCGGAAAGATGCGCCAATAATGGCACTGTTTTGGCCATTTATATCATCAAGAATATTAATTAACATTCCCGATGCATTTAAGTTGCCGCAAAGTGTGCCCTGACCAACAACACCAGCCCAACCATAACCAGCTAATGCTGTTGGTATGGTCGCAAACTTTTCAGCGTCAACACTGCCTGATGCTGCAAGCATAGTGATAATGGCGTGAAACACTTGGTGCATACAACCGCCGCCAGTTTCATAGGCTAACTTAGCCGTTGCCATTGCATCGAGTGGCGCGTATTTCAGTTTTTCGCCTAATGCTAAGCGGTAGTTGCCGTTAGCGTCTGTAGCAGCAAATGCTGACGTACCTAATAGTGTCGCTCCAGCCGCTGCAGTGCTTAATCCAATAATTTTTGTTAATGCTTGGCGTCTATTTATGCTCATTGTTATTACCCTCTGTACCATCATTATTGTTGTGTTCAAGCGCTAAGTTTTGTGCAGACTTAAGCTTGCTTTGATATTCGTTGCTGGCTTAGCTATCGACAGCAACGCGATGACTTAACGATAATCAATGAGGTTATTAAAGATGTGATTTACGCCAGATAAAACCGCTTAAAAAAAACACGTTAATTTAATCAATAAACTTCGGCTACAAAGGTCAAAAGCAAACATCAAAAGCATGTTTTCGTGAGGTAGGTCCTATCATTTATAGGATTTATGCACATTTATCTGAGTATTTATGGAAATTAACTGTATGAAATGATGTGACTAACATCGCAATTACATCACTCTTGCTCTTTATCCCTTACAAAAAATAAGGAATAAAGGCGTGGAGATATCAGGATCACAGATTTCATAAGATTTTCTGCATACACTTTATCAATTATTTGCAGTATTGAGGCAGTTGATATGCAATTGGGTCATTGCAAGTTTGATATCGACAAAGGTGAGCTGATCAATCAGGAAAGTGGCCTGGTGTGGCATCTTCCCAGGGCAGAGTTACATGTACTGACATTATTAGTCGAGTACCAAGGCAAGGTGGTTGCCAAACCCTTATTAGAGTCAGGCCATGAAGATGATTCACATTTTAGTTCTGCTTCAGTTGCCAGAGCTATTTTTACATTACGTTCATTCCTTGGACCGCAATATGAAATCCTTATCGAAACAGTAAAAGGCCAAGGTTACTTGCTGAGGCACCATCGCGCGCGTAAAGAAATCGACGTTAAACGGGGACGTTTTATTATACGACCATTACACGCTTTGCTGGTGGTTATAGCACTTGTTGGCGTATTGCTAAGTTTATGGTGGTTTAGTCAAATTGGGTACTCCATTAGCCCGACTATGCCGCTGAGCATGAAAACGGTGAGCTTAGATTCTGGTCAGCAAGTGGAGGTGATTTTATATTCGCCATCAAACACCAATAATGAGTTATTGATTGACCAAGGACAACAGCTTACACAGAGCTTACTCGGTTGTACTGATACCGTATGGGATAGAGTTTTTTTATCGTTATCCCATGATAAACAAGTATTGAATATTACTTTTAGAGGTGACTATTTTGGTCAGTCAATTATCCGTAATTTAAAAATTAGCGACTTGCGCCAACCTAAGCGATTTATCAACCCAGAATGGCTTGAACAAGTGAATATCTGCGATTCTTTACCTGTGAGGCTTGCCTCTTCTCATCGGACTCAGGGGCGTTAACATAATGGCACGAAAAGGATTATGGTTAATTAATATAGTCATTCTGGTGTGTTTACTGGCCAGTTTTGGGGCTATTTACTCGTTAACATCTAAGGCGCCTAACTTTATGTTGAGCTGTAGTTCTGAATTGTTTAACCATCAAGTTGGTGCAGCAGACAGCGATCATTACTTGTTGGTCGATTTAGTCTCTAAAGACGGTTTGGCGCAAATTAACTATCGCTATTATGACTTAGAGGGTAATTCTGCTGGCACATTAGCGATGAGTGGTAAAGTGAATCGAATTGATGCTCAAAGGCAAATGTATGATATTTCAGTGACCACTAAACAAGAATATTTAGGAAATAAAAGTCTCGATATACCAGAACATTATGCGTATTTGTCATATGTTAGCGGCATAAATTTAAACAAAAATGGCATGCATTCATTAAGTCTTCAGGTGCTTGAACGCGATGAAGCTAAAGATTATGCCGTGGTATTATTTCAACCAAGTAATACTGTATGCGGGTGTCGTTTAGTGCATTAATTTATGCCAACAAAAAGGTCGATGCAATGCATCGACCTTTAACGACATACGCTACGCTAATCATGTCGTTTTTCTACTGTGTTATAAGTTATGTAGAACAATAGAACAATAGAACAATAGAACAATAGAACAATAGAACAATAGAACATTAGTTCAGCCAGAAAGTAAATTGCTATGCTTTAACTGAATGTAACGTTACTTGCTCTGCTTCAACTTGAGGCTGAAATCTAGGTTGGGTTTGAGTTAACTCACCCACAGGCAAAATAGTACGGCCGTATTCGGCATTCAATACTTGTGCCATGGCAAAGTAAATGGCACTGGCGCCACAAATAATGCCTTCAAATCCTGCAATGGTGCCGAGTAAGGCATTACCGGTAAAGTCGCGAGCAGCAAGCAAGAAAAACAATACCGTCAGTGAGGCAAACACAAACTGTTTGGCGCGCGGGTAACGTAACGATCCGACAAACATAAAGGCGGTAAATGTGCCCCATAATGTTAAATACCAACCCATAAAGTGTGCCGGACTGGCCGCAATACCCATGTTGGGCATTAAAATAATTCCAACTAAGGTTAACCAAAATAAGCCATATGAAGTAAATGCCGTGGTACCAAAAGTATCACCACGCATAAAGCACATCATACCGACAATAACTTGACCTATGCCACCATAGAAAATTCCCATCGCGAGGATCATCGAATCAATTGGAAAATAGCCAGCATTATGAATATTGAGCAGTATGGTGGTCATACCAAAGCCCATTAACCCTAATGGTGCAGGATTCGCTAATTTTGTAGACATCGTGTTCCCCTAATGGAAAGGTTTAACGGCTAACATGACGTTGCCGAAAGTTAATCTGTACCCTTATTGGGTAAGGCGCGCATTTTAGATAAAGCGTCTATGGGTAGCAATAAGCCACAATGGGGGGAGTGATATTCATCGTGGAATGGATAATTCACTTAATAAACAAAAGCTTATTTTTGTTTTTTTGCTGTAAATATTTTAAAGATATAGATTATAAAGTGATAAGTTATTTAAATTCAATGAGATACCGAAAGCATCTCTGGCTAGTGTGATATTGTTCAAGGCGTTGCTACTGTTGTGATAAGTATCAAAAACAGCACGTTTCTACTCTTGATTATGACTGTTAAGCGATGACTAATGAACGCTAATTTGTGATATAAGCAGCACTAATTGATTAAGTTTGTATCAGCCTGCAAAAGCAATATTTACTATTAATTAATCAACAATACTCATTTTCTAGCTCATCAAAGCCAGCTTAACGCCACTCAAATTAAGCCATGGGCAAGTGAGTTAACATCTAAGCTAACATCAACCTATTTGGCCTATTTCATCTCAACGTTGTTATTGATTATCTTTCACACCAAAATTAACGTTTTTTACGTTACTGTTGAGCGTCTTTAGCTCATTTATGTGATTTGTGCCCCAGACCACAGACTAAATTTCTAGTGATCGTTAATCTATAGTTAAGGGTTAATTAACATACATCAATAGGCCAAACTCACTTTGGTTTATTTATTATCGGAGGTTATATGCAGCATAAGTTTATTACGACGGTATTAGGTACTTTACAGCCCAATCTTTTGCAGTCACTTGCTCAAGTTAGCCGTGATATAGGTGCAAGTTGGGAAACTAGCAAAGTGATTAAACTCGACGGGCAATTTGTTGCAATGATGCGAGTGATGATTGATGTCGATAAGGAAGCTGCATTAAAACAAGCGTTAGAGCAGCAATTTGGGCAATTAACTTTTGTCTATGCTGAGTTTGAACATGAATCGATTCATTTCTCTGCAGAGTGCAAGATTACTTTAGATTGCAGCGATCGTTCAGGATTAACTCATGATATTAATGAAATATTAGCAGACCTTGACGTGAGTGTAGATCATCAAGAATGTTATCGTGTGCAAGTAACCAGTTTAGGAAAGACGGTATATAGCTCTAAAATGACCTTAAGGCTCCCGGAGAATGTCACCATTGCGTTGTTAATCTCTCAACTTGAAACCTTAAGCGATAATATTCGTATCGATGTAGGCAAGTAATTTCAAGTTGGGATAATAAGTGTTTATTAAACCGTTGTTGGCTGCCCGATAAAGATATTTTTTATATTTGCTTATGTATCCATCCGGTAATCCGAGTTAAGGCTAAGCCAAATGCTAACCTTAGCTTATTGTTTCGATGATGACATAAAAATTAACATCAATATCGATGGCCGTTAAAAGGATTGTGGTTCACTGAACACCACTTTATTTCTGCCACTGCTTTTGGCTTGATATAATGCGGTATCAGCAAGGTCGATAGCTTGCTCTATCGGTATGTTCTGGTCGTTGAGTTCAACCACCCCAAAGCTGGCGGTAACATTAATTTTCTGTTCACCAAAAGGGATGGGAGTATGGTTAATTATTGCTCTTAATCGTTCGGCGACATTTATTGCATCTTGGTAATGGCTGCGGCCAACTAAAATAACAAACTCTTCACCGCCCATGCGGCCAATCAAGTCGTCTTTTTTAATGTGCAGCTTAATTAACTGGGTAATGCTAATCAATACCTGGTCGCCACCGGCATGACCAAATTGGTCATTAATCGCTTTAAACTTATCGATATCCCAATAAATAAGGCACACGTGTTGTTGCTGCTTTTGCAGTTCGAGCATGGTTTGTTTGGCTTGGATGTAAAATCCACGACGATTTAAGCAATTAGTCAGTAAGTCTGTCATTGCCAGTAACTTCATTTCTTCGGCTAAATCAGACGCCAACATATAAATGACAAATACTGACATACCAACATAAGCTGCAGGTAGGGCGGTAAAGTTAACGATGGCGTACCATTTTATCAATTCTACATCCATATCTTTGCCTTGCGCCAAGGCAATGCTAGCGGCAATAAACAGACATACGGCAAAAATAAAATGTAACGCAGATGCGCCAATTTCAGCTGGGCGAGACTTGATACGATGTTGAATTATCACCACGCTAGTAATCATTAATAACACGACATCAATGTACAAATACAACGACATTCTCAGGCCTAGGTGTGGACTTATGTAGGTAAAGTAATAAGTTAGCGCCATCCCAAACACACCAAGACTTAACAGTGTCGCAGGATTTATTTTGGTGTTGGTGCGTAAGCAATGTCCCCAAGTACCGAGTAATACAGACAACATGGAGACGCTGCAACCGATCATCCAATATAGATTATGAGAAAGAAATAAGCTTTTAAATAAGCTATTAGCCCAAAGCACGCTAGAGGCTAAAAAAGACAATGAAAACATCAGCGCATATTTTTGCTTGCCCATGGTCTGCCAAGTCATTAAAAATATAATGGACAGTAAAATACTAGAAAAAAACAAGGTGATTAAAATATACGTAAAGGGACTTTCCATAAGGTTAATTCCTAGCGTATGGCCCAATAGTCAGTGAACCGAATAGAATGCGTTGTACGCTCAAATAAAGAGAGTCGGGTTTGTTGCATAATCAATCATAAGGAGGGGCAACAATGACTACAGCGTTGGTAAACTGTAGACGTCAATAGCAAGCTTAGCCAATCGTAAAACAACAATAGCCTTTAGGTGGTCAATTAATCTTCGATTAGTGGTTTTTTACTAGGGTAAGTAGTGTAATGGCCTGCTCGGTTAGCGCTTCGGTATAGGGGTTTATTTTGAAATGTTCCACACTCCAGCCTTTGACAAAACGCTGAAAATCAGCCCAGGCGACACAATATAGTGGCTGCCATGCCTGTTGTACATCAAGTGGATTGAGATGAGGATGAAACTCAGTGAGTCCTTGTGCCAGAGCAACAAAGTAATGATCAAGATAGTCATTAATTAAGCTTTCTGGCTCGTTATAGTTCAAAACACTGCTTAGTAACATGACCACGTCTTTCATCCCGCAGCCTTGACCAATATATTGAAAGTCTACCGCCGCAGCGCGATCATCGGTACTAAAACAAAAGTTAGCTAATTTTGCATCACCATGGACTAGGGTTTGGTATGTCACTTGTTTCAGGGTTTGGTCAATAAGATGAGCCGCGGACTTAAGTGGACTGTCGGCTAAAGCCGCTAACTCGTCTGGTCGTGTATCTAAATGCCAGTATGTACCAATAGGCCAAAGCTCTTTTGGCTCTACGTGCATGTATTTAGCATGAAAATGCCCTAACCACGTTAAGCACGCGAGTACGGTGGCAGTTGTGGCGGTTTTTCTAACTTGGGTAAACCCCAGGGTATGCAAGTCCTGTAATACTAATAGGGTTTCATTGGCTTGTTGGTCTACATATAAGTAACGCGGCACTGGGCAAAATGAATTAAGTGCGTGTGCATTAGCATAGTGTTGATACCAATTAGCTTCTACTTGATATGACTGTAATTTACGGTGATGCGATAGCGGCGTGTTCCACCCTTTAGGGTGCGATGCAGGTTGAGGGAAGCAGATGTATTTTACGATAACAGACAGATAAGGTTTGCCCGTTACATAGGCCCTAAATAGCTGGCCGTAACCACCCCATAGAGGTTGTATCGACTCGATATGAGTTATTGCTGTCGCGCCTATTGCATGACTAACACGTTGTAAAATACTGTCTGAAATGTTCAACGTTGTCTCAAAAAAAAGTATGCTTGGATAGATTATAACAAACTTTATGCGTTCATTTTAGCGTCTGATAATTGTCAGCTAATATAATGAATAAGGGTTGATTGTAGTAGGTTGGTATTGCTGTTAGCTATTTTGAACTCAGCAAAATACACAGTGACAGAAACCCCATTGAATTGATTATAAAGATAATTATATTAGCTGCTTACGTTAAATTATTTGTGGTAATATGCGGTCGATTTTTATTTCAATGTCATTAAGGAACAATGATGTACAAGATATCTCTTTTAGCCACAATGATGTGTGCGGTTTTAGCTACCCCTGTTTTTGCCAATACAGATATGGCCTCAGATCGCACCGGTTTTTATATCGGCGGTGCAATAAATAAAACAGAATTAGGGTCTGGTGATAGTGACAGTTCTGAATCAGCAACAGGATTCGGCGTTTATGGTGGTTATCAGTTTAACGATTGGTTTGGTTTAGAAAGTAATTTTTTTGCGGCCGATGTAGGTGAAGACGATTTTGATATCGTAGCAGGTGCACTAACGTTTGCCCCCACATTTACTGCGCGTTTCAATGAGACATTTTCGGTTTTTGTTAAAGTAGGTGTGGCATCAATGGCGGTTGTTGTTGATGGTTATTATGATGATTTTACGGCTTCTGGTATTGGCTTTACCTATGGCGTTGGGATTAATGCCGCATTAACTGAAAACCTTAACCTTCGTTTAAGCTACGATATGAGCAAAGGCGATCTTGATATTGATGAGTATGGCTATGTTGATGATATTGATGCTGAAATTGAACAATTAGCATTGGGTTTACATTACCAATTCTAATTATCAGCTCGAAGAATGCTAAAAAATAAGGCTACCAACGGGTAGCCTTAATTGTTTTACGCTTATAGTGTAGGACGATGTAAGTCGAAACGCTGCTCATCTGAAATACCATAATAAGCCGATGGCCCACCAGCACGTAATACTGGCTCTGCTAATGCCGTTTGGTAAATCCCCTCTGGGCTGAGTAAATATTTTTCAATATGTACAGCCACGACTTCACCCAGCACTAACCAACTATCGATTTTATCGCCATTAGCCGTCGTTAGCTGAATGCATTGCGACAGTTTACACTCAAAGCTAACTGGACTTTGTGCAATGCGATCTGCTTTAACAATATTACCTGCAACTGGGGTTAATCCGGCAAATTCAAACTCGTCAGTACCGTGAGCTAATGGCGCCGAGGTTTGGTTCATTTGCGCGGCTAAACTGCGGGTTGTTAAATTCCATACAAATTCGCCGGTTTCAACAATATTAGCCACGCTGTCTTTCCAGCCAACACTAGCAAAACCAATAATGGGTGGATCGTAATTAAAGCAGTTAAAGAAACTATAAGGCGCCAGGTTTCGATGGCCTTGGGCATTACGAGAAGCAATCCAACCAGGGTAAGAGCATGAAAATTCACTTGCCAAAAATAACCTTTTCAAGGTAATCGGTGTTGCGATTGGCTTTCATTTGTTTTGCTCTTACTCCTTTCTTAAAGCTTGTCTCTGACTGAAGACGATTCACTGCAACATGCCTAACACCTGCCATGATTTCCGGTGCACCATTACGTCGGATACGACAATCATCTTCTTTCATTCCAACATCAAGTTTCCAGTGCAATCCATTTTCGATACTCCAATGCTCTCGGGCACTTGCTGCCAACTCTTCTGCCGTTAACGTGGCTGAACTGATGTAGTATCTAAAATTTAACGCTTTGGATACTTTGCCTTTTTCTTTTCGATAAGAAATGATCACCCCAACTGTCGTTAACATTGGCCAATCTGCCGCTGCGGGGATTTGACTCATGTCATTGGTCACAATACAGCACCGGTACTCTTCTCTATTTCGTTGGTAATCCGCTTCCTGAAATAGCGTTCCATCCTGACACTGTCGGCTGATTTCTGGTCCTAATAATTTCTCTACCTGGGAAAACAACATAGGCTGATTGCCTTTAAGTGCCAGCAGATAATTCGCTTCTTTATCCAAAATTTTCTGAGCTATCGCTTTCTGACATCCCATGGCATCGATGGTGACTAGGCAACCTTTTATTTCTAACAAGTCAAGCAGCACTGGGATGGCGGTTATCTCATTGGATTTACAGTCGGTTTTCTGCTGTCCAAGCACCACACCATTTTCACAAGCAAATGCGCTCACCATATGAATGGCATCCTTTCTATCAGACTGATTAAATGAACCTTTTAATCTTTTTCCATCAATAGCAATCACTTGTCCAGCAGTGACCTGGTGGCACTCTTGCATCCATTTAGAGAAGCAGGATTGAAACGTACTCATATCAATAGTGCTGATAACCCTCGCTATCGTGTCATGTTTAGGAATACCATTTTCAAAAGAGACAAATTTGCGTAACCAATCGAGACGGTCGTGTCCAAAATCCTCAATTTCTTCCCAGCCTTGGCATCCAGCAATCACTGCGCTGAGGGTAAGGAATAGGATATCAAAGAGTTTATGGACAACTTTACCTTGTTGACGGGGGTCATCAATGTTTGAAAAGTACTTGAATAGCTGTAGTTGCGACATGGGTTAACTTACTTCTTACTAAAAAGAAGTATAAGATCACAAACTTAAGTCAAGGTAAAGCTTCGTGATCTTGCCCTGGCAATCCAACCAATAGGACGCGGGCCAATAATGGCATTCAGCGGATTATGTGGTAGACCATGACCTTTGCTAGGTTCATAAAAATAGCGATTATCAGTGCTCATATCTTACCTTTTTATATTGTGGAGCTTGTTATAGCGATATCAAATATTACGATGGTTTAATTAAATAGATCTATTTAATCGATCAATTTCTGAATTAACATAATAAGTAAATATTACCACATCAATTATGGTATCAGTGCCGTCCACAATAAGCGTATACCTACCACTATCATTAAGCTTAGGATGATTTTTTTAAACTGTTTTTCATCAAACTTATCTTGAATGCGCAGCCCCAGTTTTACCCCAAGCCATGCGATAGGTGCCAATGATGCTGAGACTAATAAATTACTCAAGTTAATTTGCCCTAGCATGCTGTAGGGAATTAACTTCACAGCATTCACAACCGCAAAAAAAACTACCGCAGTGCCTAAGTATTCTGTTTTAGCCAAACGCAGTGGGATTAAATAGGCATTTAATGGTGGTCCACCTGCATGGGCTACAAAGCTAGTAAAACCGGCAATGGTGGCGCAAATTTTCCCCATGAGCGAGGAGGGTTTACGTTGTGACCACTCGCCTAAGGTGAGGCCATAAATACCAAAACCTAATGAAATCACCCCAAGTAACCCGCGTAAGTATTGTTCATTAAGTTGGTCAAATAACAGGTAAGCTATAACAATACCCATAATAGCTGCAGGCAATAGTATCCATAATTGTGCTGTGTTTTGTTTCCCCCACCACGAACGCACACTTAAAAAATCCATATAAACCAATAATGGTAACATCACGGCAGCCGCAGCCGCAGGGCTAATCGCTAATGCTAACAACGGCACGGTTAACCCGCCGGCACCGCCAGCAAAACCTGACTTTGACATACCTGTGATTAATACAGCTGGAATAGCCACTAACCAAAATAATGGATCTGTTAACACCGATGCTCCCGCGCAAATCATTATTGGCAATGACTATTAGCTAATTAGAATGGATCATTTGAAATATTAGGCAGAGATAATATCACTGCCTAATGGTATATAGTCAGCTAGTGAATAGAATATTTAGGCTCAACTTAGATTAATATATAGGCTATTGAGTTAAAGTCAGAATATTGGATCTATGAGAGATTTTAATCGATGGTAAATACACTATTAGTGAAAGGATAACATCGCGATGATCACACTGAGTGAATGGCAACAGCAGGGGAAATTTGTATCAATTAACGGCCAGCAGATTTTTACTCGTTGTTCGGAAAATTGTCAGGCGCCTGTATTATTGCTTATTCATGGTTTTCCTAGCGCCAGTTGGGACTGGGAGGGCATGTGGCATCAACTTACCCAGCATTATTACGTGATCACTCTTGATATGTTGGGCTTTGGATTTTCAGATAAACCCAAAGCCGCACGTTATTTGATCTCTGAGCAAGCTGATCTTTATCAGGCATTATTACAACAGCTAGGCGTTAGCCATTATCATATTTTAGCTCATGACTATGGTGATACGGTCGCGCAAGAGCTGCTAGCAAGGCAAATTGATGGCGGCAATAATATGCACATCGCAAGTGTCTGTTTTTTAAATGGTGGCTTATTTCCTGAAACTCATAAACCAATATTAATCCAAAAATTATTACTGTCACCACTAGGGCCTTTAGTATCTAAATTGATCAATAAACAAAAGTTTGCTGCTAATTTACAGCACATATTTGGGCCATCGACACCACCAACGCCAGACGTTATCGATACTCTATGGCAATTACTAAATCACAATAATGGTTTGTCAGTGATGCATAAGCTGATTGGTTATATGACCCAACGGCAGCAAAACCGTGAACGTTGGGTTGGGGCAATGGTTAACAGCACGATACCGATAAAACTGATCGCTGGCGCGCTAGATCCGATCTCGGGTCAACATATGATCGATCATTATCGCCAATTGATCCCTAATGCCAATATCACCACCATGCCAACCTTAGGTCACTATCCGCAAGTGGAAGATGCTCAAGCGATGACTACGGCTTATTTACAGTTTAGGAGCCGTGTTAATGAGCCATAAAATATCAGATGTGACCACTTCGCTATTTATTACTTTGATAGGATATGTGCTTTATCATGCCAATATCGCGGGCGCTAAAATCCGCTCATCGCTGATATTTTAAGGGTGACCATAACAAAACTATTATGGGTAATGATCGATTTATAATAATCGATTTTAATTTAGAAATGTGGCTTTAACGCTCTATCGTGATGAAAACTAGCCAATTTGATTCGGTTTTATTCTTAAAAGCGTCATTGCTTGATATCCTATTGCAATATAACGTGATAATTTACAAATGAATGGAATTCACATCGTTAATGGAGGAACAATGCTGGCATTTTTGATCGCTCATGAAAATACGCCCTTTTCAATTGCACTGGTAATTGTTGTTATGTTGGGCATATTTGAACTAATTGCAATGATTGCTGGATTAAGCATTTTTAGTGCATTAGATAACTCGTTATCGGCAGATCTTGATGCTGATGTTGATGTTGATACTTCGGTCTCTGTAACCGGAATGACAGGCTTATTAGGCTGGCTGTGTCTTAATCGTTTGCCACTACTTATTTGGCTGGTATTGGCATTAAGTAGCTTCGCTATTACTGGCTATGTTATTAATTTTATAAGCCTACAAATCTCTGCTGAGCTGCTTACAAGACTTATTGTGGTACCTATCGCATTAATTATTACGTGTATTTCTAGCCATTTCCTCGGCAATGCTATTGCCAATATCCTTCCTAAAAATGAAACGTCGGCTATTTCTGTTAATGCTTTGGGTGGCTGTGTCGCGACGATTACTCAAGGTCGCGCAGTTAAAGGCAGGCCGACAGAGGCAATGGTGCGTGATGAATTTCAACAAAAACATTATGTATTAGTTGAACCAGAAGACGTGGGGGTTGAATTTGTCCGTGGCGTGGAAGTTGTACTATTAGCTCATAAAGGCAAGGTGTGGACTGCCGCACGAGTTAGATAACTTAAAAAATGACTCTATATTCTCAAAAATAATGTCATTGTGATGACATTATTTAATCACTCTGTTGTATTTAAAAGGAAATTAAATGGAAACGTTAATAAACTTTGATTCTGGAAGCGGCTTTATCTTGTTAATTGCTGGTCTAGTAATGTTAGGTTTAATAATCATTGGGCTTATTTTTGCTAAATTATACAAACGAGCCTCCAAAGAAATGGCATTTGTACGTACCGGTTTTGGCGGGGAAAAAATTATTAAAGATGGTGGCGCGATTGTGCTACCAGTGTTGCACGAAACCATCTCAGTCAATATGAACACCTTACGTATTGAAGTTGAAAAAACGCAAAAAGACGCGCTAATAACTAAAGACAGAATGCGCGTGGATGTTAAAGCTGACTTTTACTTACGGGTCGCGCCTAATTCTGAAGGCATCTCAATGGCAGCGCAAACACTAGGCACAAGAACTAACCGCGTCGAAGAGCTGAAAAAGCTTATGGAATCAAAGTTTGTTGATGTGTTACGCGCGGTTGCAGCTGAAATGACCATGACCGAAATGCATGAGCAAAGGTCCGATTTTGTACAGCGAGTGCAAAATAATGTCGCCAATGACCTTGAGAAAAACGGTTTAGAACTTGAGTCTGTTTCACTTACTGGTTTTGATCAAACTGAATTGCAGTTTTTTAACGAAAACAATGCATTTGATGCCGAAGGTCGTGCGCGCCTAGCTAAAATTATTGAAGAAAAACGTAAAGAAACCAATGATATTCAGCAAGAAAACCGCATAAAAATAGAGCAGAGAAATCTTGAGGCTGAAAAAGAATCCTTAGAAATTGAAAAGTCTGAAGAAGAAGCTCGCCTTATTCAACAGCAGTCACTTGAATTTAAACGTGCAGACCAAAAAGCAGAGATCATTAAGCAGAAAGAAAATAAAGCCCGCGAAGAACGTGAGGCTGAAATTACAAAAGAGCGTGCTATTGAAACCGCTCAAATTGAAAAAACCAAAGATATCGAAACCCGTGAGATTGAAAAATTTAAGTCTATTGAGCAATCTCGTATTCAGCAGCAGCGCGATATTGAAGTGTCTGAGCAAGAAAGACGCATTGCGGTAGCGGCAAAGTCGGAAGAAGAGTCGGCAGCACGCGCTCGTGCAGCTGAAGCTGAAAAAATCAAAGTCGAGAAAGAAGAAGCGGTGATTACTGCGCGTCAAACTGCCGAAGCTAATCGTCGTAAAGACATCGAAGTGATTGACGCCCGTAAGGAAGCTGAGCGCGATGCCGTGGGGGTTACCGTTAGAGCTGAATCAGAAAAACGTGCCGCAGAAGACAGAGCCAGCGCCATTTTAATCGAAGCACGTGCAAGTGCCGATGCTAAGAAGCTTCAAGCCGAAGCCGATGAAAAAGTGTATGCAGTAGAAGCGGCAGGTAAGCAAGCCTTGTACGAAGCTGAAAACGTACTGCGCGACGAACAAATTGCACTGCAAAAGTCATTAGCGATATTAAAAGCCTTACCGGAAATTGTTGCTCAATCGGTTAAGCCTCTTGAAAATATCGAAGGCATTAAAATTTTACAAGGTTATGGAACTGGCAATCAGTTTGGCACGAGTGGAGGCAATCAATCTCAAGGTGGTATTGCTGAGCAAGTAACAACGGCGGCCTTAAATTACCGTGCTAATGCACCAGTGGTTGACGCCATGCTGCGCGAATTGGGACTCGTAAATGCTGAATCAGGTAATTTAAATGATCTCCTGACAGGTAATAACGTGCTGACATCTGAAGCCGTTGACGTGATTAAATCAGCAAAAGCTGGATTTAAAGTTGATGAAGTCATCCCTGGGGTTAATCCAGCCCAATAAGTTGAGTTATTGCAGTGAAATCATAGGCTAAATAATGGCGTTGTGTTTACCTAACTCTCTTAACAATAAAAAGCGTCAATCGGCGCTTTTTATTTCTTAAGCCGCTCATTATCTAAACTCTGGTATATAAAATGGATTAACCTAGCAGGCAAAAAATCTTGATTAAAAGGTGGATATCAACTCGCGCAAATGATTGATGCCCCTGAATGAGTACGTTGTCAGTTGTGCTTAACGGGTGAGTAATATTGGCCGCAGATTATTAATATGCAACACTAAACCATTAACAACAAGGTAATGCGACTTATGAGCACAGCAATAGATTATTACTTTACTAGCCTTTCTCCTTACGCTTATTTAGGCCATAACACTTTTACTTCGTTGGCTAATCAGCACAACATCGCTATTAATTATAAGCCTATTAAGTTGGCAAAATTGTTTGGGGTATTAGGTGTGTTACCCGTAAAGCAACGGCCACAAGCCCGACAAGATTATCGCTTAATTGAACTTGGCCGTTGGTCCAAAAAACGTGATTTAGCCCTTAATCTACATCCAGCTTTTTTCCCCGCAGATCCAAGTTTGGCCGATCGATGCGCTATTGTGTTGCAGCAAACAGAACAAGATGTTGGTGAGTTTATCGGTAAGGTTTTAGCAGCATGTTGGGCCCAAGAGCAAAACATCGCCGATACAGCCGTTATCCAGCATATCCTCACTTCAATTAATGTCGATGCTGACAGTGTATTACAGCAAGCGCTGTCAACCAGCATCGATGTAATATATGAAGCTAACACGGTCGATGCTATTGAAAAAGGCGTATTGGGCGTACCCACTTACATCTACCAAAATGAACCATTTTGGGGGCAGGACAGAGTAGACTTGTTAAATGATAAGCTGAGCGAGTCACTTGATTAGATGAAAACTCAACGTAAACATTGCAATGTCTATTCACTGCAATGTTTATTGCTACAACATAGTTAGTCAATGATAACTAGCTATTTAAAATTATATCCTGAATGATAAATTCGGCGGTTTGCTTGGTATTTATTTGTGGTTTTTGGAATAAATAACCTTGCATATAAATAGGCGCAAATTGACGTAAAAAAAGTAATTGCTCTGTAGTTTCAACCCCTTCAGCCACAACATCAATATCTAATTTATGCGCAAGGTCTACAATACTCTGGTAAATACCAGCACTCTTTTGATCTTTACTGGCATCGTGTAAAAAAGATCGATCAATTTTAATCTTGTCTACGTTGAGCTGTTTTAATCGACTTAACGACGAGTAACCAGTACCAAAATCATCAATCATGACTTTTATACCAAGCGTATTTAGCGAATCGATTCTATTGATCGTTTCTGTAAAGTCGGCAATTAATGAGCTTTCTGTGATCTCTAATTCAATCTTCACATGACTATATTTAGAGATAATATATTGTGTATTGATAAGAAAGTTTATATCCAAAAACTGTCTCGCAGACACATTAATAGCGATAAACTGATCGGGTTTTAAAAAGTGATTACAGCTTGCTAATGTCGTTTTTAGTAGCCACTTAAAGAACTCCTCAGACACACCAATATCCTCTGCCAACGAGATGATCAGTTCTGGATTGATGAGAGTGCCATCTAAGTTCCAGCGCGTAAGAGTTTCATAACCTTTAATCTTTCCAGAGAGTAGACATACGATAGGTTGATAGACTAAATACAATTGCTCATTTTTAATAGCTTGTTTTAATTGCGAAGACAATCGATAGCGTTCCGTTATTTTTTGTCCTATTTCATTGGTGTAGTAACACGCGGTATCACGCTTATTACGTTTGGCTTCATACATTGCACTATCAGCGGCTACTAATAAAGCTTGAACTGAATCTCCATGTTGTGGTGAAAGGGCGACACCAATACTAAACCCCGTGGAAATACTTCGGTCATTGATATTGAAGGGAGCGTGCTGACAGCTTTCGATTCGATTAATTAAGGCCTCTATATTGGCAGAACCTTGCGGAAATACACCAATGATTAAAAACTCGTCGCCACCTAGCCGAGCCGCAGTTTCATCGTGTCTCACTACTGAAGCAAGTCTTTTTCCAACCTTTTCAATCAGTAGATCACCGGCATCGTGTCCGTAGGAGTCGTTGATATCTTTAAAATTATCTAGGTCTATGAAAATGACACACACAGTTAATGGTGATCTATTAGCGCGTTGTAATAATTTTTCTAAATGGTATTGAGCTAAGCTGCGGTTAGGTAGACCTGTAAGTGAGTCATAATATGCATGTTGAGAGACTTCTTTATTAACCTCTCTTATATCCAGTACACGCCTTATTCCGTAAATCGTTGCAACTATTGCTATCCATAGAAAGCTAAAAATAATTTCATCCATCTCCCAGTCTTCATGACTACGGGTAAATAAATACACAGATTCGACCAAATCAATTTGGAATACAAAAGAGATAATGACCATCATAACAATGAATAGTGTTCCAAAAAAGAAATCGACTCTAGCTCGTCTTTTCATCCGAATGCTTGATTTAGTTTCTGTTTCTAGACTGCGTAAATCCATTCAATATCCTAAGGTAATGGGCTTGAGTTAACAATACGCTTACTTTATTAACGGTGATACAACAATATTGCTGGTGCAAAATTAATTATTAGAGAATTATAGGAATACAAAGTAGATGGCGCTGCTGAGTGTTGAGCTAAATTTGACTGCATCGCAGTCAAATTCGTCAAACTAGCCTATTGATTGGCGAAAGGCTTATGTGTATTAATGGCACTAAAAACGATCGTTATCACACAAGATAATCATTAGTGTGGAGTACTTTTACTGCATGCTTAACCAGGGCTTATTTACTTTAGCTTGGTGATACCAATTAACATGCAAATAATACCACCAGCCATTCCTGCCCAAGCTTCTAGCGGCGTATCACCGCTCAATGCTCGCGTAACTTGAGAGCTCGCTGCATCGTAAATATTGTAGCCCCAGATAGCTAAAAAAACGCCAGCAATAACCAGTACAATACCAATAATTTTACTATTCATTCTTACTCCAGACTTTGATAATATTACAATTGATTAGACGACAACCAAGATATCTAAAACTAATATGACTAATGAAAAAATAACGCCTTAGTATAAGTCGATTCAGATAATTTTGTTTAATAACTCGATAAAAAGTCGCTTCTATCGAGTCTATTTTCGTTAAAGATAGTCGCGCTAGACGTTCACTAAACTTTATCTTATAAATCGCCTTTATAAAATATTATTGTTGCTTAAATTCATTTCTAATTTGTTCTATTCGCTCACGATTAACCCCAAAGTCTGAGCGGCCAATACGTGAAGCAGATCTGACATCTATAGTTATGTTATCAGATGCGGTTGCTGGAAAATAAAACTCAACATCATCAACAAAGCGCATTATCTGCGAGGTAAACTCTACGCGAATATAATTGTCCTCAACCACAACAATATTTGCTCGCTCTGCTGTTTTGAGTATGTGTAAAAGACGCACTTGTGCTTGTTGCGGGGTTCCGATGAAATTAATAGGTGCTATAGCATGTTCTTCATCGCTAGCTTGTTGTTGGCTATTGACGCAGTTTGGTGAATCAGGGCAAGATGCCAATTGGCTATCATTTATGCCTAATGTCGGTACCGTGCCAGTACAACCCGCTAAAAATATTAAGCTAAGTACAATAAGTGAGATCTGCTTGTTCATTGTTATCATCCTTTGAATTATAAAGTATTAATTTTAAACGTTATGTAATTCTTGAAGCCACGTGCCACAGAGACTACAACGTGTTCACAACCCACTTTAATAGTAGCCATTATGTCTGCTATTAAATCATTATAAGGCTTAATGGTCAGGCTGTTAACAACGTCATTACCAACAGATACCTTTTTAAACCTTAAAGTTGATTACAACTAAGTAATTAATTTACCACCATTAAACACTCATGTGGAAGCTTGATATCCGTCTACTGCAATACAGCTTGTCTATCAAACTGTGTTTTAGACATTCTACAGTTACTCACTAGGGCCTGTTGATCTTTGCTGGTTGAATTTTGTTCGAGTTAAAAACGTTTTAATCGAGGCGAATGGATTGATGCCTAGTCATCTAAGCAAAATGCATTCAACAAAGAGTAAAACGTTTTTAGCCGAACCCTTCGGGCAGCGTTTGTTGGCCATTTTTACTGTGTTATCGACTTTTTATGTAGAATAACTACACCTCAAAGTCTCTGCCGCGCAGTTGTATATGTGAGTAATGGCCAACAATTCGCTGCAAAAATAACCTTGAAAGATCAACAGGCCCTAGTTATCCCAGGGCGAGATCGCGAACGTTTTACGAACAGATTCAGTATGTTTTTAAAACTACATTTGTTCAGGACGTTATCACTTCATGTGTGATTGGAAGTGGTTCTGTAATGATACTATTCATTGTGAACAAAAAACGTACATTCATGCGGTTGCCCTGCTCGTTATCCCCTTTAAGTGAATGAGTGCAGCACTAAGCCAATGTATTCATTATCATTGGTATTAACACTATTAACACTATTAACCTATATAGCAATACTTTGAATGTTTGTTGAAAAAACAACTTGAACGATCACTCAAAATATGATTGAATAAGCGTTCAAAATTAATCAATATTAGGATCTAACATGGCTTTAACAGAAAAATTAAACGAATTTAAAAAAGGTTTTACTGAAAATGTACCTCAAGACATACAAGGACTAATGCAGCAAGCGACACAAAATCTTGCTGATTCAGGTATTGTATTAAACACGCCTAAAAAGGGAGATAAGCTGGCTGAATTTTCGTTGATTAATGCGCAAGGCACTGATGTGTCATTATCAAGCTTGTTAGAGAATGGTCCTGTTGTTGTTACCTTTTATCGCGGTGGCTGGTGCCCGTACTGCAATTTAGCGTTACGTGAATATCAAGCCTCACTTGAAGAAATTAAAGCACTTGGCGCAACTTTAGTTGCAATTACTCCAGAGCTAGCTGACGCATCACTTTCAACCACTGAAAAAAATGAGTTACAGTTTGAGGTATTAACAGATACTAACGCTCAATACGCTAAAGATTTAGGCCTAGTTTTTACATTACCTGAAGAGCTACGTCCTGTTTATTTATCGTTTGGTATTGCCGTAGAAGAACATAATGGTGCAAACCAGTTTGACTTACCTTTAGCAGCAACATTTGTTGTCGCGCAAGATGGCACAATAGCGAGTGCTTTTGTTGAAGTAGATTACACATTAAGACAAGAGCCTAGCGAAGTCATTAAAGTATTAAAGAGCCTATAAAAGCAGACTCAATTAGTTTAACTTTAGCTATTTTTGATCTGGTATCTACGTAAAATCTTATCATTAATAGCTAGTTAAAATTAATGGAACAATTACATAATATATTATTATTCAACAAGATTTTATAACCAAAGGAGAAGTGAATGTTTGCTGTAATTGTAAAAGTTACTATTAAACCTGAACATAAAAATGAGTTTATTGAAGCCATGTTTGATGATGCTCGCGGTTCAGTGCAAAATGAACCAAATTGCTTCCTCTTTAACATAGTTCAAGATCAAGAAGACCCTAACCTCCTTCATCTTTACGAGGTCTATAAAGATGCTGCGACCTTTGAAGAACACACAAAAACGCCTCACTTTGTCCGCTGGGTGGAAACAACAAAGAATTGGTTAGCAAAACCACTTGATATATCTACAGGTACTCACCTATTTCCAAGTGATGATTGCTGGAAAAAACAAAGTTAACTGCAGCTATCGCAATCAGCTGTTGTGCTTCTATCAGCAGCTGCAAGTAGATGAATCATTTCCCCGTTATATTTAGCCTAAAGTTAAAAATCACTAAAAAGCTAGCCACCCATTATTTGAATAAATAAAAAGCTAGCCACCCATTATTTGAATAAATAACATAACTCGTTTTCATGGCTTTGGCGAGGGTTACGCTCGATGTACTCAACTCACCAAATTTAATCAATATGGTTAAAAATTATCGTTAAATTAATGCTTTATTCTTCTTTTGAAGAATCCGGCACAGCAGGAAATCTTGATATCAATCAAGTAGAAGGAATATGGTGGTTTTTCAAGAATTAATGCTTAAGCGCACATCCAGCGCTGACAATTTGCCGCGCCTTGTCGTCGTTTTCGGTCCAAATGCTCACAGTATTCGGTTAAGGCAGGTAATGCGCCGACAGCGCCTTTAAATAATGTACCAAATTCAGTGGTGATTTTAAGCCAATTCTCTGCGGGGATGTTGAGTCTATTCAATATATCCTGACTGCTTGAGCTAATGGCGCCACGCTTATCTTCTCGAATAATCCGACCGGTATCTTCAACCAGTATAATGTAGTCTTTCACGCTGAACATGAGCCCGTTAGGCATATTGAGTCGCTCATTACCCACAAACGGTAATAACTCAGCTGGTTGCTCGCCTTTTATTGCTGAATTGATACGGCGCTGAATACTGGTGTAATCAGAGGTTTCTGGGGTTGCAGCCATTTTGGCTCTGACAGGGTTTAAATCTACATAAGCCATACAGGCTAAAACTGCGGCTTCATCAAGCAAAGCCTGAGACTTAAAACGTCCTTCCCAGAATCGGCCTGTGCACTTATCTTCTTTGTTGGCCATTCTGGCGATGGGCTCACTGAGTGAGCGCATAAACCAGCTGATATCAATTAAGCGTTGTCGATATTCGGTAATGCATTCATTAACCGTTTGAAGCTCAAGCTGGTTAAGGTCTTCCTCTTTAAGGTATTTGTGCGTGAGTAACGTGCCCTTAAAACCTTTGTGCCATTGAGTGAGCACTTCTTTATCTGACCACTGTTTTACTTTGTCAGCATCGACTTTCAACACTACATGCAAATGATTACTCATCACGACATAAGCACAGATATCAATAGCAAAGATGGTCGCTAACTCAAGAATGCGTGAATCGACCCACTCACGCCGATGTTCAAAGTTCTCACCTGTAGATTTATCAAAACCACATAAAAATGCCTTACGCACCACACGCGAGCAGCAGTGATAGTAAGGCGTATCTTCTAAACTCACGAGGGTTTGTCTTGGTCTGGCCATCTTTAATTACCGTTTGGAAAGGGTAAATAAAGCGTAGTGGAGCGCTCAATGTTTAGCCAGTTAGAATGGGTGGCCATGTTATTGCAGGCTAAAACTGCGGCTTCATCAAGCAAAGCCTGAGACTTAAAACGTCCTTCCCAGAATCGGCCTGTGCACTTATCTTCTTTGTTGGCCATTCTGGCGATGGGCTCACTGAGTGAGCGCATAAACCAGCTGATATCAATTAAGCGTTGTCGATATTCGGTAATGCATTCATTAACCGTTTGAAGCTCAAGCTGGTTAAGGTCTTCCTCTTTAAGGTATTTGTGCGTGAGTAACGTGCCCTTAAAACCTTTGTGCCATTGAGTGAGCACTTCTTTATCTGACCACTGTTTTACTTTGTCAGCATCGACTTTCAACACTACATGCAAATGATTACTCATCACGACATAAGCACAGATATCAATAGCAAAGATGGTCGCTAACTCAAGAATGCGTGAATCGACCCACTCACGCCGATGTTCAAAGTTCTCACCTGTAGATTTATCAAAACCACATAAAAATGCCTTACGCACCACACGCGAGCAGCAGTGATAGTAAGGCGTATCTTCTAAACTCACGAGGGTTTGTCTTGGTCTGGCCATCTTTAATTACCGTTTGGAAAGGGTAAATAAAGCGTAGTGGAGCGCTCAATATTTAGCCAGTTAGAATGGGTGGCCATGTTATTTAATGTCAAGGTATCAACACTGCCTAAATGGTCTCGCAGTACGTGCTGGAACGGTGATTGATTACCTAAGCTGCCCACATGGGCTTTCATCTTAATGGTGTGGTCACCAATGTAGGTTTTATCTACCGTACTGCTTAAGGTCACTTCACGCTCAAAACTGCCCACATAATACGTGGTCGATACCACGCTACCACTTTGCTGTTTAACCTGTTTATAGCGGTTACCATTGGCATCGTAACTGAATGTGCTTTTTACATTATTGCGGTCTACCGTTAACGGCTTGTTTTGGTCGTTATAGGTTAACGTTACCCCATCACCCGTGAGCCTGTTACCGTTATTGTCATAGGTGAACGTTTTTGTACCACCACGGATAAACTGCCTAATGGCGTTAGGTCCTGCATTACCGCCAGCACCTTTGCCTACACTACCGTAAAGATACTGACTGCCGTAATCGCCTTTAACAAGGATATTACCTGCGGCGTCATAGTCGTAGTTGGTATGAAATAATTATGGGTGTCTTATTTATTAGAAATTGCTAGTAATGATGAAGTTAGTGAGCAACTATAGGCTGCTCGCTAAAAAGATTAACTATATGACTCTAGGAAGTAATCAAACTTAACGAGGTTTATAGTCATATCTACCCTTTCGGATAAATGCTTCGCTGCACCTTCTTTAACTGGCCAGCACCCCTCTAATGGATTGTCAGCCTCTACACCAAGCACTTCTCTGATTTCGGGTAGAGTTAACGCAATTGATTGTTCACCAATCATTTTTTCGCCATTCTTCTCGTACCATACGACATACCACTTACTCATATTATTCACCTAAAGGAATTTCTTGATATTTCTGGATTTAATCGCATCACCTAATTGCTTGCCTGTTTGCGGGTCAAATGAACCTAGGTGCTTACCTGATTTATTGTACATTTCCAATTCGCCATGCCTCGAATCCCATTCGTAAATTTTCCCTTTCTTGTCTTTCCATCTTTCCCTAAGGCCGCCTCCACCCTGAATTGGGGTCTTAGATTTGACCCTATTAAGACCTGAAATACCGGGGATTTCTTTGGGAGCACGAATGACGTTGCTAACGTGATTTGATTGCCTAATAGTCTGGGTTGCGGCATCACCCACGGCTTCAGCGACATTGCCTAGCTTTCTAGCCTCACTAGCGAATGGTATTAGCCCAGCCCATCTCCATAAACCAGATACATCCTCGCCAGTGAAGAAGTCTTCACCAGTTACCGCAGTATATACATCGGCTGCTATGCCAACAGGAGTAAACCCAACCCCAATGGAAGCGGCATCATCAGCACCAAATCCTGAGTTGTCTTGGTTTTGATTTACATTAGTACCACTATCTCCTTTATGCAGGTTAACTGCCCCAGACACCTTACCAACTTGCGCGGTACCGCCACCATTACCGTCAAATGATATGGAAAAGTTCTTCTCGCCATTTGAGACTGAAGTTAATTTATAAGTTTCCCCATCAGCTGTCACATAGAGATTACCACTTTCATCTTTCTCAAGCTTCTCAAACGCCTTACCTGATATAACCTCGTCTAATTCTTCAGATCTATACCCAGTCGGGTCAACCCCACTCATCGGATTATTCAAAATATACGAATACGGATTAGCGCTTTGGCTATTCTCTGGGAACTGCAAAAACGGGTCAACACTTAAAAAGCGACCGATGTTGAAATCGTAAATCCGCCCGTTCATGTGAATAAGCTCTTGCTCGTTCAAATGCTCATGGTCTGTAAAGCCTTTGGTTACCCCCTGCCAGCTACTTAATAACGCATTACCTGATGCGATGTCTCTTGGACGACCAAACACATCATAACCTCGGTGCTGTAATACTGCTCCGGTTCTGGCATCCATCAAGGTATCGACACTGCCTAAATGGTCGCGCAGTACATGCTGGAACGGTGATTGATTACCTAAGCTGCCCACATGGGCTTTCATCTTAATGGTGTGGTCACCAATGTAGGTTTTATCTACCGTACTGCTTAAGGTCACTTCACGCTCAAAACTGCCCACATAATACGTGGTCGATACCACACTACCGTTTTGCTGCTTAACCTGTTTATAGCGGTTACCATTGGCATCGTAACTGAATGTACTTTTTACATTATTGCGGTCAACCGTTAACGGCTTGTTTTGGTCGTTATAGGTTAACGTTACGCCATCACCGGTGAGCCTGTTACCGTTATTGTCATAGGTGAAGGTTTTTGTACCACCACGAATAAACTGCCTAATGGCGTTAGGGCCTGCATTACCGCCAGCACCTTTGCCTACACTACCGTAAAGATACTGACTGCCGTAATCGCCTTTAACAAGGATATTACCTGCGGCGTCATAGTCATAATTAACCGCAGCATAGGTGATACCTTTGTACGTTTTAGTTGAGTCATCAACCCGCATGAGCTCGTCATAGTTGTAGCTTTCTTTGAACTGGGTAATCACATTGTGTTGAAAGGCTAAATTACCCATTCCATCATAATCATAATTTAAGTATTGCACCCCGATAGTACTGCACCCTCCAGAAGAACTGGTACAGATACTCGTCGGTGAACCGGCTAAATTACGGCTAAACTGTTGAACATAATGGTTACTGAACGTTTGTTGATTAATACTGCCAAAGGCGCTGTACTCATCGACTATGCGCAGTGATTGCTCGGAACCATCAGTAAAACGTTGGTAGTCTTCGATTAAATAACCATTGTCGTCAAAACGATAGGCGGTGGCATTGTCGATTAACATGCGTATAAAAAACTCAGATATATTTATACCCAATTTATATTGACTGGTATCATGCTGTTCTATTCTAGAAACGTTACCACAGGCTATGACAGAGCAAGAGACTGAAATTGAAACTCAAGCAATTATATTTGCAAAAGCAAATCGAACTCGTATAGCACGTGAACTAACCGATTTAGGCAAATATCCAGCAGATCAACAGCCTGTCTCTATCTTTATGTGTGGTTCTCCTGGCGCAGGTAAAACAGAGGCGTCAAAGGCGTTTATTGAAGTGTTTGATGAAACAGGAATTATAAGACTTGACCCTGATGAACTAAGAGTTTACTTCCAAGAATACACAGGTAAAAACTCGTATTTGTTTCAAAAAGCAGTCAGTTTTATAGTTGAACGCACTTTAGACAGAATTTTCAATAATGACCAAAGCTTTATTTTAGATGGAACGTTGTCAAACTTTGATGTTGCCTGCAAAAATATTGATCGCTCCTTAATGCGAAATCGAGCAGTACTCATTATTTTTGTGTATCAAGAGCCTGAATTAGCTTGGGAATTTGTACAAGCAAGAGAAAAGCTTGAAGGCCGTGGTATTTTACCCTCTATATTTATTGATCAATTCTTAAATTCACAAAAAGTCGTTAGGCAAGTCAAAACCAAATACGGTGCTTCGATTAAGATAGATTTACTTATAAAAAACAACGATGGTAGCACTCATATTTACCATGACAATATTACAGCGGTAGAGCATCATATTAGGAATGAATACACTCGCACAGAATTAATAAGGCTGTTAAACTTACCTCCTGAGCCTATTTTTTAGACTATTTTATGTGAGAAACCTATGTCGACAAATGTATCTAAAAATAAAGTTACCACATCTAAGCTTTCAGCCTTTGTTATGAACGCAAGTTCTGCAGAGAAAGAGCGTGTGTATGCTGAGGTTATCAAGAAGGCAACTGAATCACAGAATAAGGTTATTAGTGAAGCCAAATCAATAGCCATGTAACATTTCAGGCTGGATTTGTGATAACCCCAAATATACCAACAATTAGAATAATGAACTACTCAATTCAAAATTGGCACACCTTAAGTTGTTTACAATAAAAAATACCAGTAGATTGCGCCTATAGGGTTCAAAGGGCTTCCCCTTGCCCGAGCTTGTATCCGACCTTTTTGGAACAAAAAGTGGGATACAAGCGTACCGGGTTACGTACTAGTCCCACATAATTGTGGGCTGTTTTTTGCTTCGCACTCACCGACTGCGAGCCATTTTCAACAGCCAAATCTCTCGCTCTCTGCTGTAGCGAAATAATGACAGCTTTGGCAGTGTTTGTGCCTCAACTGACACTGTTACTGCCAATCGAGACAGATTGTTAATTTAGGTTTAAAGTTTATTTATTAACCACACCCGATCATCAAATTTGATAGTCAATTTTCTCAATATCCTTAAGCAATGCAGCAACGTTTATATCTTTGCCGTAACGACTGAAAGTGATGTTGGGATTAGCGTGACCGACGATTTGCGCCACGATGTGCTCACTGATATCTAATTGCTTCATTTCATCGATAAACGTGTGTCTTAGGCCGTAGGCGGTTGGACGCTGATTCGCTTGCATGCCGATTTCGGTTTGAAGCTTGGCGAGCTGTTTACAGTAAGTTTTTGACCAATCTTCAATGATGCCTACAGGTTTATAATCAAACAGCTGGGTATGTGTTGTTTTTCGTTGCTCAACAAACGCAATAAAGCCTAGCTCAAGCAAGTGCTGATGTATTGGCACATAACGTTTAGCATTGAGGTTCTTTAATCGTTGTACAGCGCCACTGTCATCAATGCTAATGCAGTGTATGCCGTCGATTAGTTTGATATCTCCAGGTTTGAGCTGGCAAGCTTCTGAAGGCCTTAAACCACCATAAAGCATCAAACGGGTGACCCATTTGAAATCGGTTGTTGAAGCCTTGAATGATGAGCTGCGAAGTAGTCGTTTAAGTTCAGTGTGCGTCCAGCGGTCTCTAGCTTGATTCGGTTTAGCTTTTGGTTTTTGTCCGACAGTAACGCTTTCAAAGGGGTTGTGGTTGCAATAGTTCATTAACTGGCACCACTTAAAGAACTGAAATATGGCAGCTAAGTACTCTTTATTGCTTTTGTAGCTTCGGCCTTGGGTCAGTAACTCATCGCGATAGGTCATCGCATCAGCACTGGTGATGTCATGCACACATTTATCATCAGTTTTAAGCTTGGTTTTAAGAATGGATTTTGATGATACGGTATCAATAAAATGCCGAGTACGCTGCTCAAGCTGCTTGATAGACAGAGGCCTAATGGCTGATTTTTGTTTTGAGATAATAAATGCGCTTAATGCTTCGTTTAACCCAATAACAGGCTTTGCTTGCGCCACAGAGGTAGTTTCACGATGCTGAGACAATTTAGTCTCTCTAATGGGGATAGAATGAGGTTTTTGCGTGATGTTGAATGTAATATCAGGATCAGCTGCATCAAACTGAGCTCTAAGATTGTTAATGACCTCATCAACGTAGCGAATAAAGTCATTAATACGGGTTTGATGGTCAATAGACTTGATGATTTTTTTGAGTGCTCCGGCAACATCAATGTTACGGATGACTGCTTCTGCTCTGTCACGAGTGAGTAAGGAGACTTTTACGTCAAAGGGAAAGCCCTTGTCGCGTAAATATTTGGCTAAACAGATACGTGTAAAGTATACGTTGTTGGGTGCTCGATAAAGATACATTGTCTGAGTCAATCCTTATGGAGAGCCCCTCAAACGCCAAAAACAAAAAAAGCCGTTGATAATCAACGGCTTTTCTCGTATTTAATGTGGCGGAGGGATAGGGATTTGAACCCTAGAACGGGATAAACCGTTGCCGGTTTTCAAGACCGGTGCATTCGACCACTCTGCCATCCCTCCGAACGCGGTGAATAATAAGGGTATTGGCGAAAATGTAAAGCCTTGAAGTGTTCAATGGCACAACAAATGTGCAAAATGAGCCAAAAAAGCTCACAACTGCACAATATTCACTCTTTTTAACAACCCACTTACTACTGTTCCGCTTTTGTTTGTTCGCTTAGCTCTCGACTTAATGAACCACTAAAATCGAGAGGCTAAGCATTTTCGGTATTTTAGTTAACTAAACCACGACGCTTTAATAAGGCATCAGTTGATGGTTTTTTGCCCGTAAAGTCGATGTAACTTTGCATCAGATCTTGGCTGTTACCTTTTGACAAAATAGTGTCGCGGTACTTTTGGCCATTTTCTAAGGTTAATCCACCGTGTGACATCATGTAAGAGAACGAGTCAGCGGCAAACACTTCAGTCCATAAGTACGCGTAGTAACCCGCAGAGTAACCGCCGCCGAAGCTGTGGCTAAAGTAGGTGGTTTTGTAGCGTGGTGGCACTGGGGTGTAATCTAAACCGTGTTTGGCTAGCGCTTGTTTTTCAAAGGCTGCAACATCAGTGATTTCTGTGTCGGCAGCTATTGAGTGCCATTCCATATCAAGTAGCGCAGCGGCTAGGTATTCAACCGTACCAAAACCTTGGTTAAAGGTATGCGACTTTAATACTTTTGCAAGTAGCTCAGCAGGGATAGGCTCGCCAGTTTGATAATGCTTAGCGTAGTTGGCTAGCACTTGTGGTTCGATGCTCCAGTCTTCGTTGGCTTGTGATGGAAACTCAACAAAGTCGCGTGCAGTTAAAGTGCCCGCTAAGCTTGGATAGTTAACTTGTGAGTATAGACCGTGAATAGCATGACCAAATTCATGGAACATAGTGCTCACTTCATCGAATGTCATCAGTGTTGGCTGACCTTCGGCTGGCTTAGGGATGTTAAGCGCGTTATAGACCACAGGCTTGGTGTTTTTCAAGAATGACTGGCTAACTAGCTCGTCCATCCATGCGCCACCACGTTTACCAGGTCGTGCATATGGGTCTAAATAGAATAGACCAATAGAACTGCCGTCTTGGTTAAATATTTCGTAAGCCGTCACGTCTTTTTGCCATACAGGCAAATCGGTGCGTGGTTTAACTGTAATGCCATAAAGCTTGTTCATCGCAAAGAATAAACCATCGTTTAATACGGTGTTCATTTCAAAGTATGGCTTAACCTGGCCGTCGTCTAAGTCATATTTAGCTTTACGTACTTTTTCTGCGTAGTAAGCCCAGTCCCACGGTTCAAGTTTGAAGTCTTTGCCGTCTTTAACGATTTCAGCTTGAATGTCTGCTGCTTCAATTTGCGCTTTAACCAGAGCTTTAGGGGCTAAGTCATCAAGAATGCCATAAACCGCTTCTGGAGTTTGGGCCATTTGATCGCCAAGGGCATAAGCCGCCCATGTTGGGTAGCCTAGTAGTTTGGCTTTTTGTGCACGCAGGTGGGCAATTTTGATGTTTAACGGTGCATTGGTGTCCATGGCGCGATACGCTGAGGTTTCCCATAGCTGTTTGCGTACATCACGGTTTTTAAGGCTAGACAGAAGCGGCTGAGTGGTGGTGTTCACTAAGGTGATCATGTAACCGGTTTTACCTGCATCTTTTGCTGCAGCGGCCAATGATGCGATGTCGCTGTCTGATAAGCCATCAAGTTGAGCTTTATCTTCAATGAGGATAACGTCATCTGTAAATGATTTTAAAACGTTTTGCGAAAAGCTGGTTTCAAATTTAGCGAGCTCACCGTTTAGCTCTCGCATGGTTGTTTTGTCTGCAACTGATAACTCAGCACCGGCACGTACAAAACGGTCGTAGTAGACTTCAACTAGGCGTAAGTCTTCGCCTTTTAGGGTGGCTTTGTTTTTATAAATAGTTTGGATGCGAGCAAATAGCTTTTCATCAAGGTAGATGTTGTCTTGGTGTGCCGTTAATTTAGGCACAATTTGCTCTTCGACACTGATAAAGTTGTCGTCTGAAATAAGCCCTGTCAGATTAAAAAACGCCCGTTGAGTACGGTCTAAAATAGCGCCGGTTTTTTCTAACGCAACCACAGTGTTTTCGAATGTAGCCGCTTCACTATTGTTGGTGATAGTGGCGATTTCAGCTTTGTGTTCTTGCATGCCTTGCTCAAATGCAGGTAAGTAATCGCTCGCTTTTAGCTTGTCGAACTGTGGAGCCATGTATTGTAAAGGACTTGGCGTTAACAGAACGTTGTCGGCAATAGCAGGTGCTTTGGTCATTGTTTTTGATGCATCTGCGGTAGTTTTGGCTGCCATGGCGGTGTCTGCTGATTGTTCTGAACACGCGCTAAGTATCAGTGCAGCACTAACTGCCGTGGTAATAAGTGTTTTACGCATTAAAATATCCTTGGGTCTGTGCCCGATTTAGGTGCTTTTATGCCTATTCTAAATGTTATTGTGACGTTGAATAGTGACAGTAAAAACGTAAAGTGATAGTACCAAACTCAAAAATAAGCTATTGCTCAGCGGGTTGGTATAACCCAATACAATACCAAGCCTGCGCCTTGCAGCAAAGGTTAATGGTATTAACTAAGATTAATTATTGTAACTAAAGTTGCTAATAGTGATGTTTATTAGATTTTGCGGCATATTGACCGCAATTGTAGTGCTAATTTGTCTGTATTCGCGTAGCTTAATAGCAATAGAGAGTACCATGAGGATGATAGATGAAAGCGGGTAAACACGATACCAAACTGCTCAAGCTCGCGATGGAGATTGGCATGGGATACGCACAAAAGCGTGGTTTTGATGATTTTGGTAAAGGTATTTCGCCAAAAGACAAAGTGGAATGTATTTATCGATTATTGGTACAAGACAACTTAATCCAGCCTTTAGCCGAAGATAAAGATGATGGTCCAAATCGCAAACATAAATTGATATTATGGATTAGTAAGCAGCTGCCGAAAGAGCATGAGTTGTTAAATTAATTGGTGTTAACACGTCGCCTCAATAACTGCGTCGTGCAAAAAAGCCCAAATGAGATATTAATTTCACTTGGGCTTTTTTATGTCATTTTTGAAAAACGGTTTCTTTGGGCTAACGAGATTCAATTTCAATAATTTTTAAGCTGATTAACTGCTTTTGCCATTGCTGCTTATTAACACCTTCTATCCAAATTGTATCACTTTGGCGATGCTGACCTTTACGCAGGTAAGTTTCTGGCATACGGAATATAGCTTCCCAGGCTTCAAGCTTTTCTGTTTTGAGCAATGCACCGTTGTCATTGTAAAAACTCACTTCAACTTCAACAACCGTGACATGTTCGTTACTGGTACTGTCAAAATCAAACACTAAGCCAAGCTTATTGCCTTGCCACTTTGTGTTAGCAAGAGTGATTTTAATGCCGTCTTTAGCTGTGCTGCTTAATAACTCTGGCTGTGCTAATGCCGCTGCCGTTAAACGTGTGGTGACGATTGCAGGGGCCACGGAATGAATTAGTGCAGGTGTTACCTCGGTGTTGGCGCTATCAACAGGCATGCCTATTGCGGCTTCTGAGGTGGCAATAGGTAATACCGTTGTAGCCGCTACAGCAGTTGCAACAGTGGCTTGAGTGACAACTACAGGTTGGTTAACGGTTTCGGTAATGATGTATTCCCAGGTGAAGTCGTCTTTTAAGCGAACATTAGCACCATTGTCTAAGGTGATCACAGCAACATTGGCAGCCATTGCCGCTGGGGCAAGTAATAAAAATAAGGCTGATGCTATAACGTTAAGCTTGGTTTTCATCTATTCATCCTGATTGAAAGTCTTTAATAGATTAATTCTACGTGTTTTTATTGGATAAATGGAAAGTTTTTAACGGCAGGCTGTAACGATCATATCGACTTATTCTGATATTAATAATAGACCATTAGGCTTGATTACCTTTACGTTGAGCTTCGTTATTGCTAGATAAAAAACGACTTATATTAGCGATTGCTAAAGGTGATACGGCTCATAAAAGCTAACATTAGTAATAAAAACGGGTTTTGATTTACAAAGTAAAGAGTAAACTCATCCTTAACATGTAAAATTTATACATGAATAATATTTGAGGAGTAGAGTTATGTTTTGTGTGCAATGTGAGCAAACCATTAGAACACCAGAAGGCAATGGCTGTAGTTACTCGCAAGGTATGTGCGGCAAGCTAGCGTCGACGTCTGATATTCAAGATTTATTAATCTATATGCTACAAGGCGTGTCGGCTTATGCTGTTAAAGCGCGTGAGTTTGGCATTGTAGACAACGACATTGACACTTTTGTGCCTAAAGCCTTTTTTGCCACGTTAACTAACGTAAACTTCGACGATGAACGCTTAATTGATTATGCCTACCAGGCACAAACGTATCGCGATCAATTAAAAGCGGCTTACATTGCAGCTTGTAAAGGCAAAGGCGTTGAGCCAGAAATGGTAAGTGGCCAAGGTGAATTATTACTGGCGACTTCAAAACCTGAAATATTAGCTCAAGCGCCGATTGCATTGCTTAATGGCGGAGACGTAAATGAAGACATTTTAGGCTTACGTTTATTATGCCTATATGGCTTAAAAGGCGCAGCGGCTTATATGGAGCATGCTCGCGTATTAGATCAAACTGATGTCGATGTGGCTGCTGAGTTCCATAAAATTATGGCATTTTTAGGCGAAGACTCTGTTGATGCAGACAAGTTATTTGCGACTGCAATGGAAATTGGCCAATTAAACTATCGCATTATGGCGATGTTAGATTTAGGCGAAACCACCTCATTTGGCCATCCTGAGCCAACACAAGTGAATACCAAATCTGTTAAAGGTAAAGCGATTTTAGTGTCTGGTCACGACATGAAAGATCTAGAGCTTATTCTTGAGCAAACTGTAGGCAAGGGCATTAATGTCTTTACTCACGGCGAAATGTTACCAGCACTTGCTTACCCAGCATTTAAAAAATACGCGCATTTAGTCGGTAACTACGGCGGCGCTTGGCAAAATCAGCAAAAAGAATTTGCCACTTTCCCAGGTGCAGTAGTGATGACCTCAAACTGTATTATCGACCCTACAGTGGGTGAGTACTCTGACCGTATTTATACCCGCAGTATCGTAGGTTGGCCTGGTGTGACTCACGTTGAAGGTGATGATTTCAGCGAAGTGATTAACAAAGCCCTTGAGCTTGAAGGCTTTGCTTATGATGAAATTCCACACATGATCACTATCGGTTTTGCTCGTAATGCCTTAATGGCAGCGGCACCAACCGTAGTTGAAAATGTTAAGAATGGTTCTATTAAGCACTTCTTCTTAATTGGTGGTTGTGATGGCGACAAGTTAGAGCGTAATTACTTTACCGATTTAGCTAAATCAGTGCCTGACGATTCAATTATTTTGACCTTAGGTTGCGGTAAGTACAAATTCAATAAATTAGACTTTGGTGACATCAATGGCATACCACGCTTATTAGATGTGGGCCAATGTAACGATGCCTATTCTGCTATTCAGTTAGCATTAGCATTAAAAGATATTTTTGAATGTGACCTTAACGATTTACCGTTGAGCCTAGTGTTGTCGTGGTTTGAGCAAAAAGCGATTGTGGTGTTGTTAACTCTGTTATCGCTTGGCGTGAAAAACATCCGTACAGGGCCTACAGCGCCAGCGTTTTTATCTGACAATCTAATGACTATTTTAGAGCAGCAGTTTGGTTTGCGTGGCACTACTGATGTTGCGTCAGACTTAAAAGCCATGATGAAAGTGGCGTAATTAGCCCTAAAAATCGTGCATTTATGTTACCCGTATTTGCACGATAACGATTACAGGCGATATGAGATGTTCATATCGCGCTCGGTGTTTTTTACTGCGTTAAAGGTGTCAAAATGAGTAGTGCTCCCTCAATTGGTTTTTCATTTTCACAAGCGCTTTCTGCCCAAGCGGCAAAAAAGGTAACTCCTGTTATCGAGGCCCCTGTTTTCAAGACCACGCCTACGGTGCAACCGCCTGTATTGACAGGCTCGAAGGCACTTTGGGCTGCCGAAAACTGGCAGCGAGGTGAGGTGCAGCTTTGCTGTGTTGAAAAATGGAATGAAACCCATGATGTGGTGAGTTTTCGATTTCAAGGGCTTGAACCGGTTAAGTTTAATTTTAAACCGGGACAGTTTATTACCTTTAAACTCGACATTAATGGCGACAAAGTTTATCGCAGTTACACTATTTCATCATCGCCTTCACGACCATTTTCGTTAGTGGTTACGGTTAAAAAAATCGCTGGTGGTTTGGTGTCTAATTACTTAACTGAGTCGCTCAATGTTGGCGATGAAGTAACGGTTACTGGCCCTGATGGAATATTTAACTTGATCGACATTGAAGCCGATAAATACTTATTGTTAAGTGCTGGTTGTGGTGTCACACCTATGCATTCTATGTCGCGCTGGCTTTGCGATACCACTACCGACAGTGATATTGCCTTTGTACACAGTGCCAAAACGGTTAATGACATTATGTTTGCCGATTCGATGGCATCAATGGCATCTCGAAGCCCGAGTTTTAATCTTAATTATGTACTTGAGTCCGACAGTAATAAGCAAGATTTAACCGCTAAACATACCTCTACAGGTTGCGAAGGTGGTCGTTTAAGCTTAGAAACCTTAGTCAAGTTAGTACCAGATTATCAACAACGTACAGTATTTGTGTGCGGACCTGAGCCCTACATGGCGGCGGTAAAATTAATGCTTGAAGCTGCCGAATTTGATATGAGTCAGTTTAATCAAGAAAGCTTTGGCGCAAGTAGCGCTCTAGGCTTAAAAGCGGCGCTAGACAGTAATCCATCAACAGAACGGTTTATGTTGAGTATTGGTGACAAGCAGGTTGAATTAAGCGGCGATCAAAGCTTACTTGACGGCATAGAGTCTGCAAAGTTACCGATGATTGCGGCTTGCCGAACGGGCGTATGTGGTGCATGTAAATGTCAGGTTGTTTCAGGCACCACAGTGTCGTCTAGCAAGATGGCATTAACCGCGGAAGAAATTGCTGCCGGTTTTGTATTGGCGTGCTCTACTAAAATGACTTCGAATGTGCAGCTAAAAATGTAGCTTAGCAGCGAAATTAATACTGAGAATCCCTTATCGACTAAGTTATTTACGGCTAAGTGGTTAAGGGATTTTTTATTAGGGAAAATATACGATTTTAATGGCTTGATAGTCGCAGAGTTTCTCGGCTAAACGTTATCTATTGATCCGCCAGCCTTGAGCAAAATCTCATACCGATTGAAGGTAAGTTCGCCTTCTTGATACTGCGAGTGATAAACCATCCCAAGCTTAGTGGCGACATTAATCGAACCAGTATTAGCATCCGCCGCATAAGCATAAACAACGTCTAAATCCATGTGTGCTTTAGCATAATCAATACATGCCTGATTGGCTTCTGTTGCTAAACCCATACCCCAGTAATCCGGGTGTAAGCGATAGCCAATATCGACGGCATTAATACGAGTTTCATTTTTAAAACCGCAAAAACCAATCACGGTGTTGGTGTCTTTAACGACTACCGCCCAACGGCCAAAACCATACTGTTGATATTCCACCAGCCAAATAGTGCGGATGATGTCTTCGGCATCAGTTAACGTGGTGCACACGCCCGCATCGCCGGTATATCGATTCACTAGCTCTGGGGTATTAAAGTGCAACACCGCAGGGGCATCTTCAAGGGTGAACTCTCTAATCATTAGCCTTGGGCTTTCTGTGATGATTTTCATTTTTATCTCCTGTAGCGACCATCATTACTGGTAATAAGGTTGGCGTTAACAATAAATGCCGCCATTCTTAGCTGTCATCATGTACCATCAATTATTGTTGTTAGTCTAATTTTGTCGCCAGCACCGTGATGATTAAATTGCTAAATTGCTTAAAAACAACAGTGGTCAGCATAGCGTGTAAGACCTTGTTAAATAGTACTCTTAAGCACGCTATATTACTTCAAGATCAAAAGGTTAGCCTTATGTTGAATGTAAAACGATATGTTATTTTGCTAATAATGTTATTAATATCAGCAAGTTTATACGCCAATGAGCCTGTAGAGTTTGTGTGGCCACATAATGCCAAAGCGGCGGTGAGCTTGTCATACGATGATGCATTAGCCAGCCAGCTTGACCATGCTATTCCTGCGCTAGGGCGCTACAAATTTAATGCATCGTTCTATTTGGTTATGTCGGCATCAACAGTTGCTAGTCGATTAAATGACTGGCGACATGTGGCTGCCTTAGGGCATGAACTAGGTAATCACTCTTTATCTCATGGCTGCAGTAAGTCGCTGCCAAACCGAGACTGGGTAGCCGACTTTGTAGATTTAGATACTCGTTCGCCGCAAGCGTTACGTCATGAACTGGAAATTGCTAATGCCTTTTTATTTGCGATTGACGGTAAATCAACGCGTACTTTTACTGTTCCGTGTGGCGATACTATGGCCGGTGGGAAAGATTATTTAACCGAGGTGAGTCCGTTATTTATGGCTGTAAAAGGGCAGGGTGTTAATGACGATAGTGAGGTGGTTTATATGCCCTCAGAGGTAAGTGGTGAGACCCTCATTAACTATGTTAAAGCTGGTGCGGAACAAGGTCAGTTAGTGAGCATTGTGTTTCATGGTATTGGCGGAGATTATTTGAGTGTCTCCAGCGAGGCCCATGAACAATTATTACAGTTTCTTGCTGCACATCCACAAGAGTATTGGGTGGATACTTTTCAAAATATAATGCGCTATAAACAACATGCTATCGCCGCAGCTAATAATCAGTAAGTGACATTAAGGTATTTTTCAATATTTTGGCTTGGTTGAGTAGAGCTGGAGCAGTATCAAGCCAGTGCCAAGTCGGGCGATACCTTACCGTCTTTGCATTCTAGTTAGTTTACGTCAGGTTATCCGTTAACGATACGTGCAGGAGTAAGCGCGATGAGGCGCACCGCGATGGATTTATTTAATCAGCTAGGGCAATAAGTTAACCGTTTTAATCGATTGGATTTCATTTAACGATATGTGTAATAGCCGCTTTCGGTTCTATATAATATAATGACGGCTATTCTCATTTTTGGAACATGGCCGTATATGATTATCTTCAGCACCAACCTTGGCGATTTTACCGTAGAGCTTGAAATGGAACGTGCACCTGTTTCGTCAAAAAACTTTTTAAAATATTGCCAAGATGGTTTTTATGAAGGCACTATATTTCATCGGGTTATTAAAGGTTTTATGGTGCAGGGGGGTGGCTTGACCGACAAAATGAAAGAGAAACCCACCCGTGATCCGATTGCCAATGAAGCCAATAAAGGTTTGAACAATGTGTTAGGTACATTGGCCATGGCGCGAACCGATGCGCCACATTCTGCTACGGGACAGTTTTTTATTAATGTTGCTGATAATGATTTTCTAGACCACGCTGCGATGACTAATGCCGGTTGGGGTTATGCTGTATTTGCTAAAGTGACTGCGGGTATGGATGTGATTCAACAGATGGAGCGTGTTAAAACGACCACCAAAGCAGGCCATGAAGACGTGCCGCGCGAGCCGATTATTGTTGAAAAAGTAACTATAATTGACGAGAAGCATGTCGCTTAATTAAGTGCGCTGCATTTCACTTAGGCATTAAGCTATTAAACATTAGCTATGAAGAACTGGCTTAAAGCAACGTAATAAAAAAGGTTCGACAGCGATGTCGAACCTTTTTTGATCGGTCAGTTAAGCCCAAATATGCAGACTACAGCGTGAAACGAACACCAATAGCTACGCCATCATCTTCAGACACTTCCATTCTGGCTTGTTGTGCTTTGTCATTGCTGGTGAAGTCACTGTAATCACGACGAGCTTCAACATACAAAACGGTATCTGGGTCAAATACATAATGTAAACCCACTACAAAAAACTGACGTTTGAATACGTCATCTGGATCGGTATTGTAGTTAGGCTGGATAACGTAGTTAGTGCCTGCATCCAAAACGTTGTACGACACAAAAGTACGAATATTGTTATCGAACTTGTATGAAAACAATGACTCAATACCCACAGCATCGTTAATTAAACGGCCGATATTATCGGTGTCATGATTTTCGTTTTTGTTGATGTTAGCAGCGGCATAAAAACCGTTTTGATCAAAGTTACCCCAGGTGATACCCATGCCGTAAATAAGATCGACAGCAGTGGATGTTCCACCGTTACCAAAGGTCACATCAAACTCACCACGGTTAAGACCGGCAGTTAGCACTAATTTGTCTGTTGCTTGATAGGTTACCGCGCCGCCATAGGTGTAGTTATATTCAACTTGTTGAGCTTCTGCTGAACCGGTAGTCCATAATGCTTCACAGTCATCTTGGGTAATACTTTCTGCGTCACAGGTATAGAAGGCGCTATTTTTAAGCTGGGCTTGCACGGCAAAGCTTATGTCGCCAAAACTGTTACGATATTGCACGGTTTTGTCGCCACGACCCACACCGTTTACTGCGCCATCATCTTTGTTATAAGTGTAAACACCCGCAGTGTTACCGTCCCATACAAAACCATAGTTTGTGCTGTAGACCACGTCATACCAAGCACCCCATTGCTTGCCAATTGTGATGCTACCGTATTTGTCATGTGATAAACCTGCATAGCCAAGACGGTTATAGAAAAACTCTTCTTGGATTGATTCAAAACGGTTGTTATACACTATGTCTGTGCTACCTACCGGATTAACACCCCATTCAAGCAAAGCGTAAGCTTTCCAATCATTTTGTAGTTGACGACTAAAACCAAAATTAATTCGAGAAGCACCGTTAACAACTTCTGTTTCGCCTTGAGTATTAATGACACGTGCATCGATGAATCCGCCAATTTTAACGGCATTAACATCATCTTTATAGATTTCGATTGCCGAGGCAGTAGGTATTACCAGAATGGTTGAAATCAATGCTGCAACTAATGTTTTATTCATTTTAATCTCTTGTCTTGTTGTTTGAGTAAGCACAGCTTAATCCGTTAATATATCTTTCCATTGAGACGACGGAGAGTAACAAACCCTCTATCGACTAACAAAGTGAAATATGCTCAAAAAAGGCGATATACATCATAAAATGCATTGTTCAATGACTTAGCTAAACCTGGTGTTAATCGCAGGTTGGCTTAAGGTTAATAATTGTAAGTAAATGTTGATTGGTGATGGCTTATGCAGTTTAGGTGATTTTTTATGGAATGAAACTAATGTTCGTTTTTTATACGTTTATTTGATATGGATCGCTATTTTATTCTGTAAATGTCATACGCTTAACTCAGCACTGTTATCGATTTTATCGGGAGCGACATCATGGACATGACTTTGCAATTTCACGGCGCCACAGAGGAGGTGACAGGGTCTTGTCATATACTCACCGTTAATGGGCAGCAAGTATTACTTGATTGTGGATTAATTCAGGGCAGTAAAGCAGATGCGTTACGTAATCACGATCCTCTTCCATTCGACGCGACACAAATCCATGCTGTGGTACTAAGCCATGCACATATTGATCATTCTGGTCGACTGCCTTATCTAATAAAGCAAGGCTTCACTGGGCCTATTTATACCCAAAAAGCCACCGCACAGTTATGCAATATTATGTTGCGTGATGCGGCTATGTTGCAAGAAAGAGACACCGACAGGCAAAATAAAAAACGCGCAAAACATGATTTAGAACCGCTTGAACCGCTATTTACCGAAGAAGATGTTGAGCACGTTATAGTGCAATTTGTTGAGGTTGATTACGGCCAACGTGTACATATTGCCGATGCGATAGAGATTTGTTTGTCTGATGCGGGACATATTTTAGGTTCGGCGGTGGTTGAGTTGTGGTTAGGTGATAAATCGACACAGAAAAAACTGGTGTTTAGTGGTGATTTAGGCCGAGCAGGCATGCCTATATTGGATGATCCAACCTTTATTGAACAAGCCGATTTAGTGTTAATGGAAAGCACTTATGGCGATAGAACTCATCGAAGTTGGCAAGAGACCTTAGTGGAGCTTAAATCGATCTTCAAAGATACCATTCATCAAAGTCGTGGCAATATTTTAATCCCCGCATTTTCGGTAGGGCGTGCCCAAGAGTTATTATATTTATTTCATTTATATGCCAAAGAGTGGGACTTATCCGGTTGGCGTATTTGCTTAGACAGCCCAATGGCAATAAAAGCGACCGAAGTCTATGTTAATAATTATCCGTTAATGGATGATGATTTTAAGCGTTTTACCCGTTTGTCACCCGGCCACCACCCGTTGTTATCTTGTGCTGAATTTATTAACAGTACCGAAGAGTCGATAGAGCTGAACGAGATCCATAAAGGACTTATTATTATCGCCGGCAGTGGTATGTGTAATGGCGGCAGGATCCGCAATCATTTTGTGCACAATCTGTGGCGCAAAGAAGCCGATATTATTATTTGTGGTTTTCAGGCTTTAGGCACACCAGGAAGGCTACTTGTTGATGGTGCGGATGCGCTGACTATTCATGGTCAGAGTGTCAAGGTGGCTGCTCGGCTTCATACGGTTGGAGGATTATCGGCTCATGCTGATCAAACTGAGTTACTGTGTTGGTATCAACATTTTAATCAATCACCACCAGTGATTCTGGTGCATGGTGAATCGAAAGCACAACAGGTGTTAATTGAAGCATTAAATCAACATCCGGCTTATAAACCTAAAAATAGTGCCATTGCCAAGCGTGGAGATTGCTTAGACTTAAACGCTTTACCTGAGTTTGTGTGGCTAAATACGCTGAGTGACAACCCTCTAGAACCATCACCATCTTGATATTGGTTAACGTGATTTAGTTTATTAATGCTGAGTTTATTAATGCTTAGTCTTGGGGCTAAGCATCAATTTCATGTTGCAGCTTTTCTATATCATCTAAAATCCGCATAAACTTCTGCCCAAACTCGGTCACTTGGTATTCTACTCTAGGAGGGATTTCAGGGTAGTTGATCTTATTTAAAATACCGAATTCGATGTTTTTCTTTAGGCATTGATTCAAGACTTTAGTGCTGAGGCCTTCCACCGATTTAACCATTTCACCGGGACGATTAATGTTATTGGCCAATAATTGATACACAGTTAATGACCATTTGCAGCCGTAAATAGTTTCGACCATACGGGCGCTTTTTTCTGGCGCTGATTTACGTGCAAATAATTTTTCTTTTGTATTCATCAATATGTACCTAAAAGTACCTATGTCACCGATTTGTACTTACTATTCAATCGGATAGTTTATCCATAAGCTTAGCACACTTACTCTTACATTAGGTGTGCATACATGACGAATTTAACTTCAGCAACAGCGCTAATTATTGGTGGCAGCAGCGGTATTGGTTTTGAAACAGCCAAGCAATTGGTCTCTCAAGGTATTGAGACCATTATTGTTGGTAACAAAGCCGATAAGCTCAATGCCGCAGTGGCACAACTGTCATTATTGGGAAGTGTCAGTGGGTTTCAAGCGAACTTATACGACAGCCAAGACTTAGCGCGTTTGCTCAAGATGATCGACTCAACTGATAATAAGATCGCTCATTTAGTCAATGCCGCGGGTTACTTTAATCCTAAGCCGTTTTTAGAGCATCAAGTGAGTGATTACGATATTTATATGGAACTGAATAAAGCGATTTTTGTTATTTCGCAAGCGGTTGCTAGAAACATGATTAAACATGGTGGTGGCAGCATAGTCAATATTGGTTCTATGTGGGCTAAACAAGCCATTAAAGCCACGCCCTCAAGTGCCTACTCTATGGCTAAAGCGGGTTTACATGCGTTAACGCAACACATGGCAATGGAGCTGGCAGATAATAACATTCGGGTTAATGCAGTATCGCCAGCGGTGGTGAGCACACCTATTTACGAAGCCTTTATTGAACCTCAAGATATGGCTGTTGTACTTGAAAGCTTTAATGCATTTCATCCTATCGGCAGAGTGGGTAACCCGACCGATATTGCCAATAGCATAGTCTTTTTGTTATCAGAGCAAGCATCTTGGGTTACTGGCGCAGTATGGGATGTTGATGGTGGCGTAATGGCCGGTCGTAACTAATTTGCAGTTTTAAAGCTTGATGCTACAAAAGCGATAGCCTTAGGATTAGTATTCATCGTCTGGCTATTGGTCCGGTCATTCAAAAGGATATTCGATATCTAACGGTTAATGTGTATTGATCCGCTAGTGCACAGCTTTTAGTATTTATTTTGGTGTTTGTTAGCCTGGGGTTATCTTGTTCGCCTAGGCTAGGGCCTGTTGATCTTTCAAGGTTATTTTTGCAGCGAATTGTTGGCCATTACTCACATTTACAACTGCGCGGCAGAGACTTTGAGGTGTAGTTATTCTACATAAAAAGTCGATAACACAGTAAAAATGGCCAACAAACGCTGCCCGAAGGGTTCGGCTAAAAACGTTTTACTCTTTGTTGAATACATTTTGCTTAGATGACTAGGCATCAATCCATTCGCCTCGATTAAAACGTTTTTAACTCGAACAAAATTCAACCAGCAAAGATCAACAGGCCCTAGCATCGCTCATATTTTTGCGGCCATTAGATTAAATCACACTTAATAAGCGTTAATATTTCATTCTATAAATAGCCCTGACACGTTAAGCTATACACAAATAAGTGACGTGAGTAGTGTGATGAAGTTAGTTAACATAGATAAAGTCCAATACCGTTCGGTTAACAATCAAGTACAAATAGGCTTAGTAGCAGCACTGGCTATTTTGTCTTTGGTGTTTGGCCAACTAATGATCCATTTTTTTGGGGTTAAATCGCTTGCAGGTGTTGAGTCGACTGGTAATTTCCATTTAAACTTTACCGGCTTCATGTTAGCGATAATGACGTGTATCTTTTTTATACGCAACTTACGTCAAAAACCAACGTTTTATGAAGTCTATTATGTGTGGCAACTCAAGCAATTACAGAACAAAATTTATCGTAAGCTCAAATCAGTCCAACAAGCCGCCAAAGACAATAACCGCGATGCATTAGTCATACTGAGCTTTTATTATCAAAGCTTAGCGTTAGTTTATAATTTAGATAACAACACCTTAACCATGTCAAACGTCAACAATGAGCTAGCTAAGTTACAACAGTGCATTGATGCCGCAGGGTTTACCATTGATGTTGATGAGTTTACTCCCGAGATGCTACAAGCCTTTTAGTACCCTCAATTCTTAGCTTAAATAAGGAGCCATGATGTCAATATTGGCTGATATTCCTTTTTCATTACTTGAACTTGCACCAATGCGTGCAGATTCCACTGTGTCTAACACCTTACAAGACAGTTTGCGTTATGCTCAATACGCCGAGCGCCTTGGGGTTAACCGTTTTTGGTTAGCTGAACACCATAATATGCCGGGCATTATTTGTTCTGCTACCTCTATTTTAATGGGTTTTATTGCCGGTGGCACAGAGCGTATTCGTGTTGGTGCTGGTGGGATTATGCTACCAAACCATCCACCCTTGGTGGTGGCAGAGCAGTTCGGTACATTGGCGAGTTTATATCCTGGGCGAATTGATTTAGGTTTGGGCCGTGCACCAGGTAGCGATCCTGTGACGAGTTTAGCGCTTAATCGTGATAACCAACGGGCAGAACACTTTCCTGATGAAGTGGGCGAGTTACAGTCGTTACTTGGCCCACGGGAACAACGTCAAAACAGCAACTATAAAGCGGTACGAGCAATCCCTGGTGAAGACACTAATGTACCTATTTGGTTATTAGGTTCGAGTTTATTCAGTGCACAATTAGCCGCAGAACGTGGCTTGCCTTATGTGTTTGCAGGTCATTTTGCACCACGTTTTCTGTTTGAAGCTGTCGCACTTTATCGTCGTGAATTTACCCCTTCAGCAGTATTGGATAAACCGTATGTGATGGTCGGCTTACCTTTAGTTGCCGCGCCTACCGATGAAGAAGCAGAGCTGCTTAGCACGACCTCGAAACAACGCATTTTAGCGTTAATTCGTGGTCAAGAAATGTGGCTTAAACCGCCAGTCTACAGCATGGATGGTTTATGGACTCAGCAAGAGAAAAGTTATGTTGATAGCTTTCTAAGCTTGTCGATTTGTGGCGGTCCCGCAACGATTAAACATCGCTTAGAGGTGTTTGTAGAGCAGCTCGGTGTTGATGAAATTATGTTTACCAATGACTTGTATGATAACGAACATCGTTTACGCGCGTTAGATATTTTAATGAGCGTGAAGCAATAGCACAACAGCGTCAACGGTTTGCTAAACCGTGACTTTGCTGATAACAACAAGAAGTATAAAAAAACCAAGACTCACATCTTGGTTTTTTATTATCTATTAGCACTCAAATATTAACACCTCAGTATTAGCAACGAAGTGTCAGCGCGATAGCATTAAATGGCTTGACCATTTACAGTCAATTTCACATCAATATTGCCACGTACAGCGTTTGAGTATGGGCAAACTTGGTGAGCTGTTTTAACTAACTGTTCAGCTTCTGCTTGGTCGAGTTCTAGTTCAACAGCCAGTGCCACTGTTAATGCAAAACCACCATTATCATTTGCGCCGATACCAACAGTAGCGGTAGTAGGAGCGGATTTGATGGCCACTTTAGTTTGGCCAGCTACGTGCAGAATTGCGTTAGAAAAACACGCGGCATAACCTGCAGCAAATAACTGTTCTGGGTTAGTAAATTCACCACTGCCACCCATTTCTTTTGGGTAACTTAACTGCAAATCAACTTTTTTGTCGTCGGTAGAAACTTGACCATTACGGCCTGCTAGTGCTGTAGCTGAAGTTGTGTATAACGCTTTCATAATAGACCTCATAAAGTATGTTAAAGATATTGTTGTACAAAATTTGTCGATTGCTTTGGCTCATATCGATATTTTATTAATGTGACCAACTGATGATCTTATCAGATGAATAACGATATTAGGTTGTGCGCAATCTAATTGTGTTTACTATAACTCTAGCTTTTAGCTTTTGCAACTACATTGTGTGCAATTTAATTTCTGTTGTATTTACTTCGTATCATTCAATTACCGCGCTCCGTATGTGCACCTTGATATTAATATGATTAGCTTGTCATACTTTTGTCACCTATCTGTCATCCTTTGCTTTCACAATAGCCGCTCATTAGACCTCTTAGGCAGTGTTAAAACATTGCTATACAAAAATAGCTAACGATAAAAATAAGGATAGCCTATGAAACGGTTTGTGAATCGTCGTGATTTTCTGGCAATGTCAGCCAAGGGTGTAGGCGCGGTAGTGGTGTCGTATGGATTAATGGGTTGCAGTAGTGATGATGATGCAGTGTCAGGGCAGTTTCTTCAAGGCGTTGCCAGCGGTGATCCTGCAACCGATGCGGTGATTTTATGGACCCGTGTGACGCCCGATATTGCCACTAAGATTACCGTCTCATGGGAAGTCGCTACCGACAGTGACTTTACGCAACTCGTTACTAACGGCCAAATGACGACAACTAAAGAGCGTGACTATACCGTTAAAGTCGACGCTGTTGGGCTGGAAGCGGGTCAGCAGTATTTTTATCGTTTTAAAGCGGGTAATACGGTATCGGAAGTGGGGCAAACACGCACATTACCCGAAGGTAGCGTGGCGTCTGTTAAGTTAGCGGTAATGTCATGTGCAAATTTTCCAGCGGGTTACTTTAATGTGTATGAAATGGCTGCGCAGCAAAATGATTTAGACGCTGTAGTGCATTTAGGTGATTACTTATATGAATATGCCCGTGGTGAATACGCCAGTGAACATGCTGCAGAACTTGGGCGTGAAGTGTTGCCAGCCGGTGAATTATTTTTATTAGACGACTACCGCACCCGTTACAGCCAATATCGTAGTGATGCGAGCTTACAAAAGCTACATGCCAAAGTACCGTTTATTACGGTGTGGGACGACCATGAGGTGGCTAATGATACCTGGAAAGACGGTGCTGAGAATCATAACGACGGCGAAGGAGATTTTGATCAACGCAAACAAGCTGCCTTGCAAGCTTACTTTGAATGGTTACCCATTCGACCATGGAGTGAAGGTAATCATGAGGAAATCTACAGAAGCTTTAATTTCGGTAATTTGGTTGATTTGCACATGCTCGATACTCGGGTATTGGCTCGCGATAAGCAGTTAGAATATAGCCAATATATTGATACCACAGGGGCATTTAACAGCGCTACATTTTTAACTGATGTCACCGATACTAACCGCACCCTGCTAGGCCAGACCCAACTATTGTGGTTACAACAAACCTTATTGCAGTCTACAGCCAAGTGGCAAGTATTAGGTCAACAGGTGTTAATGGGCAAAATGTTAATGCCAGCGGCCATTGCTACTCAACAAATGAGTATTCCGCAGTTTGCTGAGTTAGCCGGGCTTGCGCAATTAGCGGGTCGGGCACAAGCGAGCGATCCGACGTTAACCGCCCAAGAGTTAACGTATTTGCAAGCTAACCAAGCTAGATTAACCCCTGAGGTGATTGCACTACTGCAGCTACCTTCAATTCCATACAACTTAGATGCTTGGGACGGTTATGCCTACGAGCGTGAAGTTATTTATGCGACCGCTAAATCGTTAAATCACAACTTAGTTGTTATTGCTGGCGACACTCACAATGCATGGGCTAATGATTTAACCGACAGTGGCGGCGATATCGTGGGTGTAGAATTTGCCACCAGTTCGGTGTCATCACCTGGGCTTGAGTATTACTTAGGCTTATCCGATACAGAAATGCCAGCTACAGAGGCTGCGATCGTGGGTTTGATCGCCGATCTTAAATACGCCAATTTAAAGGATCGCGGCTACTTATTACTGACATTTACTGAAAATGAAGTGCGCAGTGATTGGCAATACGTCGATACGATTTTAGATAAGACATTTGTTCAATTAGATGCTCGTGGTTACAGTGCTAGCAGCGTAGCGGGTAACCCTAAAGTGACAGCAGTACCGTAATATTCTCATTCAAGCCACATGATAAATAACATTCAGCCACCGTTACGGTGGCTGAATGTTATCTATAAATCAGATAACGAGAATTAATTAATGGTTAATGCAACAATTTTTAATGGATGATTGTCATCAAATGCAGGGAAGTCTGGGTGACAGTTTAACCACTGGCTATTAGTAACTGTACGGCCTTGTTTTTCAACACAACGCACTAGGCTGTCGTACCATGTTTGGCGATCTACTTTGGCAACATTATTACAGCATACTATGGTGCCACCGATTTTAGTCGCCAATAGTGCTGGTTTAAATAAGCCTTGGTAATCATTAACCAGATCGACAATACCAAAAGCACTTTTAGCAAACCGTGGCGGATCTAAAAACACTAAATCAAATTGGGTTGCGCGCAGTTTAGGGTATTTTGGCAGTTTTTGATTACGACGTCCGCCGATAGGTAAACCTGCTAATTGGCGCAATGCCGGAAAGGCATCACTTTGGACAAATTCACACACATCAGTGACATTATTTAACTCGGCATTTTTTTGACCAGCGGCCAATGCAAATGATGAAAAATCAACATTCATTACTCGACGCGCGCCGCCCATTGCCGCTGCAATACCAACCCCACAGGTATATGAAAACAGGTTTAACACTGTTTTACCTTGGCTATTGTTGCGAACAAATTCGCGACCAATACGCATATCTAAAAACAACAGCGGGTCTTGACCTTCATGACGTAATTTTGAGGTGAACGCGATGCCATTTTCATGGATGACTTGTTCTGATTGCGAGTAGTCTTGGGCTTCATTTTCGGCGTGATTAGCCACTCGAGAATGGCTGCCAGAGCGATCGTTATAAACGATATGATAGTCCGCGTGCGCAGTCAGTAGGCTTGATATGTCTTCAAGTTGTTGCGCCGTTAAGGTTTGGTGAAATGTTTGAATCAGCCATGCATCGCCGTAACGGTCAATGTTAAGGCCATTTTCACCTTCAACGGTACCGTGAAAAACCCGATAACAATCAGTATTATCTTTGGTAGCTTGCTCAAAAAAAGTGGCACGCTTGGCTAAAGCATCGGCTAAAACAGCTTGAATGGACATGAGGGCTCATTAAATGGTGTGGCTATTGGCGCGGATTATAGCAAACATTTTAACTTAGTGAAGTTGCAGTACAGACGATTAGGCGTCGCCATTAATCTGGTAGATGCACCTTAAAGGTTTTGTCGGCAATTAATTTGCCATTTAAGGTCAGTGTCATCCGCCAGTTACCGACCTTATTATTGATTGGTGCCCAGATGCAATCACCCAGATAAAAGCGCCAATCATTTTCTTTGATAAATATCTCACCATCAAACGGTGGGCTAACATTACCGTCGTCATCGGTAATGTCAGGGTGGTAAATACAATAAGTGAGTACTTGGTTTTTAGCCTTTTTGATGCGGGTAATAAAGCCAAACTCAGTATCGATAACCGCGGGTACATGTATCGTTGCCTGCAACAAACGGGGCAAGTCATCGCTTTGATTGTCCCATTGGCTGAATATGCCACTGTAAATAATGCTCACGTCCGCTTTTAACTTACTCAAGCAATATCCTTATTAACGTTGGTGTTGATCATTTAAGTGTTTAATTGCCGCTTGCAGAGCAAAGTCATAACCTTGTGCGCCTAAGCCACAAATCACTCCTAGGGCTTTATCCGAAAAGTACGAATGGTGCCTAAAAGGTTCGCGGGCATGTACGTTAGATAAATGCACTTCTATAAACGGAATTGCTACCCCAAGTATGGCATCACGCAAAGCAACACTGGTGTGCGTAAAGGCTGCTGGATTGATAATAATAAATTGAGCGTCGGTAGCATGAATTGCATCAATCAATTGATACTCAGCATTAGACTGAACATGTTCAAGTTGAACCTCTGCTTTGGTTGCACTTTTGCTTAACTCCTCAACAATAGTTGTGAGCGTTTGGTGACCATAATGTCCAGGTTCGCGACGGCCGAGTAGATTTAGATTCGGGCCGTTGATCAATAAAATTTTTGGTATTTGGCTCATGATGATTCCTGTAAAAAACGCAAAGTAAGTCGATTTAAGCTGTAGCACAAAGGTGTTCAACAAACATTCTTACCGAAGTCGGTTATTAGGTAAACCAAAAAATATTCAACTAGAGTAATACCTTAATCGTTAAGCTATCACAGGGTCACTTTTGTACTAATAATCAGATTTATTTTGGCGCATCGCTTTAGTGGCACCACGTTGTTTTTTGGTTTCAATGCGTCGCTTTTGGCTGCCTTTTGTTGCTCTAGTAGGGATACGTGCTTTTTGCACAATGCCTACCCCTTTTACCAGTTCAATAAACTGTTCTAATGCTGTTTGACGATTAAAATCTTGGCTGCGAGACTGTTGACTTTTCCCAGAATCTTAATATTTATCAAACTACAATAAATTAAATTAAAACAGTAAGCTAGACTTAGTTTTTTCTTCTATGAAAGTTGACAACTGTCAATTGTGAACTAGTCTTTATTCTGTTATCAATTTTTTTAGGTGTCACTATGCTACCCAAGCAGCTTACTTTTTTCCCGAAGCTTAAGAATGTTTTGTCTAGTGATTATCGAGATGAATTGAACAAAATCGTTTCCTTGACAGTTAAGAAAAGCGAAATCGGCCAATTTATAAATGTATATTCAAGTTTTATTGATATTTGTATTTACACATTAGATTCTCAATATAATGCACTCGATATTAAAAATAGTGAAGTGAAAATAAATGCTCATTTATCTCTATTAATTGGATTTATTTACACTGAGTTTGAATGCTCAGCCATGACTCATTACAAATATTGTTACAACTTTAAAAAAATATTCAGTAAATTTTCTCACGATAATAATATGATTTTGAATATTATAAACATTTCCGATACTAGACTGTCGGAGGATGTAAAAGATAAAATAATTTTATATAAATCCCTGAATATCAACGCCTCTCTAATTAAATATTATTCTGGTTGGTCATGTGAGGACAAATTAGGTAATTCATACATGATACATCTTGCTACTTTTTATGATACATATGGTGAGGAATTTGCTACTAAAATTCATATGTTAATCTGTAATTATGCAAAAAAGCATAAGTCAGCAACAATTCGGACAAAGTTATATACGCTAGTTAGCCTGCTTAACGAGTTTACAGAACATTGTAAAACAAAAGATATTTTAGAATATTCATTTAAAGCTGAAAACTCAGCAGATTTCATGGAGAATGTTTTAAACTCAATGTTTTTCAAATCACTGATGAAAAATAATGATCCTAAAATATTTATAAAGAGGTGGAAGAGTGCGATAAGGATTTTTTCTGATTGCTTTATTGATACAGGTTATATTGATGAGCCATTGAAACCCTTTTTAGCGCCTGAGTTTAAAGAGCCAAAAACAAGTGAGCACAGTATTTTCATTGGTGGTGATTTGAGTGAAAAAGAAAACGAACGATGGCTTGTTGATATTCCGTTAGAAATTAAAGATGACGAGGCGCTAAGTTTGATTCATCAACGCCTTGATCGAGATCTCGAACACATCCGCATAGTATGTAATAAGAGATTTGAGGATATAAATTATCGCTTGCAACGAAACATAAAGTTCCGCGAAACAGGAAAAATAAAGCCTCATCCAAGTAATGTTACAATCAAAAATGTTATACCAATGGGTATCGATTATTTAGACAACACCGTTGCTACTTTTTATCATTATGGTTTTGGTGTGGGTGCTAGAACTACGACTTATTTGGGCTTCGACGCTCAAGGAGATACTTTACTAGAAGAATTGTGTCTACCTACATCTCAATCCTTATTATTTTTAGCCTTACTCTTAATCATTGAACATCCAAAAATAACACCCAGTTGGCTTCAAGAATGGGAGTTGTTCGATAGAAATGGAAACCAAGTAGGATTGAAACAGGCTGGGAATCATTGGATAGCTGTTAGCTTTAAAAACCGAAAAGGTGCAGTAAATGCACAGCAAGAAGTAGTTTTAACTGACTATTCTAAGTCTATCGTTGATGTACTTATTGAGCATACTAGATTTGCAAGAGAGTCATTGCAGATAAATGGTGGTAGTGATTGGCGCTTTGTCATGTTAACTGCAAATCTACAAGTCGCAAGTCGTTCAAAAAACATAGGAAAACTATTAACAGAATCAAACAGGTCTAGGCAAATATTTTATGTAGATTCATATAACGAGGATAGGCAACTAATTTTAATTAAATCTGAAGCAAAAAAACTATCACCGATTGTTACTCTTCGTAGTATTCGAAAGGCAAGAGCTTTACAAACTTACCTTGAAACACAATCTATTAATGCGGTTGCAGAGGTCTTAGGGCATAAAGAAGTGCGTTCGGAACTTATAGAAATCTATTTACCACAATCTCTGATGAATTACTTTAATAAGCGATGGGTTCGCCAATTTCAAAACGCTATTATTTTTAAATCGTTAAAGGATTCACCATATTTGTTTGATGCTTTGGATTTTAATGAGGTATCGCTAGAGGTTTTTCTAAAAAATCATAACTTAGGAGAATTGCCTATTTATCTCGAACGGGCTAGTTCTAATACTTGTAATAATAAAGAATACATCAATAATCTGGATGAGTTAGTGTTTACGCTGAGTACACCTTTATTTCAAGTTCTTTTGGCTATTCAACACATAATTGATAATGCCACCCAAGAAGATGTATTTAAACCAGTAATTAAAAAATGGTACCAATCAGCCGATTTTATTCTGAAACATTTCCTATTGAGTCAAGATTCTGAGAAATATAGAAGACCACCAAAAGAGGCTATTCCTCTTTATGAGTTAGCGCTCAATAATCCGCTAGATTTAGTTCTATTTAAAGAGAGTATATTATGTCGATAAAATTAATTGAAAGTATCGTAAATAAATCTAAAACACTCTCGGCATTTACAAGTGATGAGTTAAGGGGGTTATATAAATTTTCTGTAGAAAATAGTGATTTTAGAGCTTTAAAAGTTGCAGTGAATAATGTCACTGGGATTTATGACTATAATGAGCTAAAGCCATATTGGTTGCTGAATGATTTTTCCGCATCTAAGTGGTATATAGAAATAAAAGATAATGGTATTATTTATAAAAGAACAATAGATTGGGACGCAGTGACTTTAAATGATAATTTAAAGCTGACAGATCCACGTCACAGTCGGCTGCTAAATGCATTTAAATACTGGATTACTGCCACTGATAATCCTCGAGAAAATGCTGGAAAATTCAAAAAAGGTGTATCGGTAAATATAAGCATTCTATTAATCATTGCGATTATTAATAGCATTCTAATTCATGGTGAAGCTATACAACTTACAGAACAACATTTGTCTGGATTATCTGCTGATTTTCTTATGGCTTTAATGGTTAAGTACGGCGAAAATGGCACCTTAAATGGTCTATATGATTATACAAATAAAGTTCGTAAGTTTTTGTTAGAAAAAATATCCTGTATTAGTGCCGATGAAGCTGAGTCATTTGCGAAAAAGTATCCATATATCACTCGTTCATTACTTCCTGAGGAGAAAGTTCTAGATTTTTCAGTTATTGATAGAGTAAAAGCATGTTGTTGGCTAAACAAGAATAGCTATTACCAAAGAGAAGTTCACTTAGAAAAACTAGGCCAAATAATGCAAATTCACCTGCAAGGCAATGCGAGTATCCTTCATTCTTTTATATATGATAGTCAAATTATTCCAGTATCCAATAAAGGTGTTTCAAATTTTGATGAATTAAAACTTGTAGATATAGATGGAGTAAAAGAGTTCAAAGCCATTCCTTGTGTAGAGGAGTCAGAGTTGATGGGGGAAAACTCGATGAGGAGTACTCTTGGTGCACTCAAACTCTTGAATACTGTACAAGGGAGATATGATGTAAGCCAATTTCCACCACAAGTATTGAATGCAATAACATTTTCAAGAATAAGTGAACATATAAAACTAAAAAGAAAAGGGCGATATATAACATTACCGCCTCAATTGGTCTTTAATTTAATCGAGAGTTGTTTTGAATTCTGTCATAAATACCAAGATTCAATTCTAAATTCAGTATTTTCCTTACTCACTGAAAGAATAATCAAAAGCTCCGGAAAAAACTCTAATAAGAATTACTTTTATGGAAAAGGTCCAAATTATATTCATAATACTCCTTCTACTGAGCGTGGTGCATGGGTAATCACGGATGCTATAAAGTTAATTGATAACAAGCTAATAAAAATTGGAGTTAAAAGGTTATCCATACCATACAGCGAAGACGGAGTGTTTAAAAAAAGACGTAATAACGAAAGTTTTTTTGCTCTCTATGATGTACTAATAGGCTCAATTCAGATACTCACAGGTGCAATAATGGCAAAGCGCATTGATGAGTTGTTGACCCTAAAAAGTAATGGGAATTTGTACCCTAATATTGATCCATCGAGTGCAATAGGGGAAAAGACTGACTACGAACTAATCTCCTATTTAAAAAAATCAGGTAACGGAGGAAAGCATGGAATGAACGCAAAGATTAAACGCCCAATCCCTCGCTCATTCGCTCAAATAATATGGAAGTTAGAGCAATTTAATCAAGTTATCTCAAGAGCTGGCTTAAATAAGTCTAAGTTATCTTTATTTAATAATCTCAGCCCAAGAGAACTTGTTATAGATAAGATTAATAAGCGCTCATTCTATATGCATGTGGATGCAGTGTGTGATTATTTTGAAACCCCATTAGTGACATTTGAGAATGGTGAACAACGTCGTTATTACATTAGACAACACCAGCTTCGTCGTTTCTTTACTATGGTATTTTTTTGGTCAAAAAGCTTTGATGGTTTGGATACTTTGCGTTGGATGCTTGGGCACACAGACGTGCAACATCTTTACAATTATATTACTGAAAGTGAAACTGGTGCGGTATTAAATGGCGTAAAAGCGTCTTACATTATTGATGTTATAGAAAAAAATAAACTTGATTACATACAACAGTTAGCCGATGTAATTGCAGAGTATTATGGTGTTGACAGCGCAAATGTTTCGCTATCAACCATTGCTGATGCTGCCAGTGATTACGGAGATACTAATGACTACAAAACTATTCCGCACATTGAGCAATTAAAGCAACAAGAAAGACTTGAGTCTCAGATACTTGAGCTTTTAGACGAGGGTGTTATCTCCTTAGAACCAGAGTTTTTCACTATCGAACATGAGGGTCATAAAATAAATGACTTTACATTAATACTTCGAGTAAACAAATTAGATTAAGGTTTAACAATGAAATCGTTTGAAGTAAACCAAAAAAAAATCATTGCAACAAAGTCATTGTTACTTGAAATAATTACAGCTCCTTCAGATTTTAAAGGTATTGAAAAGCTAGTACTGGCTCTGAAATCACAAAATGGATTAGCCAAGTTCAGTGATAATGAAAGAAATATTACCCCTTGCTCGCTGAACACTCTTAAAAGTGCATCCGAGTCACTGTTAGATCGAGGCTTTCTAGAGTTGGACGAGTTACGAGTTAATGCTAAGGATGCAATTGAGACCGTTGTAATTGGATATAAGGCAATAAAGTCTACTCGAACGGGATTGAAAAATAAAGTTGATGAATTAGAGTTGAAGTTAGGCACAATGCAAAAGAGCCACTTTCTATTATCAACCTTGATTTGTGAATTACGTCGTGAGTTGAGGCAAATGGCTTATTCAAGTGATAGTGTTAAGCAAAGAAAGATCACATACCAAGAAATGAACAGCAAGATTGAAGCCAAGCTCAGTTACACGCAGAATAGCGGCGGTGCGTGAAGTGTCAGTAACTCTTTTGAAAGCATTTGAGCGTTGGGATTTCTATTCTCCGCTCGACCAAAAGTTGAAAATGGTTGATGCTAGTGACACCCCTTTTATTACTTACGATAATGGGATTCCTTGCTTCGAGGCAAATATGTATATGCTCAGGCTGTTAGTTTCTGTTATGTCCCGGCGTGTTAAGGGGGGGACATTAAGAACTTACGCAACGCATATTCATCATTTAGTGCGCTTTTGCTACCAAAACAAAATGAATTTCAGCCAACTTACGGACTCGACTTTCACACTTTTTGTCAATGGTTTACAAGCAGAAAGAGATAAGTTTGGTGAGCTTGCTCGTAGTAACAATCATGTCGTTCAGATAGCACATAGATGCCTTGATTTTTTAAGTTTTGTACAGAATTGTCATGATCTTAATAACTTCATTGGCGAGGGGAATGAAAATATATTACGAGTTAAGATTAAAATATATAAAATCCAAATCGAAGGTTCTAAGCACAAAAGGGAAGTTGAAGTTATTAGTCATGCCAGTGTCCCAACTAAGGATGCCGTTAAGCGTAGATTTCCAGTTAGTGAAGAGAGCGCACTCAAGCTTTGGGACTATATTAAAACTCAAACAAACCGAGAAAAGCGGCTTCGTGACATAGCCTTGTACCAGTGTCTAGAGCAACTTGGTGCCCGTATCACCGAGATACACTTAATCAAGATGAAAGATATTGAAGACTCTCTTAATTCAGGCACAAACCCGCACTTAAGATTAACAACTTTAAAACAGAGGGATCATGATGTCACTCGAAGTATCCCTGTTACACGAGCACTACTAGTAGACATTCAACAATATATTAATAAGGTGCGTAGTAAAATCATCAAACGCACCATAGGTCAATCTAATGACCATGGTTATTTGTTCATCTCGTTGACTACAGGGCATATGCTTCAGAGTGCAACACTGACAAAATATATGAACATATGGAAGGGACTATTAGGTATAGAGGGAGAACTACATCCTCACTTATATAGGCATGCGTTCATTACAAACAAGCTTAAAGAAATCATTTTGCAGCACAAGGAAATCAATTCAGCAGATAAGTTTCGTGAGTTCTTACTGCACACTGAGCGTTTTAAGATGCAGTTACAACAATGGGTAGGACAGAAAAACCCAAAATCGCTTGATAGATATATTAACTTAGTCTTTGCTGATTTGAATGGGTACAGTAAAACGTATAACGCGGTTCAATTAAATGATTCAGTGAAAATAGTAAAACGACAAGTTCAGCTTATTAGGCAACAATTGGAAGGTAGAGAAGTAACTATGACTGAGGGGCTACTTCTAATAGAACAATCATTATCTGCATTTGAAAGAGATATTGCGCAATCTCTAAATGAAAGTAAGTAGGGAACTTTGTATTAGAAATTTTTCTATTTATAATTGCTCTAATTATGAAGAGTGATCTTTCCCCAGTTTTGTAGACACTACATGCAGAGTTTGAGCGAAACCGTATCAGAGAGCGAACAAAAGAAGGCCTTGAGCGAGCTAAAGCCGAAGGTAAAAAGCTGGAAGGCCAGCCGCTCATATAACACCACCGCTTCTGTACAAGTTAAAAAGACGGGAGGCTTATCGCAGTCTAAAGCATCATAAGCATTAGGTTTGGGGATTGCTCAGGGCGAGATCGCGAACGTTTTGCGAACAAAAGAAGGTCATTTAATAAACTTCCGTAGTTCGATAAATCTTCATAGTTAGGATGGTTTCTAGTTCTTTTGCTTGCAGGTCAAACATAGAGTTTAAAAAGTAAGCACTCATGCGGTTGCCCTGGGGGATTGCTACAGTGAAAAGACATTGGAATAAAATGCATTAGCACAAGTCATCAAATCAAGATTTAGGGTTCTAGGGAATAACGAACTCACACTGTATAGTTATATACCTGATTACCGACAAGTAAATTGGTTAAAAAGCGAACGCTTGGTTCAAGAGTATAACCAGAAAAAAAACTGAATTTGAAAATCTATTTAAGATAATGATAGAAACTAGCTGAACTGTCCCGTTTATAACAGGGCATGCTATTGTCATGAAAAACGCCGGCTTTTAGACTTTAGAAAACGCAAATTTAAATTGTTATTTAGACGGTTATGAAGACTGTTAGAATGAAAAGAGACGTTTTCTATGTTTTCAATAGGAAAATGCAAGAGCTGTGTCTCGCTTTTGATGAATGCAACGACCTCATATGGATGCTTCGTTATGCATCGGATGGTAAAATAAATGGCTTAAGATCAGTACCTAAATTCTATTTTAAAAATAGGACTATATAGCGAAATAATATTTCAGCTTCGAGCTGTAAAATTGACAGTTTAAAGTCTTCAGGACAGTAATATGACTAAAGAACAACAAATTGAAGAAGCTTTAATTTCTAAGCTTCAAGATCTTAAATACACATATCGCCCTGATATCCGAGACAAAGCCTCTCTAGAGCAAAACTTCCGTAATAAGTTCGAACGCCATAACTTAGTCACTTTAACCGACTCTGAATTTGAACGACTTAAAAACGAAATTATTACCAGTGATGTCTTTACTTCGGCAAAACGGCTACGTGAGCGTCAAGCTTTTGAACGTGAAGATGGCACCCCAATGGATTACACGCTAGTCAATAATAAAGACTGGTGTAAAAACGATTTTGAAGTTATCAATCAATTACGCATCAATACCAAGAACAGCCACCATCGGTACGACGTGATAATACTAATGAATGGCTTACCTGTCGTACAAATAGAGCTAAAGTCTCATCAAATTGTTACCCGACGAGCCATGGAGCAAATCGTTAACTACAAAAACGACCCGGGTAATGGTTACACAAATAGCTTAATGTGTTTTATGCAGCTATTTATTGTTAGTAATGAGAATAGGACATATTACTTTGCTAATAATCAAAACCAGCATTTTACTTTTAATGCCGATGAACGCTTTTTGCCGATTTATCAATTAGCAGATAAAGACAACACAAAAATTCACAACTTGAAAGATTTTGCTGATAGTTTCTTAGCTAAATGTACCCTAGGCCAAATGATTGGACGCTACATGGTCTTAGTGCAGTCAGAACAAAAATTGATGATCATGCGTCCGTATCAAATCTATGCAGTAAAAGCTATTGTCGAGAGTATTAACGACAATCTAGGCAATGGATATATTTGGCATACAACATGCAGCGGTAAAACCTTAACTTCGTTTAAAGCCTCAACTCTGTTAAAAGACAATGAGGATATTCACAAAGTTGTATTCGTTGTAGACAGAAAAGATCTCGACCGTCAAACACGTGAAGAATTTAATAAGTTCCAAGACAAGTGTGTTGAAGAAAATACTAATACAGAAGCACTAGTGCGTCGTTTACTGTCTGATTCTAAAAAAGACAAGGTCATAGTAACCACCATTCAAAAGCTAGGCTTGGCGTTAGACGAAACAAGTGAAAAAGCCAAGCAACAACAAGAGAAAGGTAAGCTCACCTACAAACAACGTTTAGAGCACTTACGTGATAAACGCATGGTATTTATTTTTGATGAATGTCACCGTTCACAATTTGGTGAAAATCACGGCGCGATTAAAGCATTCTTCAATAATCACCAACTGTTTGGTTTTACAGGAACACCTATTTTTGATGAAAACTCATCTTTTAAACGCATTGATGGTACAACCGCTTATAACGTAACCACGCTAGATGTGTTTGAACAACCATTACATGAATACACCATCACCAATGCAATTCACGACCGTAACGTACTAAGCTTTCATATTGACTATTTTGGTAAAGAAACTAAAGCGATTACTGATAGCAACGAGGAAACAGATAACAAAAAAAAGAAAAAACCTAGAAGAGAACTCCCGCCACCAGAGGCCGTGGTAAAAGCAATTTTAGATAAACACGACCAAGCCACTGACTATCGTCGTTTCAACTCGATTTTTGCCACTTCAAAGATTGATAGTGCCATTGAATACATCAAACTATTTGAAGAACAGCAAGCGGAACGATTAGCTAGGGATGAAGACTATCGTCCTCTCAATATCGCCTGTGTGTTTTCGCCACCAGCGCAAACTTTGGCAAAAGATAAAGACGGCAATGCAAAGAACGTTAAAGATATCAAACAACTACAAGATGACTTAAAACAAGAACAAGAAGATAACAAAAATAACCCAGAAGAAAAGAAAGCGGCTCTAATCAATATTATCAGCGGCTATAACAAACAGTATCGAACCAACCACACTATCAATGAATTTGATTTGTATTATCAGGATGTTCAACAACGCATTAAAGATCACAAATATCCTGATACAGACTTACCCCGTGGGCATAAAGACAAGATCGACATCATTATCGTCGTCGATATGTTGTTAACTGGGTTTGACTCTAAATATCTGAATACTCTATACGTAGATAAAAACTTAAAATACCATGGGCTAATTCAAGCATTTTCACGCACAAACCGCGTATTAAACGACACTAAACCACACGGTAATATTTTAGACTTCCGCCTACAGGAAGACGACGTCGATACCGCTATAGCAAAATTTTCAGGTAGTGGTGAAGAAGCTAATAAAGATGTTTGGTTAGTTGACCCTGCTCCAGTAGTGGTTGAGCAGTTTAAAGAGGCCGTTGACGAATTAGAAAACTTTATGGTGAAGCATGGTTTAACCGCAACACCTGATCAAGTACCAAATTTAAAAGGTGAAGCCGCTAAAATCGACTTTGTTAGCCACTTTAAAAAAGTGCAAAAGCTCAAAACTAAAATCGATCAATACACCGATTTAAGTGAAGACGACGCCAATATCATTAACCTTTTAATGCCAATTGACAAACAACGTGGTTTTAAAGGCGCATATTTAGAAACAGCTATAGAGCTTAAATCTTTGCAGAAAAAGTCGAGCGAAGAAATTTCCCAAGAGTTGCAACAATTGGATCTAGAGCTTGTACTCTTTAGCTCTGCACTAATCGATTATGACTACATTATGGCGCTCATTGCTCGCTCTACGATGACAACATCAACTCGCAAGAAAACCGTTACTCGTGAAGAAGTCATCGATATTATTAAATCCAATGCGAATATTATGGATGATCACGAAACCATGTTGGCTTATGTCGACTCGTTACCAGTAGGTCGTAAGCGGTCAATGAACTGGTGAAGCTTATTCTGCTTCACCTAAATCAACATTCCACGGCAGCAAATCAGACATATCATCTAATGGTGCACGCTTGGGTAATTCCGTAAATAGATGACGGAAATAGTAGTAGGGATTCAAATCATTGGCACGGCAGGTCATCACCAGGCTGTATAAGTTCGCACTGGCTTTAGCGCCACCCACCGACGTCGAGAACATCCAATTTTTTCGTCCTGTGGTAAATGGCCTGATATCTCGCTCTGTAACATTATTATCAATACTGATATCCCCATCTTCAAGATAGGTCCGTAATTTAGGCCACTGATTTAATGTGTAACTAATGGCTTTGCCCAATGCCCCTTTAGGTAAAACATGTTGGCTGTTCAGCCAAGCATAAAATTCATTGAGGATAGGTTCGGCTTGTTGCTTTCTCAGCTGTTGACGCGCTTGGGAGGTTAAGTTTTTTGCCTGCTTTTCTATCCCGTAAAGTTTGGCTATGTAACTGAGCGCTTTTTCGGGTTTACCTGCTTTTTTTGAAGGCGATGCTTTTTGAGCATCGGTAAATTTCCTTCTCGCATGTGCCATACAAGCAGCTTGAGTGACCTGTTCAAGCGTATTGTAAGCACTGTAGCCATCTGTCAGGAGGTAGCCTGAGTATCCCGTTAAGAAATCCTTTACACAGGCAGCTGCACGACTCGGTTGATAGTCGTAAATAACAGCTGGGTTTTCTGCAAATTCACCACTGCGATAAACCCACATGTACGATTTAGTTTCGGCCTTTCTGTCTTCTTCACGAAGCACTTGCACCGTTGTTTCATCGGCACAAATCAGGTTTTCATTCAGGAGTTTGGCTTTCATTGCATCGATGATAATTTGGACTTTATCACCTAGTTGTACACACCAATTTGCGAGTGTGCCTCTGCTGATTTCAATACCGGAGCGATTTAAAATATCAACCTGGCGATAGAGCGGTAATGCATCAACATATTTAGCCGTGACGATTGCCGCAAACGTTTCAGCACTGCCCATGCTTTTAGGCAACATACTCGCAGGCTTAGGGGCGGTAATAACTTTATTGCTGACTTGTGTTTTTTCACATTGACGACACGTGTATTTGGTACGCTCATGACGGATAACGCTGACTTTCTGTGGAATGATTTTTAGCTCTTCACTAACTTCTTTTCCGCATTCATGAAGGGGTGTTTGGCAACATTCACAACAAGGGGCGCTGAGTTCGTGCTGATAAACTTCACGTTCAAGCGCTTCAGGTAAAGGTTTTCTGCCTGTTTTAGCCTTGGTCTTGTTTACTTTGGGCAACGCATGTTGCTGCTCAGCTTCGTTAAACGTGCCCTTGGCGACCTTTTCACTTTGTGATGAAAAGCGCTTGGACTTACTTAAGTTGAGTTGCTCAATCAGCAGCTGAACTGTCGTTTTAAGCTCAGCAATTTCTTCTGCTTGTGCACGCTCTTTTGCTTGCAGTTGCAGCAACATGGCTTTGAGTTGTGCTACGTCATCAGGTAGGTCAGTCAAGGTGGCTCAGGGCTTAAGTGGTTATCAATATCCTTAGTGTGACAGCGAAAAATGATCGTTCAAGTAGAAATTTGCGATCAACATTCGCCGTCACACTTCAAGTCCAAATATGGGTCGATGCGCCTTAGGATTATCTAATGTTAATCCCGATAATAGCCAATGTAATTGCTGCTTACTGATATGAATTGCGTCATCACATTTAGGCACCGGCCACTTAAAATGCCCTTTTTCGAGGCGACGATAATAAAGCCAAAATCCATTGGTGTCCCAGAATAGGATTTTGAGTTTATCGCGGCCCCGATTGCAGAAAATAAACCACGCCTGGCTAAATGGGTCCATCTCAAGCGTATCCGCGACGATGAGTGATAATCCATCAATCGACTTTCGCATGTCGGTGACACCTGATACTAGGTACACATTACCGGTCGGTGTCATAGCAATGCAGCAACCCAGTGTCTAATTTGAGCTTGGCTCAGCGTAGCAGGAAATTCAGCGCGAATACCGTTGGTAAAGGTAATGTTCACCGACAGAGCTTGCGTATATTCATGTTCATCGACAACGATGGGGTGCAAGGTTTGCATGGCGTCAGGAGCGCGCAGCCGCTTAGACCAATAGTAGAAGGTTTGATAACTGATGCCGCTGTCTGTACAGAATTGCTTAATGGATAGCTGGCTTTGTTTTTGTTGCTCAACAATTGATACCCAATGGGCGCGCTTTTGTTCTTGGTTCATAGTACCTCCGGTGAAAAAGGCACTATATTAAAGCGCGGGTATTATTGGTATGTGGGGTTTATTGACCGCTTACCTAAAAAAAACGATACTACAATTGTTCTGCCCCTGTTTTGTATACACTTAGCTTGGCTGATAAGATGCTCTTTCATATTAATTTGGAGATACATGACCAAGGTAGCTCTGCTTGTGTTCTCTGATTAATATAAATTTTTTATCGAGTCTGACAATGGGGATCTGTAGTTTTTAGGATCAGGTTATGCTATTAAGAAGGGCAATCTGCATTTTCAGTTCGCACATTTCAATTTATTTCGGAGTAATGGAAGATGCTTTTGGGGGGAATCCAGACGTTCTAACTTTAGCAATCTTCCCATTTATCAATGGTCGATTTACCCACCTTCATCGATTTTACTGCTTGGATGATAGAATGGTTTTTATCGAGAACTAATTGGGCAGCATCAAGTTTGAATAAGTACTAACTTTCTCATTTTCTATAATTAAAATTCATTTTAAAAATAGATGCTTAGATAGATTTTGGAACAACTAAATTGACTTTAGACTTTCTGCAGCCGACCAAAATACAACGATTTTCAGAAGAAATATTCCCAGCCAAAACTCGCTTCGCATAGCTGTTTTGTCGTGCATGCTTTTCTTGTTTGATAGAGCTGAAGTCGTTTAACATGAGATTTATACCATAAACGTTGATAGTTAAGTTATACGCTCTGTAGTGTTTATTGCAAGATTTATCACTTCAGATAATAACAACATGCTTTCAACCTCCATACTTATTAACTATGTGATTTATCATCATGGTTCTTCGCAAGCTAATCGGCAGTTTGGGGTACATTACTGTCTCATGTTGTAGGCTATCGAGTCGCGAAAGAAATGATTGTTGATGGCGAAAGCTTATGAGATCTCATAGACAGGATCTTTAGCGCAGGCATAAAAAAAGATAGAAAAAAGGCTCTTGGTGTGATCAGATTAAGTCGCCAAACACAAACTAATCACGAACCCAAAAGCCATGACTATTATCGACGCAAGCCAACACCTAAGACAACTGTTTGATGAAAATTGGTTGAACAAAACTGCCAAGCAACAAGGTTTTTGTAAGCGACTGCGTGATATTCGCCCTTTAGAGCTCGTTTCTAGTCTGGTTTCTGCTCTGGGTGATGGAAAAGTCGACGCCATCGCTGATCTGCATCGAAGCTTTAACGGTATCCATATGGATACCCGTGCAGGCGTGGCCTACAAGCCATTTCACAACCAGCTGCGAAAAGCCGAGTTTGCCGATTTTATGCAGGTTGTAACTTGCCGGGCAATGACATTGTTTAAGCAAGAACTTTGCCTAGCGTTACCAGAAAAGCTTAAGCGTTTTGAGCAAGTCTTATTACAAGACGGATCTTCTTTTGCACTCCATCCAGACTTGGCAGAGATATTCCCTAACCGATTTAAAGGCCACTCACCCGCAGGTGTCGAGTGTCACATGACAATGTCTCTGGCAGATGCACAGCCAATAAAATTGGGGATTTCGGCCGACACAGCTTCAGAGCGCGACTACTTACCCGAAGCAGAACAAATGACCCACAAACTGTTGTTGGCTGATGCGGGCTATGTCGGGTTGAAATATATGGCCGATATCGAACGCAACAATGGCTTCTACCTGATGCGTGCAACCAAGCAAATTAATCCAACGATCACCCGAGCCCTCCACTCTAAGGGGAAAGAAGTAAAAGCCTTAGCAGGACTGAAGTTAAAAGACCTGAAACAGCGGCGCGGTGCGCGAACACAAGTACTCGATCTTGATGTTCAGTGGCAACGACATGAGTGCCGCATGATTTTGTTTTGGCACAAGAAAGAAAAGCGTTACCTATGGTGGCTGACAAATTTGCCGCGTGAAGAGTTTAGCAGTGAAGACGTGATGAAACTGTACCGCATTCGCTGGCAGATTGAGCTGCTATTCAAAGAGTGGAAGAGTCACAATAACCTGAAGAAATTTGTGACGCGTCAGCCATATCTGGTCAAGGGATTGATTTGGGCTAGTCTACTGAGCTTACTGCTCAAGCGTTATATCGGGCGCATAGCCCAAAGTCGGCAAAAAGTGCGTTTATCAATGCTTAAAATAGCCAAATCTACTCAAGGTTGGTTCGAACCCGTAATGAAATCGTTGGCAAGTAAATCAATCACTCAATTAAAGGCTGATCTGGGTTGGGCAATAACATTTATCACAAAAAACTGTTGTCGAGCCCAACAATCAAAATCGAGACAAGACAATAGCTTGGAGTCGATATTTGAACATTTAAACGCTTAAGGTCCAGTCTATGTATGAGATCTGATCAAGAGACAGGATAGTATTCTGTTTTTAATCCAAGATTATTATATCCTCGAACTTTTCATTATCATAATTTATCATAGAAATTTTTATGCAACAGTCACCATGCTTTGTTATTTCACCATTTCTAACGTGTTCATATGATCCTATAGATTTTGGTTCTAATAACAACCCGTTTTTTTGATAAACTACAACATTAACCAATCCACTCCCTAACGCACCAGCGTTATAGCTTCTTAATACAATAGTGCTATTATCGTTTGCTTTATAAACAGCCTTATATTTATGACTATACGAAATGAAATCGGATATGTGGTAACAAGCCAAAATAAAACCGACAACAAAAGCCCATGATTTAACTTTCACTTTCAATAAAATAAAACTAATCAATACAAATATAAATAAACATAAATTTAATGCCACATCAAATATTTTGTAGTTATCAAAACTATAAATGTATAAATGTTTATCTGTAAACATAACAAATATAATATAAATAGCAATCAAGGTAAATAAAACAATCCCAGTAAGTTTTCTCATAGTATTTTTCTGCTAATATTTTATAGTGATATCTTAGGGTAATACTATATACATAGCCAGGGCAACCGCATTAGTGTGTGTTTTTTGAACACTATGAATTATTTCAATACTGAATCACTTCCAATCATTCATGAAGTGATAGCGTACTAATAGACTGGACCTTAAGCATTTAAATGCTCAAATATCGACTCCAAGCTGTTGTCTTGTCTCGATTTTGATTGTTGGGAACGACAACATTTTTTTGTGATAAATGTTATTGCCCAACCCTGATTAGCCTTTAATTGGTAAGCGGTCAATTAACTAGTGAAGGTTATTCTGCTTCACCTAAATCATCATTCCACGGCAGCAAATTAGACAGTTCATCTGATGGTGCACGCTTGGGTAATTCCGTAAATAGATGACGGAAATAGTAGTAGGGATTCAAATCATTGGCACGGCAGTTCATCACTAGGCTGTATAAATTCGCACTGGCTTTAGCCCCCCCACCGACGTCGAGAACATCCAGTTTTTTCGCCCTGTGGTAAACGGCCGGATATCCCGCTCTGTCACATTATTATCAATACTGATATCCCCATCTTCAAGATAGGTCAGTAATTTTGGCCATTGATTTAAGGTGTAACTAATGGCTTTACCTAATGCCCCTTTAGGTAAAATATGTTGGCTGTTTAACCAATTGTAAAACTCATTAAGGATAGGTTCGGCTTGTTGCTTTCTTTGCTGTTGACGCGCTTGTGCGGTTAAGTATTTTGCCCGCTTTTCTATGCCGTAAAGTTTGGCAATATAACTCAGTGCTTTTTCGGGTTTGCCTGCTTTTTTTGAGGGGGATATTTTTTGTGCATCGGTAAATTTACGTCTGGCATGTGCCATACAAGCGGCTTGAGTTACCTGCTCAAGCGCATTGTAAGCACTGTAGCCATCGGTCAGGAGGTAGACTGAGTATCCCGTTAGGAAATCCTTTACACAGGCGGCTGCACGATTCGGTTGATAGTCGAAATAACCGCAGGGTTTTCTGTAAATTCACCACTGCGGTAAACCTACATGTACGACTTAGTTTCGGCTTTTCTGTCTCCTTCACGAAGGGATTGTACAGTTGTTTCATCGGCACAAATGAGTTTTCGCTCAGGAAGCTTATCCTTCATTGCATCGATAATGGCTTGGACTTTATCATCTAGCTGTAGACACCAATTTACGAGTGTGCCTCTGCTTATATCAATTCCTGAGTGGTTTAAAATATCAACCTGGCGATACAGTGGTAATGCGTCCACGTATTTAGCGGTGACAATAGCGGCAAACATTTCAGCACTGCCGATGCTTTTAGACAGTATGCTCGCAGGCTTAGGGGCGGTAATGATTTTATTCCTGACTTGTGTTTTTTCACATTGAATAACTCATTATCTGATTAAGGAATAATAGTTTCCTTAGTAAATGACAATGAGCACGACTTTTCTGACACATTTTAATTCAATTACAGATCCTCGTATTGAACGTTGTAAAAAACATCAACTCATCGATATTCTTCTACTCGCTATCTGTGCAGTACTCTCTGAGGCCGAGGGGGGGAGGATATTGAGGACTTTGATCACCTTAAGCTTGATTGGCTAAAAAATACGGTACTTTCCCTGGTGGTATACCAAAGCATGACACCATCGCCCGTGTTATTTGTCGATTAAAATCAAATGAAATAGAAAAAGCCTTTCAGCCTTGAATTTCACCTCTGATAGAAACGACAGGCGCTGATATTATTGCCATTGATGGAGTGACTGCACGACGCTCATTTACTACACAAGACCGAAAAACGGCATTGCATACCGTGAGTGCATGAAGTTGCCAGCACCAATTAGTACTAGGGCAAACCGCTGTTGATAATAAAACGAATGAAATAACGGCAATACCTGAGTTACTCGCGATGTTAGATATTGAAAACAGCATCATCACGCTTGCTGCAATGGGATGCCAGCAAAGCATTGCGAAACAAACTATCAAACAAAAGGCTGATTATATTTTCGCACTTAAAGGCACTCACTCAGGCATGCAGGATGAATTAGAAGCTTGGTGGCATAAAAGTCAACGAGAAGGTTTTGATGAAAATAACATGGATGAGCACATTGAAATGAACGCTGGACATGGACGTATTGAAACAAGAACTTGCCAACAGTTATTGATAAACAAAGACTGGCTCGCTAAACCTTACAGATGTCAGGCTTGCGGAGTGTTATTCAGGTTACATCGCAAGTTCATGATAAATCAACGGGTACAGATACGATAGAAACACGTTGGTATATCAGTTCATTAGCCCAAAATGCAGCGCAAGCGCTCAATGCAGTACGAAGTCATTGGCAGGTTGAAAGCATGCATTGGATGTTAGATATGGCTTTCAGTGAATATGAGTAGAGAATACGGAAACAACAAGGCCCACAGGTATTTAATGTGATGCGTAAAATTGCCATGGTTTTACTTAAGCGAGATGATACAAATCAGCTAGCATCGCGAGGAAAAAGAAAATGGCAGGGTTAGACGATGATTATCGCTCAACCCTGTTGGAGTCTGGAATTAAAAATCGCTAGCCGTGCAGATTCAGCCCCCTGTATAACCATTACATTTGACGATCTAATACTTAATATGTTAGTTTTTTGTTTCAATTTACTTAAAGGGACTTTTTATGTTTCAAAATCTACTCAAACTAGGTGTAATAGCATTTTGCTTTTCTCTATCATTTTCTAGCTCCGCAACTCAAATAGAATGTTCAAAATTAGAAAAGAATAAGTCTGTGGAGATAGAGCTTAGTAAGTTCTATGGTTACTCTAATTGTTTTTCTTTTTATAATCTTCAACCAAACACTCAAATTGATATAGTAACTTTTTCAAAAGATAAGGTCACTAATAATATTAAGCTTTATGATATAAAAAATGGTAATAGTACTTATATATCTGAAAGTAATTCAAATGGAGAAGGAGTCAATATCATCTCATTGAATTCTACTGACAGAGATGTAGCTTTTGTATATAAACCTTTGAGTAATCTGGACTCTAATAAGAATCTACAAATTTCTTATAATGATGTAAATGATTCCATACAGGTATTTATTTCAAATGAAAATGTTGTAGATACAAGTAATTCAACTGGGAATCAAGGTGGCACTTGCAAACGAGGGATTTGTGATGAAGAACATTAATTATATATTCTTATTCTTATTCTTATTCTTGTCCTTGTTAAGTAGCAAAGTAAGCGCGACAGAAGTATGCACTGAAGCACAAGAACCCCCAGCAGGTAAACCAACTAATTTCGATATAAATGCTAGTTTAAATAAATTTGATGCTGCTAAATCAGCATTTGATGGGATTCCAAATGTTGCATATAGAAATATGCTTAAAGCATCATATATGGCTGCTCAGTTTGGACCAGGTGCACCATATGATTTAAAAAATAATCCAAATTATATGTCTTCTGAAGGATTTGGTAATTGGTTTTATGGAGCTGCGGCCCAACGTATGGGATATTCAGCAAGTCAAGCGACGAGAGCGGGTTCAATCGTCCAACAGTATCAAAATTATAGAAATACTGGACATGCTGACGTTGGCGACTTGGGTAAAATGGGTGAAGGGATTATAGATTCAGTTAACGGTATCAATCTAGATAATCCTGGAGATAAAACAAAGATTCTTGGTGGATATGATTATAGCGAAAATGTATATGAAGAAGACCCTAACTCAGATTCAAATCCTGACTCATGTAATCCTTTGTCAAGTTTAGCTAGTACTTCTGGCTATGGTGGAGGGTGGGTAGGAGGAAGTAGTACTGGCTTTTTTATGTCAACCGATACTAGCTGTATTCTCGCTTGTTCTTCTGGGTATGCAACTATAATTGATTTGTAAAAATTGAGTATTTTTTAGCTAAGACTTGATCTAACTAATATATTTAAAAATGGTAACTGTTAGTTTAGGTTTTAGCTAAATCCACCCCAATCTATGACATTTTTTCGTGTATTGATTCGTTTTATTTGATCATTTGATCATTTGATCATTTGATCATTTGATCATTTGATCATTTGATCCAAAATTTGCTATTAATTACCGTTTGATTGGCTAATATTTTCATCTTTATTAATTAAATCAAGACTATGATAAACTCCTGGACCATTGCATGAGTGCTTAATTTTTAATCTAGGCGCTTAAGCCAGCCTTTAATACCGCCTCAAGCATTAATGTATTCATAATGCATCGTTTTTGTTTTCCAACAATGCTTATTTTGGTCTACTCTGCTCGTAACATATTCAAACTCATATGACGCAGGCATGACAGATTTTCGCCCCGTGAGCGTTGTAGATTTGACATGCATCCTCACCCATACTGACATCAAGCACCCAGTGCATTGATTCTATGCCCCAATGTTCTCGAACTGCTATCGCTGCTTGTTCAGCACTTAGCTCCTTAGAGCTGATGTAATAACGGTACTCAAGCTCGATTGGTTTTCCTTTTTCAAGGTGGCAACTTTCAGCCATAACGATATTTTTTAGCCCTTTTCACTTTGAAAAGTCACCGATTAAGTTTGTACTGTCAATAACATAGTACTGGCGACACTCTTTTCGCCAATGACTGTGTTCAATTGTAGATTTGTCTGTATTGTTGGCTCGCTGGAAAGAGAAGGCTTTTACTATCGCTTCGCGCATTTTCCCCTGGTTACTTTTAACGGCAAGCAGATAGTCACCGCCATTGTTCCACAATGGTTTTGACTATCTTTGTTTGACAAGCCATTGCATCGATAGTCACTAAAGCCCCTTTGATATCTAAAATCTTTATCAACTCAGGAATAGCGGCTATCTCATTGCTTTTTGCTCTGTTTTAAGTTGACCAAGTCTAATTTTTTTGATGAAGCATAGTGTTCTGGCCTAAGTACATCCATTCCTCTGAGTTGAAATATAAGGCAAAATGAGAATAATTAGAAATCGAAGGATGGTACTATTGGAGGAATAAGAAAAATGAAAATCTTGTTTGTATAGTATAAGTTTGTACATTATCAAGCTTTCTTCTTTTAACTGTGTGTTATGGCACAACTTGTAAATAGGTAATGTTATGTTAGAAGTCTCAAGTTCCGTAATTCTTGCAGATTGGGAGATTGAACTGAATGCAATTCGATCAGCAGGTAATGGTGGGCAAAATGTAAATAAAGTAGCAACTGCCATTCATCTTCGTTTTGATATAAAACGCTCCACTTTACCCGAAAGTTACAAGGAAAAACTGCTTAACCTTTCTGATAGTAGAATATCATCAGAAGGGATTGTAATTATCAAGTCACAGCAATTCAGGACTCAGTTACAAAATAAAGAGGCTGCTTTAGAGCGCTTAAAGGAACTGATTTTATCCGCTACTGTGGTGCAAAAATCTAGGAGAGCAACTAAACCTACCAAAGGTTCAGAGCGTCGACGAATGGATAGTAAGACCAAACGTGGGGCTTCAAAATTAATGAGAAAAAAAATAGATTTATAAACAATTTATTTTTCTCTGCCAACAATACAAATACAGTATAGTGCAAACTAATTTTATATCGCAATGGTCGAAATACAATATTCTCAAATGTTTCACCAATATTGTTGTAATTTCGATGGCAACAGTAAGTGATCAAATATGTAATGACACAGACAGTTTTTGATGAATAAAAATATTCATAGTTATGCTATTACTAAGATAAAAAATGAATCGTTAGAGTTTCATAAATTATCAAAAATTGACGGTTCGTTGAGGCATTTTTAAGTATGGAGTTGCAATACATGTTGGCTATCTTGGAAAGTGAGATTACTTCTTAAGATTATAGATTGACAACTTTAAAGATAATTTTGATGGTTTCTGGGAAATTGACATTTAATAATGACTTTGCCGCTTTTAGTAATACGGTGATCGGCTTTTTCAAGCAGTTTTTGTTGATAAAACTCGGGTAAAGACGATGAAGCAATATCAAAGCTAAGTTGAGCCGCGGTTGATACTTTATTAATATGCTGGCCACCCGCACCGCTTGAGCGGACAAATTGCCATTCAATTTCGTTGTCTTGCAATATGACTCGTTGAGTAATTTGTATCATTCGGTTGTGGTGTTCCCCTTAATTAATGGCCATAAACATATAACTCGGCTTACTGTTTTTTAGCTGTATGTTTATGTGCTGTGGTTACATTCTACCTTAGTCTGGGAAGCTTTTCAGGGTTGTCTTACTGTGACATGGAGTGTAATAAGTGAATTGACTTTAGCATGGACGTTGAACTAAAAAGCCTGACAGGTCTCTGAGTTATTACATATTTAATGAAATGAATAGAATAGTTTTGCTATCATGAGCGCCATTGTCGCTTTACACGATAACATCACCGTATAAAGTCTGTTCTATGGCCTGATTACAAGGCTGGAGTTGCCATTATGTTGTGTCAAATCCCCGATATTTCCAAGGGTGTCATTAGTTTATTTGTCAGTGGCCGTTTATCGGCACAAGATTACCGTACCCGTTTACAGCCCGCCATTAAGAGTTACCGTAAAGATTGGAATCAAGTGTGTCTTTATATTGAGGCTGATGTGTTACTTGAAGGCTGGGAATTTGGTTCATTAACCGGCAGTGGTGAAGTACAGTTACCTGCGTTTGATGCGTTAGTGTTTGTAGGCGGCCCTGACTGGGTGGGTAATTCAGTAAGATTGATGGGGCCATTTATGCAAGGCGAAGTTGCTTGGTTCCCGTTAGAGCGTAAACAAGATGCGGTTGCCTGGATAAGCAAGCGTTCTGTGTGCTAAACGTTGCGTTGTGGTACCTTTCTATTAGGTAAACGATTATTTATGATCAAAATGACACATCATAAGTGTTAGCTAGTAGTAAATTGTCAGCAACTGTTGCAAAATTCATCTCCAAAGGTCAGCAGACCCTAGTATTGATTTATTACTTTAGAACAGGATTACTTATGTCATTATCAAAATTGTTTGCCGTATCAAGTGCGTTATTATTAACGCTTAGCTTAACGGCATGTGCCCCTGAAGTGGGTAGCGAAGCATGGTGTAAGCAAATGAAAGAAAAACAAAGTGGTGATTGGTCTGCCAATGAAGCAGCCGATTACGCCAAGCACTGTGTATTTAAATAATATCGTTTAGGAGTGGGTGGTTGAGTTATCGTGTTTTGCCTTTTATGGCTAATATAGCTAAGTTACTGATTGCTATTGTGCTATTACAATTTGTGGGCGCCAATATGGGCGCGCACCAGTTGCATGCGGGCAATAGTAACGAAGAGCAAAATAACCATCCGCATCTGCAATTTACCACCGAAGTGATTACCCTTACCGAATGTGTCGACTGCGCTTGCGCACTAGACGGTTTAGGTATTCATTCTGCAAATGATGACCATCAACATGCTGCTAATATCACCGATATTGAGCAAGTTGATGTATGCTTAGATTGTCAGTGTCATGGTGGTCATGTGGCATTGGCGATGCTTGGTGATAACATCATCTATGAGCATTTTTATGATGCTTATGCCAATGTTAGCTTGCACTACTTAGCACCAGAGCCATTTCCTACTTATCGTCCTCCTATCGCTTAATTCTGTTAAACACTTTTTTATTGTTTAAGCCCGCACCCAGAACCACTCACATTGCGTAAATTAACGGCTTTTTAGCCCGCTATTTTAACGCTAGTGTTGCTTGTTAAGGGTGATGGTTAAACTAATTACCGTTGATGTCCTCTGTGGCTGTTGGCGGTGTAGATTGTTTTTTAGGATTAACCATGAAAACCCAATTAGTCACGCTTCTGTCTTTACTGGCAGGATTAAATGCCAAATCCATTTTTAACTGTATCGCGAGCCATGTCGCCATTAGTGTTCAATCAACAGCAGGGATAAATAACCGAAGAAGATCGTTGCTCTGTTCTGCGATATTTGCACCATTATTTATATTATCGAGTTTGCCTGTTCAGGCGAGTAGTTCACCAGCAGAAGCCGAACACCAAGAGTCGTTGTTAAGCTTAAATACCGAGCAGCGCCAATTGGCGGGGATAGAGGTATCACAATTGAGCCTGCAAACGTTTAGTTTACAGGCTGTTGCCACTGCGCAATTAATCGTCGATAAAGACAAAACCATTACCATTGCTCCGCAATTAGACATGCAGGTACTCAAGCGTCATGTAGTGCCTGGAGAGCAGGTAACTAAAGGTCAGCCTCTGTTAACCATAGGTGGAGCAGATATTGCAGCTGCCCAAGCTGATTATATTAATGCCGCCACAGAATGGGATCGCATTAAGCGCATGAGCCCAGGCACCATTAGTGCCAGTCAGCGGATGCAAACCGAAGTTAATGCCGAATTAAAGCGGGCTATTTTAGAGTCAATCATGATGACCCCAGCGCAAATTACAGCGTTAGCCAAATCACCGAGTTCGATTGGTCAGTTTCAGCTATTAGCGTCTATAAATGGTCGGGTTCAGCAAGATGTTGCCACCGTAGGACAAGTATTAATTGCCGGTACGCCTTTGATGCAACTAACCGATGAATCGTATTTGTGGGTACAGGCAGAACTGACGCCATTACAAGCAGATCAAGTCAACATGGGCAGCGATGTTTTGGTGCGAGTGGGAAGCCGTACTCGAGAGGGTGTCATTATTGGACGTTCGCATGAAATTAACGCGCAAACCCGCACTGAGCAAGTATTAGTGCGTATGGCAAACCCGGGGCATGACTTACATGCTGGTGAGTTTGCGGAATTATACCTTGCAGCAAATCAAGGGGCAGAGCCGCTTGGGTTTATTGTGCCAGATGCGGCGTTAACACGCAGTGGTGACGGTGACTGGCAGGTGTTCATAGAACAAGATGGTGGATTTAGTGCAGTAGAAGTTTCTGTGGTGGAGCGTCAACGCGGACTGAGTTTTATTCGTGGTTTAGTACCACAAACTCGCGTTGTTGTATCTGGTGCTTTTTTCTTAGCATCTGAGCAAGCCAAATCTGGCTTTGATATCCATAACCACTAAGCGCTAAGGCATCATAATGTTATATAAATTAATTGAGATTGCCGTTGAAAAGCGGTTATTGGTGTTACTTGGATTACTGGCCACTGTGGTGGCATCGGTATTCATGTTACCAAAACTGAATTTAGATGCGTTTCCGGATGTCACCAATGTACAGGTGACTATTAATACTGAAGCGGAAGGGTTGGCGGCAGAAGAGGTCGAGAAGCTGATCAGCTATCCGGTTGAATCGGCAATGTATGCATTACCGGCAGTGACCGAGGTGCGTTCATTATCGCGTACTGGCTTATCGTTAGTGACCGTGGTGTTTGCCGAAGGTACCGATATTTATTTTGCACGTCAGCAAGTGTTTGAACAACTGCAAGCTGCAAAAGAGTCGATTCCTGCGGGTGTTGGCACCCCTGAAATTGGCCCAAACACTTCAGGTTTAGGGCAAATTTATCAATACATTTTACGGGCGGAACCCGAAACCAATATCAGCGCATCTGAGCTGCGGAGCTTAAATGACTATTTAGTGAAGCTGATATTAATGCCTGTGAGTGGTGTGACTGAAGTGCTGTCATTTGGCGGCGAGGTGTTGCAATACCAAGTGCAAGTTGACCCTAATAAACTGCGCAGTTATGGCTTGTCGCTGACCCAAGTTAGCCAAGCATTGGAAAGTAATAACCGTAATGCTGGTGGTTGGTTTATGGACCAAGGCCAGGAGCAATTAGTGGTTCGTGGTTATGGTTTGTTGCCCGCAGGTGAGGCTGGTTTGCAGGCCATTGCCGACATTCCGTTAACCGAAATCAATGGCACGCCAATACGAGTGGCCGACATTGCTAATGTGGCTTTTGGTAGCGAAATAAGAGTCGGTGCAGTGACCATGTCGCGTAGGCAGGCAGCGGCTAATGGCTCGTCGTCCGATGTACAAGCGCTAGGTGAAGTGGTTGCAGGCGTTGTGCTTAAACGCATGGGCGCCAATACCAAAGCCACTATTGATGACATCAATTCACGTATTAGTTTAATTGAACAATCCTTGCCAAAAGGAGTGTCATTTGAGGTGTTTTACGACCAGGCGGATTTAGTCGATAAAGCGGTTACAACAGTCGTAGAAGCGTTATTGATGGCCTTTGGGTTTATAGTGATTATTCTGGCGTTGTTTTTGGTCAACATCCGCGCCACCTTGTTGGTATTGCTGTCGATCCCAGTGTCGATCGGGATCGCGTTATTGATCATGTCTTATTATGGTATGTCGGCTAACTTAATGTCCTTGGGTGGTCTGGCGGTCGCAATAGGTATGCTAGTTGATGGCTCTGTGGTGATGGTTGAGAACATCTTTAAGCATGTTAGCGGCGAAACTGGCGTCAACCAATCAGCTGAAGCTTATGTTGATAGTGATGTAGATAGTGAATCAGAATCTGCAACCCAAAGCATGGCGATTAGGATCATGCTGGCGGCAAAAGAGGTGTGCAGCCCTATCTTCTTTGCAACAGCGATTATCATCGTAGTATTTATGCCGTTATTTGCCCTAGAAGGTGTAGAGGGAAAATTATTTCAACCCATGGCCGTGAGCATTATTCTTGCGATGATGGCGGCATTAGTAGTGGCGTTATTTGCGGTGCCTGCATTGGCGGTATTTCTATTTAAACGCGGTATTGTAGTGCGTCAAAGCAAAGTGTTAGCCCCCATTGATGCAGTCTATCGACGAGTACTCACACTGGTGCTATCAAACCCTAAATCGGTGATGTTAGCGGCAGTTGTTTTGTTTGCTGCAAGCATGCTGTTATTGCCAAAGCTAGGCACTGAATTTGTGCCTGAATTAGAAGAGGGCACCATCAACTTACGAGTGACACTAGCGCCTACAGCCAGTCTGGCTACTTCGGTTAACGTTGCGCCTAAAATTGAAGCCATGCTGCTGGAGTTTCCTGAGGTGGAATATGCGTTAAGTCGAATCGGAGCTCCCGAACTTGGCGGCGACCCAGAACCTGTGAGTAATATTGAAATATATATTGGTCTTAAGCCGATAGAACAATGGACATCGGCAAGCAATCGCTTTGAGCTACAGCGTTTAATGGAGCAACGGCTAGCGATATTCCCAGGATTATTGTTAACTTTCTCACAACCGATTGCTACTCGAGTCGATGAGTTGTTATCGGGCGTTAAAGCGCAGTTAGCGATTAAGATATTTGGTCCAGATTTGAGCATCTTGTCGGAAAAAGGTCAGGTGTTAACCGATTTAGTCGCTGCCATTCCTGGGGCGGTTGATGTGTCGCTAGAGCAAGTCAGCGGTGAAGCTCAGTTAGTGGTTCGACCTAAACGTGAAGTCCTTGCTCGCTATGGTATTAGCGTCGATGAAGTCATGAGTTTAGTCACTCAAGGTATTGGTGGTGCCAGTGCAGGCCAAGTGATTGATGGTAATGCCCGTTATGACATTAATCTGCGATTAGCGGCGCAATATCGTAATGCGCCAGATGCGATTGAAGACTTGCTGCTCAGTGGTGCTAATGGCGCGATTGTACGCTTGGGCGATCTCGCTGATGTGGTGATTGAAATGGCGCCGCCGAATATTCGTCGTGACGATGTACAGCGCCGAGTGGTGGTGCAGGCTAATGTATCGGGGCGTGACATGGGTTCGGTGGTCAACGATATTTATGCCATTGTGCCGCAAGCGGAGTTACCTGCGGGCTATACGGTTGTGGTGGGCGGCCAATATGAAAACCAGCAACGGGCGCAACAAAAGCTAATGTTGGTGGTGCCCATTTCTATCGCACTTATTGGCTTATTGTTGTATTTCTCGTTTGGTTCACTCAAACAAGTGACATTGATTATGGCTAACGTACCATTGGCATTAATCGGCGGCGTGGTGGCTTTATACGCCACTGGCACCTATTTGTCGGTGCCCAGTTCAATCGGCTTTATCACCTTGTTTGGTGTTGCTGTGTTGAATGGTGTGGTGCTGGTGGACTCGATTAACCAGCGCAGACAATCAGCAGATGAAAGCCTGTACGACAGTGTTTATCAAGGCACGGTAGGGCGGTTACGTCCGGTGTTAATGACGGCACTCACCTCTGCATTGGGGCTGATCCCTATCTTGTTATCATCTGGTGTGGGCAGTGAAATTCAACAACCATTAGCTGTGGTGATCATTGGCGGCTTGTTTAGCTCAACTGCTTTGACTTTACTGGTGTTGCCGACGGTTTATCAGTGGTTGTATCGGGGTAAATAGCGAGGGGTTTTATTAACAGCAATCAAGCCCAATGTACTCGTGTTTGATTGTTGTTATGTCACTTAATTCAGAGTGTATACGAAATACCAGATAGTTTATTTTAGTAGTGATATAGCTAACTTACGTATTTACTACTCATTAGTTAGCTATATAGCAATTTTTAGTTAGTCGAATTTCTTAATCCTGTCATGGCGATAGCCCTTAGGATTGTAATTTTTGCAAAGTATCTTAGACACTGCTGTATCAATTGACTCCCTTAAACCGGGGAATAACTTTGCTTCATCTGAGGCTTTAACATAATCACCGATTAAATCACTCATAGACTCAATTATTTGCTTTGGCTGCCTGACTCTATAAGAGGTGTTTTCAGCTAGCTTAAGTAATACTTGTAAATCTGGAAAAGCCTTGCTATTTGCCATCTTCAGCGCCATTTTGTTGTCGATGCTGTGGTAAATCAGCGTGTGGGTTATATCAAAAGGTGGTGAGACAAAAACCTTCGACATATCTGCAGTATACTGGAGTGAAAAATTCTTCAAATGCGCATCACCATTGCCAATCAAGCAATTAAAGACGATATATTTGTACATTTTTTCTAGTTCGTCTTGTGAGTTGGTGTATAACATTGTTGCTTTTAGTAGTGTTTCATAGCTGCCATTGTATTTAGCATCGGGATCATTATTTTTCCTAAGAAGGGTGGTAAAATCTTCATATCCCAGCTTTTGCTCAGAGTCACCTTTGTCGAATCTTTCGATTACAAATGACTCCAAGTTTTCAGATAGGTAAATATTTGGAGGGTTGAGTCCACAGTGCCGAGCAGCAGACATGCAAACAAACTCATTAACCGTCAAAAGTGGAAACTCTGGGTCAAAGGACTTAACGATGAGGTCTTTTTGCTCAACACTTCTGCCAACAATACTTTGGGCACTGGTGGGGATACTGACTTTAGGTTGTACTCCAGCTAATGAGTTTCGAAGGTAGTATTTTTCGAGTAACTGAGGGAACAAAGGCTTAACATCCTTATATGTAAGGATATCATTTAGCGTCACCGTTTCAGCTTCAGGCAGCGTTAACTCACTCTGGTAGCTTAGCATGCCAATTCCATGATCTCCTTGGAGAGCGAGTAGATACATGTCATTTACTTTGGCATATCGAGCAAGCTTTTCTGCAATATAGCGGCGATTGAAACCTTCTGGCAGGTTTTGCGTGAATATTGGATGCAACGCCCCTGAACTAAAACCATCCATTCCGTTTTGGGTCATTGTGAGGGAGATATGTTGCTTACTTTGAACGGGTTGGTAGTTGTAAATTGACCCGTAAGTGAGTAAACCCGTTTCGGTTCCAGCGGCACTGACACTGATTGACGTAATTTTATTGGGTAGGGTATTTTGCATTATTCATCCTCAGGAAACAGATCGTGAATTTCATCCCATTTTGGTAATGATTGCTTTTTTTCTGTTACTTCAAATTGAAGCCCAACTGAGTCCAAGAGCCGCTCAAATATGTCGAATGAACCAGTAAAGCGGCCATTTTCGATTTCAGATATCGTCGTTTTATTAATTCTTGTTTGTGTCGACAATTGGAGCTGAGTTAATCCTAAATATTTTCGGCTAGCACTGACCTTTTTGCCTATCGCTTCACGATTTGCCACTTTACACCCCTAAAAATAGCCATATAGCTAACAATGTAACAAAAATCATATTAGTTAGCTATATAGCAAATTAATGAAAAAGAGTTATCGATCAATATAGTTTGTATAAAACCCAGTGTTGAATAATGAGGTATTGAAGGTTTACGTTAATCCGGCTGGGCAATTTGTATGTTTTTGTGCCGTGTTGATGCCTTCCATTGAAGTAAAAATTAACCATCAGCGTTGTCAACACTAGAGCAAACATAGGCAATTACTCAAGCCGGCTTATGGCTAATGCTTAGGGTGTAGTGTTGAAATCGTAATAATATTCAACCAGCAATTTATCGGCTAATAAAATACCAATAAACCTTGCTTATTTAGGATTACAGTTGTAATCCATTTTTAGCCTAACAAGTTCTAACAACAAATGAGCGGTATCGCATGAAAGAAATCAGCAATAGTGAATTAGTCGTGTTGCAGCAGCTTTGGCAGCAGTCGCCATTAACCTCGAGTGAAGTGGTTGATGCATTAGAACAAAGCCATGACATGCATGAAAAAACGGTTAAAACCTTGCTTAATCGTTTAGTCAAAAAACAAGCTGTCAGTTTTGAAAAACAAGGTCGGGTTTACCATTACTCACCATTAATTGCCGAGCAGGACTATACCGTTAAAGAGTCGCTTTCTTTTGTGGAACGCATGTTTGCTGGCAAATTAACCCCATTGGTTGCCGGTTTTGCGCAAAAGAACAAGCTGTCGGCAGAAGATGTCGCCGAACTGCAAACCTTACTTGATGATTGGCAAAAGGAACAAAAGTGATGATTAATTGGTTTATGGAACAAACCATCTCATTGAGCGTGGTGTGTTTGGCTTTACTGGTAATGCACCGGTTGTTATTGTCTAAATTTGGGGCGCACTATACCTATTTTATGTGGATATCCGTGCCACTGTTAATCTTTGCCGATTTACTGCAAATGATATTACCGCACCACTTTAGCTGGTTTGGTAGCAATAACGCAGCCTCAATCATCCAGCAGTATTATGTGTTTGCTAGCGATACCGCTGCGTTGTCGTCAGGCTTATTTGCCCAGTTATACCTGCCTTATCTCTACGGTGCGGTTATCACGTTATTAGTCGCTAATATCATTATGGAATACGGCTATCTGCAACGGTTAATCCAGCGTGGGCGTCAGCTAGATATTCCTTCAGTAAAGCTTAACGTATTAGTCCATCCAGATATTGAATCACCCATGTTAGCAGGGTTTATTGCTCCCAGTATTTTAGTGCCAACAAGCTTTACATTACTCGATGAAAGCCAGCAGCAGGCCATTATTCAGCATGAGGTTTATCACTATCAACGTGGTGATTTATGGGCAAATGCCCTGGCTTATGGATTAACCGTATTGTTTTGGTTCAATCCGTTGATGTGGTTGAGCTATCGCCGTTTTAGACAAGATCAAGAATTGTCATGCGATGCACAAGTCACTGCCAGCATGAAAGCCCTAGCTAAAATTGCCTACAGCAGAACACTATTGGCCTATTCACAACATGCACCTTTGAGCATGTTACACACCCATTATGGGGATAAAACCATCTTAAAAGAGAGGATCTTACAGATGAAAAAGCAACATGGAAAAAGCACCTTAGCGTTGATTGGAATGACATTCGCTATTGGTGTTAGTGCCTTTATGTTTAATCAACAGGTATTTGCCGGCAATAATCTCAACGTTGAAAATAAAACCGACTCTATGGCAATGCCGGTGATAAGAATTGAGCCTAGCTATCCAATTGATGCTGCTAAAGAAGGGCTTAATGGCTATGTTCAAATGTCATTTGATATTAGTCCAAATGGCAGTGTGAACAATGTTAGAGTGACTAAGTCGTCGCCGAAACAAGTGTTTGATGCATCGGCTGTTGAGGCGCTTGAACAATGGAAGTATCAACCCTCTGCAACTGGGTTTAAAGACTTACAAGTACAGTTAGACTATGTGATCCATCAGCCTGAGAAATCAGTTGAGAGAATCACGGTAAAATAACTAATCCCAAAGATACTGAAAATGATTCAATGCCTCATTGTTATGAGGCATTGAATCATTTTTATAGATCTGGCTTTTTGGGCTGCAGTTTAAGCCCTAGTTTATTGGCTAGCGGTTCAATTGCACTCCCCTGGATGATGACCGAGAACAACACGATGAAAAACACCATGTGGATCATTTCACGGGATCCTTCTACTCCTGCTGCAGCGGGAATAAGCGCGAAAACAATTGGCGTAGCACCTTTTAATCCGATCATAGAAACAAACAAACGTTTGCGCCAATTAGCTTGTTTAAACGGTAAGTAACACAGCTGCACAGCCAGTGGGCGCGCGACGATAATAAGCAATATAGCCGGTAGCAATGATGCCATGAACACCGGCATTAATTGCTGCGGGAATATCTGTAAGCCTAAAATGATGAACATTAATGACTGCGCTAACCACGATATGCCATTAAAGAAATGCTTACTGACTTCAGCGCCCTTCTTTAAATAGTTACCGATAATCACCCCTGCAATATATACCGCAATAAGCTCGTTACCCCCTAAAATTTCGGTGCTTGATACTGTGATGGCAAAGCTTGCCAAAATAAAAACAGGAATAAGTCCGAATTCAGGCAGTTTAATGTTATTAAGTGCCCAAACGGCTAATTTACCCATTATCAATCCAACAACAGCCCCAACACCAATTTGCTGTCCAAGACTTGATAACACTGAAAGAACTGTGGGTGCGCCATTGGCACTATTGATAATAAAGTCGGTTAACATCACCACCATTAATAAAGCTACAGGGTCATTGGTAGCCGATTCGAATTCTAAAATAGTGCCAGTACCGTGTTTTAATTTAAGTTTTTTTGATTCTAAAATTGAGAATACGGCCGCCGCATCGGTAGACGACACTACCGCGGCAAATAACATGCAAGTAATGAGGTTAAAGTCGAGTAACGCATTCAAGATAAAGCCGAAAATAATGGTAGTGAGTATCACCCCAGCAGTGGATAACATGCCGCCTTCTTTCCAAGAAAACTTAATGTGTTTCATTGGCGTATTTAGACCACCGACAAAAACTATGGTGTTTAATGCTAAGGTGCCAATCACTGAGGTCAGTTGCAGGTCGTCGTATACAAAACCAAACTCACCATTACCAAATGCTAAGCCGACACCCATAAAGATTAATAACGAAGGTAAGCCTAATGTTTTGGATGGGTGATGGAGTAAAATGCCAATAGCAATAAGTATGGAGATCCCTAAAATAATAATATCTGATGGCATATGGGCACTCCCTGGCGGGTTTAAACGGGTTTAAATGGCTATTTTAACATTAAATTAGCTGAAACTCGTTTTATAAGTATTTATTAATATTAATTTACATTTCATCAATGAATTGCATTAAGCGTTATGCATTATTAACTGGTTAGAATGTCGATATAAAGCGGATGAGTTGTTTTATTTTAGCTGTAATAATGTGTGATCGGTGGTTAACGCGTTAAAAAAATTATCAGCTTAACATTTACGTTACATTTTTAGCTGTTAATATCTGCATATATCTGCTCATAGAAATACATAGCGAAATCATTATGACCATATTAATAAGTGTTTGGGGCATTATTACCTGTGGTATTGGGCTGTTTATGCTGCTTAAGCCACAAGATTTCTCTGCTGCTATTGTTCTATATAGTCGCCAAGGTTATTTTCATTATGTTGAAATTATCTCTCGATTAGTGATTGGTACTGCATTGGTACTGCATTGTTACTCGATGGGCATAACACCGCACATCCTTTAGTGTTTGAAGTTATTGGTAACTTGTTGTTTATAGTTGCAGTTATTTTGGTTTTTATGACTAAAAAACACCATAAGAAATTTGCTCTATGGTCTGCGAAACATTGTATTAGTTGGTTTAGGCCAGCTGGCGTTAGTGCGGTGGCATTTGGCCTGTGGACAGTATACGTCAGTATCAGTTAGCGGCTTTGTTTTGTTAAAAGAACAACTCAAACGTTATATTTTCGCTTTTTTTGTTAAAAATTTATGCCATTCAAATATCCTCCTAAGCTGCATAGCCATTGGACTTGCATATTTCTGTAATGTTAATGAAATGTGAGTGTCATATTTACGCAGTCTTTTTGTCATTTTTGCAGGTTAGCTTGTCATCCAGCCAACTAACTCACGCTTAAATCCGTCTTCGGAGATGACAATGCAACTGAAAAACATTTTTAAACTGACTGCACTTTCTACAGCCCTTGCTGCAACATTAGGGCTCGCTGGTTGTGGTGGTGATATTAATATCAATGCGGGTAGCGATACTGTTACACCTACTGCGCCAACACCTCCTACTGCACCTACTCAGACAGAACAACAAAAATCATACAGTGGCTTTGCAACTAAAAGCACCACAATGACAGCCGTTGATGGTAAAGAAGTTTGGGTATTAAAGGGCACGTTAGCACCTTCAACAGCAGCATCAACGATTACCACTGGTGGCCAAGATGGCGACAAAATCGTATTAGGTAATGACGTGGTATGGCAGCTTGATGGCGCAGTGATTGCCGGTGGCGATAATGCCAATGCGGTTGAGTTATCGATATTACCTGGCACCAAAATCTTAGGTGGCAGCGATTCATATTTAGTGGTTAGCCGTGGTTCTAAAATTATGGCTGATGGTACTGCAACTGCCCCTATCGTATTTACGTCTGTTGAAACGGCTTTAGGCCAAGAAGGTAAAGCGGGTCAGTGGGGTGGTTTAGTGTTATTGGGTAATGCGCCAGTAAACACCTGCCCAGATTTAACTAATTGTTCAGCGTCTTTTGAAGTGGGTAACCACAGTTACGGTGGCAATGACACTGAAGACAATTCAGGTTCAATCAAGTATGTACGCGTTGAGTTTGGTGGTTTCAAAATCAATGACACCCAAGAAATGAACGGTATTAGTTTTGCTGGTGTGGGTGCGGGTACTGAAATTGATCACGTACAAGTTCACATGAATAACGATGACGGTTTTGAATTCTGGGGTGGTAATGTTTCAGTAACAAATATCGTACTGACAGAAAACTTTGATGACTCGTTAGATTGGACTAACGGTTGGCAAGGTAGTGCGCAGCACGTTTATATTCGTCAAGCTGATAACGCATCTAACCGTGGTATTGAAGCCGACAGTAACAGTGACGCAAATGCTGTACCTATGTCCAAACCAGTGTTAGCCAACTTTACTATTCAGGTTGCTAACGGCACCAACAGTGGTGGTGACGATGCGGAAGGTATTTTATTCCGTAAAGGCACTGGCGTGAATACCTATAACATTCTTGTTAAAGGTGACGTTGATTCTGGCGAATGTTTAGAGGTTAACGACGACAATACTGTTAACAACGCCAACACTGCTGAATTGACCATGCAAAACAGCTTAATTGACTGTGTTGAACCGTTCAAAAATGCCAAGGCAGATGCTGCAGAAGGCCGTACTTTAGCGCTAGATGTTGAAGCCTGGTACAAAGGGCAAGCGGATAACCTAGTTGCCGCAGCAGATTTAACTGATTACATGCCTAATTCATCATCGATAGCATTAACGGCTGGCAAAGCAGATTTGGCTAACCTTGATGCGCGTTTGGTTAATGCTAACTATATTGGTGCATTTGATGGCACTAACGATTGGACTAAAGGCTGGACCACAGCCATTCATGATGATGTTACGCCAACACCGACTGCATTACCTGTATTAACCTCTTGTCCCGTAGGCACAGCAGCTTCAGCTGCGACAGCAGGTTTATATAAAGATGCATCAATTACCTTAATTTGTACCCTTGAAGGCAATGTTTTAAGCAACACGACTCTTCTCGCTGGCCAAAACGTAATGTACAAAATTGATGGCGGTGCAGTAGTTGTGGGTGGTGACAACACCACGCCTGCAACATTGGCTATTCAAGCGGGCACTAAGTTATTCGCGACATCTAACAGTTTTATCGCGGTGAGTCGTGGCTCAAAAATTATGGCTCAAGGCAGTGCAACTCACCCAATTGAAATGACCTCTGAAGAAGATGTGATTGCGGGTGCAAGTGGCGAACGTGGTCAATGGGGTGGATTGGTTATTCTAGGTAATGGGTTAACCAACACATGTCCTGATCATAATGCTTGTTCAGCGTCGTTTGAAGTCGGTGACTTCCCGTACGGTGGTAACAACAATGCTGATAACAGCGGTCAAATCAGCTACGTAGTGATTAAGTATGCTGGCTTTAAAGTAAATGATACTCAAGAAATGAACGGTATCTCATTTGCGGCAGTGGGCAGCGGAACTCAAGTAGACCATATTCAAATTCACGCTAACGGCGACGACGGTGTTGAGTTCTGGGGTGGTGCAGTTAACTTGAAATATGTTTACTTAACTGCCAACTTCGATGACAGCTTAGATTGGACTAACGGTTGGACAGGTAAAGCGCAGTTTGTGTATATCACTCACGAAGACGGTAATGCTAACCGTGGTATCGAAGGTGATAGCCATAAAGGTGCTATGGATACCCCAGTGTCGGCGCCAAAATTAGCTAACTTCACTATTTTACCGGGTACAGATATTGCTAACGCAAGTGGCGATAAAGGTGAAGGTATCTTGTTACGTGTTGCTACAGCCGGTGAGTTATACAACGTGCTAGTACAAGGTCGTAAAGGCACTACTGCTGAAACTGAGTCTGGCGAATGTTTAGAGTTAGATGGCTCTTACGCTGGTTTAGTCGACAACGTAAACAGCAAAACGCTAACCATGTCTCATTCAATTATCGACTGTAACGAGCCCTTTAAGTACAGCTCTGATAATGCCGCAACAGCAGACGCTGTGAATGTTGAAACCTGGTTCATGGGCCAAGAAGGTAACTCAACAGCTGCAGTGACTATCACTGACGGTATGCCAGCGGCAACGGATACAACGCTGCTTGGCACAGGTAAAGACTTAAGCACAGATGATAGCTTCTTCGAATCAACCAACTTTATTGGTGCATTCGATGGCCAGAATGACTGGCGTCAAGGTTGGGCTTACTTTCCACAGTAATCACCTCGATAACGTTAATTTGTGACCTATTAATAGCCGCCCGCAAGGGCGGCTATCTCTGAACCGCATACAGGATAGTTAAGTATGAAAACCAAGCCGAGTTTTACCGTTAATAAGTTAAGCCTTGCCATTCTCTCTGTGATTTCTGCGGCGACACTTTTAACAGCTACCCCAGTATACTCGCAAGAACCAGCGCCTGTTCGTGACCCTGGTGAAGTGATTCCAATTGAACCGATAGAAGTTATTTCAGTGACCGGGCGTTTACGTAGCTCTGCATCAGAAGCCACTGAAGAACGTCGTGAACAAATTGCTGTAGCCGATATTATGGGCTCAGAACAAATTTCAAGAACTGGTGACGGTGATGCCGCCGCCGCGCTGCGTCGTGTGACCGGTTTAACCTTAAAAGATGGCAAGTTTATTTATGTGCGTGGTTTAGGTGAGCGTTATTCAAGTACCTCACTGAATGGCGCGACAGTGCCATCGCCAGACCCGACTCGTAACGTTGTACCTTTAGATATGTTTCCTGCATCGATCATTGAATCGTTATCGGTGCAAAAGTCTGCCTCAGCCAATTCACCTGCCGCATTTGGTGGCGGGCATGTTGATATTCGCACTAAATCAATTCCGGCCGACTTCTTTTTTAAAGCGTCAGTGGGCGGCCGTTATAACACCAATGACTCAAATGACAGCTACACCTACAACGGTGGTGGCGATGATTGGACCGGCCAAGACGATGGCACTCGCAGCATGCCAAGCAACATTAATAACACCATTAATCAATATGGTGGAATTAGCCCAATTGATATCGTCAGCAATTCAAGTGGCGCTATAAATTACCCAGCAGCACAACAAGTTAACCGCGAACTAGCACTAGACATGTACCGCGATATGACGGTACACAGCCAAAGTACAGACCCTGCAATGCGCGGCGATATCGCCATTGGTGATCGTTGGGACATTACCGACGATATTATTTTTGGTGCATTGTCAGCCGTGTCTTACAAGAAGCAAGCTGAAAACTACACTAAACGTGAAGTTGAGCTTGATGGTGATAGCAGCCAAGTACAAGTTGAAAACCAGAAAGACATCGTCGGTACCGACTCAATAGTCCAAGTGTCTGGCATGCTTAACTTAGGCTTAGAGATTGGCTACAACCATAAAATCGAAACCTTCACCACTTACCTGCAAGACACTTCAGATGATGTGTCTATGGGGATTGAAGAAACCATCGATACCTTGGGTGAGCCAAATGCACTGCAAGTTTACGCCATTGATTACGAAGAACGTTCGCTTATCAGTAACCAAATTAAAGGTCATCATTTTATTGAATATTTGAATGACGCTGAATTTAATTGGAAGTTCTCCGATGCACGTTCTGAGCGTTATGCACCAAATGAAGTGTCGTATACCTACAACGTGATTTTAGACGACAGCAACCAATTATTATCACGTAACCTCAACACTCAAGATGCACCCAAGTATGTCTACAGTCGCCTAGAAGATGACAGCCAAAACTATGCTTGGGATTTTACTTACCCAATTAATTTAGACGGTGCTGTAGTTAAACTGACTACCGGTTATGAATACTTTGAGCGTACTCGTGAAAGCTATGCAACTCGTTTAGGGTTTGATGTCGACTTAAGCCCAACCGATGCCAATGGCGCTATTTTAGCGGGTGATTTTGACGAGATTTTCTCTGATAAAAACATTACCGACAATACCTTGGGGCTAGAGCTGAAAGACGCATCAACTGACACCGAAGACTACATTGCCGCCGAGAAAAACGACGCAGCGTTTTTGAGTATGGACATCGACTTTGACGATGTGTGGCGTGTCTATGCTGGTATTCGTTATGAAGATTTTCGTCGCGTCACATTGCCCATCGACCCTGATGGTGAAATATCAGATGAAGGTGGTCGTTATCAGTTATCTGACTACGTGATAGCTGAAGACGGTTGGTTCCCATCGTTGTCATTAACCTGGAAACAAACCGACACCACCCAATGGCGTTTAGGTGCGAGTAAAACCATTGTGCGTCCAGACTTACGTGAAGTGTCACCGGTTCGATTTCAAGACCCCGTTACTGGTTTTGACTTCTTCGGTAACCCAGAGTTAAAGAGTTCAGACATTCTTAACTTAGACCTACGTTGGGAATACTATTCAGATTCGGGTAATAATTTCAGCATGGGTGCATTCTATAAAGATGTAGACGCACCCATTGAGCCGATTCAACGAATTTCAGAAGCCGGGCGTCAGCTCAAGTTTTATAACGCGCAGTCGGGTTATGTGTACGGCCTTGAAACCGAGTTCTTACAAGAGCTTGAGTTTTTAGGTAGCGAAGGCAGCATTTGGGAAGACTTCTTTATTGCGGGTAACTTAACCCTAGGTGACTCAGAAATCGATATCGCTGCTAACGGCGAAATAGACCCAACCAATAAAACTCGCCGCATGACCGGACATTCACAATGGGTGGCTAACTTACAGCTAAGTTATGACTCGTCAGACAGTTATCACAGCGCCACATTAGTGTATAACGTGTTTGGTGAACGCATTGCTTACGGTGGCCGTGGTGGTTTAGACGATGTATTTGAAAAGCCATTCCATAGCCTTGATTTTACGTACAGTTTATTCCCGACAGATAGCGTTACGGTAAAAGTAAAAGCGAAAAATATCTTAGGTGAAACCACTGAATACGAACAGCAAGATCTGCAAGTGTACGCTAAAGACCCTGGCACAGAGTTCACTTTGCAATTTAGCTATGAGTATTAATAGGTTTAATCGTTACGTTTAATTATTACGTGTAATAGTACGTTCAAGAGTCACGTATAAAAGAGTACTTGTTTTTAGCGGTTTTTATTCATCATTTCAATCGCTAAAAATGTGCATGGCCACTTTCTTCGGAACAAAGAAAGTGGCCTTTTTTTGTTTAAAAATATTATTTAAGTTATGTTTATTGATGGAATTAATGCATTTTACATCAGAAGTAATAATGTAAATTATATAATCTTGTTTTATGTTTTTTTATTTGCCCCCTGTGTCAGGATAGTTGTCGCCTCAATTAATTTACAAATAAACAGGGCGCGGTAAGTTAAAGCAAGTGAATTATCAAAGGCATTCAGTTCAATTTAAAGAAGCGATATTAAACAAGCTTAGTCAAAGTGATTTGTCGGTTCGTCAGTTTGCAGAGCAAGAAGGCATTAAGCTTTCAACCCTGTATAGTTGGCAAAAGCAATTTAATACCTCAGGGTTAAACGTGTCAAAAGTCAGTTCATCAGATAAGTGGTCAAGTGAGGAAAAGTTTTCAGTGGTATTGGAAACCGCCTCTTTGTCGGCAGTTGAGTTAAGTGAATATTGCCGAGCTAAAGGGTTATACCCTGAGCAAGTTAACGAATGGAAGCAAGCTTGTATTGCCGGCAATCCAAGCACAACACTCACGAGAAAAGCCAAGATAACACCTGAGGAGAAGACCGATAAAAAACGCATTAACGAGCTCGAACGCGAATTACGTAGAAAGGATAAAGCGTTAGCAGAAGCGGCAGCTTTACTCGTCCTCGGAAAAAAGTTCGATGCCTATTGGAAAGAAAAAGAGGAAGACTGATTTCGCTGACCGATAGGCAGAAATACGCGCAATGGGTCAGCACCGCAGTAGCATCAGGTACGAGGCAAGATAAGGCCTGTGACGTGATTGGGTTATCAACAAGAACCTTACAGCGTTGGCGAATAGACGGTGAGATTGGCGCAGATAAAAGGCCTACAGTTACGCGACCAGAGCCTGGGAATAAACTGAGTCAAGACGAAAAACAGGCCGTAATTGATGTGTGTAACCGTGAAGAGTTTGCCTCATTACCGCCAAGCCAAATTGTACCTATACTCGCCGACAGAGGTGAGTATATTGCTTCTGAGTCGAGTTTTTACCGTATCTTGCATGCAGAAAACATGTTGCACCACCGAGGCAAAGCTAAGCCGAGAAATGTTCATCAAAAGCCAACCAGTTATACGGCTAAAAAAGCGAACGAAGTGTGGAGTTGGGATATCAGTTACCTGCCTACAACGGTGATAGGAAAGCACTATTATCTGTACATGATAGAAGATATTTACAGTCGAAAAATCGTCGGTTGGGAAGTTCACGACAGTGAAACAGGTGAGCAAGCTGCAGCACTACTAGAGCGTACGGTCTGGTCAGAGAAATGCTTAAAGAAAGACGTTGTGTTGCACTCAGATAATGGCGCGCCCATGAAGAGCTTGACGATGCGAGCTAAGATGTACGATTTAGGCGTTGTGACCTCACGAAGCCGTCCAAGGGTAAGTAATGACAATCCGTACTCAGAATCGCTATTTAGAACGGTAAAGTATCATCCACGTTGGCCTAGTGAAGGTTTTAAGTCGTTAGAAGCCGCGCGTAAATGGGTCAATGAATTTGTTTATTGGTACAACAACGAGCATCGCCATAGCAGGATTAAGTTTGTGACACCAAACCAGAGGCATGATGGTCTTGATGTGGGAATACTGGCGAAGCGAAAAGCGTTGTATCAGACAAAAAGAAATGAACATCCAGAGCGATGGTCAAAAGAAGAGCGAAACTGGCAGCCAATAGGCGCTGTGGAGTTAAATCCAGAGCAACACAAAGAAGCTGCTTAACAATTTAGGCGACAACTGTCTTGAAAAACGCCGTTTGCTATTTTCAATAATAAATTAAATTAATGGATTAATTGTCATGGATAGAAAGTTTGTCCAACAATAGTAGATTTAGAGCTTGATGCAACGAGTATTGAAGCAATAAATTCGATAAATGATATTTTAAAAAGTAAAGATACTGGCTTGTGGGTTACATTGCTCGGTCAATTGATTCTTATTTTTGGTGGTTTAGGCGTTAATGCCAAAGCTTCAAATAATGTAGTTGGAAATACTTTAGCTTTCAAATCTGTGTCTAGTAATACAAGTCAAACTTCTTATAGTATTTACTCTACAAACTGGGAGTATTTTTTTAAGACTTTCTCTTCGCTTGATAGGTTTGCAAACAATCAAATTGAAACAATTGCAGGTATGCAAATGTTAAGATCTGAAATCTCATCAAAGGAGAGGTTGTTTTGGAAGTCAGTCCACTATGGTTGTAAAGTAAAATGAAGATATTATCGTTTTTATTTTTTATCTTAATTACCTCATCTTCACAAGTTTTGGCTGATGAGTACTTAGATTTTGGTATGAATGTATTGAGTGATAAATTTACTGCCTTTGAAGTCAAACATGATAAATGTTTAAGTATTTCAAAAATGAATCAATTATCTGAGAACAGTATAGACATTCTGAAACAGTTACCCATTTCAGCTGGCGAGGCTTTAGGTTATTTACATCTTAAAGCGATGAGGCTTTGTGTTGGAGATGAATACACAGCGTTACTCCAAGTGCTTTTAGACTTAGAATATGAAAATAAGAAAAATCAAAATACTTTTGTCAGTCAAGAAATAGACAAAATAAAATTGTTAATATTTTCTGTTTCAGAATTGAAAGCGCAAAAAAAGTTTGATTCATTACCCGCAGGATACCGAAGTAAACTACAGTCAGTGGAAGGTATTAACAAACCATTTGATATGACAAATGCATTTGAACGAGCATGGCTATAACAAATCAGTAATCTTTAAAGTGTCGATGAATATGAGTTAGTCGTTTTTTTATCTTTTTAGTAATAATCTCGGATATTGTTGTTAGAATACACCAACTTTTGCCTGCGACTGTTCGAGTAACTCATCATTATGTTTAACCGTCTTTCTCTGTTTTTGTATTTAATATTGGCGTTATCGACCAGTGCTTGTGCGATGCCAACAGGCATGAGCCAAGCGGGCAGCATTACAGCGCCGTCTATTGACGAAGCCAGCGGATTCGCGGTATCGAGGCTCAACGACAATATATTGTGGGTACATAACGACAGTGGTGACACCGCAAGGATTTTTGCCATTGATAGCCAAGGTCATCAGTTGGCGACAGTTAACATTACAGGCGTTAAGAATAACGATTGGGAAGACATCGCCTCGTTCGTTTACCAAGGTGAATCGTATTTATTGATCGCCGATGTGGGTGATAACCAGGCGAAACGATCGCAGTATCAGCTACATCTGATCAAAGAGCCTGATTTAAGCCAACTGAATGGCCAAAAAACACTGTCGGCTAAACCCGTTTGGAGCATGACATTTACCTACCCAGATGGGTCTCACGATTGTGAATCTGTCGCGGTAGATAGTGTAAAGGGTAAAATACTGCTATTGACCAAACGCGATACGCTGCCAATATTATATGAGCTACCTTTAATTGCTCCAGCTTTAGGACACCGTGCTTCAAACAATTCATCGGTTCAAATGGTTAGCAAGCAAGCCAAAAAACTGGGCGAAATCGCGCCATTACCAACCGCGATACTCGATTATGCCAGTATCTATACCTGGATTGGTTTTGCCGGAAAACCTACAGCCATGGATATATCAGCTGATGGTTTATCGGCGGTGGTATTAACCTACACTCACGCGTTCTATTTTACTCAAACCGAGACCGAGACAGGTGATTGGTTAACGTTGTTTTCTACAACGCCACAACAGATTGCTCTGCCAGCAATAAAACAAGCCGAAGCGGTAGGATTTAGTCAAGATGGCCAGAGTATTTATATCACCTCAGAGACTATTCCTGCACCTGTGTATAAAATGGATTTGAACAGTGCTGGTACGCCGCAGTAGATAACGTTATTTGCATTGTCACTTGCCTGATATTGGCCCGATATTGACCTGGTATAGTCACAGACAAGGGCATAACGTTAAGCCTTCATCATCAAGTGCAGCATTCCTGCTGCACATAAACCATTTAACTTAATATCATTATTAGTAACTTAGACTGAGCGTCGATGGGTCATCTGTTTCAATGTAAACGGCTTTAAATTGCTTAGTACCATTTTCACCTTCAATGATATTGGTAAAGGAATAGTTGGCAGTAAATTTAGACAATTCAGCAGTGTTTTCATCATTACCATCAAAGTTAAAAGACACTAAACAAATTTTTCCAGCGCAAGAATAACGTTCAGAATAAACTTGAATATCTTCTAACTGATATAAACTTTGAGCTAAAGTGGCTTCACGTATTGCTGCATTTTCTGATTTTTCTATAGAATCAACTTGTTCAATAAACTCGTCAAAATTACTCGCTTTAAATGTATCCTCTAGAGCCGCTTTAGATACCTCACCATCTTCATTTATAAAGCCTGACGTTAACTGTTCAGAACTCTGAAAATGATTTTTATTCAAATGGGTAAATTGGTTGAAGAAATCTTCATTAACCTCGGTGACTACACTAGTGTTTAATTCAATATCATTGGGTACTTCTGCGATTATCTCATCACTTGTATTCGGTATACTATTTGATGTGGTTTGAGGCTCAGAGCTTGTTGTAGACGCGACATCTGGCAGATCAATAGAGTTAGTCGCTTGTTGACTAAAATATGAGTAACAAAAGTAAGTTAAAAATAAAACACAAATAAAGACGATAATCGATTTCAACATAGTTGTTTTTTCCTTAAAACAAACTGTAGGTACATGATGAGCCTGAAATTTGAACAACATCATCGTACCATCAATATTATCGATTTCTCTAATATATTATTGAGCTTGTACGTCTTCTATCAACTTTTTCCACTGTGGGTATTCTGCAAAGCTTTGTTGTAAATCGCCCCAGGGCGTCAGTGCCTCGGCCATTGACGGCGCGTTATTTTGGTGAGTTTGGTATAAATAATAAAATGCAGAGGCACGGTAATTAGCGGCGCAATGCACTAGCACTGGTGCATCGCCATTTTGCTGCATCAGGCTATAAAACTGCGCTAGGTTTTCTTGTGTAGGATTTTGCCAATCGACATTGATATTGTGATAGTTCATGCCCAGTTGAGTGACGATCTGTTGCTCATTTGGTAGCGCATTTGGGTTGTCGTTAGGGATCAGGTTTATTACGGTTTTAATACCAGCTTGAGCAAGTTGTTCAAATTGCTGCTCTGTGGGTAAACCCGAGGTCATCACTTGTGGGTTATTAAACTTAACCGCTTTTATATCCCCCAGTTTGCTGGTGTCGATATTCGCCGTACTTTCTGCACTATTCACTCCCACACTGTACACTCCCACGCTGAAAAACAAACAACACATTAATATGTTGGTGGGCAGTAGACGATAACGTTGCAGTATATTCATGTGATCCCCTTGGATTGAGCTAATACGTGATAACGCATGATGAACGTTTGAGGCGTTCAAGTTAACCATATCATTGTTATGTTTTCTGATAAAAGTTACCTGTCTAAAGTGACACATTGAGTAGGCCAAGCCTACCGTTATTTCGGTAATGGTGTAGAGCCAGCCAGAATCCAGCTCTAGGCGTCATCCTCGAATGCTTTTATCAGTGAGTCAGCTGTTTTTATGTTCTTCACCTATGGTCACTAACGTCGTGATGTAGAGGCCGAGTAATATTTTATCGCTTTGCAACAATAAGATAGAAAATGTAGGATGATATTAATCAATAAGTTAAGGGGATTGGCTTTACTGAGCAAGTCCTTCAATAAGCCGTTAGGGTTTCCAAGGATCAATTTTGTTATGGAGAAGATTAAAGGTATATGTTTTTTTGCCCTGACATTTTTTAGTTTTTTTGGTGTGGTTGTTTTCACCCCTGCGCTTGTTTATGAAGTTTTTCAAACGTCAGATTCTAAAAGTGTCGAAGCTGAAGTGATAGAGTCTTATTTTGGATATGAAGATCTTTTTGGTCGTGAAGCTTGCTCTTTGGAAGTTGAACTTAACATTTTATCTACCAACGAAAACGTTATTATCAGAAATGCCAAGCCAGGTGATATTGCAATATGTAGCTCAAAGAAGAAGTTTGCAGCCAATTATTATCCAGGAGATTTTACGATTGTTTTTTTATCAAAAAATGGGGAATATAATCTTGCTTTAGGTTCATACCTCGAAGCCATGACACCAGGAATAATTAGTATCACATGGTTTATATTTTTCTACTTATATATAAAAATACACCGTAAGAGGGCCTCACAAGTAAGCTCTAACTAAGAAGTTAAACAAGGACTAAAAACAGTGGGCTGTTGGCTTCGCTCCATTTTAGCGCACTATTTTTAGCCTCTTAATGGGGCGTCAGGGCTCTTGGAAATGAATAGTGCATTTACCAAAGTGTTTACAAGTTAATGTTCAAAAGCTGGGTGGCATAATTTAGTCTTGCTTATTTTAGTCAATATAAGGTTTGAAAATGTTCAATAAGTCATCTTTGTCAACACCAATTTTTTTATGAGCGCCAACTTCTCTTTTAGAATCAATGATGCAGACGTAAAGTAAACGTGGATGTAAATCGATACTACGGTAGTATCGATGTGAGTTATTATAAAGTCTCATTGAGCTTTCTTCTATTGGTTTAGTCACCTTAAGCATACCGCTGATGCGGCTTGCTAGGGAAAGGACTTAATAAGTATCAAGCTGTTAAACAAGGTCAAATAACAATTGGCTATTTGCTCCTTCATCGCTTATTTTAGCCAACCATTTTTTGTCCCTTAACAGGACGTTATATTTTAAGGCAATGTATGAAAAAATTAAGCTCACTAATAATATTAAGTATTTTTCTTTCATCTTCTGCTTGTAGTTCAGAAGTTGATATTTGTTTAGAAAAGGCACAAACACAACGTGAAATGACTCTCTGCCAGGGAGTTAATTTAACAAAGGCAGATGCTGAACTTAACAGAGTATATAATCTGATTCGGAAAGTTTATGCTGACGACAAAGAATTCTTATCTAAACTTAAAGCTTCACAACTCGCATGGATTAAATTACGTGATGCCGACTTAGAAATGAGCTTTCCTCTAGCAGACAAACAATTACAATATGGCAGCATATATCGCATGTGTGCAATGGGCATAGAAACAAAACAGACATTACAAAGAGTCGAATATCTTAAAAAATGGCTTGCAGGTGTAAAAGAAGGAGATGTATGTAGCGGCTCAATTAAGGGCACTGACGATATTAATGATTCCCTTAAAAAAATATAATTAATCGCTCAGGTATCGTAAGCTTAGTTTGCTAGACAATTGGTAAGTCGCGCATTTGTGCATGGCTTCGCCACTTTCTTACAAAGGCTTTAACTTACAAATTGCCCCTTAGCTGGGCTCTGTCGGACTCCCTTATAATGTAGGTCTGCCAGCGGTATGAACCTGCTTGATATCTTCGTTTAATGCCCTGTAAATTATCGGCGCTTTGTGAGTGTATTTTGGTCTTCGCCGTACTTTTTTCCTAATTTACAACGGATACTACCGCGCGATGTTTGATGCTGTTAGCTTGAAAGTCCTTCTGCCAGCCAAGATGCCTCGCGGCTATACCTATGCACCACGTCAATCTTTAATTTAATACCTAAGTTTATAGGTTACATAATGTGTTTTGGTTTTACATAAATACTAAGAAAAAATGAGCAAGCTAAATGAAAAAATTATCAGTGTTAATATTTACCGTTTTACTTTCCTCCTGCACATATCAACCTCATGCAAAGACTAATGCCCCTTTTGATGGTGTTAAATTTGATAACATCGAGCCCTTTGAAGATAAAAGTATATTTGATCTGCTCAAGTGGCAAATGGACAGTATGAGTGAATCTACTCCTTGGCCAGATGAAATTGATTCCAAGCAGTTTAAACCTGCTAGCCAAAGATCAGTAAAGCCGATTATTACTGTAATCAACCATGCATCAGTTCTTATTCAGGTTGATAATTTAAACATATTAACAGATCCTCAATATTCACTCAGAGCTTCACCTGTTCAATTTGCTGGACCCAAGAGAGCGGTTAAACCTGGTATTGCCTTTGATGATCTGCCTTCAATTGATATCGTTCTTATATCTCATAATCATTATGACCACCTAGATCTTGATACGCTCAAGCGCTTAAACGACAGAGATGCTCCTAAATTCGTTGCAGGGTTGAAAACAAAGTCATTTTTAGAGGATAACGGAATTAATTCGGCTGTCGATCTGGATTGGTGGCAAAGTATAACAACGAATAAAACTAAAATCACTTTTGTTCCCGCACAGCACTGGTCGGCTAGAGGCATATTCGATAAAAGAGAAATGCTTTGGGGCGGATTCTATATTGAAAATGCTTATAAGATCTACTTTGCTGGAGATACCGGATACGGGAAGTTCTTTAAAAGTATTAAAGAGAAGCTCGGTGCACCGGATCTTTCTTTGATTCCAATTGGTGCTTATGAGCCTAGGTGGTTCATGAAAGATGCCCATCTTAATCCAAAGGATTCTCTACAAGCATTTAAAGACCTAGAGAGTAAAAAGATGATTGGAATTCACTTTGGGACTTTTAAGTTAACTGATGAGGGATATAATGATCCCATTGAGACCCTTCAAGAAGAAATTAAGAAATCAAACATGGATCCTCTAAAAGTCATTATTCCTACTTTTGGAAAGTCTTATTCAATTTAGGTTTTATTATAGTCAGTTCGCTATTGATAACACTTATAAGTTTGAGGCTAAAAAAACATAGAAAATAACGATAAATGTCGTACAGCCGACACTGTATCTGGCTATTGGACAAGCCCGAACGAGGATTTCGACTTATTATAGTAAATAGTAGCATTGGTTTTTAGTGGGGGGAATTGCTTAAGTTTTTTAAAACGATCTTGGCTAATGTATAAATAACAAGCTATTTATATCAATATTTTGGCGTTGATTGTGGTTTTTATTACCGTAGGAGAGTGGTCATTTTTCCTGATGCTGACAGTGACCACTCTGGCAATGACCACTCTGCCAATGGATTGAGCGGTTACCTGCTATTTTATACTGGATCATGTCAGCTATCGAACGGCGAATATCTTGGTTTAATAATCGTCCATAACGCTGCTCACGTTGTGTGTATTCAGCCGTCGTATTGAGGCCATTGTGACAGAGTCGTATTTGCAGAGAGCATATATCCATGCCTTGATCTAAAAGGTGAGAGACAAAACAATGGCGTAATGAGTGCGAGCAGATACGTTTATGAATACGGCCTTTATTCATTGGCCCTTGTTTGTCATGATGAATGCTTGGAAAAAGCAAGATTGGGTGATGGTGTGTTTTCCGCATCTGCCGTAATGCGATCAACACACAATCTGATACAGGGTCTGAGGAAAAGTAACAAACGGTCTTTTTCGCCTTTACCATTACGTAATACCACTTAAAAGACCCTCTCTGAAGCACAATAAGTGATAATCTATTTTTCTTTAATGATTAACCTTTATTTCACTGTTTTATAAATTGCAGCTATGTCTTCATCTGCATAGCCGGCTTTGCGAGCCTGCTTGAAAGATTCGTTTGTAATCGCTGCCGTAGGCAATGTTAAATTTAATTTATCACCTAAGTCGACAGCTAATCTCATGTCTTTTTGCATATGTTTGAGCGGGAAACTTGTTGTGTAATTTTCATCTAACAACATTGTTCCTTTAATTTTAAACATTGGGTTTGCCATTGCACCTGCATCAATAATATCTAGCAACTGTTGACCATCAAGGTTTGCTTTAAGGCCAAGTGACATTCCCTCGCTAAAAATGCTTAGCATCCCACCCATAATCATATTAACGACAAGTTTCATTTTAGCACCCTGACCAATCTCACCTAGGTATGGTGACATTTTCCCCATGATTTCAAAGGCTGGTAAAGCATCATCATAAAGAGACTTGTCCCCAGCAGCTAAAATAATTAACGTGCCATCTTCAGCTGGTTTTTTCGTCCCTGAAATAGGAGCTTCTAAAAAGCGGCCCCCTGCTTTTATGATTGCTGCTGAAATAGTTTGTGAAGTCACATGGTCAACAGTGGACATATCAATGTAACTGCGACCTTCTCCAATGCCTGCTAATACTCCGTCAGGTCCATTGCAAATAGCTAACGCAGCGACAGGATCAGAAACAATAGTAAAAGTAATATCGCATGTTTCAGCAACTTGCTTTGGTGATTTACCTTGATGAGCGCCAAGTGCAACGAGTTCAGCACATTTATCACTATTTCGATTCCAGACCGTTACATCTAATCCTGCTTTAACTAAGTTTAATGCCATTGCATTACCCATAATCCCTAAGCCTATAAATCCAAATTTTTTCATAAATATATTTTCCTTAATTTAAATAGTCGGCAGGTTCAACCTTGAAGCACATAACCACTAAGGAGCTAACACTACCATCTGTTCGGCCATTAATTTGGCTGGCTTTTGTCATTGGGCTTCCTCTTGGTTGGTCATATTTTAAACAGTGGCCGCAGGCTATAAGCACAAAGAATACCGAGATAGCTAATTTTTGAATTCACTTAAGCCGTTGCTAATTTACCCTGCCAACATTCTGATCCAGTTTGGTTAATCTACTTGCATCCAATCGACTTGAACGCCCGCTTGTTCAAACATATCTTCGCTGACTTTAATCTTGTCTCCCCAGCGTGACAGGAAGTCGTCGTTGGGTTTTGGGCTATGCACGGCGCGCAATCCGGTTTGGATAATCTTGGCAGCACAATTTGGACATGGGAAGTGAGTCACCCAAATTTCACAGCTACTGAGATCGCGTTTTGCATGCAATATGGCATTTTCTTCAGCATGAAGTGTCTTTAGCAGTTTCATTTCGCGGTTATCGGTTTCGGCGCTGTCAGATATTCCGTGAGGGTAACCATTAAAGCCTAGTGATACGATGCGATTGTTTTCGGTAATTACCGCACCAACTCGGGTGGAGGGATCTTTACTCCAAGATGCTACGAGTTCGGCCATCTGTAAAAAACGTGTCGCCCATTTTGTCATCATCTTATTGCCGTTCCTATGCGTTATCTATCATATTAACTATCACTGCGTCTGGGCGCTATTTTCTATGCAGAACAATCAGAAATCAACCTAGTATATTATAATCTTGATCCTACTTACCTTTTCTTATATTTAGTAGGGTTATAGTGCGTCTTAAAGGTTGGTTAAACCCAAAATTCATCGGCTGATCAAAGCATTACTTGCTGTTTCTCTTTAGGGCTCAGTTTGTTGATAACGCACATTAATTTATGCGTTTAATCGTGCAGAAAGCTATTTCCATATATTTAACAAGGATTGAAACGTTGAACTACGGCTACAAAAAATGGATGGTATTATTAATTTTTGTTGCTCTGTAATAATATGGCTATATAGACTTAGTTTGTAGCCTTTTTTTTAGCTTAGTTTGAATAGAGTGGAATATGACAGAAAAAGAGAAAATGCTCTCAGGAGAGTATTATGATCCCGGTGATGCGGAGTTGGTTGCGTTACGCCTAAAAGCCCGTTTATTGACTGAAACGTTAAATCAAACCAGTGTGAGTGATGCTGATAAACGAGTGAACATTGTTAAATCATTGTTTGGCTCGACAGGACGTAGCATTCATATTGAGTCGTCATTTAACTGTGATTATGGTGTGAATATTCATGTCGGTGAAAATTTTTATGCCAATTTTGGCTGCGTTATTTTAGACGTTGCAGAAGTTAGAATTGGTGATAATTGTTTAATCGCACCTCAAGTAGGAATTTATACTGCCACGCATCCACTCGACCCTATTAAAAGAAACAGCGGTGTAGAGTACGGCAAACCAGTAACCATAGGCCATAATTGTTGGATTGGTGGTCACGCTACGATCAATCCCGGTGTGACGTTAGGCAATAATGTTGTTGTCGCGTCAGGCGCTGTGGTAACCAAGAGTTTTGGCGACAATGTTGTCATCGGCGGTAATCCCGCAAGAGTGATTAAAGAAATAGCGTGCTCAGACTGTTGATAATTAAGGTCAATTAATAGATTTGAATTGTGGTTAACGCAATCGTAATCAAACTGAAGAATAGTGATGTTAAATTCATCACTAAAATGGATGGCTTAGTTTTATTCTCATACAAGAGCAAAGGCAGTAAGTTATCAACTTACTCAGGTTCGTGCCATCGTCTTCCCGGCAATGCTTATGAGCCGGGATCCAGGTGTTAGTTTCTTGTAGTTTTGTACTTATGGCCTGCGGCCACTAACGTCGTGGCGCTTCACCCACACCAGAGTAAAGAGGAAACCAACGGCTGTTCCCTCTTTACTCGTTATAAAAGAATTGGCCCAGCCGCCCCGCAACATTTTCGCTATTTACAAAACAACAGCTGCGAAAAGGTCACCATTTGGTTCGATCCAGCTTTGAACCTCGTTTGTAACCGGCTTACAAATGTCGGATAAATATCCAGTGTCAACAATTTCTCCAACCTTTATGTAGTGTGTACTGGTATAAAAACAGTCGTAATGGTTACTGGCGTCTTTTTAAGTTAAATCGGCTAATAAGTAAACTAAAGTAGTACGAATAATAAATCGATAATTTTGCAACACATTGAAATTGATGTGTTTTTATTTTTTTCTAATATTGAGTTCACTTTTAACGCGCAAGCTCGCTTCTATTTGTTAGTGGAGTTAAATAAAACGGCTTTACATCAATAAGATACTAAATGTAGGATGATATTAATCAATAACTTAAACTGCCGACTTTAAATTTATTTGGCTTTTTAATAAGCCGTTATATGCATAATTAACGCTGGGGAATTCATGCAGCTTGACGTAAATGAAATGAGAAGAACTTCCATTGAGTATGAGAAGCTAGAGTGTGTCGATGATAAGTTCACCTTTTATTATGATGAATCTAATAATATTAGAAAGCTGCATTTAACATCTAAAGGACTGAATGTTGAAAAGGCGTGTAATTTTGTATTAGCTGGAATTGTTCACAAAGGTGAATACCATAGTGCAGACTTTGATTCGTTAAAGAAAAGCCTTTGCTTACAAAAATCAGCAAAGGAAATAAAGCTCAAGCACATTGGTAAAGGCTCATTTGATAGAATTCTAACATCCGAAAAACTTAATATTCTCTTAAAATGGATTCTAGATAACGATTTTTACATACATTATTTCAGTTTAAATGTTTTGTACTGGTCAATTGTTGATATCGTAGATTCAATAATAGAAAACCTCAACGTTGTAGAGCGACAGTTTTTTATACAATCTCATATGTCGATCAAAAGTGATTTATACAAGGTGATAGTAAATAATGAAGCACTATTTTTAGAAAAGCTTAGAGAATTTGAATACCCAAACATAAAAAGCGATAAAGTTAAGGAATTTTCAGGTTTTTTAGTTGGTTTTGTTAAACGTAACTCTAAAGCTTTAAGTGAAGACAGGCGATACCTTTTAACTAAATTCATGGAGTCGGCTGAAGATTCAACCGAGCTATTCTTTGTAATGAATGAAAAAGATCATATTTTAATTTCAGACTTTTTTATTTATTACTTAAGAAATACATGTCTATTCAAAAACTCCAAGCATGTTTTTGATGAAGAAAAAGAGATTGAAGTTATTTTCAATGAATATGATCTCGTTGACCAAGGAAGAATTATCAACAACTACTCTTTTGTGAAATCCGAAGAGGTTTTAGAAGTCCAGTTATCAGATGTCATGGCTGGATTATTTGCAAAGTATTCTATTTTTCTGTCGGATACGAGTAATGATCAGATAAAGGCTATAAAAAGTAGTTTAAACCAAAGGCAATTGGTTAACCTAAAGCTGATAGAAAATTTAATTGATAAGTCTGATGCGGTAAGTCGTGGATTTTTCTTTCATTGCGTCAGTGAAGATGAATATCTTAGAAACAATTACTTCATGCACAATCAAACATGCATATAACAAGTTGCAGCACTCGGATAAATTACTCGCTTCGCTCCTAATTTTCCGGTGAGCAAAGCGTTAGGCGCTCTTGCATAATGATCAATTTTAGAATGGGTGCTTAGAATGGAAATCGAGGAATATTTAGAAAAAGCTAAAAATCCTGTTTATTGGTTCAACTATGCAATGGTGCAGAAAAAAGTAGCTGATAAAATACTACATTCGATTATGGACGCCGATGTATTAAATGATACAAAAATGAGTTCAGATCTTTTGATAAATGCTCATTACCACTATGGCATTGGTATTGAAAATGGGTTAAAAGCTTTAATTATTAAGAATGCGCCAGAGAATGTTATCGTCGAGGTGAAGGGTGATAAAGCGCGTTTAAAAGGAATTGGAAAAAAGAAAAAGTTAACTCATAACTTGCTTGAGTTAGCTGAAGAAGCTGGGATATTTGAACTTGGTTTACATCAATATGAAACAGATATTAAAGCATTAAAAATGGTTTTGCGTCATTTAACCGATGCAATAAAATGGTTACCCAAATACCCTGTTCCGAGTGACAACAAATCATCGTTTGTATTCGACAACTCGATTCCTGCTGTATTAATATACGGATTCCATATCTTAGATGTAATAGAACCTTTGTTTAAGTTATTTGAAGTCGAGGGTGCCGAGTGCGCCTAACTAAGGATAGGCCGCGCGAAGAAGTGTCCTTATCCCTAGTGTTGAACAAGCCTGAACACCTAGAGTGACTCTTTATTAGTAAATAATAGCTCGAGAAAACGCGCTGTTTGATGTGATGGTTATCTGGCAACTTTTCTGTAGTCAGCAAGTTCCCTTAGCTCATTTGCTAATTATTTGAAATTTACCATGCCACCCATTGTTAGTTTTTGACTGAGTTTTTAATTTCTGCAGATTAAGATAATGCCGAAAAGCTGAATCATGATTATTTGCGAGACGACCGTCCGCCCCACGGACGGGGCGGTTGAGCTACATGGATGTACTTGTGCGTGTCGGTGAGTGAATGTAATGGTTAGCCAATCTAACGAAATGTGACTATTTCAGCTTTTGGACTAAGCGAAGCGCCACGACTTTTTTGGTCTCAGGCCATTAAAAAAATACACCTGGATCCCCGATAAAAGCACTCGAGGATGACGGCGTAGATCTGGACTCCGGCTTAAAAGCATTGCCGGAATGACGGCATCAGGGAATGACTGTTGGGTTAACCCAAACCTTTCTATTTACTCTTCTTGGCTCAAAATAAAATTGCTAATCGATTTTGAAATCATGTCTTTCTTCATCGTGGTGCGTGACACACGCTGGTCAAACCAAAAACTCATGGGTTGGTCGAAGCCGATGCCGTGCATGTAGTTGTAAAGCGCTTTGCGTAGGCCTTCGCCGAGCATGTCGTGATCGGTGCCAGTTGGGTCGGTAAAATCAACATCGTTTTCAGCAAAAAATACCTCAGGGCGTGGATCAAGGGTGATGCCAAACTGTTCTGGGTTCATGCCAATTGGGCTGTGGGCGGTGGCAACAAAACGGTGCCAGTAGGCTGACTGGAAACAACCTTGTTGCATCAACTGGCGCACCATTTCTAATGCATCAATGGTTTCTTGTTCAGTTTGAGTCGGGAAGCCATACATCAAATAAGCGTGTACCAAAATGCCCGCGTCACTAAACGCTTTGGTGACCTGGGCAACGCGCTCAACACTGACGCCTTTTTTCATCAGTTTTAATAATCTATCTGACGCTACTTCAAGGCCGCCGCTGACTGCGATACAGCCTGAGTCTGCCAATAGCTGACAACGTGCAGGGCTAAAGGTGCGTTCAAAACGAATATTGCCCCACCAGCTGATCACTACGTTACGTTCAATCAATCGTTTGGCGAATGCGAACAAGGTTTTTGGCGGTAACGCTTCATCGACAAAATGAAAACCGGTTTGGCCGGTTTCGGCGACAAGCGCTTCGATGCGGTCGACCAGAATATCTGCGCCAGCGGTATCATAGCGGTCGATATAATCTAAGCTGACATCGCAAAAGCTGCATTTACGCCAATAGCATCCGTGGGCGATGGTTAATTTATTCCAGCGGCCATCACTCCAAATGCGGTGCATTGGGTTGAGCATTTCACATAACGACAGGTATTCGGTTAATGGCAGGCCATCGTATATTGGTGCGCCGACCTCAGATTGAGGAATATCGTGTAACTCAGTATTTTGATTGAGGTGAACATAAGGCTGTCCATTTTCATCTTCTGCCAAAAAGTATGTGCGTACCAGCTCTTCAATGCCGCGCTTGCCTTCAAAATATTCTAGCAAGGTAATTAGTGGACGTTCGCCGTCATCAAGACAGATATAGTCGACAAACTCGAATACCCGCGGGTCTTTTAATGCCCGCAGCTCGGTATTGACAAAGCCGCCACCCATAACGATAGGTAAATCAGGGTTAATGGCTTTACAGGTTTGTGCAATGCGTAAGGCGCCAAGCATGTTACCGGGGAACGGCACGGTTAATGCGACCACGCTAGGCTGGGTGTCTTCTAAATATTGTTCAACGAGCTGTTCTAAAATGTCTGAGCTGAAGCTTGGTTCGCCCATTAAGGTGTCATATAGATTATCAAAGCTTGGGTTGGCTGCGGCTAAGCGTTCACCATAACGACTGACCTCAAAGTAAGGGTCAACGCCTTGGGTGATCACGTTCGACAGATCGTTAATGAATAACGTGGCGAGAAATTTAGCTTTATCTTGCACGCCAAGGTTACCAAAGGCCGCTTGCAGTACGTCGCCCGACACGGCTTCCATTTGCGCGATGGCTTCAAATGCAGGGCCTTCGGGTAAAAAACGACGGGTGTTAATTCGCATGGCTAGGCTGGGGTCTTTGCCTTGTAAAAAGCGAATAGCAGGCTCAACGGTGAGATGATAACGATCAAACTCCGCCAGAAAATCAAACACCGCATCGGGTAATTCATCATCTTCAAAGTGCTCGAAGTTTTCTTCAACATGCTGACGAATGACCTCCAGCGCAGGCGCGGTCATCATTTCAAGAAACAACTCAATGGCAGGATCTCGCTGTACCGCTTCATAGCCTCGTGAACGTAAAAAACCGGTTAAATACGCTGTTGCTGGATACGGCGTATTGAGTTGGGTCATTGGAGGGGTCATCAGAAGAACGGTCATAGCCTGCCTTTATCGTAAAGCCAATAGAAATAAGGCTGCATTCTACCAGTAAAAATCGCTCAAATCCCTTTAATTAAGGCTTTCATCTTCAACGTTCAACAGTGCTAGAGACTCGGCAGATTAGTGCCTTTTGCGCAAGATATTGCGCAGTTAACGGCTAACAGCTGAATAATGAGCAATATATTGCTCATTTTATATTTTTTAAGAGGAGGTTCGTTAAGAGCTGATTGCTTAAGTTCAGGCTATTTAAGAATAGGGGTTAAATAAGCGCTGCCCAGTTGTTTCATTTGCTGTTCAACCCATACGACACGTTGGCTAAGGTAAGGCGTTAAATAGTTTGGGTTACGATTACGCGGACTGGGCAATAATACCGCCAGTTTTGCCGCTTCTTTGCTGCTAAGATATTTGGCGGGTTTATTAAAATAATGCTGGCTAGCGGCTTCTACGCCATAAATGCCTTTGCCAAATTCGGCCACATTTACGTACACTTCTAAAATGCGTTTTTTGCCCCAAATGGCCTCAAGCCCTACGGCTAACATGGCTTCTAATCCTTTACGAACAAAGCTTTGTCCTGGCCATAATAAAAGGTTTTTGGCGGTTTGTTGGCTGATGGTACTGGCACCACGAAGACCCTGGCCATCGTCGTACTGCTGAATGGCTTTACTGATAGCGCTAAAATCGACCCCTAGGTGCTGTGGAAACAACTGATCTTCAGAGGCCACCATGGCGAGCGGAATATGTGGCGGCAACTCATCAATACTGACCCAATGTTGCGACACCGGATAAGCACTTTGCAGCATAAATGACGTTGTCGGTGGCGGGACAAATCTGAGCAACAACAACAATAGCGTCAGTAAAGCTAAAAAACGCCACGTTACGTACCAAGTCCATCCAAAAAAACCGCGCTTACGATCTGCCATTCATTGCCTCTTGTTATGTTTAACGCCGGATATCCGTTTTTAATGTGCGAGAGTATAGGATATTGAGCATCAAAACCAAATGCTAATAAAGGTCATTCTCTGTTTATCTCTTGAGGTTGGTACATCTTATAGTGGCTTACCGATTAAGTAAGCCACGACAATAAGCCATGAGGTACAAATGTGTGCTTATGAGTTTATTCGCTAGGTTGGGTTGTAGATAAGAGAGTACGGATATCTGCCAAGCTAGTTTGCCATTGATGGTAATCAAGGCGAATAGGATAAGCGTTGTTATCAACCATCAATACTAATGAAGGAAACCCTTGAATAGGCAACTGACGAGCAAGATTAATTTCTTTGATCAATTGATCTTCGGTTTGAACGGCGCTTAATTGTTCATCAAAAAGATCTGCAGGGATACCTAATTGAGTGGCAATAGCGACTAAGGTAGCAACATCTGATGGGTTGCGCGCATTTAAATAATAAGCCTGTTGGATGGCGTTAATCATTTGCTGCTCCAGTCCATATTGGCGAGCAACAATAGTGGCTCTGCAAGCGGGATACGTTGAACGTTTTGGTTGGCACTGCTGCCAAAAGTCGTGATTAAATTCTGTACCTAATTGTTGGTTAATCTTATGCCAGGTTTGTTGGAGCATTTGCTGCATTGGTTGTGGCATTGGGAGTTCAGAATCTGGCGCCAAACCGCCGACCAGGTATTTGATGTTTAGCTGTTGGCCAAATTGCTGTAGCAGTTGAGCTTGCAGGGTGTCCCATGTAGGGCGATATCCCCAACACCAACTGCACATAGGGTCGTGAACATAATAAAGTGTTGCGTTAGGCATGATAAACCTCATTGTTAATAATTGACCCCCGCTTATCTTATTCGCGCTATAGCAGTGATATTGACTGAGATCCAATGGTTAAACAGCAGTAACTAATATTGTCATATTAATTCGATATTTTAGTCATATTCATGCTGTAAGCTAGTGCTGATAATGAGTCAATCAGCCGTGCATTACAACAATCAAGCATAACCACTGACATTACAGCATGACAATATGGAGCAATAAGATGACAAGGCAAAAAAACGTAACACTGGGTGTTATTTCGGTTTTGACCAGTATGTTATGGGTCTCAGGTTGTAACAGTAACGATAATGATGACACTGCCTCAGCAGAAGTGGATAAAAGTGTCAGTGCGCAAGTCGGCCCTAGACCGCTGTTTTTAGTTGATCAAATGCAAGACAGTGAATTAAAAAGTCAATTAGCACAATGTGCTTCAAACTCATTTTACCGTACTGACTTTTCCATTGGTCATCGCGGTGCATCAATGCAATTTCCTGAGCACACTAAAGAAGCCTATCAAGCGGCAATCGATTCTGGCGCAGGTATTGTGGAATGTGACGTGACTTTTACCGCCGACAAAGCGTTAGTGTGCCGTCATTCACAATGTGATTTAGCCACAACCACCAATATTTTAGCGATACCGGTATTAGCGAATAAGTGCTCTGTGCCATTTACACCTGCCGACGCTGCCAACGGTGTTAGCGCAACCGCGACTTGTTGTACTAGCGACATCAGCCTTGCAGAATTTAAAACCTTAAAAGGTAAAATGGATGGCTTTAATCCCAAAGCCACCACGGTAGCAGAGTTTATGGATGGTACGCCAAATTGGCGTACTGACTTATATGCAGGCAATGGCACTTTAATGACTCACGCTGAAAGTATCACGCTGTTTAAAGCCGCTGGGGTAAAGATGACCCCAGAACTTAAGTCCGCCAGTGTTAGTATGCCCTATGATGGTTTTACTCAACAAGATTATGCTCAACAAATGCTAGATGAATATACCGCTGCGGGGGTCGATGCATCACAGGTATTCCCGCAATCGTTTAATTTGGAAGATGTTAAATACTGGATAGCAAACGCGCCAGAGTTTGCCGAACAAGCGGTATACCTTGATGGTCGTGATAGTGAAGCTGGATTTGATCCACAAAACAGTGCGACTTGGTCACCGAGCATGGATACCTTAGCCGCAGATGGGGTAAAGATTATCGCGCCGCCATTATGGATGTTAGTGACTTTAGATGATAACAAAGCCATCGTACCTTCTGAATATGCCAAAGCGGCTAAAGCTGCTGGCTTGAAAATTATTGCCTGGTCGCTTGAACGTTCAGGTCCACTAAGTCAAGGCGGTGGTGGTTGGTATTATCAAAGCATTGCCGATGCTATTGATAATGAGGGCGACACCTTTGAGTTGTTAGATGTGCTAGCAAAAGATGTGGGGGTTATCGGGGTATTTTCTGATTGGCCTGCAACTGTGACTTACTATGCTAACTGTATGGATATGTAACACTTAATCGTATTCTTGTTGCTTATCGGACAATAAATAATTACACACCTTAAGAAGGTGCTGACATTGTCGGCACCTTTTTTATGTTAATAACTATACTCGAGAAAGAGTATGTATTTATGGTCTGCTCAGTTTGGCTATTAAGTCAGCCATTTAAAGGCCATGGTAATGATAAAAACTCAAGATACTTTTTGATGTATGAGCGAAGTTACTGAAATAGTTTAAAAATAATATTCTTAGCGATGTTATTAGTCTTTAGTCTATATAGGTCGCTTGGTATGTCAGTGGTATTGTAAAGCACAATAAAATTCATAACCATATAAAAAATAAGGATATTATAAATGAAACTAACCAAACGCTTTTGCATGATCGGCGCCGCGGCTGCGCTATCTATCAGTACAGCAGTTATGGCGGCACCCACCTTTATTAACATTCTCACCGGCGGTACCAGTGGTGTGTATTATCCTATCGGTGTTGCACTGTCACAATTGTATAATAATGGTATTGAAGGCTCTAAAACCTCTGTTCAAGCGACTAAAGCATCGGTTGAAAATCTTAATCTATTGCAAGCGGGTCGTGGTGAGTTAGCGCTTGCACTAGGTGATTCAGTATCTGCTGCATGGGCTGGAGATGCAGAAGCCGGTTTTAAAAAACCGCTAGATAAGTTACGCGTTATTGCCGCAACCTATCCAAATTTTATTCAAATTGTGGCTAATAAAGATGCCGGCATTAACACTCTTGCTGATTTAAAAGGCAAACGTATTTCTGTTGGTGCACCTAAGTCAGGTACTGAGTTAAATGCCCGCGCTATTTTAGCTGCAGCAGGGTTAAGTTATGACGATATGGGCACCGTGGAATTTTTACCTTATGCAGAGTCTGTTGAGCTTATTAAAAACCGTCAATTAGATGCTACGCTACAATCATCTGGTCTAGGTATGGCGGCTATTCGTGATTTAGCAGCAACAATGCCCATTAACTTTGTTGCGATCCCAGCTGAAGTGGTCGCTAAAATCAATAATCCTGCTTACCAAGTTGGGGTGATTGCTGCCAATACTTACGAAGGTCAAACGACTGATATCAGCACGGTTGCGATTCAAAATTTACTGGTAACCCACAGTAAGGTGTCTGATGAAATTGCTTATCAAATGACTAAGTTGATGTTTGAAAACCTTGAACGTTTAGGCACTGCGCACTCTGCAGCAAAAGATATCAGCTTAGAAACGGCTACTAAAAACTTACCTATTCCATTGCACCCAGGTGCTGAGCGCTACTATAAAGAAGTAAATGCTCTGTAAATCATGTTTTAATTTTACTAGCGCTTGCTTGGCCAAACCAAGCAAGCGCTTAGTTGTTTTTTAGATCCCCCCAATTTTTAGCGGTAGTAAGTGCAGAGGCATACCATGAGCGATCCATCCAATAACCAGACAATGTCTGAGCAAGGCTTAAGTGCCGATACTCGAGATTGGCCTAAAGCGTTATTTTTTGTGGCACTAATTTTTTCTATTTTCCAAATTACCACCGCGGCATTTCATCCTGTTTCAACCCAAGTATTACGCGCCGTGCACGTGGGTTTTTTATTATTAGTGGTGTTTATTAGTTATCCGGGTGTTGGCAAAAGTCAGCCTTGGCAACCATTAGCCTGGTTATTGGGCTTAGCGGGTATGGCCACCGCGGTATATCAATGGGTATTTGAAGCTGACTTAATTCAGCGCTCTGGTGACTTAACTCAAAATGACATGATAATTGGTGTGGTGTTAGTCGCTTTGGTGTTTGAAGCTGCACGGCGAGTGATGGGCATTGCATTGCCGATCATCTGCGGTATATTTTTAGCTTATGGTTTGTTTGGTGAGTATTTACCCGGTGAGTTGATGCATCGAGGTTATGGTTTCGACCAAATAGTTAACCAGTTAGCCTTTGGCACAGAAGGTTTATATGGCACACCAACTTATGTCTCAGCGACCTATATCTTCTTATTTATTCTGTTTGGTGCTTTTTTAGAGCAAGCAGGGATGATCCGCTTATTTACCGATTTTGCGATGGGTTTATTTGGCCATAAAGTGGGTGGGCCGGCAAAAGTGTCGGTAGTGTCTTCAGCACTCATGGGCACCATTACCGGTTCGGGGGTTGCCAATGTGGTCACCACTGGCCAGTTCACCATTCCGCTAATGAAGCGTTTTGGCTATCGCTCGGCTTTTGCGGGTGGGGTAGAAGCCACATCCAGTATGGGTAGCCAAATTATGCCGCCGATTATGGGCGCAGTGGCCTTTATTATGGCCGAAACCATTAACGTACAATTTATTGAAATTGCTAAAGCGGCGATGATCCCCGCGGTATTGTATTTTTGCTCTGTGTTCTGGATGGTGCATTTAGAAGCCAAGCGCGCTAATTTATCGGGCCTGCCTAAAGATCAGTGTCCTGATCCGTGGGCGGCGATTAAGTTACGTTGGTACTTACTCATCCCGTTATTTATTTTGATTGGGTTGTTGTTTTCAGGGCGTACACCACTGTTTTCAGGCATGGTGGGTTTAGCGCTCACAGCCATTGTGATTCTAGGTTCGGCGATAATTTTGAACCTATCATCAAAGGCTATGAGGTTTGCTTTTTGGATAGCCTTAGGAGTGATATGTGCAGGCTTTTTCCAGTTAGGCATAGGGGTGATGTTTGGCGTTATCGCCATGCTGGTGGTGATTTGTTGGTTTGTTAAAGGCGGAAAAGAAACCCTCACATTATGTTTGCACGCATTAGTTGAAGGTGCGCGCCATGCGGTACCTGTAGGTATTGCTTGTGCACTGGTGGGAGTAATTATTGGGGTGGTATCGCTCACGGGTATTGCATCTACCTTTGCGGGTTATATTTTGGCTGTTGGTCAAGATAACCTGTTTTTATCATTAGTACTGACTATGGTGACTTGCCTTATTTTAGGTATGGGAATTCCCACTATTCCTAACTATATTATTACTAGTTCTATTGCTGCACCTGCGTTACTAGACTTAGGTGTGCCGTTAATTGTGTCGCATATGTTTGTGTTTTATTTTGGCATTATGGCTGATCTTACCCCGCCTGTGGCACTAGCGTGTTTTGCAGCTGCACCAATCGCAAAAGAGAAAGGCTTAAAAATCAGTTTATGGGCCATTCGAATTGCCATTGCTGGGTTTATTATTCCTTTTATGGCGGTATACGATCCAGCATTAATGCTTCAAAGTGGCGGCGTGTTAGATACTATTTTTGTGGTGCTTAAAGCGACCGTTGCCATTGGTATTTGGGGCGTGATATTTACCGGCTATTTATTACAAAACCTATATTGGTGGGAACGTATTTTAGGCTTTATTGCGGGTGGTTGTTTAATTTTAGCAACGCCATTAAGTGATGAGTTAGGTTTTGGTTTGGCGCTGGCGTTTATTTTACAACACGTATGGCGTGCTCGTAAGTTACAACGTTTAGCGCAGGGTGAATAATGCTAGGGCTATGTTTGGGTTTAGCTGGAACGATATGGGCACAAGTGCCTGCTGAGCAGATAACATTATCTTGGACGCATACGATTGAGAAAATTCGTTGGGCCGAAGATTATCGATTAACTAATGAAGGCTTTATTTTAGAACAAGCAAGGGTAAAAGGCAGTGGCGCAGGAATGGAAATTCCTGCCGATGCGGTGTTAAAAGATGGCAGTTGGCACTACAAACCTAATCTGCCTATTTTGCCGATGCTAAAACTTGGTCGCACCCCAGAAGCGGGTGATTATCAGTTATGTGTGTCATCGACTCAGGCTGGGCAACAATGCCATTCTATGAGTTATTGGGTGGGTGAGCCTACCACTGAGCAGCCTTCCATTGAGCTATGGGGCTGTGATATACCAAGTTAGTTAATCGACATAATAGATAGGCGTTGAAGCACAAAAAAAGCTGAATCAATTGATTCAGCTTTTTTAAGTTGCTTGCAGAGTATTACTTTGCGAATGCATCTTGCAGTGCAGGTACAACTTGTTTCTTACGGCTTAATACGCCGTCTAACCATACGCGGCCATCAACGGTAGGTTTACCGTAAGCGCGCTCAGTTAAGTCTGCTGAATCAGAAGCAACTAGCATTTCTGAACCTTCTTTCATGATGTCAGTTAGCAGTAATAAAACGCTGTGACGATTACCTTCTACTTTTAATTTAACTATATCAGCTTCTAAATCTGCTTTGATGTCGTCAAATACAGCAAGGTCGATCACTTCTAATTGACCTATACCAACCAAGTTACCGTTCATGTTGAAGTCTTTAAAGTCACGCATTACAAGTGTGCGTGGCGGAGTGCCTTCAACAGCGGATTTTACCTTGAACATTTCCATGCCTAAGGCTTTAAAGTCTTCAATACCCGCTATTTCAGCTAAGGCTTCAACGCAGCGAATATCGGCAGTAGTGCAGGTTGGCGACTTAAAAATTACCGTGTCACTTAAAATAGCGCACATCATGATACCAGCGATATTGGCTGGAATATCAACCTTGTAGAAATCGTACATCATCTTGATGATTGTGTTGCTACAACCCACTGGGCGGATCCAACATTCTAGCGGTGTAGAGGTGGTTAAGTCGCCCAATTTATGGTGATCAACAATACCCACAATCGTCGCTTGAGCGATATCATCTGGCGCTTGAGTAATTTCAGAATGGTCAACAATATAGACTTCTTCGCCAGCGTAACTGGTCTTGTATTCTGGTGCTTCAAAACCAAATTTTTGCAAAATAAATGCAGTTTCTGGTGATAATTCGCCTAAACGGGCTGCAATTGCCGGTTCATCGATTTGGTTTTTTAAATATGCTAATGCGATAGCACCACAAATTGAATCTGAATCAGGGATCTTGTGACCCACTACATACATTGCCATTGAAAGACTCTCCTATAAAGTTGTGATGATTTTAACAAGGATTGATCTTCATCGCATTAAAAAATACCACTTCAGTGGATCAGCGTACCACAGGAGTGTTATTGCTGATGATATGAGTTATTAATCAACAAAAAAAGCCCCAAGCGGAGAGTCTCGGGGCTATTTTGATTTAACACAGGGTAGACGCACATTGGTTTCTAACTTAGGAACAACGCTATTAAGATTTTCTATCGAGGTGTTCTATCAATGAGTATTATGTGCTTGTGTTAACTCTAGCTGATATCCATACAATAGCGATTTTTTAACGACAATATCCATAGTTGGACTGAGTCATCGATAGATTAAGTGATCGTTGGATTGAGTCTATCGCTATCTTTAGAGTGATGTCGTGACACTCGCAACCGCTAAACTCGAACTTTAATCACTACCTTACGGACTTTTTGCGGTATTGCGCTGGTGCCCGGCATATGAATATCACCCGGGAAAAATAGCGCAAACATGCCCGCTTTTAGCGGAATAAATGCTGCATCATCCTGGTTCGATTGATAATCGAATTCAGCGTAATCATGTTTAGCAAAATAGGCTTTAGAAGGGATTTGATTGGTTAAGGGTAAATAACCAAATTCTTCTTCTCCGCTAACCACATATTGCACATCAATATACTGTTGATGAACTTCAAAGGGTTCGATTTCTTTAGGCTTAGTTTCATAGTCATTGACGATGACGAAAATATCTTTGCCTTCAAGCGGGTAGTTGCCCACTTCAAGTTGACTAAAGTCTGTCTCTGCGAGATGAGCTAGGGCTTTTGCTAATCTCGGGCTGAGTGAAGTGTATAGGTGACGATTTGCTAAAGTATCAACAATCATAAAAATTCCGTAAGATAATAACCACAAAAAATATCATAGCGTGTTAGCGTTAAAGCATACAGTTTTACCAAGATATCAGCATTACAAATATAAGAAGGATTGTATATTGCCTGCATTACGTTTACTTGCTGGACCAACGGCTTACGAACAACTCGAAGCGAATGGCTTACAACAATCATTGTTTACTCAGATTTTTGCTGCATCAGGCGGGCCTAAATGGTTAGCGATAGCGGGCTTAGATAAATATTTATTCAGTGAGTTTTTTAAACAACGCCAGGATCCTCTTTACACCATGGGCGCATCGTCGGGTGCATGGCGTTTAGCGTGTATGGCACAACAAGATCCATTAGCCGCTTATGAAAGATTGGAGCATTTTTATATTCATCAGCGTTATGAAAAAAAGCCCACTCGTGAACAAGTGAGTGCCCAGGTATTGCAAATTGTTGATGGCATTTTAGGTGATCAACAAGGCGCGGATATTATTGCGAACCCGTTAATACGACATCATATGGTGGCCTGCCGAGCTCGTCATTTAAACCGCATTCATGCCAAGTTTGGTTTAATGGTTGGCTTGTCGATGGCGGCGGTAAGTAATGTTATTAATCGTAAAAGTCTAGGGTGGCATTTTGAGCGGGTTATTTTAAGCCACAAAGATGCAGCATCACCTTTTAGGCGTTTAAAGGATTTGCCGACCAAGCATGTTGAATTGACCCAAGACAATATACGTCATGGGTTATTAGCCAGCGGATCGATCCCGTTATTGCTTGATCCAGTCAAAGATCTACAAGGATCGCCAAAAGGCCATTATTACGATGGCGGTATTACCGATTATCATTTTGATATGCCATTGCCTGCCGCTACAGGCTTGAGTTTGTATCCACACTTTTACCCGTATATGAGCCCAGGCTGGTTTGATAAATCCTTGTTGTGGCGGAAAGCGAAAGCCAACTATCATAATGGCTTAATTTTAGCGCCAAGTAAGCAATTTATTGCCAGCTTACCGTTTGGTAAAATTCCCGATCGTGAAGATTTTAAGAATTTAGATACTGGAAGTCGGATTGCTTATTGGCAGCAAAGCGTGCAGCAAAGCCAGATACTAGCTGACGAGTTTGCCGAGATAGTCGCGTCTGGCACAATTATGGATCGTATTGAGCGTTTATAGCGCTATAATTTCTCGAGTGTTATTGAGTGTTTTTTGTACTTTTTTGAAAGATAGTCGTATTGGGCTAGGTCTATTGAGGAGTAAGGTGGGATTAATGATCGGCTATGTCGGTAATAAGCATTATATTATACGGCTTAAGTTGTTGAATTATTAACCACTGCTACACTTATTTCATTGATTTGACTTTGGTTCAGTAACTTCACCTATGGTGTCGGAGGCTGTTATGCAAACAAAAGAAGTGGCATTACTCATTCAAGATACTGTTTTATTACCCGGTGGTCGGCTTGAAATTAGAGTCGTGTCACCGAGTGATTTATCCATGGTGGCCGATGTGCTAAAAGGCTACTATGGCTTAGCATTCGCGCCAGTAAAAGTGAATAGTGAACTGCCTTGTTATATTGCGGCAACCCAATGTAATATTATTGATTTTAATCAGTTAGAGGATGGTTCTTTAAGTATTGTTGTTGAGGGTTTACAGCGGCTTAAAATTTTGTCGGCGGCAAAAAAACGAGATGGTTGCTGGATTGCCCGCGCCCTCCCTTGTGCTAACTGGTGCCATGAACCCATTGCTGGCGAGTTTGAAATTATCAGCGCCGCACTGGAACAATTTTATCAAGTGAATCCAGATTTACTGGAATTGTATTCACAAACTCATTTAGAAGATGCCGCTTGGGTGAGTCAGCGTTGGTTAGAAGTGTTACCTATGTATAACCGTGATAAGTTGATGTTGGTTGAACAGCCTAATTGCCACAAAGCCATGGATTTTGTACTGCAGTTACTTAAATCACATGTGGATGTATAACGCTTATGGTGATGAATGGAGGCTTATTGATATAGCGATAATCAAGATACATTTTCGGCCTAGCCTGATAAGATACCTCCTTGTTTTGAACCTTACCTTCATCTTTATATAGCCAAGTTGTTTATGCCTAATTCATCAAATAGCACTGCGGATCATCTTCAATCATCTTCCCAAACCCCAAACGCAGCCATTGCCGCTCAACCTTCGTATATTGTGTTGCCGCGTGCTAATGAATTAGCGGGTAAGCAATACCACACAGTACTTGAGTTTTTGATCGATCATTTTAAGCAAATCGATGCCAGTGTGTGGCAGCAACGGATCAATGATGGCAAAGTGCATTGGCAACATGGTGAGTTAATTACCACTGACAGTGCCTATCAAGCCACTGCGAAAGTGTATTATTACCGCGAAGTGCTGGCCGAAACGAAAGTGCCGTTTATTGAGCAGGTGTTGTATCAAGATAACGACACTATTATTGTTTATAAACCGCATTTTTTACCGGTAACGCCAGGTGGTAATTACGTTAACGAATGCCTAGTACATCGTTTACGTATCGCCACTCAAATTGATACTGTTGCACCGGCGCACAGGCTCGATAAAGATACGGCTGGGGTGATGTTAATGACGCTCAATCCGCTAACACGCCATGCATATCACCAGCTGTTTTTAGATGACAAGATCACTAAAGATTATCAGGCTATCGCTAAATTAACGCCTACGTTGCAGAGTGAATTAGCCGATAATACTGGTGCGCTTCCTATTCATTGGACGGTTAAAAATCGTATTGTGGCGGCCAATCCAAGCTTTACCATGCAAGTGGTTGAAGGCGAGGCCAATAGCCATTCTGAAATCAGTTTAGTGGCGGTTAAGGGGGATTTGGGATTATTTGAGTTAAGTCCTATTACCGGTAAAACTCATCAATTACGTGTACATATGCAAAGTTTAGGTATGCCGATTTTACACGACCGCTTTTATCCACTATTACAGCCTAAAGGGCCGAATAACTTTGATAAGCCGTTGCAGTTGTTGGCTAAACGCTTGCGCTTTATCGATCCAATCAGTGCTATGGAACAAGATTTTCAGTGCCAGGGATTACATTTTTAGACTCTGATTTAGCTAATAAAAAAACCGCCATCGTAAAAGTCGATGGCGGTTTTTTTGCTTTGCACTAGTCGCTTGCGTTAATCGTTTACGCTAGTAATTTACTGCATTTTTATTGAGCTTTTGTGTGTTTAATCCCTTTACGATTTTTCATTGGGTCGCCATCATAACCAAGGGCTTTCCAGTCTAAACGCTCGCCTTTGTTGTGGCAGTCATTACACTGTAGTGCTTTGTCTTTTGGTGACACCATGTGGTTGATGCGCCACCACATCTCAGTTTCAACAAAACCATGCTGACCACTATATTTGAGTCCTTTTTCTACCATGGTTGGGTTAGCTTCCATACCTAATTTAGCAGCTAAATCCCAATCAAACTTATCCCAGTAGCCACCTTCACCGTACGTTTTAGGGGTTATTAGAATATTGAGTTTAGCATCATAGATTTGCTTACCCGTGTGCACTTTAAATGGGTAGATTTTAGCTTTAGGGTCGCGAATATCACCTAATGGATAAGCCAATTTAACCGTTTTAGTTGGGTCCATTTTATCGCCAGCCATATACGCATCGGCGCGGCCATTAAACCAGGCATATTGTGGTTTAACGTCTTTTTGCCAAATAAAGCTGCCTTTCTTTTTCATAAAGGTGTGCTTGCCGTATTGGTCTGTTGTTTCAGGAAGATCTTCTCCTGCCTGTGACCAATCCCAACGCATTTTGGTGGGTTCATTTTTAGCAAATGAGGGTATGTGACACGTCTGACACGCTACCGTTTCCGAGTGGGTATTAAGCTTTGTATTTTTATGCGGCGCGCCATCATGGCAGTTTACACAACCAATTTTGTTTTCCCCACCAGGTGATACGCCCATCGAGTTACCGGTAATTTGATGATTTTCAGTAACGTGACAAGTTTGACACTGGAAGTCATTTCCATCGGTGTCCATGTGAACATCGGTCGCTTTGTCTGGATAAGACATTGATGAGTCTAAATCGCCGTGTTTAACCGCATCACCGCCGCCACCGTAAAAGTGGCAACTGCCGCAATTGTCACGCACGGGGGCACCTACATTTTGGGCAACATTGGCTAAATTGACTCTTGCTAAGGCCTCGCCTGCGCCCGCAGGATCTTTAATGTAAGTTCCTGTGGTGTCGTGGCAGACTAAGCAATCGACTTTGGTCATGTCTTTAAAGTCGAATGTTGAATCTTTCCAACCATAACCGGCATGGCAACTGGTACAACGCGGTTCGTTACCCGATATCGATACGCAAAAGTTGTTAATACTGTTCTTTTTACCGCGCATCACAGTGCGGTCAGGTAGTTTTTGCTCTAACTCCCAAGTCCAATGTGAAGATTTCATAAACTCTTCAGCATGTTCTTTATGGCAGGTTAAGCATTGTGTCGTCACTTCAGGGCCATTAGCAAAAGGCCCTTTTAGCGCCTCTTTGTGGTTAAATGCAGCCTGCGCGCTACTGCTCAATAACAGTAATACAGCCAGTGCTGATAATAGTTTCATGATGTTTGTCCTTACCCCTGAGCTTGTGCTCAGGGGGGCCAAGTTAGGGATGTAGGTTAGAAGTTAATCGTTAGTGAAGCATTAACGTCATAGGCGGTGTCGACCACGGGTAGCATTGAGAACGCGTTACCGGCAATCACATCGTCAACCTTCATTGGCGCACCTACAGGTGAGCCACTGCCGGTATATTCATAGTCGTAATACAAACCGGCTAACTTGATAAACATTTTTGGATTGATATCAAAGATATAATAGGCTTCGGCAACATGGCCGCGAGTGGCTAATTTACTGCCGATTGGGTCGTCTTGTGCCTGGGTGAAGGGACTCCAGTATTTAGAACCGTAGTTATATTCCAAGCCGAACTTTCCGTAGGGTGCAGGTATTTGCATACCGACATAAATGCCGTAACCATCTTTGGTGTCGCTATCAACAGTTTCTTTTGGCACCATAATAATTTCAGTACCCGTGCTGTTAAGTTCTGCTTCAAATATAGCATCGCTTAGCATGCCACCGAACAAACCGGCATTACCGTTAGGTTCTGCACGAGTCCAACCAAGTGAAGCAAACATTTTCATGTCGTCATCGGTTTCATAGGCATAACCTAAGCCACCTAAGTACAAATCACCAATCACACCGCTTGGTTGCACGCGGGTGACAAAGTTAAAGTTGTCAAATTTTTGCATGTCTTGATACATGGTTGGGGCAAAGATACCCGCCAGTTGAGTCGGGAATGCCATGGTGCCCGTAAAGCCATCATTGACATCTTTAGCACCGAATAAAGTGAACTGTAAGAAATGGTTACCGTCATTAATCACGTCGATATTAAACCCGCCGAGATGGGTATCTTTGGTGATGATGTCACCAAACAATTCGCCATTGCCGTACTGTGATTCAAAGCCTTGGCCATAGCAAAAACGTACTGTTTGGCCTTCAATACCGGTAATATCGCTAAGATCATAACCTAGGGTTAGACCGTCGAAGTTGAAGTTAACTAAATGACCCGATGGCGTGCCGCCTCTGAGCTCATTTTCACGATAATGATTTGGTGGACCGTAGGTTGATGGACGACGTCCAATAGAAAGGTAAGTGCCACTGCCGTTAATGTCTTTCCAGTTAAAATAGGCGCGTTCTACTTTTAATTCATCACCACTGGTGCTACCGCTACTGGTGCCATCCATGGTGAATGAATTCCATGAGTCGAATACTTTAACCCCAGCAGAGTCTCCCCAGCTTTTAAACATGGTTAAGCGTCCTGCAAAGCTGACGTTATCCCACACTTTGGCGTCAATGTTTAGGCGTAATCGAGTTGTGTAAAATATATCGTTATCAATGTCTTGTTGGGTTTTTTGGCCTAACAACATTGGCATAACGCCTTGAAGCATACCGCTTTGAAACGCGCTGGCTAAATCAGGGTTTGCCATCATCATTTGGCCTAACGGTGAGGTAGCACTATTTGGATCGCCAAACACTCCTGACATGGCTTTAGCGCCAAAGTCAGAAAAGTTAACGTTCATGGCTGGGTTCCAAGTGACATTTTGATAATGTAATGAATGCGCTTTGGTTCTAAAATCACCCGTAATTGCCACTCTGTCTAGGGCGGTGTGACGTTCGGTTTTATCAACTCGTGAGTTTAAGTCGTCGAGATCGTCGGTAATGCTGGCAAGTTGCTGTTTAAGATCGGCAATTTTTTGTGCATCTGTGTCTGCTGCTAGGCTTGCGCCGCTCATAAAGAGCGCGTTAGCCACTAATATTGAGATGAGAGTTCTCATGGTCTTTCTCCCCAATTAGCCAAATAAATAAGTCATTTTGGCTAATTTTTGTTGTAAAAATCCCTGAGGCTAAGCCCCACTATTTTTTCAGTTTGATTATTGGCTGGTGCTTTCGCTTAAGACGAAAAGGCACTCAGCATTAATGCGTTAGCCGCAGGTTGCTGGTTGGTCTGAATCGGCGGCGTGGTCATATAAAAACTGTTGAATATCTTTTAAGTCTTTTTCTGACAACGCTTCAAAAACGGCAGGTTTAGCCTTGTGCATGTCGCGTGTAAAAAAACGATCCCACTGGCTCATGGTTTTGGTCATCGGGGTGAGTTCTTGGCCTTCACTGTTGGCACTGTGGCAGGCTTTACATTCTTTTTTGTACAGGTGTTTGCCTTTTTTAGGATTACCACCTTCAGCTGCCATAACTTGGCTACCAAAAGATAATGCAATGGCGATTGCGATACCGACCTTTATGTAAGTGTTCATCATTTTATCCTCTACAGGGCTTATTATTAGAAGTGCATTAGCAAGATGTCATTATGTCTTTGCTGTAAACAATGTTACCTAAAAGGGAGTAGTGTTAATTTGAAGTAGATCATGTTCATGAGATAAATCTAATTGAAAAAAAGTTAATTGAATAAAATCTAATGAATGAGTGTGATGCAGATCTATTGTATAGAGAACAAGATTTTGTTAGGAAGACTATATGGCGAGCGATAGGTGTTTGGCCGCCATAGCAATGTGCAGCCACGCCTAGGATGTGTTACTGGGTAAACTGCTAGTGGTGTGAGTGAGGCTAGTGAAGCTAGTGAAGTTAGTTAGATTAATGCACTGGTGGACTTTATTACCAATATTGTTGCACTAATACTGCACAAAATTAATGTTGCGGTGCGGGTTTTGTCTTTATCGACACGGCCAATTAATCGGCCAGAAACAAGATAACCAGCAACGACGGAAGGCAATAATAACAGTGATAACCATAAATGCTTTACTTCAACTAAGCCGACAATGGCTAATATAGCTAACGCAATTAATGAGCTAAACACGAAGAAGGCTGATAATGCCGCTCTAAATTGACTTGCATCTCGGCCTGCAAGCAAAATGGCCATTGGCGGGCCGCCGATGGCTGCGATATTACCAAATATGCCCGAAAATACCCCTGCGATAAATAAACTGAGGCGATTAATGGGGGCGGTAAAGCGAAAGATACTAAGAATTACAGCAATAAACACAATCGCCGCAATTACTAGCCCTAATATGGCTTGTGGGGCAAACAGCAATAGTCCAGCGCCTAAAAATCCGCCAGGAATACGCCCAAGTAAGGCATATTGCAAACCATTAAATTGCAGGTGGCCACGCTCTCGAAAAAGCGTCATTGCAGAAATGGCAAAACCCATAACAATAATGGGTACGGGAACTAATTGAGGATTAACAATATACAGCAGCGGGCTTGCAACAACGGCTAACCCAAAGCCAATTAAGCTTTGGGTTAGCGCGCCAAAAAACACGATAATTGATGCCAGAATCAAGGTCGTTGGATCGATAAATGACATCATAAGTTCTCTTTCAAAACATCACTGCTTCTTTTATAGGGCAGTTTCAAAGTCTGTGAGGTAATCACTAAGCAGTGAATTATTCGAGCTCTTCCCACTCGATACCCATGTCATCCATTAACTTTTTCGCTTCACTTGGAATGCTATCCGGCTGATCTTTTGATAAATCGCCGTCATAAGGTAATGGTTGACCTGTGTACGCATGCAAAAATGCTTCGCATAACAGTTCACTGTTAGTTGCATGGCGCAGATTATTTATCTGGCGACGCGTCCGCTCATCTGTCAGTACTTTTAATACTTTTAAAGGGATAGAAACCGTAATCTTTTTTACTTGTTCATTCTTTTTGCCGTGTTCGGCATATGGGCTGATATATTCGCCATTCCACTCAGTCATTAACTTACCCTTAACGATAAATACGCTGCAGATTTTAAACCGTTACAATCTCTAGTCAAATTATTGCTACTATTTAATCCCGATGCAAATAGATTTCTTGATGTTTAGACGTCTAAACGTCTATTTTTATTGACGGATGGGGAACTCTTCGGTAAATTTAGACGTCTAGACATCTATTTGTGTGTTTGTGATATTTTAGGAGTCAACTATGACTAAGCTTCAAAGCGCCACTTTGGCCGTTCGCCAAGGTATTGAAACAGACACACAACATGGTGCTATCGTGCCACCTATTTATTTATCGACCAATTATTCATTTGATGGCCATAACAATCCACGCGAGTTTGATTACAGTCGTTCGGGTAATCCAACACGTTGTATTTTGGGTGAGGCACTGGCAAAACTTGAGCAAGGTGCCACCGGTGTGGTGACATGCACTGGCATGGCCGCCATTACCCTAGTGACCAGTTTACTGGGGCCAGATGATTTATTGGTTGTGCCGCACGATTGTTATGGTGGTAGTTATCGCTTATTTACTAATTTGGCTAAAAAAGGCCAATTTAGGTTATTAGTTATTGATCAAACAGATCCTCAAGCACTCAGTAAAGCCATTGCCCAAAAACCTAAAATGGTGTGGTTAGAAACCCCTTCAAACCCATTACTGCGGGTGGTCGATATTAATGCGATTAGTCTTGCTTGCCATACTGTAGGCGCGTTAGTGGCGGTTGATAACACCTTTTTATCGCCAATATTACAGCAACCTTTGCTATTGGGTGCCGACATCGTTATTCACTCAACCACCAAATACATTAACGGTCACAGTGATGTGGTTGGCGGCGCAGTAGTAGCCAAAGATGCTGAAGTGGGTGAGTTATTACATTGGTGGTCAAACACGCTAGGGCTTACCGGTTCAGCATTTGACAGCTACTTAACCTTACGCGGCTTACGCACTTTAGCGGTGCGCATTCGTGAACATCAACGTAATGCCCAAAAAATTGTTGAGTTACTTAATAGCAGTGGCGTAGTGGCTAAAGTGTATTATCCCGGACTAAAAGATCATCCAGGTCACGAAATAGCCGCAAAACAACAACAAGGCTTTGGCGCTATGTTAAGTTTTGAGTTAATTGGTGGCGAAGCTGAAGTTGTGGCCTTTTTACAGGCACTCTCTTTATTTAGTGTTGCTGAAAGTTTAGGCGGAGTGGAAAGTTTAGTCGCCGTTCCGGCTACGATGACCCATCGTGCAATGGACCCACAGGCAAGGCAACAGGCTGGTATTAAAGACACTTTATTGAGACTATCTGTCGGTATTGAAGATGCAGATGACCTCTTAGCCGATATTCAAGCAGGCCTAGCAGCGGTTACTGCGATAAAATCAGCTTAATTTCGCTTAATTCGAGTTTAAGTTTGCTGTGGTTTCGGTCAAATTAAGTAAAATAGTAAAACATGCACTTGCACACTATTCATTTCAAATTAGAAGTCTAGCAGTCGCAATAAAAGTATTAGTTGTTTAAGGAGTCAGTAATGGCGCGAAGTCATTTACATAAGTTTGGTGGTTCAAGTTTAGCGGATGCAGATTGCTATCGCCGTGTTGCTCATATTTTGCTTACACATGGTCAAAGTGATGATTTAGTTGTGGTATCCGCCGCCGGAAAAACGACTAATTTCTTATATAAATTACTCAGTTTGCGTGATAGCGGTCAATTGTGGCAAGAAGAGCTACAAATTCTAATCAGTTACCAGCAGACGTTAATTGAGCAGTTACTGTCAAATGAACAAGCACGTGATTTACGCGAACGTTTGTCTACCGACAAATCTCAATTAGTCAGTTTACTGTCTTTAGAGCAACGTAATGACTACCAATTAAACCAAGTGGTGAGTTTTGGTGAGCGTTGGTCGGCGCGTTTGATGGCCGCATTGCTTCGAGAAATGGGCGTGACAGCGACTCATGTTGATGCATGTTCTATTTTAGTTGCCGACGAAGGCGCCGTGCCGAATATTCTTGTGCCACAATCGCGTGAAAAAGTGCAAGCCTTGTTAGCTTTACACCCGCAAGAGCGTTTAGTTATCACAGGTTTTATTTGTGCAAATCGTCACGGTGATACGTTACTGCTGGGCCGTAATGGTTCAGATTTTAGTGCCACCTTAATTGCCAGTTTAGCCGACATTGATCGAGTGACTATTTGGACTGATGTTGAAGGGGTATTTAACGCCGACCCGAATAAAATTAATGATGCAAAATTACTCAAGAGTATGTCATTAGCAGAAGCGGATCGCTTAGCACGTTTAGGCTCGCCGGTATTGCATTCACGCACCTTACAACCATTATTTAATACAGATGTAAGTTTAGCTGTGCGCTCTAGTTATGCCTCACACACCGACTTTACCTTAATTGCGCCACTGAGTTCATCTGCAAGTGCCCCCGTGGTCACCAGCTTAAATGAAGTAGTGTTATTTAGTTTTAAAATGATCGCAGACATTGAGCCGTTGCTGACCATTTTGGATAAAGCAGGTATTACGCCGCTAGCTTATTGGTCGCTTGCACAGCACAAGTTTGAGCTTGCCTTAACACTAGAAAGCCACAAACAAGTTCAAGCCCTGCTGACGCAACATAGCAGTGAATTTGGTATTGAAGAGTTAATTGCCCAAACAGATTTAGGCCTAGTGGCACTCGTTAGTGCCGATGCGCATCACTTTAGGCGCAGCTTTGCCCGCTTATTGAGCCGCGATGCCAAACCGGTTTATCAAGATGCGTTAAGTTTAGTGACCTTAGTGCCGCAAGCTCAAGTGAGCTTATTGACTCAAAAAGTTCATCGCCGTTGCGCCGGTCCAAGAATGCGCATTGGCGTGTTATTGCTGGGCGTGGGTAATATCGGCGAAGCGTGGATTGATTTATTTAAACGCGCTAGCCCAGCATTAGATCATGAGCTTGAAGCCACCGTTGAGTTAGTGGGGTTAGTGGGCTCGAAAAAAGCCTTAATTTCCAATGACGGAATTGACCTTGATCAATGGCAACAAGACTATCAGCAACACGGCATTGAGTGGGACTATGACAAACTGTTTGATCAGTTAGCGTTGTTATCATGCGATGAAATTGTCGCGTTGGATATCAGTGCTAGCGCCGCGTTAACTTTACAATATCCACAGCTATTTGCCCGTGGTATTCATGTTGTTAGTGCCAATAAGTTAGCGGGTTCTGGGCCATTGCCATTTTATCGCGAATTAAAGCAGCAACTGAGTAACCGCCGTTTGTTTTGGCGTTATAACGCCAGTTGTGGCGCAGGGTTACCTATTCAACATGCGCTAAATGATTTGCGTAACAGTGGCGATACCATTGAAGCTGTGGGTGGCATTTTTTCGGGCACTTTGTGTTGGTTATTTGAAAACTATAATGGCAGTAAACCGTTTTCTGAATTAGTGCTTCAGGCACGCAGTTTAGGGATTACTGAGCCCGATCCACGTGATGATTTATCGGGTCGCGATATGCAACGCAAGCTGTTAATTTTAGCGCGTGAGATTGGTTTGGCGGTGGAGTTAGACGATATTAGTCTTAACTCGTTAGTGCCTAAAGCCTTGGCCGAGTTATCACTGGAAGACTTTTTATCACGTATTAGTGAGTTAGATGAGGATTTGTTGCAGCAATATGTTGCTGCCACAGAGCAACATAAAGTTTTGCGCTATGTTGCTTCGTTAGATAAGGTTGAAGGTAAACTACAAGCCGAAGTGAGTTTACAGTGGGTGGATAATAATCATCCTTACGCTAACTTAACTCCGGGGGATAATGTGTTTGTTATTCGCAGTGCATTTTATCAAGGTAATCCTTTGATTATTCGTGGACCAGGGGCAGGGCGAGAGGTGACTGCTGCGGCAGTGCAGTCGGATCTGGTGCATATTTGTAAAGACTTACTGCAAGAGTAAGATGATTGAAAGACCATGTTAGATGGTCTTTTTTGTTGTTTATGGCCTGTGGCCACAATAGCTTAAGAGCGCATGGTTTCACTCTGCACTGGCCAAAAGGGGATCAACAGCAATCCCTTCTTTACTCTTTATAAAAGAATTGACCGCTGCCGTTCCGGCAACATTTTCGTTATTTACAAAACAACAATTGCGAAAAGGTCGCGACGGAAATAGATCCAGCTTTTGACCTCGTTTTATACTGCTTCAGCCCATCTTATTATAAAAGTGAAAACGCTTCCGATGGGAATCTGATGTTAATGGATTTACGAATTGATGTTGTAGTGGCATGGTCAATGATGTTCCTGACATCATAATGACATTTTCCATATCCATATAGGTCAGATGCCAAAGAACGACCCGGATACAAAAAGCTAACCTGACATCTTGTCAGATTGACATTTTCTGTTATAGAAAGACTTTAATGGCCTCAATATAATGAACTCTGAAAACGCTAGATAAGATGTAAGTAAAACAAACAATTAGTATCTAGGTTATACCAATGGTTACCTGATAATTTAATGTGGCATTGGACAAAGCCAATAAGCGATTTATGCTGTTATAAATATCGCCACAGATAAATACTCATTCTCTGGAAAGTAAGGATATCCAATGGAAAGGCCAACAAAAGAACAAATTCGAGATTTACCCATTTATGAAGGTATTAGTCTAGAAAATATCATCGTTGTCACTAACGAAGCAGACTCGATAAGCGCAATCGCGGAGTTAAAAACACACTCTTGTTTAGGGTTTGATACAGAGAGCAAACCTTGTTTTGTAAAAGGTGAGGTAAGTGATGGACCTCATTTAATTCAGATAGCCACAAAATCTACAGTATTCTTATTTCCAACAAAATTTTATGAAAACTTTACTGCAATCGCAGAAATATTATCTGACCCAACCATAAGAAAGGTCGGTTTTGGATTGAAAGAAGATAAAAAAATTCTTTTTAGAAAATTTGGAATTAAATTAGTTAATACAGAAGAACTCTCTTCAAAAGTGATGCGTTTTGCACATGTTAAACAACGCGTTGGCGCCAGAGTTGCGGTTGCGATGTTTTTTAATCAACGGCTATCAAAAAGCGCACAACAATCAAATTGGTCAATATTTCCGCTACATGATCATCAGAAAAGATACGCTGCAAATGATGCACATACCGCATTATTAATAGAGCTTGAAATAGAAAGACTGGGCCATTAATCTCCCTCACACTTTGTGCATTGCCTCTGTGCTTAACCACTCACTTATAAATCCCATAACTTCAATTTTACTCGATTGCTTTCAAGCTTTTTTGCTGTGTTAAATTTGTCTTATTGACTCAGATTAAGCCATTGCTCAATAAAATTAATCTATTTATTTATTTCAAATTAATAATTTTAAATTATTAATTTGATAATGTTTGATAATTTTTATTTATACCTTATTCGGCGTAAGATGACTCCATTGAAACAAATAACGAATCAATTAATAGTTTTTAGGAGTCAGTTATGAAAATGAATCACGTAGGTTTGATGGTTGGCGATATGGATAAAGCGGTTGAGTTTTATACTAAAGCGCTGGGTTTACGAGTGGTAATGGGTAACACTAAGGTGCAAGAAGAACGTAAGACTGCTATTGGTAGAATGTGTGTAGCAGTCTTTGGTGAAGGCTTTAAAGGCTTTAATATTGCACACTTAGTCACGACAGACGGCATTGGTGTTGAGATGTTTGAGATGGTCGATCGTCAAGAACGTCATGAAGTTGATTTCACCCGTCTTGGTATCTTCCACTTTTGTTTGCAAACAGATGACTTTGAAGGTGCTATTGCTCGGACTGTGCAATATGGCGGTAAAGTACGCATGGATATTATGCGTTACCACCCAGAAGACGACAGCAAGCTAGCACAAATGGTGTATTTAGAAGACCCGTTTGGTAACTTGTTTGAACTTTACTCACACAGCTATGAAGAAACTTACGCGACTGATTACGAGTAATTTGTTTACTGTTATGTTGATTACTTCAAAGCTACCTAAAGGGTAGCTTTTTTATGTATGACGATAAATTGTCTCAGCGGCGTGAGTGATTTTGGCTTAGTAACTCAGTTCACCTTAACCCATCAAACAACGGATAAAGCTTAATTAAGGTTACGTTTGGCTTCCATCGTATACAAACCCGCATACTAAATCTTGAGTTAATTTCATGTCCCATTGCTTATGGTGTGTCGGTTCGCGGCGCAGCCAATAAAGACTGTTCAATATAACGATGTGTACGTAATCCACTTAATTGGCAGTACATTAAAATGGATATTGCGACTACTAGTAGTTGGTGTACCGTAAATTTATACTGACTCAAGCAATTTGGCTGGTGAATTAGCGCCACGCTTATTGTCTGCATTTTAGCGCTAGGGTTAAATTAACCAATGGGTGGTTTTTTAGCTTGACTTAGGATGTAGTTAAACTAGTATATGGACATATAGACGTCCAAACGGCTAAATTATTCAAGTTAAATTAATCATTTTAGTTAATTGGTATTAGCTCCTAAGTGTTACAGAAGTTGAAGGAATACATTATGGCTTTTCATCATGCACAACATGCCCAGTCGTTAAATCAGAGCTTGTCTGAGCTGAATGATATTAATGTGTCTTTTGAGTTCTTCCCACCATCAACGCCTGCGATGGAAGAGATATTGTGGAATTCTATTCGTCGTTTAGAACCGTTAAATCCTAAATTTGTTTCAGTAACTTATGGTGCCAATTCGGGGGTGCGCGATCGTACTCATAGCGTGATTGAACGTATCCAGAAAGAAACTAATCTTCTAGCCGCGCCGCACTTAACCTTGGTGGATGCCAGTGATGAAGAGTTAGTTGAATTAGCAAAGCATTATTGGAATTCAGGCATAAGAGACATAGTGGCACTGCGCGGTGATTTACCCGATGGCAGTCCAAAGCCGACTCGCTTTGCTAATGATTTAGTACGTTTACTTCGTTCAGTGGCAGATTTTGATATTTCGGTTGCAGCGTATCCTGAGGTTCATCCTGATGCCCGTAACGCTCAGGCTGATTTAATTAACTTGAAGAAAAAAATTGATGCGGGTGCTAACCGTGCCATTACCCAGTTTTTCTTTAATGTTGAATCCTATTTACGTTTTCGCGATCGCTGTGTTACCGCGGGCATCGATGTTGAAATTATTCCAGGCATTCTACCGGTGACTAATTTTAAGCAAACTAAACGTTTTGCTGATATGACTAACGTTGCGATTCCGCATTGGTTACACCGTCAGTTTGAAGGGTTAGATGATGACCCTGCAACACGTCAGTTGGTGGGCGCGAACGTAGCGATTGATATGGTAAAAGTGTTGTCTCGTGAAGGGGTTAAAGATTTTCATTTTTACACTCTTAACCGCGCCGAATTAACCTATGCTATTTGCCATACTTTAGGCGTGCGTCCAAAATAAAGCCTAAATAGCTTAGGTCTGACAATTTATATTTTATACCAATATCTTCCATACCAACGTCTCCCGTTAGTATGGCTACCGAGTTGTTGCAAAAAGACAAAGTGGTTATTGCTCCCAACCCCATTAATGGTTTCATTAGCGGGGTTTTTGGTTAATCTTAATGGTTTTTTGTTTAACTATTGGACGTTTGCCGTATTCATTTTTCAGTTTTTTTAGCCTATGGTGGTATGACATAGTTAATAACTAAAGAGGTGTAATGATGAAAACATCCTTTTACGTGCTCAGTGTGTTAGCTGGCATAACGATGGTTAATGTTATGCAAGCTCAAGCAGCAGAAATATCTTCCCCACCATCCACTATGCCTGCCGTAGCTCAATTGTGTACCTCCTGCCATGGTGCTCAAGGCCAAGGCATCGATATTATCGGCCCTCGTTTAGCCGGGTTATCAGCTGAATATATTGCTAATCAACTTACCTTGTTTCACGCAGGTAAACGGCAAAATCCTACTATGTTGGCGATGGCTGCCACCGTGCAGGGAGACAATATTGCGGTGGTATCACAATATTTTAGCCAGCAAGCCGTGGCAGATATTCCGTTACAATTTCGTGGCGACAAGGTTGTGATTAGTCATCCCTTTGAAGCATTAGCATTTCAAGGTGATTGGTCGCGCACTATTCCGGCTTGTACCAGTTGCCATGGTCCATCCGGAGTCGGTGGTGGGCAATTTCCTCGATTAGCGGGGCAACAAGCTAGTTACCTTAAAACCCAGTTATTAGCCTGGCAAAATGGCACTCGCAGTGGTGATGTTGACAATATGATGGGCAATATTGCGTTGAAATTAACTGCGGCCGAAATTGATGGTTTATCGCAATATTTTGCCAATTTAAAATAAGGACATGGCTATGAAATTATTATCGCTATTGACCGTTGGCGTCCTGTTTAGCTTGCCTTTGCAGGCCAATGAACTATCCATTGATGTTGCGCCTGGACTGGCTCCCGTTAACGCTGCAACGACACTACCCGATCGACAAGCTGCGTTACCTTCAATGGATAAAAAAGCTGATGATATTTATCTGCAACCAGCGCCATTAGCCGCTATTCCGCAGGGGGCGTTTGGCGACAAAGTTCGCTTAGGTTATCAATTGTTTGTGAATACTCAGCAACTGCGCGATAAGTACGTTGGTAATCAACTTAATTGTGTTAATTGTCATATGAATGCAGGGCAACAAGCTAATTCATCGCCTTTATGGGCGGCATATTTTGCCTATCCTGCTTATCGTAAGAAAAATGATAAAGTAAACTCTTTTCAAGAGCGCATACAAGGTTGTTTTACCTATTCGATGAACGGTAAAGCACCGGCGGAAAACTCTCCTGAGCTAGTGGCAATATCGGCCTATTCTTACTGGTTAGGTATGAGCGGATTAATGGACCAATACAAGGTTACTGGCCCAGTGCCTGAATTGTCTGATGTGGAGTTGGTTAAAGGTGGTAAACGGGATGATTTTTCTATGCCTGCGGCCATTGCCAAAAACTTAGATATCACCGCGCTAAGCCAATTGCCTGGACGTGGTTTCCCTAAAGCGCCTCAACCTGAGTTAGCTTATTCTCCTGAGCGCGGCTTGGTTGTGTATCAAGCACATTGCCAGGCATGTCATGGTGAAAATGGCCAAGGACAAATTATTGCTGGTGTTGCCGCATTACCACCATTATGGGGGCCTCAAAGTTTTAATTGGGGCGCTGGCATGCACAGGGTTAATACGGCGGCTGACTTTATTTATGAAAATATGCCCTTAGGTAAAAGTGTGCAACTCACACCTCAACAAGCTTGGGATGTAGCGGCTTACCTTAATTCGTTTGATCGCCCACAAGATCCTCGCTTTAACGGTGATGTAAGCAAAACTCAAGCAGCCTATCATCAGCATCAAGGATATTACGGTCAATCTGTTGCAGGTAAACCTGTTTTGGGGGCTGAGTCACATCCAGTTTTTCCGCTTAAAAACTAGCCTTTAACGCTAGTTTTAAGTGAGGTTATTTAACGGTATATGACATTATCTGTAGTCATCATGCCCATTAAGCGAGTGTTTAGTGGGCATTTTTGTGAGTATAACCTACGGACATGAATGTTATGACCGTAGCGCTTATTGAGCATAGTGATGATAAATGGCAGTATGTTAAGTCTCGCTTCTTCTTTATCATCACTATCATAGGTTGGGCAATGACATCATTCATCTCTGCGGCACAATCGTGTCCACTCTGCCAACAAGCCAATACTTGTGCTATGGAGCAAGGATTAGCCATAGATGCATGTTGGTGTGCTAAGCAAGCACTGGATATGCCTTCGGTTATTGCGCAGTATAAAGCAAACTCTTCTTTGGTTGATTTAGCTGATAACCAATGTATTTGTCAGTCTTGTATGGCTAAGTTAGTCCAGCAATCCGCTATTGAACCGGTCGATATTTACTTTCCCTAATCGTAATAATAACCACCGCAAGAATAACAACAAAAATTAACCAATTGTTAACCCAATGTTAATTTCTTATTGTTAGCCCGTCGTTAGTCGGTATACTGAGAATATTGGTTTTTAGCCTGTAATCCTAACATGCTGACAGATAAGCCTGTGTGCCAGAGGATAATAATAATGTTTAGAAAAATTATCGTTGCGGTCGCGGTTATTATCGCTATGCCTTTTGTGGTGGCGCTATTTATTCAACAAGACTATTCAGTCACTCGCACTATCACGATAGACAAACCGGTTGCTGAGGTTTTTGATTACGTGAAACATCTAAAAAACCAAGATAACTTTAGTCAATGGGCGCAAATTGATCCCGATATGGTGAAAATCTACCACGGTACTGATGCGACAGTGGGCTTTGTATCTGCATGGGCAAGTGAACATCCTGATGTGGGTGTTGGTGAGCAACAGATTATTGCCATAGAGGAAGGCAAACGCATCGATTTTGAATTACGGTTTATTTCCCCCTTCGAAGCGACAGCACCTGCTTATATGACGACCGAAGCGGTGAACGCGAATCAAACAAAAGTTAATTGGGGTTTTAGCGGTCACTTTGCGTATCCAACGAACTTAATGCTGTTGTTTGTCGACTTCAAAACCATGATAGGTGCTGACTTACAGCAAGGTTTGGACACGTTAAAAGTCGTTCTCGAACAATAGACTACTAATGCTTTGGTCCGTTTGTTATTGCTGTAGGATTATCATTTTGAAGATGATTGAGGTCCGCATATGTATGGTTGCTATGGTTAACTAAACCGAGGTAATCTAAAAAATATTCTGTTTCAACGGAATTGGGCCGTTGAAAAATAATAACAGTACGTTTAATAACAGTACGTTGAATAATAATTATAACTTTAGACATAAGTCATTACTCATTACGAGGTTTTTTACATGGAAGCAGTCACGCAATTTGTCAGTATGATTAACGGTATAGTATGGGGCGTTCCCATGCTAATTATGATTTTAGGTGTCGGGCTGTTTCTGTCGATTGGTTTAAAGTTCATGCCTATTTTAAAGCTAAATCGAGGTTTTAAATTATTATGGGCGGGTCGTCAGGTTACCGACGAAAGTGAAAAAGGCGATGTCAGTCCCTTTAATGCCCTCATGACTTCATTATCGGCCACCATAGGTACCGGTAACATTGCGGGTGTCGCTACGGCCATTTTTATTGGTGGCCCTGGTGCACTATTTTGGATGTGGTGTACTGCGCTGGTGGGTATGGCAACCAAGTTTTCAGAAGCGGTTTTGGCGGTTAAGTTTCGAGAAACAGATGCTAATGGTAATCATGTTGGCGGGCCGATGTACTACATCAAAAATGGCTTAGGTAGCAAGTGGGCTTGGTTAGGTACAGCTTTTGCTATTTTTGGCTCTATTGCCGGTTTTGGTATTGGTAATACTGTACAAGCTAACTCAGTTGCTGATGCGATGAGCAGTAATTTTGGCGTACCCAATTGGGTGACCGGTGTGGTGTTGATGGTGTTGGTGGGCGCCGTACTTATGGGCGGGATTAAGCGTATTGCTGAAGTGGCAGGTAAGTTGGTGCCATTGATGACAGTGTTTTATATTACCGCGGGTTTAGCAGTATTGATTGTTAATGCGGAGCAAGTACCTGCAGCCTTTATGTTAATTATTGAAAGTGCCTTTAATCCCGTAGCGGCCCAAGGTGGTTTTGCGGGCGCAGCGGTATGGGCCGCCATTCGGTTTGGTGTGGCCCGTGGAGTGTTTTCAAATGAGGCAGGTTTGGGTAGTGCACCGATTGCTCATGCTGCAGCGCAAACTAATAACCCAGTGAAGCAAGGTTTAGTGGCCATGCTAGGTACGTTTATTGACACTCTTATTGTGTGTTCAATTACTGGTTTAGCGATTATTGTTTCTGGTGCCTGGACCTCTGGTGAAAACGGCGCGGCATTAACCTCTTTGGCATTTTCTGATGCCTTGCCTATGGGTAATTACATTGTCGCCATAGCATTGGCGATATTTGCCTTTACCACCATCTTAGGTTGGAGCTTTTACAGCGAGAAGTGTGTTCAATACTTACTCGGTGATAAAGCGGTAAAACCGTTTCGTTTACTTTGGACTTTGGTCGTGCCGTTAGGAGCTGTCAGTTCGTTAGAGTTTATTTGGTTATTAGCCGATACATTAAATGCGATGATGGCGATTCCCAACTTAATCGCCTTAGTGTTATTAAGTCCAGTGGTGTTTGGCTTAACCCGTGAGTATTTTATTAAGCAACGCGCACTTAACGCAAAATCCAAAGCCAACTAATATTGTCGTCAATAGTTGGCTAAGTGTGGTTATTTTAGGATAACTTTAGCCAAATAATGATTTTTAGGCATGTTTATCAGCAGATTGATGAACATGCTTTTTTAAAAGGATTTTTTATGAAACATGTCGTCTTTATTGTCTCTGTTGCAGCCATCTTGAGTATGGTATTTGTGTCGGGATGTTCTAACCTGTCACTGCGAACCAATGCGGGTACAATTGCGCTCGGTAACGCCACAATAGCAGGGGTTGATACCTACACCTCAGCAGAAATGTCTAGGTTTAAAGCGCAGTTTTTGGGTGAGGTTACGACATCATATTGTGAAAATTCATCGGATCCTGAAAAGTTAGATGATCTTCCAAGTTTATCTTCAATGACTAAGTCACTCAAATTACAAGTGACCCAACGAGGCGGTAATGCCATTGTGATGAAGCAATGCGGCAAAGTTAATTATTTATCATGCGCTGTGTATTTAGAGTGTAATGGTGAGGCATATTTTATTGATCGTGGTTTTTAGCTTTAGGCGTTTTTAACGTTTATGACAGCCATGTAATAGGCGTTAATTTACGCTGTATTAAGCGGTCTTGCTGTGTTTTTTAACAGGCTAAGAGCGACGATATCACACTTAGCCTGTTAGATTATCTGTGTGGTTTATTCAAAGTTGTTATCAAACTCTGAATCCTCAAACAAGTCGACTGCTGAGGTAGGGGTTACATTTTTAAATTGGCGGGCAAAATGACGTTGCACCCCTTTTAGGTCGATGTTGCCTATGCCTGAGGCAAAACCAAACCAAGCATAAAGACCGCTAATGTCTTCAAACATAGGTGGTAGGTATTTCGGATGGGCAATAATACCTTCTTGATAGGCTTGATAAAGTACCGGAATATCTTCGATGGCTAATTTACCTAGAAATAGCATAGGGATTAACTCTGGCAATCCAGTGCTAATGGCACTTCGAATGAAGTTAATGTTTTCAACATAACCGCGCACGTAAGAAATATCTTTGGTAAAAAAGCTACCACCGCCGACCATGCCGCCACGAAATACCCGTTGAGTCACACGATAGCTGTCTTGTGAACTTAGGTTAAGATTTCTAAAGTAGCGATACACTTCAATAAAATCGGCTCCTTGTTCTGCCATGTCTACCGCTGATACGCGGTCACTAATACGTCGAGCTCGGCCTGGGTTTGAGCTTAATGTAAGCATTTCCATTAATACCGCTAAGCCTTCTTGTGAGGCTGTCACTCGTGGAGAACCGACACTGAGCCAAGTCGCATGTGGTTGGGCGCGTCCGTTGAGTGTAGTGCCCACATGAACCCAGCCTTCATGGACTTCATATACATTGAGATCCGATTCGCTGAACATGGCGCGGGTATTGAGCTTAACCGTATCGCCACCTACAGCGGCATCAGAGACAATACCATCGCTCAATTTAACGTGAATTTCATCGTTATGAAAATACTTCACTAAGCGTTCGCTAAGAATATTTACCGCTTCTGGGGCGGTAACTATTTTAGGGTGACGGCTACTCATGTGGCGCGCTGCTGGCAGCGAAAATATATGGCTTAAGCGATCGCCCAATTGGCGTACTGTATGACGATCGCCATGTAATTTGTGGCTGGCACTGCCGTATAATTCTTGGCTAAGTTTACCAAACATTGGCTTGCCGCGGTTATGCAGCATATCTATTACTATTCGATATTGGTCAATGTTCGCCAGTAAAATTTTGCCTAATTTATCGCGTTTACCTAATCCTCGCTCAACGGCACTCTTTAAACCTTGTAAGTCCGTTTGAGTTTGCTCTGCGTTAAATGACAGCGGAATTGACTGATAGAAATCATTGCTGATATTAGGCAACTCTTTACTTTTTTTAGCTAAAAAATCCTCTTCAACTTGTCGAGGCCATTTTATCGAGTCTAAAATTTTAATCGGTGCTTGGATACGAATTAATTCATCAGAAAAACGACGAATATCTTGTTGATAACGCAATAAAGAGTCAGACATTGTCTTTTCCTAATCTGGATAATGTTGTAAGCAATACTAATGTGCATATTAGCAGATGTTGATCACAAAGCCGCAATGAAAAAATGACCAGGTAATCAGCACTGTTTTAGTGCAATTTAGCATGATATATCGCAACGCTTTAGTATTAATTTTCTTAAGTAACTAAAAGTAATAGTTTATTTTTTTGGCATTAAAACTGCTTTATTTATAGTAGTCATTATCAAAAGGAAATTTTATGGCAGCGATGAGCTATTTAAGTGTGATTGAGCGCTATCATGAATATGAGCACTTAGTACACGAACTATTAGAGTCTATTTTGATTGGTGTGGGTGATATTAACTTATTTGAACAACCCATATCGGCTAAAATTTTTGACGACATGGCAATGAGCTATCCGTTTGTGGAGCTAATTTATTTACTTGATCAACAAGGGGTACAGATTTGCCCTAATATCAGCGTCATCAATCGGCAAGTTAAATTAATGGCTTGTGGTCATCATGCTGATCGAAGCCAGCGTCCTTACTTTACAAAATTGGCTGCTATCGACACTGTCCATATTACACGGCCTTATTTATCTAATGCCGGTGGTGGATTGTGCTTGTCGGCATCACAAATGATCAAATCAGCTTCTGGCCAAGTGGTGATAGTGGTTATTGATGTCAACCTAACACGATTAATTGAGTTTATGATGGGCGACAGTGCTAGGCGTAAAATGTCACCCTTTTTTAAAAGTATTTATGCTGCGATTGTACTGGGTCTTTTTGTGTTAGTCAGTGTACTTATGTGGACTGTGATCCGTGATATCTACACCTTGTTTAACCAAATATCGACGACTCATGATCCGTTACAGCCCTTTGGTATCATTATTTTTCTCACCTTAGCATTAGCGATTTTTGATTTGGGTAAAACCATTTTAGAAGAGGAAGTGCTGATGCACAAAGATATCTTTCGTCACAGCTCTACTCGACGAACCATTACTCGGTTTATTTCGACTATTTTGATTGCGATTTCCATTGAAGCCTTGTTAACCATGTTTAAAGCGTCGCTAGGGGAAAAGCAATATATTGAGCCAGCCATTTTAATGATGTTGGCGGTAGTGGGATTATTGGTGGGCTTGGGGATATATGTTTATTTAGGCGCCAAGGCAGAGTTGTTGCTTACGCAAACGCAAGCTGGTAAGCATACGCGGCGCGTATCAACTAATGCATCGATTAGCGCGTAATATTCGCTATGCTAGCTAATGTAAAAAAGACAGGGATAAACAACATAAGTGTTTATCCCTATTGCTTAGAAAAAGTCGTCATCACCAATTGCTTTACGTAATTGAGCTTGTTCGAGGAAATCTTCTAATCTTCGCTTTACTTGGCGTTTATGTTGTAATGTTTCGGCGGATTTAACGTTTCTAGGCGTTGTCATCCCGTCCATTTCTGTGTCATCAGGCACTCTTTCACTAAGATTAGCCATAACAAAACCCTCATGTTGAATAAAAGCGTGGTATTAATTCAATGAGCATTTTCTAACTAAAAAAACCTAAATAGGGAAGTAAAATATTTTTACTCAATTGGACAGCTATTTTTACCTTTCACTCTGAGCTTAGCAGTAAACGTATTTCTTGCGAGTAAAACCTTACGAGTAAAATATAGTGCCCACAGCGGAGAGTGTGTTTGTGATTAAATTTATTGATGTTGTGATGTCACCAGATAAGCGGACATATAATAGCGATAAAAAAACGCCACCTGTTAAGGTTGCGTTAATATACTTATAAAGCGAGTGTGTGATAGCGTAACTCGTTATAGCGTAAACCCGTATGAGTAACCTAAAACAACTTTTGCATCATTGTCTGGTAAGTCGGTATCAGATGCCATAAACGATACCGTGCCTATGTCTGTTTCTGCACTTAATGTCACGTTGTAGTCTGCATAAGTGTCACCGAATAAATCTTCAACCACATCGCCTTGTGAATAACCGTAGTGGAATGCGATGCTAAGTTTTTCTGTTAGCGGAAAACTGGCATTGGCTTGAATATAGTTCCAGTCAGTTTCGTCATTTGCACCTGATACATCCGAGTCAGCATTGATCACTTGAGAATAACCAACATCTAACCATTTCCAGCCAAGTACTAATGCGACTTCACCAAAATCAATGCTGCCACCTGCATCGGGATAGGCATAATAAAGATAGCTTATGTCGTAAGTTAGGTCTTCGGTAAAGTTACCGCCATAACCGCCGTAAAGATCTAACTCGTAACTTGTTTCATCACCAAAATCGACATTAGATACCCAGGTTCCCGCATAGAAACCTGATTCATGTGCATAGTCAATACCGCCCTGAATAGCGGCTTCATTATTAGTTTGCGTGGTACCACGCCATAAATAATTTGATGTTGCGCCAATATTGCCAGTGACTTCAGCAAGGGCAGAGCCACTGAGTAATAAGCCTGTTGATAATGCAATTGCTTGATATAGTGATTTCTTCATCTTCATCCCTTAACGTTTTATTATCACTGAGGCATTTATTTTTTGATTAAATGGACTCAATGTAGGTTTGTCTAAAGGTTAATTAGCGAATCGCATGCCAACTCTATTTATGTAATAAAGTCAGTTGCTTATATGTTTATGGATTATCTTGTTGCATCTTTGTTGCGGCTTAATGATGCAACCGCGCACTTTTTTTGTGCAATGGCATTGTTACATCTAGGTCTGTGTTGATATTAAATGAAGGGATGGTATCGCGAGCAGTGAATAAATGCTGATTGATAAACAATAAAAAACCTCCACAGAGGAGGTTTCTATCAAAAAAAGGCTAAGCGTAATAATTAATTAACGCTATCTTTTAGTGTTTTTCCGGCTTTAAATTTAGGCACTGTAGCTGCTGCAATTTGAATTTCTTTGCCAGTTTGTGGGTTACGGCCAGTACGAGCGGCACGTTGCGTGGTTTCAAAAGAACCAAAACCAACAATAGAAATTTTATCACCATTTTTCATGGCTTCAGTTACCGCTTGTTCGAAAGATTTTAGAGCGCGGCCAGCTTCAGCTTTAGTTAGTTCCGCATTTTCAGCGATTTTTGCAATTAATTCACTTTTGTTCATATTGATATTCTCTGCTTTCCATAGAAGTGTTTTTTAAAACATGAATAACATGCCACAAGCCATGCTGGTTTAAAAGCACTTTATCCCATAAATTCAGTATCTGTAATGGTTTTAAGGCAAAATCAGTACAAATAATGTCTTTATTCGCTTTGTTGTTACTCTTCTAGCAGTTGGTAAAGAATTTTCTTTACTAACTGCGGCTCGAAAGGCTTATCACATAGGGCGTTAACGCCAGCACTAAATACATTACTTAGGTGAGTGTCATTAGCTTCTGACGATACCATTAGGATTGGAATATGTGATTGCTGGCTGTGGTTACGGATATATTGAGTTAATGCCAGGCCATCTACTGAAGGCATGTTGTAGTCGGTTATCACTAAATCATACATGTTGTCTTTCATTAGGTTGATAGCTTGTTCACCATCAACAGCCTCGGTAATAAGTTGCATGCCTAAGTTACCAATAGTGCGCTTAATAACATTACGCGCCATACGGCTGTCGTCAACAACGAGCACTCTAATATTATGGACATCAAAGTGGCTTAAATCTAGCTCATCGTTGCTCAGTAAATCAATGGTTGAATTAAGTGCCGTGGCTAAATGTTCAGCATTAAACGGCTTTGGTAAAATAGCCACAACGCCCGACTGCCTAAATATTTCCAGTTGCTCTCGACGACACTCACTGGAAACCAGCATAAATTGAATATCATTTAATGCCGGGGTCGTTTTGATGTACTGCAATAGCTCGGTTGCTTCACCATCGATAAAATGCAGTGCACTGGCGATTAAATCCGGTTTGTGGCGTTGGATAATCTCTTTAGCTTCAGCAATCGTTGCGGCAGTTTGAATGCTGATGACCCCTTCTTGCTGGAGGCGAGTCATAATAATTTTACGTTGAGTCTCTGAAGGCTCAAGTAATAGGATGGATAATTCACTTGGGGATAAACTAGTCATAATTCACATTCCACAGATATTTATTATTATTGTGTTATTTTAATGTTGCATACATGAGAAAATTATACACTAAAAAAACGCTAGAGATGATAGTCCGCCCGAGCAATAGCGATGAACACTTATTTTTCTGTAAGGTAATTACAGGTAGCGTTAGACAGTCCTACCCACCATTGAAACACCATCACACTCAACAGAAAGAACCACAGTGGTATCAAAGGAATATCGTAACCTTGGAAAACCAGTTTTACATCTTCTGGGGTAATTTGATAGGCAATAACTGCGGTTGTGGTTATCGCGGCAAGTCCGAGGGTTTGTAAGCCTACATAGCTGAGTAACAACACTTTTGCCCATGCTGCACGTTTGATAAAACCAATAAAAATAGGTATTCCCCCTAGGGTTAATAAATCATATGCTTCAAAGGATACCGCACGCCAAAGCGCAATAATGGTGAGCAGAACATACAATGATATAAGCAATACCACTCGAATAGGCATACGTGGGGCTGTGTTTAGGTTCATATTGGTCATCGAGCTGGAGAATTTGAGGTAGAATATCGCACAAAATAGAGCGATGGGTACATTTTGATGACAGAAACACATTTTTGGGCGCTAGTCACCCGCGAGCAACCTGAGCAGTCTTCTGCTGATCTTGCGCTGAGTTTACGCCAGCAATTAGAAAACTTGGATGATGAAGCGCTTACAGCATTTGATAAAATGTTAGGCCAACAATTACGCCGTAGCTATTTATGGTCAGTTTGGGGCGCGGCATATATTGTCACTGGTTGTGACTCTGATGATGGTTTTACTGAGTTTAGATGTTTTTTATTGTCGTTAGGACAACAATGGTACGACAAGGTGATAACTAACCCAGACTGCTTAGGCGATCTTGAACATTGGCCATTAGTGGATGATTATGCTTATCCGTTTGTTGAAGACTATGATTTGATCGCTGGGCAAGTTTATGAGGATCGCCGCGGTACTGAACTGCCATTTTTGCCTTCAGGACAAAGTACGCCACAGGGTAAAAAATTTAGTACTAAGCCAAAAGTAATGCGTCAAACCTATCCTTTGCTGAGTGCACGATTTCCTTTTTAGGTTACCAAGTCTCATTATCGGGCTGTTAAGCATTGGTTCAGCTAATTAGGACTACAGTCAGTACATCACAATGTGATCCAGTGGTTCACATTTAATTAAATGACCAATATCCGTATTTTAACACGGTTAAAATGGCTTAAACAGATGTTAGCTGTGCTCATTGTTTGTATTACAAGTGTCTAAGTACTTTGGAGATATATTATGAATGTAAAATATTTATTGTTAGCTTCGGCATTGGCATCCCAAGTAGTAATGGCTGAAGATGCGCCAAAACCTAATCCTGTAACTGAAGTGGGGTTGGTTAAGATAGAATGGCAAAATCCAAAAGATTTTCGTGATATCAAAACCTCAAATGAGCTTCAGTCGAGATTTGAAAATCGTTTATTTGAAACCTTAACTAAGAATATCAATAAACAAGCCGAAAAAATCCTCAAGCCAGGGCAGACGCTGCAAATGACAGTGACTAATCTTGATTTAGCTGGCGACATGCGACCAACATTTGGTGCTACCCCTGGTGATTTACGGATAGTAAAAGATTTATATCCACCAAGAGCCACTTTTAGTTACAGTATTTCTGAGGCTGATAAAGTGATCGTTGCGGGAGATGAAAAAATTACGGATATGAGCTTTATGTATAACTCACATCGCTTTAATGACAGGCCGTTTCAGTATGAAACCACTTTATTTACCGATTGGTTGCAAAAGAGTATCGCGCCAAAGTTATAATTATTAGGCATTAGGCATTAGGCATTAGGCATTAAGCATTAGGCATTAGGCATTAAGCATTAGGCATTATGACTAGGTATTCGGCAAAACAGCTACCGTTAGTTTAGTATGAGTCAGGTTTGTTTTTTTGCGGACTAAAAAACTGAGTTTTATCTTCAGTTTTTTGATAAATTATTGCTAATCACAACATCTATTAACGACTGATTTGTAGTGACTCTATTGTGGCGACCGGTTTAGTTAATGACTGCAGCCAAAGCATAGCAAGATAATATCAAGCGAAGAAGATGGCTCCTGCATGTTGACGCAGCAGGAGCAATGAGATTATTTAGACTGTTTAAACACTTGCAGCGTTTGCAACAGGGCCGCAAGCTTTTTGACAAAGGATTCGAGGGTTTCTGGTGCTACATGAGTGCTACTCTGCATGGCATCAAATTCGGCTACCAATTCTTGTACGTAAGGTAAGAAGCGGTTACTGCTTTCTGTAAAACCTTGATCTTCTGTAAAAATCGCCACAAACTTACCGTGACCCGCTTTACGTAACTCGTCTAGGCGAGTATCTGAATCAATCGCTTGTCTATAGGCTATTTGCAGATTTTCTTTTATCTGTAGAAAAACATTGGTGTACGGCATAATTGCCTCATAGTGCATGTGCAAAGAATAAAGCTAATTATAAGGAGCTGCTATGCCGGCAACAAGGAAAAGTCCGCTTATTTTTAATATCGGTTTGATTTATCGTCGCTTACTACGAAATTGCTACAGTTTAGTCGCACTTTTGCTGTGTTTCGGATCTGCATCGGCTGTGGCATTGGACTCACCGGTATTCTATAAAATTGAATATCAACAGCAGCAAGCATATTTATTGGGTTCAATTCACATTGGTCGCCAAGACTTTTACCCATTAGGACAGCATATTGAGTCGGCATTTAAACAATCTAACACACTCGTCGTAGAGGCTGATATTAGCCAAGGCGATACCGGCGCGTTATTACAACAGTATGGTGGCTTGTCTAATGATATTGCAGCAGAAGTTAATGCGACTCGTAATATTTATTGCCAAAGTCATCAGAGGCTATGCCAAGCATTATCTCCGTATGCTCCTTGGTTACAGTCTGCGCAAATTAGCATGAACCGTTTTACGCAACTAGGTTATAGCGCTGACCAAGGTGTAGATGCTTATTTTATGGCAAATCGCAGTGATAAAGACTTAGTTGAACTTGAAAGTATTCAATTTCAATTTGAATTAATCTCCTCATTTTCAACGGCGACTCAGTTACAAATGCTCGACGATTCGATTAATGCTAGCGATGCTGAAATGCTTGATTTAATTGACGCATGGCGCCAGGGTAATGGCAACGCACTGGCGACTATTATGGAATCGCAAGCGGGCGATGCTGATGAACTACTTGAAAAGTTGTTGTGGCAACGTAATCACACCATGACGCAAAAAATCATTCAGTTGTTACAGAGTAAAAGCCACAAGCAATTATTTATCGTGGTCGGCGCCGGACATATCGTCGGCCAGCAAGCTATCCCAGACTTGCTGAGACAACAAGGTGCAACCATCACTCGTTGTACCTTCTTACAATGTTAATGTAGACAATAAAGGCGGCAGTAAATGAGCTTATTGTGATGCTGGTTGGCCAATAAAGTGAATATAACGTCCAAGTGATAAATAAGGTTCACGTTGTGAGTAGGCCAATTCCATCTCAATAAGTTGATTTTTATCAATGTCGGCTGGCAAATTAGTTTTCAAATAATCATTGATGACTCTTACACCCGATTGGCTCACCAGCGACAGTTGCCATTGGGCAAACCAAGCGCGAACCTCAGCGATATAAAGTGGATGAGTGGGTGTTAATCCAACTTTCTTTTTAACGTTAAAATCACGTTTAACATAGTCAAAGTTACCTGATATTAAGCTATGAAAGCGTAAGGCTTCCTTGTTAAAAAACATCAGTGAAAATAAACCATTAGGTTTTAATAAACTTAATAGTCCATGCAAAGTCGATTTAGCATCAATAAGCCATTCGGCTACTGCGTGACATAAGATGACATCAAACTGACCATGTTGTTCTACCGTTAATGACTGAATAGCACTGTGCACTAACTCGATTGATAATGTAGCATTAGATGCTTCAATCTGTTGCTGTGCAAGGGTTAGCATTTGTTGTGAAATATCACATAGCACTACATCATGGCCCAAGGCTGCCAGTTTTTGACTCAAAAACCCAAACCCTCCTCCGGCATCTAGAATACGTAATCTTGACATACCAAGGCTAGCTAAGGCGGGTGCTAAATCTCGCCATAGGGTGGCAGCACGGATTTCACCTTTGGTAGTACCGTAAATGTTTTGGCTAAACTTTTGACTGAGTTTATCGAAATTTTTATCTTGCACAGTATTGGTTACATCACATTATTGAGCCAATATGGAGAAAGGTAATTGTCGCACTGTGGGCTGAAAAAGGTAAAGACAAATCAGCAATTGTGTATCAATGACACACAGAGAATGGTGTTATATCACGGTGTGAAGTAAATCAATATAAGCCGTAACGATAAGCCGTTTTAAACGGATTTAGCAATTAGCAGTTTAGCAACACCAAGACTCTAAGGTATAATGATCCACTATCCGTTTTGCAGCGCATGTTTTTTGCTGCCTCTTTAAGGTACAACATTGTGAGTCACGACTACTCTATAGAATTAAAAGCGATGCCTTCGCTTTTGTCTTTGTATCGCAAAATCCTGTTTGGCCGTAAACCGGGATGGGATCAACAACCACTGCCGAATATTTATGTACAAGCACCTAATGTAGTGTTGTCTAAAGAGAAAATTCGCCAATATGCTGCAGTGTGTGGTTTCGAATATGATGGTGTGGTGTTGCCGCCCACGTATTTATATGTATGGGCATTTCGCTTACATGCGATGATCTTTACCCATAAAGCGGTGACATTTCCGTTACTTGGAATGCTGCATTTAAAAAACAGTATTAGTGTATTTCGCCCGGTGCGAGCAGATGAAATATTGACAATACAGTGTGAATTATCGACAAGCCGTACCACAGATGCAGGGCTTGAGTTTGAGCTAGTATCAAAGGTCTTGGTTGGTGAAGAGTTAGTATGGCAAGCGTTATCTACTTACTTATATCGTATTGGGTCTACAGGGCGTCGTGCTCGTCCGCCAAAAGCCTCAGAGATGGCATGGGAAAATGTACAGCAATGGCGTTTAACCGACGACTTAGGCCGCCGTTATGCTAAAGCTTCTGGCGATTATAACTTGATTCATTTACATCCTTTATTGTCAAAACGCTTTGGTTTTGAGCGAGTATTAGCCCATGGTATGTGGTCTAAAGCACGCGCTTTATCTCAATTAATGATTTTTATAGGTGAACGACCTTTTCAGGTTGATGTAGAGTTTAAATTGCCGGTGTTTATGCCGTCTGAAGTGACGTTTGCATTTGAAAGTATTGAAAATGGTAAGCGTTTTGAAATGCGTGATGTAAAAGGTCGTCGGCCGCATTTACAGGGCAGCATCACTTATTTATAAGCCCTTTGGTTAGCTAACATTATCTAGTAAGAAAAAGGCTCAAGTCGATGACTTGAGCCTTTTTCTTACTAAGTGCAAAGCTTACTTTTGATATATGTGCACATCGCGTTGCGGGAACGGAATACTAATACCTTCGGCATCAAAGCGTATTTTTACTGCACGAGTAATATCCCAATAAACTTCCCAATAATCATCAGGTTTAACCCAAGGTCTCACAATAAAGTCGACAGACGATTCGCCCAATGTATGTAGTTTCACTATCGGTTCTGGATGCGCTTGTACCTTAGGGTGTTGTTCTACAATACTTTTTAATATGGTTTCTGCATGTTCAACATTGTCGCTGTAGCTAATGCCAAAGGTCATGTCTACCCGGCGCTGATGCTCTGCGGTGATGTTGTTAATGGTATCGCCCCAGATTTTATTGTTTGGCACAATCAAGCGTTGATTATCGAGGGTTTTAATGGTGGTTGACACTAAGCTCATATGGCTAACGCGACCGGTAACATTAGCGGCATTGATGAGGTCACCGACATCAAATGGACGATAGATTAAGATCATCATGCCAGAGGCGAAGTTTGATAATGTGTCTTGCAGTGCAAAACCAATAATCACACCAGCAATACCAAAACCGGCAAGTAATGGCCCAAGCTCAAACCCCAGTTGTGACAAGGCAATTAATAATCCTAATGCAAATACCACTTTACTGGACAAAGAGATGAAGAAGTCTTGCAGTAATTGGCTAAATTGTAATTTTGATGCGCGTACGGTTTTAGAGATAATTTGGGTGACAATTTTAGCGACTAAACTGGCGACAAATAAGATAAACACAAACACTAGAATTTTGAAGGTTAAACTAGGACCATTATTAATCGTTTGATCTTTGATCACTTTAGCCCAACCTTGCAGCAGGTTAGATGCCACACTAAAGTTCAATACATCTTGAGTGATATCCCCCGACACACTAAACAATGTTTGTGTAAATGGTGTGACATCTTGGCCTAGTGTTTCGAGCATGGCAGCTGAAACCGCTAAACTAGAGCTGCTTTGCTCTAAGCGTTCTTTTAACGCCGCTACGTCAGCTTTTTGCTGGGCAGTGATATCGGCGCCAGCACTTGCTGCTTCGGTAACCGCTTTTTGTAATTCATCTTGAGTATAATGCACTAAACTGTCGAAATGATCGGCTCGTTTTAGCATGATCTCAGTCAGTTTCTGCTTTTTAACTACGACATCTATATTCAACGTTTCAGCCCATCGCAGAGTCGTTAATTGTGCCTTGAGATAATGGTCGCGTTCAAATTCACGTTGTGAGATGGCTAAGATGATTTTACTGTCATCATCTTTGCTCATTCCAAGCCGCATAGCCATAACTTGGGCGTCTAAGTACGCACTGACATTCTCTAAAAAGGCCAATTGGCTTTGCACTAAGGTGACTAAATATTGTTGGTCTGCGTCCGGTGTGGCAATAAGTTGACCAATTTGGTCGCGTAATTCAGACGACTTGTTTTTAATGCGATATTCAGTAAATGTACGCAGTTCACCTTTTGCCTTAAATAGTAACTTGGTATCTTGCTCGATCGTTTGTTGTAAACGGCTGATTTGATTTTGAGTATCAGTTAGCTGACTAGTGGCAACAATCGGTACCACAGCGTCTTGTTCTGCACGAAGAGATTGTGTCGTAAACACTGCCGAGGTGAATAATAATAACGTTAGTAAAATCCGTAGCATGTAAAGTTGTCCTAGGGCTCTGAGTTGCGCCTATGATAATGGAAAAATCCTATAGGAGCCAAATACAGTAATTGGTAGGTTAATTTGTTACACTTGCCGACATTATTGAACTGAGGAAATTATCATGTCGCTGCAATGTGCTCATTGCTATAAATCTTTTTCAATTGCGAAGGTGAATGACAGTCGCGGGAAAGGTTTGTCAGTAGAAGTTCAATGCCCTCATTGTGCTGCATGGCTTGGGCATAATAAATATTTGTCAGTGGTTAAAATAGTCGGTTTCTATGGTGGGGTTATTGCTGCTGCAGTAGGCTATTTTGTTGAGGGTGTAACCGTTATCACTACACCATTGATTATTTTGGCTGTTATTATGGTGGGTTTATCTCATATTATGGACCACTTACAGCTGATTGAAGCGCCTGAAAATGATCCTAATGCAGAGACGCACGCGAAATAAATTTGTTATTTAACTTCAATAACTTGGCTTTCTAGCGATTCTTCAACATAGTAAATCCCGCCTAGCACGACAACCCCAACAATGATCATGACTAAAATGATGCCAATATTTTCTTTAATAAATTGTGCCATGGTGTTTGTCCTGTAATGATGATGTTTTACACATGCATTATGGTATGAGTAGTAGCTTAAGACTATCTTAAAAATAACGGCTTAGTCACCTATTAGTGACTATAGTAGCTAATGTTATTGGTTTATATTATTTGCTTATATTATTTGCTTATATTATTTGCTTATATTATTTGCTTATATTATGAGCCCGTGATTGCGGTTGTGAATACGTCGTCATGATTTGTCACAATCTAAGTGTTGCTTTTCTGTGGCGGTCTTTTACACTTATGCTCACTTTTATTAACCTGATGGAGTTTTGCTGGTGAGTTCCCGCATCAAAATAAGACAAACTATCGCAATCTGGCTTAGTGCCATCTTGATTGTGTTGTCTATTGCTGCGTCCGCACACTCAGTCAGGCATCTTGATGACGGAGTACAAAATCATTGTACCTTGTGTTTTCATCAACATCAGCTTAATAAAACGCTTCACTCTTCAGGTTTGGTGTTTGCCGTTACTAAGCAAACGTTCGAACGCCAACAATATACGCTGCCTTTTTTATTCAGTGTATTCCAAGCTTACTATCACAGCCGTGCACCTCCCGCATCTCGTTAGTCCAACATTGTAATTAATTATTTTCCGTTATCTGCTGGTTTATTTTAAACCTAGATAGGCGGCTACTTGTTGTATTTTGGAGATATTATGTCTGCGTTAAACACACGTGTTTCGTTATTGGCACTGGCTTGTGCTGTGAGTTCGTATTCTGTAATGGCAGAAGATTCTAGTTTAACTAATCCTAGTATTAGTGCGGTGCTCGATGGTTATTATCAAACGGGCGACCGACCATTAGCTGAGCGTGCTGAAGGTTTTGGTTTAGGCGAAACTGAGTTGGCATTAAGTGCCAATATTGATGAGATGTTTTACGGTAAAGTAACCGCAGTTGTTGAGTCTCATGACGGTGAAACAGAGCTTAATTTAGAAGAAGCCTTTATCCAAACGTTAGCGATGCCCTACGGTTTATCGGTTCGTGCGGGTCGATTTTTATCGGATATTGGTTATTTAAATAATCAACATTTACATACCGATGCATTTACGGAGCGTCCTGCGGCTTATCGTGCATTTTTAGGCGGCCATTATTTTGATGACGGTATTCGGTTGAACTATGTTGCCCCGACAGATCTCTACTGGACTATGGGTATAGAGGCGTTTAAAGGTGAAAGTTTACGTGCTGCTGATGAACACGGTGAGCGTGATTTTGATGATGTTGGCGTGTATACCGCATTAACCAAAATTGGTGGTGACATTGGTATCGAGAGTTCTTGGCAACTAGGATTGAGCTATTTGCGTAATCAGAATGGCCAAGCTTATGCCGAAGATGAGCACGAAGACGAAGCGGCTGATGAAGAAGGACATGCTGAGCATAGTCATAGTGCATCTTACACTGGCGAAAATACCTACATTGCAGACTTTGTTTATAAGTGGGCACCCAATGGTAATTATAAATATCAAAACTTAACCGTGAGTGGCGAATATTTTAGAGTCACTGACATTTTTGGTATGGAACCTGGACATATTGTTGAAGCAGGTCATGAGGACGTAAGTACCGATGACTATCATCAAGGTTGGTACGTGAGTAGTGTGTATCAATTTTCGCCTAGTTGGTCTGCCGGGGTTCGTTATGGACAAATTGATACTAATGAAATCCATGAAGATCACCTCGACCCACAGAAATTAAAAGAGTCAGAAGTCAGCCTTGCTTGGCATAGCAGTCATTTTTCGACTGTGCGTTTGCAATACACTCATCAGACTGGCACTAATTTCGATGGTTTTGAAGATGATAATATCTTTACTTTACAATATGTCATGTCATTAGGAGCTCACGGTGCGCATCAATTCTAAATTGCTTTTAGCAGTGACTTCAATGTCGCTGCTGTTTACCGCGACAGCTAAAGCGGAACTCAACGTGTTTGCATGTGAACCTGAATATGCCGCATTAGCGCAAACTTTAGCGCCCGATGCTAGGGTGTATTCGGCCACCACAGCGATGCAAGACCCGCATCAAGTGCAAGCAAGACCAAGCTTGATAGCTAAAATGCGCCAAGCTGATTTGGTGGTGTGCGCAGGGGCCGATTTAGAAATTGGTTGGCTGCCAATGTTACAAATGAAGTCTGCTAATCGTCAGGTTAATTCAACTGACAAAGGCTTGTTTTTTGCTGCAGATCAAATTGATACCTTAGACAAGTTAACTCATGTCGACCGCTCAATGGGTGATGTGCATGCAAAGGGAAATCCTCATTTGCATTTAGATCCCACGCGGATGCTAACCGTTGCACAAGCCTTGAGCGCTAAGCTTACTGAAGTTGATCCAGAAAATGCCAGTCGTTATACCCAGTCGTTGAGCGACTTTAGTCAACGTTGGTCGGCTAAAATACCGCAGTGGCAAGAGCAAGCTAAAAACTTAGCCGGCAAAAAGGTCATCGCTTATCATTCGAGCTTCCGTTATTTATTTAATTGGACTGGAATAGAGCAAGTGGCAGATCTTGAGCCTAAACCAGGCTTAGCTCCTACCAGCAGCCATCTAGCCTCATTACTTACTCGTGCTGAAAAAGGTGATGTAATGGCGGTAATTGTGGCTTCATACCAAGATGAACGTGGTGCTAAATGGTTAGGCGAACGCGCAAATCTACCGGTATTGGTTTTGCCTATGTCGGTGGGTGGTAATGAACAAAGTACAGACTTAATTAGTTTGTATGATAGCTTACTGACGTTATTGAATGGAGTGAAATAACACTATGTTTGATGTCGAGTTACTGTCTATCTTGTTGCCTGCGTTAGCAGCAGGATTATTAGTGTTATCAACCCATGTGTTGTTAGGTCAGCAAGTACTTAAGCGTGGCATTATCTTTATTGATTTGGCCATTGCGCAAGTTGCAGCATTAGGCGCGATAGTATCGCACATTGATCATCGGGTAGAAGACTTGCCGTTTGCTCATGTGTGGATGCCGGCATTGTTTGCTTTAGCTGGTGCTGGCGTTATTGCTTGGATGGCGAAACGACTAGTGGGTGAACTCGAAGCATTTATTGGTTGTTTTTATGTGCTCAGTGCAGTGGCCGCAATGCTATTGCTCGCCAATGATCCTCATGGGGCTGAGCTATTAAAACAGTTGATGTCGGGCCAAATATTGTGGGTAAGTTGGTCTCAGTTGGCATTGCCAGCAGTAGTTTCTGCAGTAATTATTGGAATTATTATTGCCAAACCGCGAGTATTAGATGGCGCAGGTTTTTACTTTTTATTTGCATTAGTAATTACCTTGTCGGTAGAGTTAGTGGGCGTTTATTTAGTCTTTAGCACCCTAATTTTACCTGCGTTGGCATTAAACAAATATCAAGGTAAAACTAAGCTTGTATGGGCTTATGGAGTGGGTGTTGTTGGGTATATTGCCGGGCTAGTGTTGTCTGCTAGCTATGATTTACCCAGTGGTGCAGCAATTGTAGCAACATTAGCATTAAGTGCATTGTTGTTTAGAACGCTATTAAAACTTCGTTCGTCTGTATTCGTTCGCCAAGGGAGCAATAACTAACCCACTAATAACTAACCTGTCATATAAACGATGTTACTCTGCCCTAGATCACAGGGGCAGAGTATTTCAGCGTACATATGTAAACAAAACGTTGAGTCCCTTGACTAGCATCGTTATACTGACGCCAATTTTATTGTAGGAGTATGCTGTGCTGCTTATCGCTCGTTCAATCATTCTCGCCGTACTTTTATTTTTACTCTTTGTATTTTCGATTGTTTTTTGCCTTGTGCGGCCAATGCATCGTAATAATGTACATGTGATTGCCAGTATCTTTGGTTCTGTTGCACCAATATTAGGCATTAAGGTCATTAAACGTGTTCATCCAGTAAGTGATACTTCTGAACCTTGCATTTATCTTGCGAATCATCAGAATAACTTTGATTTGTTTACTCATACGTCAGTGGTACCAAAAGCGACAGTTAGCTTAGGTAAAAAGAGCCTGGCGTGGATGCCACTATTTGGTCAAATTTATTGGTTATCAGGTAATATTCTTATTGATCGTAAAAATCGTCACAGTGCCTTTGATACTATGGCTAAAACCGTAGAAAAAATGAAGAATAGAGGACTGTCGGTATGGATATTTCCAGAAGGAACTCGTTCTCGCGGTCGCGGATTATTACCTTTCAAAGTAGGTGCATTTCACACAGCAGTAGCCGCTCAAGCGCCGATAGTGCCGGTATTAACTTCGAGTCAGAGTCACATTAACCTTAATCGTTGGAACAACGGTGTGGTGATTGTAGAAATGCTGGAGCCGATTGCAACGGCAGGCTTAGACAAAAATGATGTTAAAGCCTTAAACACTAAGGTACATCAAGTTATGTCAGCGCGTTTAGTTGAATTAAACAAAGAAGCAGAAGAATTAATGCAGCAAGCGCAAGCATAACACGGTTATCGGTCGTCAAACATCCGTCATAAGCTCGCAACTTGTGTCAGTTTGGGTATAATTGACTAAATTTTTTGTGAGTCCTATTTACGGAGTAATCCATGTCTGTTGAGCGTCAATTAAAAGAACAATTTGCTGAGAATCTCGAAATTGTTGATGCCTTGCTTGCTGACGGTTCTGAGCCTGATGCGGAGTATACGATTGAACATCATTTTTCAGCGACTAATTTTGATCGTTTAGAAAAAGCTGCTGTTGATGCATTTAAGCTCGGCTTTGAAGTGAACGATGCAGAAGAGATGGAGCTTGAAGATGGCTCGGTTATTTTTTGCTTTGACGCCATTGCTCAACATAAGCTAGAGGTCTCTTTACTGGATAAAGCCTGTGAGCAACTGATCCAGGTTGCGGGCAAACAAAAAGTAGACTACGACGGTTGGGGCACTTATTTTGTCGGCGATGAAGTCGAAGGCGAAGAAGGCGAAGAAGGCGATGAAGAAGATGATGAATTTGAAGACGACGATGAAAATGAGTCTGATGATAAATTTCACTAATAAATCATTGACCTAATATTATAAAAAAATGCTCATCAATGATGAGCATTTACCATCATCGATAAAAAATGCTCATCAATGATGAGCATTTTTTATCGATGATGGTAAATGGCTGATAACCAACTATTTATGAATAATGCTTTTATTACGACCTTCTTGTTTAGCCACATATAGTGCTTTATCTGCACCTGATAACCATGTTGAGCTATTATCTATTTCTGAGTCTAAATCGTTAATCCCTAAACTGACAGTCACTTTTATCAGGCGATTTTCGAATGCCACTTCCGATGCTTCAATACGTTTTCGTAAACGTTCGGTAAAGTTCAGTGCTTCTTCTGCTGTGGTTTTAGACAGCACGACTCCAAACTCTTCACCACCATAACGGCCCGCACAGTCGGTATCACGCAGCGCTTGCTTTAATAAATAGGCTATATGTTGGATGACTTTATCACCGGCAGGGTGGCCATATTCATCATTAATTCGTTTAAAGTTATCAATATCAATCATTATCAGTGATGCGGTATCACCGTAGCGAGAATAGCGATCGAATTCTTGTTCCATGCAACTTTGCCAATGTCGACGATTATGTAGTTGGGTTAATCCATCAGTTTGGCTGAGTTGTTCAAGTTGTTCATTAGCCGATTTTAGTTGCAGCTTATTCACCGCAATATCGGTCACATCATAAACAATAATACTGATATGAGTGATTTGACCGGTTAATGAAGCGAGTGGTAATAAGGTGATATTTTGAAACATAAAATCAGCTCGACCAGTTACCGGACGATAGTTTTTAAATTTGAATACGTATGGACGTTGTTCCCAACTAATAAAAGTACGATTTTTTAATAGAAATACCGACTCCATTTTCTTCTTTAGCCAATCAGCTTGTAAATCTGGAAACTTATCAAACAGATTACTGCCTTTAATAGAGTTAGGTGACACGCCGCTATGGTTTTCCATGAAACCGTTCCAAAGCTGGATATTATAGTCGCGATCGAGTACTACTAAGCCAACTTCAATGGTTTGCACCATATCGATTAGCCAGTGAAGTTCATTCATCGCACTTTGGTCATTTGACATAATAGATTATCCAGCGTTAGTCGAGTAAGTAGCCAAGCTTGTAGTTAAGCGTAGGGATTGAGTCTTCAGTAAATAGCAGCAAGAGATCACATTGAATATTATAATCTTCTATTCGATAGTTGATTTCCATCGCCAGTGTTCGTTGCCATTTATCTGAGTTGTCGTGGATGAGCTCATTAACACTGCAGTGTCTGCCGAGCACGACCGGATGTGCCTGACTAAATTTCATATCCAGTTGTTCTGAAATACCATTTAAAAATGCCCCAATGAGCACATTACCTGTGTCCATCATCACTTCTATTTCAGTATTAATGTCTTCTGGATTTTCTAATCCCATTAGCTTTGCCATATCTTCAAAGCTAGAGTCGTGGAAAAGAAGTAATGCTTCGCCTGCAATTCCAGCACCAATAAAGCCCTGGCAAAGCCCTGATACGGTTGAATTTCGCTCGGTGGCTTTTAACGCCATCGTGAGTTCGCTGACTTCAAGCACATTAACGTTAGGGATAGGTAATAGTACAAATACATCAAGAAGTTTAGCGAGTAAGTCTGCTGCTCTGCCCATTGCAACGTTGGCTATTTCTTGACATGCGTCACGCATATCAACTTTCATCATCGGAGTTTGGTCGGCTTTATTACCCTGGGTAAGGGTTAAAATACCGTACTCTTGAAGAATGTGACTGATAGCCTCTGCGCTAACGGGCTTTTGAATAAAGTCTAGGGCACCTAAAGCTTTGACCCGCTCGTGAGCTTTAATTTGAATATCACCAGACACCACAATAATTAATGCTGGTAAGTCTTGTTGCTGTACCGCTTGCAATACTTCATAACCATCCATAACTGGCATGTTGAGATCAAGAAACACAATCTCACCTTTACCTGCGCGAATGACTTCAAGGCCTTCTGCGCCGTTAGTGGCGTAGCTGATTTCAACGTCCCAATCTTTTGGGAGCGTTCTCGCCATTTGTTTTCTAGCTAGTGCAGAATCGTCGCATATTAATATTGGAATGGTCATTGTTGCTGGTCTTCCTTATTTCGCCATTAGGAAAAAACACTCATTAATGAAGCCGCGAGTGATACAAGGCGGATAGTTATTATTATAAGACTTTTTACAGCGATTTATGCTTGTTAGTTCATTATACGTATTTGCTTACAATATTGGTAACTTAGTTTTAACATTTAAGCGAGTGCTTAATATTTCATCGCCATTGCATTATCTAACCAAAGCCATATTAATCTGGGATCACATTGGTTGCCTAAAGTTCAATATAAGATAGACATGTATAAACCAATAAATATGAAGCTGCCATCCAATAGTATTACGTTTAGAAATAATATGACAATATTTTGACCAGCGCCGAACATTTGTCATGTTATTACTATTCGCCAGATAGTCCAGATATGTTAGTCTAAAAACTGGACTGACCAGTAACAGGGTGTTTCATGGAAAGAGAGTTAATTAAGTTCACGGTAGAACATGGTATAGCACATGTTTGTTTAAATCGACCGAGTAAAATAAACGCGCTTAATGTTGAAATGTTTATGGCGATTGATAACGTCATTAAAAAAATCAAGGCTAATAAACAGATCAATGCGGTCATTTTATCCGGAGCCGAAGGTAACTTTTGTTCTGGTTTAGATGTGAAGAGTGTTGCGAGTTCACCCACAAGTGCATTAAAGCTTTTATTCAAGTGGTTACCTGGCAATGCAAATTTAGCCCAACGTGTGTCTTTGGGATGGCAGCGTTTGCCTGTTCCTGTTATTGCGGTTTTAGAAGGTTGTTGCTATGGCGGTGGGACTCAAATTGCCCTCGGTGCTGATATTCGTATTGCGACGCCAAACTGTAAGTTGTCGATAATGGAAGCTAAGTGGGGATTAGTGCCCGATATGGCGGGTTTGGTAGCATTGCGTCAAATTATGCCTAAAGACAAAGCATTAATGTTGACCTATACCGCAGATATTTTAACTGCAGAGCAAGCGCTTGAACTCGGTTTAGTAACCCAAATAAGTGATAACGCTTATGAGTGTGCAATCTTGTTAGCACAAAAAATCATGCTAACTTCACCCGATGCTAATGCGGCGATTAAGCTGAGTATTAACCAGAGTTGGAGCGCTTCAGTGCGCCGTTTATTAGCTCGAGAATCACTGAGCCAAATTAGATTACTGTTGGGTAAAAATAGAGTGATAGCAGCAATAAGGCAAACTAAAAATCCTGATAAAGCTTATCGTCCCCGTCAATCTTGGTGGTAAGCAAAAGCGTTTCAGCCATGGCATCAGAGTCATGGCTACCTACCGATAACTGTTCTGGAAAAGCCTTCTATTTGATCGAGGGCTTCTTCCCAGCCACTAGGGCTGCTTAAGTCCAAGCTCATTTGGTATTGGCGATAATACTTAGCAGGTTTCACTTGATTGTAGTTGAGGCGGGTAGGCGCTTGTTCAATGGCATTAGGATGTGCATCAGCGGATTGAATGTCGAGAATGGGGATCGACATGCTAACCAGTTGTTCAGCAATCGATTTACGCTGACTTTGCGGATCAATTAAGTACTCAAACTCGCGATAAGCATTGACGATGACAAGCACATCAGGGGTAGGGGTTTTTTTGTCATAAAGTAAATTAGTGACCATGCCGGCGGTGTCATCAATAACAATCAGTATTTTGCCTCCAGGAAATAAGTCTGTGGTTGAAGTTAACTGGTTTAAGGCTTCATTTAGACTGGCTTGTTGAAAGTTTCGTAGTTCAAGTAACTGAGATGACTCATATTTTGGCGTACTTTTGTTACTGGTTAATTGCAGCTGGTCGGTGCCTGCTTTAGTTATTTCTTCAGGTGTGGTGGCATAGTTAGGGCGGTATAACCCTTTTGCTGGCGTTAAGCTAATACTAGCCCAACCTCGTGCATTGATATTAGTCCGCAGGTAGCTGGCTAAGCCAGCGGCATCTGCATCGGTATCAGAAGCAGCAATAATCACAGCGGAACCATAGTGATTTTTACTTTCCCAAGACCGCACCAATACTTCACTTTGCTTACCATCGATAGTGACAAATTTAATTTCATCAGCAGACAGGTGTGCATAGGGTTGCTGCGCCATTGCATTAGGCATGGTCGCTAATATGCTTATCGTTACGATCAAAAACTGACTCATTCGCCCTAGTTGCACGATAACCCCAAGTGAAAAACATCATAATGTGAATAGCTTAATGTATAACCCTAACTAAAAACAATGCCCTGATATACAGGGCATTGTTTACACGACATGAGCAATACAAGATTATATTATCTGTATTAGCCGTTATACATGGCTAACCAGCACCATGCGTATTGCATCAAGTTGTAATTGACTGTTGTCCATGTAGCCCGTTAACTCGACCATTTGATTACGAATATGTTCTAGTTCATCTTCGCGAATGTTCGGGTTTACTGCCTTTAGGGCTTCAAGTCGTTCTAACTCGCTGGTCAATTGCTGTGTCATTTTAGCGCGCCCATCGATAACCAATTGCGTTAGCGATTGTTTGGCAAATTCTTCACCTTTAGCTAATAACGGGTGCAAAATCGGCTGTGATGCATTAACAAGCTTGCTAGCAATATGACGATTAACCGCACTTAACTGCTTATCGAAGCTAGCATAATCAACTTTATCAGCCATATTCAAGCCATTTTTATCCAACAACACTCGAATGGGTGTCGGCGGTAAATAACGGTATAACTGACTTGCTTTTGGTGCAGAGGCATCGGCCATGTATATTAATTCTAAAAATAGCGTACCAGCGGGTAGTGCCTTATTTTTTAGAATCGCTACACTGGTGGTGCCGGTTTCTGAACCGGTGATTAAGTCTAAACCTGTTTGTACTAAAGGATGCTCTTGCGAGATAAACGCAATGTCATCACGAGCCAACGCTGTTGCACGATCGAAGGTGACGGTGAGGCCATCTTCATGTAATCCAGGATAAGTTGGGAACATCATATGCTCGCTAGGGCGCAAGATAATTGAGTTTTCACCACGATCTTCTTGGTCGACACCAATAATGTCCCATAAACGGATGACTGAGCCGATGAGATGGGTATCGTTATCGCTGTCTGATAAGCGTTTGACCAATGCATTAGCCCGCTCACCGCCATGAGAATTGATCTCTAGCAGTTTGTCGCGGCCTTGCTCCATTACCTGTTTAAGCTCTTTGTAGCGATGCTGAGTGTGGTTGAGTAATTGAGTCATTACCTCTTCATCAGCGTCGCAAAGCACATTGATAAGCTCATCGGCAAATTCATTGAACAATACGTGGCCGCTTGGACAAGTTAGTTCAAACGCGTTCAATCCTTGATGATACCAACGCATCAATCGTTCTTGTGCGGTATCGCGCAAGTAAGGTAAATGAATTTGAATATCATTTTGTTGACCAATACGATCTAAACGGCCAATACGCTGCTCTAATAAGTCAGGATTTAGGGGTAAATCAAACAGAATTAAATGGCTCGCAAACTGGAAATTACGTCCTTCAGATCCAATTTCAGAACAAATTAATGCTTGAGCACCACCTTCTTCTTGAGCAAAATAAGCACCTGCTTTGTCGCGTTCAATAATTGACATTTCTTCATGGAAAACCGTTGCCTGAATACCTTCGCGGGTACGTAGTGCTTCTTCAAGGCTTAACGCCGTTTCTGCTTGGCTGGCAATAATGAGCACTTTTTTACTGCGATGAGACTTTAAAAATTCAATTAACCAATCTACTCGTGGATCAAATTTCCACCAACTGGCGCTATCACTTTCAAAGGCTTGATACAATTTTTCTGGGCTTAGTGCTTGCGCTGCTTTGTCTTTTGGTTGTTTGGCGCTACCCATCATGGCATTAACACGTTCTGCAGTAACATACTGCGTAGGCATGTCATATGGATATGCATTAAAGAAACGCTTCGGAAAGCCTTTTACCGAGGCGCGACTGTTACGATACAGCACGCGACCTGTACCATGACGGTCGAGTAAGTCTTGAAGTAATTCTTGACGTGTAGCTTGTTGCGTTTCAGCATTAACATCTTTTGATTGGATCAAGCGGATACTTGGTTCTATGTCTTTTTCGCTGAGCAATTCGGTTAAGCTATTAATTGCACTATCAGGTAATTTGGTGTCTTTACTTAATGCTTCCGCGGCTTCTGCTACATCTTTATAGCCAGCTTCTTCAGCGAGGAAAGCATCGTAGTCGTAAAAACGATCTGGATCGAGTAGACGTAAACGAGCAAAGTGACTCTGATGGCCAAGTTGGTCTGGGGTTGCCGTTAATAGCAATACACCTGGCACCACTTCACTTAATGCTTCAACAATTTTATAGGCGCGACTTGGGGCATCTTCTGACCATTCTAAATGGTGAGCTTCATCAACAACCATTAAGTCCCAATCGGCATCTACAGCTTGTTCAAGACGCTTTTTCTTACGCAATAAATCAAGTGAGCAAATGATTAACTGTTCGGTGTAAAACGGATTGTCATTGTCGGCGTAAGCTTCAACGCAACGGTCTTCATCAAACACTGAAAAGCGTAAATTAAAACGGCGCAACATTTCAACTAACCACTGGTGGCGAAGCGTGTCGGGCACGATCACTAGAATCCGTTCAGCACGGCCGGTGAGTAATTGCTGATGAATAATTAAGCCCGCTTCAATGGTCTTACCTAAACCAACTTCATCGGCTAGTAATACTCGTGGCGCATAACGACGACCGACTTCATGTGCGATCCATTGTTGATGTGCAATTAAGCCTACGCGTGGGCCTTGCTGACCAAGTAAATCTGAGGTGGCTAACTTGTGGCGTAATAACTGACATTGGTAACGCACACCAAAGCGTTCTAAGCGATCAATTTGCCCTGCAAATAAACGGTCTTGAGGTTTATTGAAGCGAATGTTGTGGCTCAACATTGTCTCACGAAGACTGACTTTTTCTTGGGTTTCGCTATGAATCCCATGATAAATCACCAATTGGTTTTTTTCTTCAAGCTCTTCAATAGTGATACTCCAACCGTCACCGCTTTCGACAGTGTCTCCAGGGTTAAAAATAACCCGGGTTAAGGGAGCTTCACTGCGAGAAAACATCCGGTTTTCTCCAGTGGCAGGGAATAGCAGCGTAACCATGCGGCCTTCAACTTGAACGACTGTTCCTAATCCGAGTTCTGACTCGGTATCACTTATCCAGCGTTGACCTAAGGCAAACGGCATCTTCTACTCTCATTTATTGCGTGAAACAAAAAAGGGGGCGTATGTTAAACCAAACCCATCCAGATTGAAATTCTAGCATTGATTTATCGTTTAGATGTTCATTTTTACGCCATATTGACATGTTAACGTCACATTGACGTCATAGTGTGAAACAAAGGCGATGATGACATTGAGTTATGACTCAAGCAGTGCCACATTTTATTGAGGTCAGTATAGCCTATGGCTATGACCTGTTTTCAATCGAGACTTTGATTATCCCTTTAAGATTAAAAATTTAGCTGAGAGATACTGATATTTATTCATTGAGAGCACTCTGGAGGCACCATGCAACAAAACGACAGAAAGTTGTTTGTACTGGATACCAATGTGTTACTGCATGAACCTTTAGCGATATATTCGTTTAAAGAACATGACGTAATTATTCCTATGACGGTGTTAGAAGAGCTCGACAGTATTAAGGATAGGAAGCGAGATGTGAGCCGTGATGCTCGGGTTGCCATACGTGCATTAGAAGATATTTTGGGTGGCTCCACCACACCGGAGCAAATTTTACAGGGTGTTGCATTACCTACTCGTGAAGAACACGCTGAAGTTTCTGGGCATTTATCGATTTTCCCAGATCATAAAATAGAATTTATTATCGGTTCACTCCCCAGCGATAATAACGATAACCGTATTATTAACACAGCGCTGCATTTACAAAAACGCCATTTTCCCCGCACCGTGGTGTTAGTCACCAAAGACATTAACATGCGTTTAAAAGCCAAAGGTGCAGGTATTGAGCGCGTAGAAGATTACCGCAGCGATCAGTTAATTGATGATGTGCGTTTTCTGGCTAAAGGTTTCTATCAATTCCCAGGTGACTTTTGGCAAAGTATCGATAAAGTCTCCACCGATCGCAAAGATCGCCATACGGTTCATCAAGTGCCACTAGAGGATCTTGGTAATGAAAACTTTTATCTTAACCAGTATTTAATTGATGACAGTTCAGATTTCTGTGGCCGTGTTGCCAACAAAACCGATCAGTATTTAGACATTATTGATCGCGGTCGAGATCGCTTATTGCATCATGAGGCTTGGGGGGTTAAACCGAAGAATATTTATCAAGCCATGGCACTTGATGCCTTGCTCGATCCTGACATCGAATTAATTATTTTGACCGGTCCTGCGGGCTGCGGTAAAACGCTACTAGCGATGGCGGCGGCATTAGAGTTAGTGGTTGAACGTAAGCTGTATGACAAAATCATCGTGACCCGTAACACCCCTGAAATTGCGGAGTCGATAGGTTTTTTACCTGGCAGTGAAGAAGAGAAAATGACCCCTTGGCTAGCTGCTATTACCGATACCTTAGAAGTGCTGCACAAAAATGATGTTAACCCTAGCGGCAGTGTTAATTACATTATGGAAAAGGCCAACATTCAATTTAAGTCGATTAACTTTATGCGCGGGCGCTCAATTCAAAACTCAGTGGTCATTTTAGACGAATGTCAAAACCTAACCGCATCACAAATAAAAACCATGATCACTCGAATGGGCGAGGGCACTAAGTTAATTTGTAGCGGTAACTTAGCCCAAATTGATTCGACCTATTTGACCGCGGTTACCTCAGGCCTAACCTACATCGTCGAGCGTTTTAAAAACTTTGAAGGCAGCGCTAATATTTACCTTAATGGCGTGGTACGGTCACGGTTAGCTGAATTTGCAGAAGAGCACCTATAGCAACTAATTTAACGAAGGTATTGCCTCCTGTAATCAAAAACTGTCACTTGAATGCATAAGGTTACTTTTTGTATCCTTATGCATTATTAATAACACATTAACCCCTAATCAGTGTCGTTAGGCTTATTAGCAGGTTGGACGAGTGCCTAATGAGCCATTAATACATGTGCTTGAGACTGTCTTCCTGATATCATAATCATTATTGTTATTACTACCGATTTTTGGTGTTATTCGTTCGACAGCGAGTGTTTTTTACGCTGTATCAAGGGTGGTTAATGAAACTGACTGAGCCAGATTTGCAACTCAAATCTCCCATTCAACGCAATTATAACCGTGCGGTGTTTTACACCTACATCGGCGTGATAGTGATGGCTTTACTGACGGCAGGCATTATGTTTGAACGTCAAAAAGAGCAGCAAATTCAACAGCGTGAAGAACAAGTCGCTCGCCATGTGATGCAAATCGACTTATTACTTGAGTCGAGTATTCGTGCCGTAAAAAGTTTGCGTGATGTAGCGGTAGATCATCTACGCTTGGGTGAGTTCGTGCGAAAAGAGCGATTACCCCAATATGAAAAGTTTAATGAAGATGGTCAATATTTTACCTTAGAACCCAATTACGCCAACAGTGGCGTGCCGTTTACCAACATGGGTCGCATTACTGGTGCGGGGTCGTTAGATAATCGCAGCGAGAGTTTTTATCAAGAACTCGAAATGCTGTTTGAACTGTCATTATCCTTTCCTGTAGCCAAAGAAGCGGCTCCTAAAGCCTCATCGATTTATTATATTTCTAAGCGCAGAATGATGTCATTTTACCCATGGGAAAGTAATGACTTACGCTTTAGAGATGAGCTGCTTAATAAGAAACAATTTCAATTAGCAACGCCTTCAATGAACCCGCAACGGAGTGTTTTTTGGAGCGAGGCGTACATTGATTCGGCTCACCAAGGGCTGATTACGACGCTAGGCTTACCGGTATATTTAGAAGATGAGTTTATTGGTTCGATTAATTTAGACATGACCTTGTCGTCATTAGATAAACAAATTCGTACCTATTTTAAAATGCCCGGTACGGTGATCTTACTCGATCAACAAAACAATATTTTATCTCACAGTGACTTTGACTCTAATGAGATGAATAAGGTTTACCACATTAGCCAGCGAATTCCTGCGGAGTTACATTCGTTATCTGAATCTGAACTGTTTGATGCCCATGAGGGTATTTTGCGTAATGGTTATTATATTCATAGTGTTGCGCTACATAATGCCCCATGGCGCTTGTTGTATTTACAAGATGAAGATGATTTATTTAAAGACTCGTGGGACAAACTGCAACTGAGCTTTTTGTTAGTCGTTTTGGCCCTGTCATTGCTGGTAACTATTGTGCATTGGCAAACGCGTCGTGCATTCGTGAGCCCAGCTTCACGCTTGTTAACGCACTTAGAAGCCTGTTCACAAACGCCTATCCGTCCGCCAGAGAAAATAACTCGTGGTTGGGAGCCGTGGTTTGCATTAGTCAGTCGTATTTTTGAAGAAAACCGCCAGTATACTCATCATCTCGCCGAACAAAATAAACGTTTTGATAACTTAGTTGCTAGGCGCACTCAGCGTTTACGTGAAACAACTGAGCGCCGCGAGCGCGAGTTTGCATTACTGCGGTCATTAATTGATTCAATCCCTGAAGCTATTGTATTTAAAGATAAAGAAGGTAAATACTTAGGTTGTAATAAGTCTGCTGAAAGAATGCTGGGCTATAGCGAAAATGAAATTATTGGCCTGACATCATCTGAAGTTGTTAGCCCAGAGCAAGGCTTACGCATTGGTGAAGAAGACAAGAAAGTACTGACTCAACAGCACTCATTACGTTACCAAGAACGGGTCAATATTGAAGGAAAACCAGTATTACTCGATACCTTCAAACTGCCGTTTTACAATCGTCGCGGCGATTTGTTAGGACTCATTTCTATTTGGCGTGATATTACCCGTGAATTCGAGGCTGCTGAACAATTGCGCTTGTCTGAACAGCGTTATCACCTAGCAATGGATGCGGTAGAAGATGGTTTATGGGATTGGTATATCGATTCTGAACAAATTATCTGTAATCCGGCTTTTTATTCAATGTTGGGTTACCAAGCGAATGAATTTCCGCCATTACTGGAATCGATCGATGAATTATATCATCCTGACGATCGCGATCGGGTTCAAGAATATCGCGCTCAGTATGTACGTGATCCGGTTGGCACCTATGAAATAGAATTTAGAATGCGCGGTAAAGACGACCATTATTACTGGGTGTTGTCTCGTGGTCGAGCGGTTGAGTTTTCTGAAGATGGTTGCAGTAAGCGGATGCTAGGTACCCATAAAGATATTACTCGCCAAAAGAGTAACGAAGTGGCGTTACTTGAGGCAAAACAAGATGCTGAATTGGCCAATATGTACAAGAGTGAGTTTTTGGCCAATATGAGTCATGAAATTCGTACACCAATGAACGCGATTATTGGTATGTTGCAGTTAGCACAACGCACCAGTTTAACCGTGCAGCAGCAAGATTATCTTAATAAAGCTGGTTTTTCTGCTCAATCATTACTGCGAATCATTAATGATATTTTGGATTTTTCTAAAATTGAGGCTGGTAAGTTAGAGTTAGAAAGAGTCGCGTTTCCACTGGATAAAGTGCTTGATCATGTTATTGATATCAATGCTATTAAAGCGCAAGAAAAAGGCGTTGAATTACTGCTGTATGCCCCAGTCACTGCTGGTTTAATCTTAAATGGCGATCCGCTGCGTTTAGGCCAAGTACTCGTTAATTTATTATCTAATGCGGTTAAGTTTACCCAAATTGGTGAAGTTGAGCTTGGTTGTGAAGATGTGGGTGAGCGCGACGACCGCATTACGCTTAAATTCTGGGTGCGAGATACCGGTATTGGTATTAATAAAGATCACCAAGCAATGTTGTTTGATGCCTTTTCGCAAGCCGATGGTTCAACTACGCGTAAATATGGTGGCACAGGTTTGGGCTTGTCTATCAGTAAACATTTAGTGTCGATGATGGGCGGTACTATGGAAGTGGAGTCCGAATTGGGCGCTGGCAGTACTTTCAGTTTTACCATCAGTTTTGAAATTGCCGAAGAACAAGTGGTTGAGCCGCTTGTGGTACCAGAACAATTAAATAATCTTACAACACTGGTGGTTGATGATAACCCCAGTGCATTACAAATTTATTCAACCTTGATGAGCGATTTTAGCTTTGGTGTGAATACCGCTGACAGCGGCCAGAAAGCCCTGGATATATTACGTAAAAAGCCGGTAGATTTATTGCTGTTAGATTGGATGATGCCAGAAATGAACGGCTGTGACGTTATCAGAGCTATTGATCTGATGATTGAAGATGGCAGTTTAGAAAAACGGCCAATTATTATCTTGATGACAGCTTATGCTGCTGAGCCGTTAGACCATGAGCTGCAAAAAAATTCGGTTTATGCGGTGTTGCAAAAACCGTTTAAAGCTTCAGCGTTATTTGATGAAATTATTAATGCCTTTGCCAAAGAGCCTAAACTGAATTCGATGCCGGTCATTATTGAGGCTGAACCGACAAAGGTATCAGGTTTGATCCTGTTGGTAGAAGATAACTTTATTAACCAGCAAGTGGCATCTGAATTGCTCAAAAGTGCTGGTTATGAAGTGGTTATTGCTGACAATGGTCAAGTGGCGTTAGATGTGATTGATTCTCAGCCGTTTGATGCTGTCTTAATGGATATTCAAATGCCTATAATGGATGGATTAACCGCAACAGCTGAATTACGCAAACGTTTTAGCAAACAACAAATGCCCATTATTGCCATGACTGCGCACGCAATGTCGGGTGATAAAGAAAAAAGTTTAGCTGCAGGCATGAATGCACATATCACCAAACCAATAGTGCTTACTGAATTATTTGAAACCTTATCTCATTGGATTACATATAAAAATAATCATACAGACGATTAGTATTTCGACGATAGGATATTACCGACAGGGAGATTAATTATGGTCCGCCGTAGTATTTCATTGGCAATGTTGTTGGCGATTACGCCAGTAACATTACTTTCTACCGCTACGATAGCTGCTAGCGACTCAGCCCAAACAATAATCAACAATACTGAAGCTGCAAAAGGCTTTATCAATCTTTTCTACGATGCCAAATCTGCTCAATTATACCTGCAAGCGGATAAACTCAATCAACCTTTTCTATTGCTGACAAGCTTACCTCATGGTGTGGGTTCAAATGACATTGGTTTAGACCGTGGCCAGTTAGGTCAAATTCGGATGGTGCAATTTGAACAGCATGGTCCTTATATCGTATTAAAGCAGCTTAATACTGATTTTCGTGCTTCCAGTGATAATGTCGCCGAGCGTCAGACTGTAACACAAGCCTTTGCTGAGTCGATTTTATGGCGCGGTAAAGTGGTTGAAGGTAAAACGGCGATCGTCGCCATTAATGACCTCGTTATTAATGATTTACATGGCGTGTCTGATGTATTAACGGCAACAAAACAAGGCGCTTATAGCCTAGACAGCAGCCGTTCAGTGATTTTGCCGCAAGGAATTAAATCGTTTCAACGTAATGCCGATATTGATGTGAATTTAACCTTTAAGGCTAATAAAGCGGGTAAGCAAGTGGAGCAAGTTACCCCAGATGGTAAATTGTTGTCTGTTCGGGTGCGCTATTCATTTGTACAACTTCCCGAGATAGGCTATCAACCCCGCAATTATCATCCTATGAGTGGTTATTTATCTGATCAATATGCCGATTATTCTGCCGCAGTTGATCAGCCGCTAATACAACGGCATTTATTACGTCACCGATTAGAGAAGGTTACGCCTGGAGATGCGCCTAGTAAGGTGGTTAAGCCTATTGTGTATTACCTTGATCTCGGCGTACCAGAGCCCATTAGAGGAGCCTTATTAGCCGGCGCCCGTTGGTGGGAAAGCGCATTTACTGAGGCCGGTTTTATTGATGGCTTTAAAGTTGAATTATTACCAGAGGACGCAGACCCTCAAGACATTCGCTATAACATGATCCAGTGGGTGCACCGTGCCACAAGAGGCTGGTCATACGGTGCAGCAGTAACCGACCCTCGTACCGGCGAAATCATTAAGGGCAATGTTACGCTTGGCAGCTTAAGAGTGCGCCAAGACCATCTCATTGCTCGGGGGCTTACTGCTGGTTGGCCAGATCGTAAAGCCGCTGCTGATGCTGCAATGGCATTGTCGCTTGCTCGTATTCGTCAGTTAGCGGCGCATGAGGTAGGACATACCTTGGGGCTTGATCATAATTTTGCAGCATCAACAAACGATAATGCGTCGGTAATGGATTACCCGCACCCATATGCGAGTATCCAAGGCGATAAAATCGATATTGCTAACCCATACAATGAAGGTATTGGTGAGTGGGACAAATACACCATAGCGTATGGTTATGGTGACTTAAAGCAGACCGATGCTCTGTTAGCATCGACCTTAAGGAAAGGCTTTCGTTATATTGGTGAAGCAGACTCTCGTAGTGCCAGCGCTAGTAACGCTTATGCCAGTTTATGGGATCGTGGTAACGATGCGGTTGCTGAGTTAGTTCGCTTAGAAACCGTGCGCCGTAAAGCGATTGACGATTTTAATTCCGATGCGTTATTAGCCAGTGAACCTCATGGTGAATTAGCCGATGTGTTTGTGCCTATTTACTTGCTCACTCGTTATCAAATAGAAGCCGCCGCAAAGTGGATTGGCGGCGCTGATTATAGTTATCAACAAGTTGGTGCGGGTGTTCGTTGGAATTATATTCGTCCTGAAATGCAACTGGCGGCACTCGATGCACTATTATCCAGCTTACAAACCCAAAGCTTATTAGTGCCAAGTAATGTGTTGCAAACATTGGTGCCTAAAGCTGGGAATTATGCCAAAACTCGCGAAAGTTTCGGATCCAACTTAGGTGTGATAACCGATCCCGCGGCGATGGCTGAAGTGATGAGTCGTCATATTGTGTCGCAACTATTAACTTCTGAGCGTTTAAATCGAGTGAGTCAGGCTTATATGGGCGATAGTCAACAGCTGTCGGTAGTTAAGTTAATCGATAAACTTGTTGGTGCAACCTTGTACCAAGACTTACCCAGCGGACAAGGCTTAGCGATGCAAATGCGGGTGAACACTGTGGTGATTGATGGTTTATTAGCCGCTTACCATAATCCTAACACCGCCCCTGAAGTAAAAGCGCAGTTGGCGGCAAGAGTCGATTATATTATCAAGCAGCTTAAACGCCGCAGTAATCGAGGTAGTGATTATCAGTCTGCACATTATGATTGGTTATTTGAAGGTATTACCAAAGGCTTGGAGGATGCAAGTTATCGACTCATCGCTAAGCCTGTAGACATGCCACCTGGCTCACCGATATAGAATAAGCCTTCTTTGAGTGTTCAATACGCGACCTTATTAGGGCGCGTATTACGTTGTGCTGAGGTGACAATGTGATGGGCTTATAAGATAGTGAAGCTGACTCTGACGATATCACTTCATTACTTATCACTCGTTATTCATGGCTGATGACTTTAGGGTTTCTAGGGTAGAAGTTATCTGCTTTACGGTCGATATGGCTAAATTGACGGGTATTTTTATAGGGCAGTTTCATAAAACCCGAAATTCCATGGCCTTGAATTTTATTTGCGTGAGCGATAATGCGATCTAAACAGGCGCGAAATGAAGCTTGTTTACGGGGATTGAGTAGACGTAAATAGCTGTGAATTTTTAAATGATTAGGCAATGCTTCAAAAATAATGCAACCGGTGTGATGAATTTGGTTTAACCAGCCAAGTTCAGTCATTATTTCTGCAGGCAATTCTAAGTTTTCTTCTGGATCTTTACCGTCTTCAAAATATGAGTGCAGCCGAGATTTATCTTCTAAAGTGGGCACATCGCCTACTTCAAAGGGCATTTGCAGTTCACCGGTAATTTTATATTGGTGTTCAGTACTTTTACGCTCAAGGTGTAAGGTATCTTTAGCATTAAAGAAACAAGCCTTAAACACCCCAATTCGTTTAATTCCTCGCGCCATGGTGACCATATTATTCACCGCGAGTATTAATGGTGCTTTACTGTCGGGATCGTAAATCGCTAAGTTGGAGTCAATAAACACCCCAGATTCTTGCCAATGTATCACCAGCCCACCAACAATCGGATACTGCGCTAGACGACCCACTGCGGCAATAAAGCCTTTTTCGGTATCGGCCATGCCCACCATAAAGTTACGATAATATTTGTCTAATTGCACATCATCCATTTTGGCAATAGGATCTTGAGTATTATGCTCTTTTAGAAATGATTTCCGTGAACTGTAACTCACGGTTTCAACTGTTTTTGAGCGCGGTTGAGCCCACACTGGAATGTCGGAAGCTAACGGCGGTGTAGATAATATGGGTAAATGCATTCTATGACTGTGGCGCAGGCTTTTGAGAAAATAATCACCGGCAAGGTTACGTCGTTCAACATCGTCGCTGAGCATTGCATCGAGTGTTTTTGCCAGTTCTATGGGTAATCCGATGCTGGTGGCCGGAATAACTTTTTTACCGAAACGGCTAATTTGTCCTGATGCGAGTGCATATAAGGTTGCAGCAGCACCTTGCTCGTCAAATCTTGGGGTTGATAAAGCACCACCCAGTTGTTCGTCACCAATAAAATATACATCACCCATGCGCGCATTAGTATGTTGTTGATCGTTTGATAGTAAGGACATCACATTGTCATCAACGGCGCGATTGTGTTCATCTCGTTGTGCAAATACCGCAGAGCCCCAATCGATTAACGATAACTTATCAGTTTCAATATCATAAACTAAGTTTGATGGTTTAATATCGCCATGTACTAAAGGTTTGCCTTTACGCAGGTAATATAAAATATTGGCCAATTGCCTAGCAATACTGACAACCATGACTGGTGGTAAGGCGCCTAATCGCTGGCAAATTTTATCAAGATCTTCGCCTTGGGCCCGCTCCATCACTAAAATCCCCTGCTTACCGACGCGTTCAAATTTAATCGCAGCTGGTATGTTAGGGTGTTTTACTTGGCTGAGCATGTAGGCTTCTTCTTCTAACCTATCTTGAACACTTTGGGGTAAATTAACCCTAGAAAATTTAAACACATGTGACTGGTTAAACTCATTTATCCCCGCAAATACAAAGCCGTAGGCTCCTTTACCAATAAACTCAATTTGCTGATAGCCAAGCTTGCTTAACTGTTGCTTACACAGGCGAACCCAAGCTTTATGCTTGCGGGCATCATTGGCGCTTAGCAGGTAAATAGACTGCTCTTCATTGATATAAAAGTGTTGCAGTTGCGGTGTTTGCAAAGGTAAGCCTCCGTTGGCGGTTAAGTTCATTAAACCTTGATTAACCTTACTGCGGCAAGTGCTTGTTATGTAAAACAGGCTATTTCATTTATATATCAGCACAGTCTAGTGGGAAAGTGACTGCAGTTCAGCTGAAAAGCATCATAATATTATTTAACCTGAACTCGGGACAAAGGGCTGTTTGAAAGGCGTTTATTATCCCGAGCTCAGGTTATTTATTTATCAATGGATTTCATTGACCAATAAGGGCTTCCTATCTAAAAAAATACGATATGTAAACCTTGACCTATATCAAATCAAAATGAATCAACACTCGGTACTATGGTGGTAGTAATTCATTAGTGTTTTTGTGAGAGGTTTTATGCAAAATATAAATAAAGCTGATTTAATTCAGTTGTTTAATTTCCCTCGCCAGCGGATTTTACAATCAATGGAAGTAACCCATTGTCCCCATGCGGTGTTTTTTAATCAAAGTGATGAGCAATGTATAACCTGCCATCAGGGGGAAGAGTGTTTGTGGATTAATCATAACGATGAAATGGTCGCGCTTGAGCTAAAGTCAATTGACCAATTGAAGCAACAATTATTAATCGCGGTTGATTACATCGACTCTAACTTAAGCCCACATCATATGTCGCGCAGAAAGTGTCAATGTGAAAACTGTCGTTGGTTACGACAAGTACAAATGACCCTAGACGGAAAAGCCTAGTCCGCATACTGCTAAATGATCGGTGGAAGTTGCATCCATTTTTTTTAGTCTTTAAAGTAGCTTGTATATCATTAGCAACTTGACTGAAGAATACATTATGGAACCCAGCTTTTGGCATGAAAAATGGCAATTACAACAAATCGGTTTTCATCAATACCAAGTGAATCCGTTTTTAGTAAAATATTGGTCGCATATTGGCTTAACTGAAAATACGCAAGTGTTTGTTCCTCTATGTGGTAAATCGTTGGATATGTTTTATTTGGCCGAGCAGCGTCATGCGGTGCTGGGGTGTGAACTCAATATTTTAGCAGTGGAACAATTTTTTACTGATAATGATCTTAGTTATCAAGTGTCTAATATCGATGACCACGCGGTATTCTCTACCGATCAAGTGACCCTATATCAAGGTGATATTTTTACTTTACCTCCAAGTACAACAGTCTCTATTGGTGGCTTCTACGATCGTGCGGCGTTAATTGCGTGGCCAGAAGAAATGCGCCAACAATATGTTAAAGCACTCGCTGCGCTTATACCGGCGAATGTCAGTGGCTTATTAATCACCCTAGATTATCCACAAGAAACCCTAAAAGGGCCACCTTTTGCTGTGAGCCCAAGTTGGGTTGAAAGCTATTTAACGCCATATTTTGATGTTGAATTATTGGAGTGCGTTGATGTACTGGCTGACAATCAGAGGTTTATGAATAAACACGTGCCTTGGCTTAATGAAGCCGTTTATAAGTTAACTCGAAAATCATAAATAGACGCTAAAACCTACCATAACATTGGTAGGTTTTTTTATAGCGCGAAATCATTTTTTAAGGCGTTAGCGAGATTCGCTAAGGGTAATTAAGGGCTTTAAATCGGCGTAAATCGCTGCAATATCATCTTGCTGACTAGGGCCTGTTGATCTTTGCTGGTTGAATTTTGTTCGAGTTAAAAACGTTTTAATCGAGGCGAATGGATTGATGCCTAGTCATCTAAGCAAAATGCATTCAACAAAGAGTAAAACGTTTTTAGCCGAACCCTTCGGGCAGCGTTTGTTGGCCATTTTTACTGTGTTATCGACTTTTTATGTAGAATAACTACACCTCAAAGTCTCTGCCTTGTACAAATGGCCAACAATTCGCTGCAAAAATAACCTTGAAAGATCAACAGGCCCTAATGACTGCCACTGGCCCTTTAAGCATATGACGAACGAACAATAATCGATAACCATAACGATGCAAGTCATACAGTGCCAGTTTTTGATCTGCTGTGGGTATTAATTTAACCGTGTTTTTTTAGCCGATGCTGATGCAATGACGTTACCGTTTAATCGTTTAATCGTTTAAAAGCGATTTGTGAATTGATTAATACTCATCTGCCTCATGTCATTCGGGTTAGCAGTTATTGCTTACTACGTAACCTTAGCAATAAAACGGTTGAGCAATTAGCACAATTACGACAAATGGGTTTATCTATTTTGTGTATTGGCTGTAAAAGTGGTGATGATTTTAATGGGATTAGATGGTGTACAGTTATCTCGTCAACATGCCATAACCTCTGCTGAATTAATGAATGCGGCTCAGTCCGATTATTTATCCACACTGGTGGTAAGATTACCGCTGGGAACAGAGTGAATGGATAATGTTTTTGATGGTAAGTTTGTATTACCCGACCAAAGCGGTTTATTGACAGAAATGGACACGCTATTGAGCTATCTTGAGTTGGATAAAACTATTTTTGGTTCAGATCACGCTTCGAACTATTTAGTGCTTAAAGGTATTTTAGACAAAGATAAGTCTGCATTAATCACTCAAATTGAGCAGGCATTACACGGAATGATCCCGTTGCGACAAGAATGACAACGGGGTTTGTAGCGGCATTTACAATGATACTAACCAGTTCATTGAATGGGTTAATTAACTAGCCTGTATTTTCTGCTTAGTGACAGGCTTAGCTTTATTGCTCGTCTTCAAAGATACTTTCAATCGGTAACTTGAATAAACGTGCCGCTTTAAAGGCCAATGGCAAACTCGGATCAAACTTACCGGTTTCGATCGCGTTGACGGTTTGCCGGGACACATCAAGTAAGTCTGCTAGTTGTGCTTGGGTCAAGTCTTGTTCTGCCCTGAGCACTTTTAGGCGATTTTTCATTGATACTTCCTATGGCCTAGAATAATACCGACTAAATAGGTTAGCCCCATAATGATCACCAAATGAGAAATTTCAGCGTGACCTGCTATTAAGTTTGTCGAGTCTAAATTTGAGTAGCTCAAGCCAACAATTAGCCCCACCCCCAGACTGAGGCCCATCGCATTTAATTGAATCTTTTGCTGCAATTCATCTAAGCCTAGTAGTTGGCGTCTATTGGCTAAAATCATCCCAATACCCATCATGAAATTAGTGCCTATGGCCATTATGGTGATTAAATCTTGTTGCCAAATAAATTGTGGTCCAAAGTTAGCGACGGCCATACTTAACACCCACGCTAGGGTCCATGTAGCTAAACGAGTTGTATTATGTTTGTTGGTATTTTTCCAGTCTTTATTGTGTGTTAGTGGCAACATTATCAACATTCCTTTGGTCGTGCTTAGTTGTCATTATGTCAACTAAGCTTGACTTTAAGCTATAGCAATATATTCGTGGCTGTCAAGTAAGCTTTACTTTTTGATGTGTTGTAAATTAACCTCAACTCGGATTAAGAGGTTACATTAATGACTGAGTCAAAAGTGCACTGCATTGCAGCTAAAAACTAACTTATTGAGCCAGATTAAGTTAATGAATGTATTGATGGCAAAACTAAGCTGTTGAGTGGATTTACTCATCTACGCCTGAAATGAATATCTGTAGGCGTTTAGTAAAGTGATGTTATCGCTGATGCATTTGTCATAGTTAGTTGCACACGTGTAAGTGAACCATTATGTTCATTTACAGATAAAAGTTTGACGAGCAATCACACTTCTTCATGCACTATTTTTGTATAGTGCCAAGAGCTTTAATGACTCTCAGGACCCTATAACAGTTCGTTTGTCGCAGTCGTTAATCATCTTCGAATATCTTGTTGGTATGCATTGAAAGGTCTGTGAGTCTCATCGCAGGATATTTAGTAAAACCTTATAGTGTATCGATTCACTTAATAAAAGTAGGACAGTGATCCCCATGAAAACTAAAATAATATTAGACACAGATCCCGGTATTGATGATGTATTTGCTATTCTGTTTGCCGAAGCACACCCCGATATTGAACTTAAGGCAATTACGACTATTTATGGCAATGTGACCATTGAAAATGCGACCCGTAACGCGCTTTATTTAAAACAAAAATTTCAGTTGCAAGCCGATATTGTCACTGGTGCGAGTCAGCCTATCGTGCGTCCTCCAGTTGGTCCTACTGTCGTTGTTCACGGTGAAGGTGGTTTTGGTGACGTTATCGTCCCAGCTGAAGTAGAGGGTCAAGCCGATCCGCGGCCTGCGTATCAATACATCATTGACGCTGTAAAGGCTGAACCAGGTGAAATTACCTTAGTGGCTATCGGTCCGTTAACTAACCTTGCATTAGCACTGCAGGCTGACCCTACAATTGTTGATTTAGTTAAACAAGTGGTCATTATGGGCGGTGCCTTTGGTGAGAATAATCATTACGGTAATGTAACCCCATTTGCCGAAGCGAATGTTCATGATGATCCTCATGCTGCCGATATGGTGTTGACTGCCTCATGGCCGGTGGTGGTGATAGGGTTAGATGTGACTGAGCAAAGCTTTTTTACCCGCGAGTATCTTGATCAATTGTGTGATGATGCTGGCGAAGTCGGCCAGTTTATTTGGAATGTAAGCCGTTTCTACTTGAGATTTTATAGTGAGAAAGTGGGCCTAGAGGCTTGTCATGTACATGACCCATCGGCGATTGCCTATGTCATTAATCCACAGCTTTTTACCCTTAGAGAAGGTCCAATACGGGTTGTAACCGATGGTGTTGCTGAAGGGATGACTATTCAGAAATTTGATAGCCGTGTGTATTTGCATGATGAATGGATGGATAAAACACCACAAAAGGTAGGTGTCGCTGTGAAAAATACCGAGTTATTGGAGCTTTATCGCAGCAGTATTATCGATTATGCTGCCCGTTTGAAATAATTTAATTAGCGGTGTAAAGTCAAAGCGCAGTCACTCAAATTTAGAGAATAACTGCGCTTTTGTATAGCCCTTTTGTGGTGGTGTCATTTGTGTGAAGCAACGAGTTAGGTGTGGAGTATTATGCGCTGATTACCCTGTTAGCCAGCGTGATGATGATCTAAATCGTTAGTGCTCTGAATATTCACTATCTCAACTCCAGGGCTCTAAATGTTAATGCTGTAAATGCTAATCTTTTAAATCTAAATATTAATATTTAGATTTAATTCGAGTACTAGCGCTGTAAATGAATTTCTTTAACTGGGCAAGGTATCTGTATTTTTGCTTGGTTCAGTGCTTTGATAATGGCTAAATTAGTGTGGTACTTTTCTTCGAAATAGCGTGTTGTTGGTACCCAATAACGCACGCCGACTTCAATGCCGATGGCATTAAATCCATTGATACCCACTAACGGTTTCTTATCCTGATAAATAGCAGGGGCAGCAGCAAGTACATCATTAATTAATTGGATAACATGATCGGCATCCGCTTGATAATCGATGTTAAATTTATTCTCAACCAACTTATAAGCGAATGAATTATGTAAAATCTCGCCGACAATATGTTTGTTCGGGATGCTGATCTGCTCGCCTTCTTCATTGATCAAAATGGTTTGCCCCAATTTAATGGTGTCGACTACACCGCTGACATCTTTAATTTCAATGGTGTTTCCTACTATAAAAGGACGAGTGACAATAATGGTAATACCAGCAGCATAATTAGCCAGCATGCCTTGCAATGCCAAGCCGGCACCGAGAGAGGCTGCGCCGATTGCCGCGACCATAGGTGTGACGCTAATTCCCAATTTACCCAAACAGATTATCGTAACCATCACAATAATGATGATTCTGACTAGATTGGAGGCAAAGTTACTTAGGGTGATATCAATGTTATGCTTTTGGAGCTGAACGGCGACAACATTAGCTGTTTTGCTTGCTAGCCAAAGTCCTAATAAAAAAATAATAATTGCCCCAGCAATTTGAAAGCTGTACTCAATAACAAACTCAGTAATGACGCTATAAACATTTTGCAGTTGTTGTAGCTCTTGATCTAAACTGGGTTCGTTCATTTTATGTTCCTTATTGAAGCGTATTATGTTGTTATCGACTTGGATGATAACAATTTTTCACTCTCAAGGCTAAATCATAGCCCACAGTAAATTGCCATTTTGGTGAAAATATTTTCATCAACTTATTGTGCATTTTCCTCGCTAATGTCTATACTTTCTAGGCGCAGAAACGAATCAATAAGGCGGGTTATTCAGTGAGTGATATGAAGCGTGTTATTGATATTTAATAAAGAATAAAAAATTATACTTTTTGCATAAAAACTCGTTGCGTATTGATTAAAAATATCGTTTACTGCGCATGTTTTTACAAATCCGTAATGACACTCTTATTGCCCAACTAACAGGAGGCACTGGCCTAATGAGCCAATTTCAATCGATTGATGTTGCAGATTATTATGACAAGGACACGTTTGACCGCATTAAGGCATTTGCTAAAGATAAGCCAACGCCATTTGTCGTTATTGACACCCAAATCGTTGCGAAACAATACGATGATATGGTTAACAATTTTCCTTTCGCAAATATTTATTATGCAGTTAAGGCAAATCCGGCCAAAGAGATTTTAACCTTGTTGCGAGATAAAGGTTCGAACTTTGATATCGCATCTATTTACGAGCTTGAAATGGTCACGTCGATAGGCGTTTCTACAGACCGTGTTAGCTACGGTAACACCATTAAGAAACGCGTTGATGTTCGATCTTTCTTTGAGCAGGGCGTACGTATGTTCGCTTCAGATTCTGAAGCCGATTTACGCATGATTGCTGAAGAAGCCCCAGGTTCAAAAGTGTACTTGCGTATTTTAACCGAAGGTACACATACCGCTGACTGGCCTTTGTCACGTAAGTTTGGTTGCCAAAATGAAATGGCATACGACTTATTAGTCTTGGCAAAAGAGCTAGGCTTACAACCACATGGTATTTCTTTCCATGTAGGTTCACAGCAGCGTGATATCGGTGCGTGGGATTCTGCAATTGGTAAAGTGAAAAGCATCTACGACCGTTTGAAAGAAGAACACGGTATCGTGCTGAAGATGATCAATCTAGGTGGCGGTTTTCCTGCCAACTATATGGATAAAACGAATGAACTAGGGGTTTATGCGCAACAGATTAAGCATTTCCTAGAAGAAGATTTTGGTGATGAAATGCCTGAAATTATTCTAGAACCTGGTCGTTCATTACTTTCAAATGCTGGTGTACTAGTATCAGAAGTGGTATTGATTTCACGTAAGTCACACACCGCTTTAGAGCGCTGGGTATTTACTGATGTGGGTAAATTCTCTGGTTTAATTGAAACCATGGATGAAGCGATTAAATTCCCTATTTACACTGACCGCAGAGGTGAGCTCGATAAGTGTGTTATTGCTGGCCCAACGTGTGACAGTGCTGATATTATGTATGAGCATTACAGTTATGGTTTACCGGTTGATCTTGCTATTGGTGATCGTATGTATTGGCTAACAGCCGGTGCTTATACCACCACATACTCAGCAGTATGCTTTAACGGTTTTCCACCACTTAAAGATTATTACCTTTAATTGACGGTTTAGTTTTACGCTGTAATTATTTACAAACTCAAAGGACGCGCAAGCGTCCTTTCTTTTTATATTAGCCTAACATTAGGTGTCTTGTTGATGGCTTTTTAAAATCTCAAATATTTGCTCTTTAAGATGTAATCTATTGGTTTTCATTAGCTTTAACTCAGGCGTTGTATCACTGCTACTGTGTTTTTCAAGCTCAGTAATTTGCTCATCGAGTTGATTATGGTCATTAAATTTTTTTATAAAGTGATTATCAGTTGTTTTAAGTTTAGTAATCAAATCTCGGTACTCTGGAAACATAAGTTACTCCTTGTAAGTTAGCTAGAGGATATAGACCTCATATAGAACAGATTATCGCATTATTTCAATTTGCATTTACGTCATGCCACTGCTGTAGGAGTACGTCCTACTTCTGCGTCACTTCATCTTGAAAAAATGAGAGGTATTGAATCGAAAACTTGTTACCTTTATGCTCTGTGCTTAGGCTTACCTTCAGCCTAGAACCATTTTTATGAGGTTAACTTGATGTTAATCACATTAATGATTGTTGGGTAAGATAAATTATTTGTTGTTTTTATCGACCTTAAACTATGCTAAAGCCTATATATTTGGCGGGATTTGGACATATATTAGTAATAATTTAACGAAAGAATATTAACTATTATGAATTTATATGTGATCAAGTTAACCTTATCCCCCTAAAGACTAGGTTAAAGTCTGGGTTATAAGAATTTAATATTCAAAACTGAAAGGGGTTTTCACAATGTCCGATGTATTTCACTTAGGATTAACTAAAAAAATGTTAGATGGCGCTACCTTAGCAATCGTTCCTGGTGATCCAGAGCGTGTTAAGCGTATTGCTGAGCTAATGGACAACGCAACGTTCTTAGCGAGCCATCGTGAATATACCAGCTATTTAGCTTATATCGATGGTAAGGCTGTCGTTGTTTGTTCAACGGGTATCGGTGGACCATCAACATCTATCGCAGTTGAAGAATTAGCACAATTAGGTGTGAGAACTTTCTTACGCGTTGGCACCACAGGCGCAATTCAGCCGCACGTAAACGTGGGTGATGTGATTGTGACTCAAGCTTCTGTACGTTTAGATGGCGCAAGCTTACACTTTGCACCGCTTGAGTTCCCAGCAGCAGCAGACTTTGAATGTACTACTGCTATGGTTGCAGCATGTCGTGACGCTGGTCTAGAGCCACACATTGGTATTACTGCATCTTCTGACACCTTTTATCCAGGTCAAGAGCGTTACGATACTGTTTCTGGTCGCATTACTCAGCGTTATGTTGGCTCTATGAAAGAGTGGCAGTCAATGGGTGTGCTGAACTACGAAATGGAATCAGCGACGCTATTTACAATGTGTGCAACTCAAGGTTGGCGCGCAGCGTGTGTTGCGGGTGTTATTGTAAACCGCACACAGCAAGAGATCCCTGATGAAGCAACAATGAAGAAAACTGAAGTCAGTGCTGTTTCTATTGTTGTTGCAGCAGCGAAAAAATTGCTAGCGTAAGTTAACGCTTTTAACCACGGTGTTATAACCAGCTATTGTGTTAAAACAGCTAGCGTTAAAAAAATAACAAACGAAAAAAGGTGCCTAGGCACCTTTTTTGTTCGTTATTTTTAATCAATTGTCGTGCTGATTAGAAATGATACTGCGCAATGATTGAGTAAGTATTTTGGTCGATACCAGCAACCCCATATTTACTCTGCCAGTAATCATATTCAAAACCGACTAACAGCTTGTTTTGCTTGTGGTCGCCAAACAATGTTTTACCCAGGTCGTATTTTATTTGTGGATTAATATGTAGGTTTTCGTCATAGCCATTATTGTCTGCAGAAAATACCCAATCAATAAAACCATCAATAATGATATTGGCATTACCGATAGGCATGTCGATTCTAAACACCGGAGTGAACTGCCAACCATCGCTGATGTTACCACTGCTTATTGCATCACGACTGTAAGTATTTAGTTGTAAGTAGCTAAAAAAAGGCACATCAAAGTCTAAGCCGATACCATAAAGCATGCTGTTAACTGGGCCTTCACCTTCTTCGTAAGTTAATGCTAAAGAGACATCTTTTATCGCGCCAAAGCTAACAGGTTGGCCGAGTATTTTACTCGCACTAAAACGAGGCGAAATCTCACCATAAGTTGTGCTATCGACACCGTTATTGTGACCATTAAAATGAATAAAATCTTGAAACACAAACCAATCGCCATACTTCCAACCACCAGCCGTTTCTAGGGTGATGGTCGTTTGTCTTTCTGATGGTGCTAAGTCATAGTTTTCGCCGTGCAAGACAGTTGCATTAACATCCCACCATTGAATTAAATCATCAGCAAAAACATTCTGTGATAGAACAAGGGTGGCTAAAAGGCAGATATTTTTCATTTTTCTTCCGGTTAGTTAAATGGCCAGATAGGTCAATTTGGGCAGATTAAGGTTAAATTTTCGTTCAGACGATCGTAAGGCTGTGAACCATTATTCCCGACCGTGCACAATGGGGCGCAATATATTCAATATTTTGATAGAGCACAATTAAAACAGCTGAGAATGTAAAGATTTCAGTGTTTTCATCGTTGATATAATCATGGAGTGAGTAATAACCTGTCAATGTGTTGTTACGCTTAGTCACCAATAGTTTGTACTGTTATGTTATATCAAGCGTATAAATCGTTATCATGAAGAAGGTATCACTCAGTATGCTTGCTTCGTTAGACGCAGTTAAATGATTGCAATGGTGAGTCAATGAATTGCTTATCATCACTGTTAATGGTTTAGTTTGACATAATATGTCGCAATGCCAAATAAAGCTGTTATAGTGAATCTAATGGCATTCTCATTTATGGGGGAGAATATGGAGCTTTCAAATCCGATTGCAGTCTGGCTAGTGCTTGGGCTGTTATTGATGCTCTCGGAAATTATCATTCCGGGCGGTATTGTTATCTTATTAGGTGCTGCTTGCGTTATCGTCGCATCGGCATTAGCTGTTGGTGTTATTGATGGTTTAGTGCAAAGCCTAACATTATGGTTTATGGCCTCAATGGTATTATTACTGAGCTTTCGTCATGTGACTCAACGTTTGGTTGGGGGAGATTCTCATGTGGATAATACCGATGAAGAAATTGATTTGTACAATCAAGTTGCTATCGTAAAGCAAGCTATCGGACCTGGTCAAAAGACCGGTCGTATTAGTTGTTTAGGTTCGAATTGGACCGCTTTAGGTGATGGCACCTTGATAAAAAAAGGCACTAAAGTAAGAATTATTTGTCGGGATAATATTGCTTTTGTTGTTGAACCTATTATTGATTCGGTATAACTGTTACTAAATTGATGTTATTTATTAGGCTGGTTTTAGTTTGTTAAGTCGGTTTTAGTTATACAGATTTTAGTTCGTTATACCCGTCTTAGATTATTAAATTAATAATGTTGTACCGTAAATGCCGTTAAGTGTTATCTAGGAAAGTCAGATTAAAAGGGAGTAGATATGTTTGTGTTAACAATCGTTTTTTTATTTATAATGTTTATTTTATTCAAATTAATGTTAATTGTGCCAATGCGTGAAGTGCATGTGATTGAGCGTTTGGGTAAGTTTCGTACAGTGCTCCAGCCAGGGTTTCATTTTCTTGTCCCTTTTGTTGATCGCGTTGCTTATCGACACGACACTCGTGAAGAAGTGCTTGATGTGCCACCGCAAAGTTGTATTTCAAAAGATAACACCCAATTAGAAGTTGACGGTTTAGTCTACCTTAAAGTGATGGACGGCAAGCTTGCCAGTTATGGTATTGAAAATTATCGCCGTGCCGCAGTTAATTTAGCCCAAACAACGATGCGTTCTGAAATTGGTAAGCTGACCTTGTCGCAAACGTTTTCTGAGCGTGACAGTTTAAATGAATCTATTGTGCGCGAAATTGATAAAGCCTCCGATCCTTGGGGAATCAAAGTGTTACGTTATGAAATTAAGAACATTTCACCATCAAATAATGTTATCCATACCCTTGAAAAACAAATGGAAGCTGAACGTCGAAAGCGTGCTGAAATCACTTTAGCCAATGCAGAAAAAGCAGCAATGATCAATATGTCACAAGGCGAACGTCAAGAAGCGATTAATTTATCTGAAGGTCAAAAACAAAAGCGTATTAATGAGGCGTTAGGAACAGGACAAGAAATTTCTATTGTTGCCAGTGCAAAAGCCGAAGGCATGGAAATGATCTGTAAAGCCTTAACGGTGAATGGCGGTAATGATGCAATGAACATGTTGCTTAAAGAGCAGTTTATTGGCCAAGTGGGCAAAATTCTATCTGAAGCTCAAGTATCTGTTGTGCCAGCAGAAATGGCCAAGTTAGAAGGCTTTTTTGAAGGTATGGAGCAGGTAACTCATGCCGTATCAAACTCACCCGCAAAAGGAGCTCGCTAATGATCATTAATGGAATTGATACTGACTTTATTGTGATGGCTATTTGGGGGGTTATTTTTGCTATTTTTGTGCTTAAATTATTCCAATCTATTTGCCTTGTACCAACAAAGTCGGCTTATATAGTTGAGCGATTAGGTAAATATCACAATACCTTAGATGCTGGTTTTCATGCATTGATCCCTTTTGTTGATAAAGTGGCTTACATCCATGACTTAAAAGAAGAAACCATTGATGTACCGCCGCAAGAGTGTTTCTCTAGTGATGAAGTGAATGTGGAAGTCGATGGGGTAATTTATATTTCGGTTACCGACCCCGTTAAGGCCAGTTATGGTATTACTGATTACCGTTATGCTGCCATTCAGCTAGCGCAAACCACGACTCGTTCTGTTATAGGAACCTTAGATTTAGATCGCACTTTTGAAGAACGTGATTTAATTTCGGCCAAAGTGGTTGAGGTGCTTGATGAGGCGGGATCAATGTGGGGGATTAGGGTACATCGTTATGAGATTAAAAATATAACCCCACCAGAAACCGTTAAAAATGCTATGGAAATGCAGGTGAATGCCGAGCGTGAACGCCGGGCATTATTGGCTAAAAGTGAAGGTGATAAGCAAAGTAAAATTAATCGTTCAGAAGGTGTAATGGCTGAAACCATTAACCGCTCTGAAGGTGAAATGCAGCGCCGTATCAATGAAGCGGAAGGTAAAGCGCAAGAAATTCTGACGTTAGCTAAAGCGACATCAGAATCAATTGAACGATTAGCGGTAGTTATTTCATCTGAAGGTGGCCAAAGTGCCTTGCGGATGCAGCTTGGTGAGCAATACATGAGACAGTTAGATGGTTTAAGTAAACCCGATAGCCGTATTGTGTTACCGGGTAATTTAGTTAATTTTGAATACTGGATGGACAGTATCGGCCTGAAAGATGATAAGAAATAATTAATCTCAATGCGGATTAATCATTATTGTGATGTGTTGGTCACAGGGTAGTGAGAATTAACAAAAAAGGTTAGCGATTTCGCTAACCTTTTTTTATGGCTAACTACAGCCGCATATTGGCAATAGGTGCAACCGATTAATTGGCTACCATCTCTTGAAGCAAATGTTCGCAAAATACCTTTGCCACAGATGATTGAGGACTCTTAGTGGAATAGGCCAGGCTGATATCTGCAAAACCGATGCTGTGTTGCGGTAAAATATTGATCAATTGCCCTTGATCAACTGCCTCATGAGCAATAACGTGAGGTAATAAAGCGATACCTGCACCCGCTAAACAGAAATGATAGAGCGAGTTAAAATCACTACAGATAACTTTGTAATGGGTTGGTACATTTGCGTGCTGAAAATGCCAGGTCTGCTCGAGTTGGCCATGAGCATCTCTAAAGCCTAATAACGAATGGTATTGTAAGTCATCGGTATTTTCGATCAGTGACGATTTCTCTAAATAACTGGGACTAGCATAAATTTTACGTTCAAAAGTCGTTAATTTATGTACGGCAAGGTTGGCGCCATTAACTTCACCAGCATCAATAATGAGATCGAGCCCTAAGCGATTGAGTTCTTTACTGCCATCCGAGACGATTAACACCTCTAATTGGACTTGAGGATAGGCATGGATGAAATGAGCTATATATTTATCCATAAGCTTGTCAACAAAAGGCAGCAAACCTATGCGTAACTTACCTTGAACTTCATCATGACGATGTTTGAATACATAACCAGCATGATTCAGTTGACTCACTAAAGGTTCTATTTGAGCAAGATATTGGCGACCCGCAGTGGTTAATACCATGACTCTTGTCGTACGGGTAAATAACGGTGCCCCGAGCTGTTTTTCTATTTCACCTATTCGGCGACTCACTAATGCTCTGCGAGTATCAAAAGATTTTGCAGCTTTAGAAAAACTACCTAATTTTGCAACAGCAATGAATAGCTCTAAATCTTTGATATTCAATATGACAACCTATACAGCTAATGCTGTGGGTAATAAATACATTTCAAATGGGCTTTGAGTATTAATGGCATTGAACAACTTGCTCATAAATAGATCTGTTTACTGGCCTTACGCGCTTAGCTTTATTGAGTAACGAATTTGAATGGTTAAGTGTCGGTGATATCTCTTACCTAATATTAAAGTTAATTAAGCCCTTTATTTTGTATAGTAATTTTCGCTTGTGCCTTTGTCAATTTCGGCTTAATTATCGCAGTTATAACATCATAATAAGTGATTTTAGTACCTTTGTATTATCTTAGTGGGTTGATTCTCTTTTTCGTCCTGGAATGGATGGGCATAAAATAGCTAAAGTATTGCACGCCATTATCACGCTATTTAAGATATAATGTCTCGCAGATTTCTGGGAGGAAGAATGGACGTATCATCATTATTAGACGGCCTAAACGATAAGCAGCGTGAGGCAGTCGGCGCGCCACTTTCAAATATGTTGGTGTTAGCGGGTGCCGGCAGTGGTAAAACCCGTGTATTAACTCATCGTATTGCGTGGTTAATGCAAGTTGAACAACAAAGTCCATATTCTATTTTGGCAGTTACTTTCACCAATAAAGCCGCAGCAGAAATGCGCGAGCGGGTGGAAAAAGTCGTGGGCACTAACATGGGGCGGATGTGGATAGGCACTTTCCACGGTTTAGCTCATCGCTTATTACGTACCCACTATCAAGATGCCAATTTACCGCAAAGCTTCCAGATTATCGATTCTGACGATCAGTTGCGTTTGTTAAAACGTATTCTTAAAAGCCTTAACCTAGATGAGAAACAGTATCCTCCTCGTCAAGCTCAGGGTTATATCAACGGTAAAAAAGACCAAGGCTTACGCCCTAAGCATATTGATGCGGGCAGTTTCCCGATTGAGCAAAACTTACTCAATATTTACAAAATTTACCAAGAGTCTTGCGATCGTGCAGGGTTGGTCGATTTTGCTGAAATTCTCTTACGTGCACATGAGTTATGGTTAAATAAACCGCATTTACTGGCGCATTATCAAGAGCGTTTTCGTCATATTTTAGTCGATGAGTTTCAAGATACTAACGCAATTCAATATGCTTGGATCCGTGTGTTAGCCGGCAAGACAGCTAATGTGATGATTGTGGGCGATGACGACCAATCAATTTATGGTTGGCGTGGCGCGCAAATTGAAAACCTCCATCGTTTCTTAAAAGACTTTGATGGTGCTAAGACCATTCGTTTAGAGCAGAATTACCGTTCAACGGCGAATATTTTGAATGCCTCTAATGCTGTGATTTCTAATAACCCAGATCGCTTGGGCAAAGAATTATGGACTGAAGACAAAGATGGCGAACCTATCTCTGTCTATTGCGCCTTTAATGAGACGGACGAGGCCAAGTTTATTGTGGGTCGCATTAGCGATTGGCAAGAAAAAGGCGGTAGTTTGAGCGAGTGCGCGATTTTATATCGTTCAAATGCGCAATCGCGAGTATTAGAAGAAGCCTTTTTACACAAAGGGTTGGCGTACCGTATTTACGGTGGTTTGCGCTTCTTTGAACGTCAAGAAATTAAAGATGCTATGGGTTATATGCGTCTTATCAATAACAAAGACGACGATGCCGCCTTTGAGCGAGTGGTCAACACTCCCGCTCGTGGTATTGGTGATCGGACTTTAGACATTGTCCGCACCACGGCCAGACAGCATCAGCTAACGTTATGGCAAGCTTGTGTGCATTTAATTGAAGAAAAAGTACTTGCTGGACGTGCGGCAAATGCCATTAATGGCTTTATGGAGCTAATTATCTCAATGCGCACAGATACGGCAGATATGTTGCTGTATCGGATGGCTGATAGTGTGATTGACCGTTCAGGTTTACGCACCATGTACGAGGCCGAGAAAGGCGAGAAAGCCCAAGCGCGAATTGAAAACTTAAATGAGTTAGTCACTGCTGCGCGCAGTTTCGAAATGCCAGAAGAGCTTGAAGATATGGGCGAGCTTAATGCCTTTTTGTCTCATGCAGCATTAGAAGCAGGCGAGGGACAGGCTGATGCCTTTACTGATGCAGTGCAATTGATGACGTTGCATTCAGCCAAAGGGCTTGAGTTCCCAATGGTATTTATGGCTGGCGTTGAGGAAGGACTATTCCCAAGCAAGATGGCATTGGATGAAGGCGATCGTTTAGATGAAGAGCGCCGTTTGTGTTATGTCGGTATGACCCGTGCAATGCAAAAACTGTATATCAGTTATGCTGAATCTCGTCGTATTTATGGTCGTGAAGATTATGCTAGCCCATCACGTTTTATTAACGAAATCCCTGAAAAATTCGTTGAGCAAATTCGTATACGTGCTCAAGTTACTCCATCGGTTAGCAAGCGTTTTCCTGCTCGTGCAGCGGCGGTTGTGGTGACCAAGAAACCTCATGGCTTTAATGACACGGGCCATAAAGTGGGTTCTAAAGTGAAACACTTTAAGTTTGGTGAAGGGGTTGTGACTAGCTTTGAAGGTTCTGGAGAAAAAGGCCGTGTGCAAGTTAATTTTGTCGATTTTGGCAGTAAATGGCTGTTAGTGTCGTTAGCAAAGTTAGAGCGTTGTTAATCTACTTCGCATGCTAAATCATGGAGAGATGGCACCAATGTCATTGCAAGACAAGCTGCGTGCTTATGCACGATTAATGCGCATTGATAGACCTATTGGCACTTTACTGTTGCTATGGCCGTGTTTAATGGCACTGGTGTTAGCGGCTCAAGGGTTGCCGGATATTAAGGTGCTGCTGATTTTTATTGTTGGCGTGGTGATTATGCGCGCCAATGGCTGCATTATTAATGACTTTGCCGATCGTAAACTAGATGCTCATGTAGAGCGTACGAGTATGCGACCGTTGGTGTCGGGGGAAGTGTCTGTTAAAGAGGCTCTTATCCTATTTACTCTCTTAGGTTTGGCTGCATTTAGCTTAGTATTATGGCTCAACCCACTGGTGGTACAGCTATCTGTTGTTGGGATTGTGTTGACTGTGATGTACCCGTTTATGAAGCGGGTGACCAACATGCCACAAATGTTTTTGGGCATTGTGTGGAGTTGGTCAATTCCGATGGCCTATGCAGCCCAGCTGGGTGAAGTCCCTGCAGAAGCTTGGTGGCTATTTATGGCAAATTGGTGTTGGACGGTGGCGTACGACACTATGTATGCCATAGTCGATCGTGACGATGATTTAAAAGTAGGTATTAAATCAACGGCTATCTTATTTGGTCGCTTTGATCGGCAAATCATCGGTTTATTTCAACTAGCTGCGCTCGGGTGTTTTATCATGGCCGGACTGGTTGCTGAGCGTGGGGTTATTTATGGCTTAGGCATTATCAGCTTCATTGGTTTTGCCGTTTATCAGCAACAATTAATTTACCGCCATGAACGTGCTCCCTGTTTTAAGGCATTTTTAAATAATAACTGGGCAGGGATGATATTGTTTATCGCGCTTGCACTTGATTATATGATTTAACGTTTGTCGGTTATAAAATCAGGCTGGGATGGATGAAGCAAACTTATTGGTTAATCGGTTTGATGATAAGTTGCTGGTCGTCCCTAGCTTGTGCGTTAGCGAATAATGATGTTGTACAACCTCGTTCACCTATCCACAAGGTTGATGTGTATTCAACCGCGACAACCGTCACTATTCCCCGTACCCATCAATTTATACTTAAAGATGGCGATCGTCGTTATCCTGTGTTGATAAAGCTACCTAAAAATTATCAACAGAACAGCGTGCATCAATATCCTGTTATTTACATGACCGATGGTTTGTATAGTTTACAAGTGGTGTCTGGCGCGACTCGATTCCCAATGAATAGCAATATGATGCAGCAAGCTATTTTGGTGGCAATCAATTATCAAAAACCAAGTAAAGGCCCTACGAGCCGAATTCGAGATTATACTCCAAGTCATGATCCTAGCTGGAAATTACTAACGGGTGAGGCTAAACGGCATGTTAGCTTTATCAGCGATGTTGTGATGCCCTTTGTTGAAGCGAATTTTCGGGTTGATAAGCAGCACGACACCTTTATGGGTAATTCGTTAGGTGGCTTATTGGGTGCCTATATTCTTTTAGAACGACCAAGACTATTTGATTATTATGTGTTGGGTAGCCCATCTCTGTGGTTCGATAATAAGCAATTGTTGCAGCAGTTTACTCGGCGTTTTAGTCAAACATCTGCAATATCAGCGAAAGTCTTTGTTGGTATTGGTGAATTAGAAAAGCCGCCTTATACTCATGAGAATCACCATATGGTGGCGGATGCTCAGGCTTTTTATCAAATACTTCAATCTCATCCCTCGGCACAATCTGGCGATTTAACACTTAAGCTGCTGGTGATCCCTGAGGCCGATCATTCGATGGCTTTCCCTACAACCGCAATTCATGGTCTATCTTGGTTATTTAAACGCGTTGAGTAACATTTAAATTATTTAAGGTAACCGTTCTGTTTAATCAGTCATTTCCAGTAACAATTTTTTATTAATCTATCTCCACCAAAGTGTTTATTGTTGATATGTTAACAACTTGCTTTATTTCTTAACGTCCCCATATGTATAAAATATGACGAATCACAAGGATGAGTATCAATGAGAGCGACGGTTAAGTATCGGTTAATCTTTTTAGTGTTAATGCTGTGTTGTTTTGCCTTAGGAGTTCAGTTAACCCCAGAGTCATTAATGAGCGATGCTGATAAGTTGTCGCTAAGTATTATTTCAGCGCTTTATTTTGTGTTATTGCCACTGTGTTATTGGTATTGCATCATTAAAATAGGCGGCCAGAAGTTATGGAAAATGTTAGTTATTTTAAGTTTAAGCAGCTTAGTGGCTCGATTAAGTTTTCCTGCAGAAATTGCCCATTATTTTGAATTTATTGCGTGGATACGTTACCCGATTATCGCTGTGTTATTAGTGATTCAACTGTACTTAATTGTCAGCGTCGCTCGTGGATTGTTGAAGGTGAGAAAACTTAAAGGTGATCCTAGAGTGGGTGCCGTTGAGACTTATCGAGATGGTGATGATAAAAGCTTAACACTCGCGCTTATTATGGCTAGTGAAGCCACTAACTGGTTTTATTCTATCCCATGGTTCTCACGTAATCACCCACCCGCAATTGCCAATATCAATCTTGTTAGCGCGACACGCTGGCATGTCTGGTTAATGCTTATTGGTTATATTAGTGCGTCGAGTCTGAGTTACGTATTACTGGCATCATGGAGTGAGTGGGTGGCGATTATTGTCTCGAGCATTATTGCCTATACCTTGATGTCTATGGTGGCTAATCATCGACTAGCGCGTTATTACTCTTTGTATTTAATCAGAGATAACTTAGTGATCAATAATTCATTGTGGGGATTTATGGTCATCAACATTGCGGATATTGCCAGTGTTGATATTCAAGAATCAACTGAATTAAATAAAGATGAGCTAGAAACCATTATTATTGGTCGTGGGCTGAGTAATATCACTATTACCCTAAGCCGTCCGGTTATTTATCATGGTGGTATGGGCCAGCTACCTGAACCAATGAAAAAGGTGCATTTGAGTGTGGATGAGCCGCAACGATTCATTAAGGCGTTGAACAAAAGCAACATTTCGGTGGCCGCATAACTGAAAAAAGTCATAAAAAATGCGCTAATGAAAGCGCATTTTTTATGAGTAAACCAGTACGACTAAGTGAAAATCCTGTAGCTGATTTACCGATTAATCTCGTACTAATGTGGTTAAGTCTGCCGGGCGATAGTAAACCGACTTTAACACTTTGCCTTGGCGTACCACTTTACCTGCCATATCAACATCTTTAGCGCACTTGGCAATAATAAACTCACCTTTAGTGCTACCGACTATTTCAACACCTTGTTTAGCGTAAAAGGCGATGGTTTCGTCTAACTCTTGCTGGTTGCGGCATACTTTGCTCATATTACTTGAGTGCACCTCATCCCAGCATTGGATAAAGTCTATTTGACGGTTTTTAGCCACGTTTAGCATTAAATCGATAAGGTAGCTGATCTCAATACGATCGCTTACCTGAGAGGCTCCTAAGTGTACTAAGCGGCCCATTAGCACGTAAACTGAGTCAACAATGGCATCAGCTTGTTCCATGCGCGAGTCGGCTTCTGCAAGCTCAGTCATTTCTTCAATAATTAATGATGTATGTAGAGTGTCTGCTTTATCGTCTAGGCTAGCACTATCATTAACAGGTAGGTCAAAGGTGTTGCGAAACTCAAAAATGTCGCGGTATAAATGATCGTAAATGGGTTGGGTTAATTGACTGAGTTTCATTGGATGACCTTAATAATAAATGTGGACTAATGTTAAAGAAATGAGTTTTAGAATACAAAACTATCTTGCAATAAAGATGGGTATTAACATGAGCGAAATAAAAAACCGGCAAATTTGCCGGTTTAAATAATGGTTAATCAGAACGCCTATTTGATAAAAGCAAATGCATCGCCATATAAGTGGGCTTCTTCAACCCCAAGCTCACGAAATAGTTCTCGTGCTGCGCCAACCATGTCAAAACGGCCGGCAATGTAAATGTCGTAGCCATTTAAGCTGACAAAGTCCTGCTTAATTTGCTCAAGTAAATTAGCTTGTTTGCCTTGCCATGTGCTGTCTGCCAGTTCAACTACCGGAATAAACTCTAACCATGAATGGTCAGCATGCCATTGACGAGCAATATCTTGATAGTACATTGCTTCTTCGTTACGACAACCCCAATACAATTTAGTATTAATGGTTTCACCGTTAGCAATCTGTGCCTCAACGATACTTTTTATGTATGAGAAACCGGTGCCGCCAGCAATTAAGATGCGCGGTCTGTGGCTCTCACTACGTAAAAAAGCTTCGCCAGCAGGGGCTTCAATATCAATATGACTTGCAGTTTGTAACCGTTCAACCACTTGCATGGGATAACTTTCACTAACGGCAGCACCAATATGCAACTCAATTAAGGCAGCATTAGGGGCAGAAGCTATAGAAAAAGGACGTTTGTCTTTTTCACCCATGACTACAGATAAGTATTGGCCAGCCTTAAAATCAAAGGCTGTTTCAGGTTTAAGGAACACTTGATATACAGCGTCATTAAACGGGGTGACTTTTTCAATCTGACAACGAATGGTTTTCATCTAACGTCCTTTAAACCCTTTTATAATTTTTTATCAATGAGTTAATTATAGCTATTTATGCCCTAATCGGATCACTGTGGTTACAATGTTGGTACATCTTCAATACCGAGATCATCCCAAATTTGGTCAATTCTCTGTTTTGTCTTGTCATCCATCACAATGGGAGTACCCCACTCTCGAGTCGTTTCGCCTGGCCATTTGTTGGTGGCATCTAAGCCCATTTTCGATCCTAAACCAGCAACAGGAGATGCAAAGTCAAGGTAATCGATAGGAGTATTATCTACCATCATGGTATCGCGAGTGGGATCCATTCTTGTGGTAATGGCCCAAATAACATCTTGCCAATCGCGGCAGTTGACATCTTCATCAACAACCACAATAAATTTAGTGTACATAAATTGGCGAAGGAATGACCAAGCGCCCATCATTACACGCTTAGCATGCCCTGGATATTGTTTACGGATTGAAATGATTGCCATGCGGTAAGAGCAACCTTCAGGGGGCAAATAAAAATCAATAATTTCTGGGTATTGCTTACGTAAAATAGGTACAAATACTTCATTTAACGCCACCCCTAACATTGCTGGTTCATCGGGTGGACGGCCAGTGTAGGTACTATGATAAATAGCATCTTTACGGTGAGTAATATGGGTAACGGTAAATACTGGAAAGGAATCAGTTTCGTTATAATAACCGGTGTGATCGCCGTATGGGCCTTCTTCTGCGGTTTCATCAGGGTCGATATAACCTTCAAGAATAATTTCGCTGGTGGCAGGTACTTCAAGATCGCAGCTAATGGCTTTGCATACTTCAGTACGTTCGCCGCGCAGTAAACCTGCAAAAGCATATTCACTCATGGAATCTGGCACTGGGGTCACGGCACCCAAAATGGTCACAGGATCGCTACCTAATGCCACCACAACAGGATAACGTTCACCTGGATGGAGCTGTTTAAAGTCTTTAAAGTCTAAGGCGCCGCCGCGGTGATCTAACCAGCGCATGATCAGTTTATTTTTACTCAATAACTGTTGGCGATAAATACCTAAATTTTGTCTTTTTTGACGCGGTCCTTTGGTGATGGTGAGTCCCCAAGTAACTAATGGGGCCACATCTCCTGGCCAGCAATGTTGAATGGGTAATGCAGTTAAGTCGACTTCATCACCGGTTTTAACCACTTGCTGACAAGGCGGATTACGGACTGTTTTTGGCGGCATATTTAATGCCTGCTTATACATAGGAATTTTCGCGATGGCATCTTTAAAGCCACTTGGTGGCTCGGGCTCTTTTAAGAATGCTAATAATTCTCCAACTTCGCGCAAAGCCAGAGGGTCATTTTTACCTAATGCCATTGCCACGCGCTTAGGCGTGCCAAATAAGTTAACCAATACTGGCATGGTGTGATTAGTAGGATTTTCAAATAACAGTGCGGGGCCACCCGATCGTAAAACACGGTCGGCGATCTCCGTCATTTCTAAATGAGGGTCAACAGGATAGCTAATGCGCTTTAACTCACCATTTGCTTCCAAATGATCGATGAAGCTGCGTAAATCTTTAAAACTCATGTTTACCGCCTGTAAATCAAATCCAATATGGCGCGCACTATAGCATTTTTCTAATATAGGGTTAACCCATTTGATAGACCTATATTACTGATATCGACTTTAACGAGACTTAGCGTAAAATGGTTGCAGTAAACAATGTTGTGGAGGTGACTTATGCAGACGAGTAAGCAGTGGGCTTTGATGCCATTACTAGGGCTCAGTTATGGTTTTATATTAATAATGACGAGCTCAGTTAGTGCTCAGCCTTCGTTAGCTAATGAGTATTCTAATCGGGTTTCGCATTCTGTTGGGTCTCAACATAACCGTCATCGTCAACATAATAACCATGGTCAGTATAATAATCATTATCGAAATCCTTGGCGTTGGGGGCTTGGCTGGGATCAAGGTTGGGGGATTAATCAAGGTTGGGGTCCTAGTATTGGATTTAGTTGGAGCAATGGCAATAACTTGCGATATGGCTCTGCTTGGGGAAATGATGATTATCGCAGAAGTCGTTATGGTTTTTCACCCTATTCAAACCTGTCCAATTCTGGTTATCAATCACAACACATTGAGGTTGTCGATACGGTGGTAGTTGCGCCGCCATCACGAACCACAACTAGTATTGAGTATGCTTCAGGTCTAAGCCAATTACCTGAAAATGCTAAAGTAATTCAGCGAGCCAATGGTACTGTTTATGAATGGCAAGGCGTGGAATATTATTTTGATTGGAGCACTCAAACTTATGAGGTCGCTAAAGCCGATACTCCATGATTGTCAGTATAGAAACAAAATTCAATAGTGTGATCAGCTTTAGCTTGGTACATCGCGGTATCTGCCGCACAGATGAGTTCTCGGCTATTTAAACCATGTTTAGGCAGCACACTAACACCGATACTCGCACCGACTTGTAAAGTGTGTTGGCCAACTATAATAGGTTGCTTAATACTGACCAAAAATTGATTTATTTTATATTCAATATCAATCGGATCGGGGATCATATCGAGCCAAATGATAAATTCATCGCCTCCCAATCGTCCGACAATATCAGTAGCGCGTAAATTATTGACCAAACGTTTTGCTATGGTCATGATCACTTCATCGCCAATACTGTGGCCAAGGGTATCGTTAATATCTTTAAATTTATTAAGATCAATGAACAATAATGCCGCTTGATTATCTCCACGCAAATCCCTTGCAATGGCAGTATCAATTTGTTTTATAAATGCGCGGCGGTTATAAATACCAGTTAATTCATCGTGTTCAGCTAAAAAAATCAATCGATCTTGTTGTTCAATCAGCTTGCGGGTTTGACTATCTACTTCTTGTTTTAATTCATCTTTTTTGATAGTTATTTGCGCCAGCGATTGTTTCATTTTATTAAAATTATCAGACAAAGCAGATAACTCATCGGTATCGCTAACGTTAATTTGGCTGGTTAGGTCGCCTGCGGCAAGAGCATCCATACCCTGGTTGAGTGAGGCTAATCCTTTTTTAAATCGAATTAGGGTCATAAAAGACCATGCGGTAACCAGAATCGCTAATATCAATAGCACGACTCCCACCAGGTATAATAATGTTTGTTGTTTTTGGCTTGCTTGTTTAATCGACAATTGATGAAGGCGGAACATTTCTTCAGTCATTTCTTCAATCACCATGCTGTATTTAGCTTTAAATAATCGTTCCGCTGTGAGTATTGATGACACATTGACTTGTTTGCTGTGGTAACTATTTTGAGTATTAATGAGTGTTCTAATATTAGTATTCAATCTATTAATATTCCCGATAATGAGCTTTTGCTGTATCGCCCATTGAATGTCTTCTGACAAATCTTTAGCTAATTCTGCCTGGCGCATATTCAGCTCGGAAAGCCCTCGGTCATCGGTATACTCTTGATATAGCCATAGCTGACTGCGCAAACTATCAATGCTGATTTGTAACTTCATTGAGTAATTAAGTTGACGATATATTTGTTGTTGATAATGGTGAACTTGGACTAGCGATAAGCCGACAATCAATGTAAGCAGTGAGCACAGTGCCGCGGTTAGTTTTAGACGCTTGGATAACATCATAAATTACCACCCCGCCTCTAAACCCATGAATGTTTCTAATAATTTTCGATCGAAAATCTGCCTGAAATCGGCTCTGCTTTCCTCCGAGACTAACTGATTATCAATTGCCCACTGGCTTTGAGTTTGAACATTAGAAAATAACGCATTACTGAGTGACAATCTAAAAGTATAGTCATTCCAAGAATAATTAAGTTGGGATAGATCGATATTCAACACGCTACTAATTTTTGCCTGAGCAAGATCTGGCTGCACATGAATATAATCTGTTGCATCATTAATTGATTTAAGTAGGGCTAACTTTTCGCTGGTTGATAGCGTAGTTTCTGTTAGCTCGATTAAGTTAAAGGATAAATGATATAGACCACGGCTATTAATAACTTTTGTATTTAAAGCGATTTGTTGGGTTAATAAATAACTTAATGGCTCCCAAGCTGAAATAATATCAACTTCATTATTTAATAATGCAGGAATAAGCTGGTCAGAATGTAAATATATTCGCTCTATAGGCTGCTGAGTTTTATTATACATAATGAGCAGGCTGTCGAAAAAAAACTCACTGGCACTGCCCTTTACAATACCCACTCGGGCATGGGCTAAATTATCTAACTGTTGATATTTTTGTGGTGTTAAGCTCAGGAGCTTAAGATCATTATCTGATTCTACAAAGCTGGCTAATACCGAAAAATTTGTCTGTTTAAAACTATTAAACATTACTACTGTTTCAGAGGCAGTTGCTAGATCTACTTGTTTACTTTTCAGGGCTTCGAAGCATTTAACCCCACTGTCGAATCTCACCAGTTCTACATTTAAACCGTTAGCTTTAAAGTAACCTTGCTGTTGTGCAATAAAAAAAGGTGCTGAAAGAGGAGTGTTAGAAACCGCTATTTTGATAGGATCTTTTAAGGCTGACACCGAAAGAGCTTGGCTTGTTCCAAGGTCACAACTGACAATGCCGGTGACCATTAAAGCCCACAGCAAAAGATTAAACACTTTGATCATAAACATACTTCAATAAGGAATAGGTAACATTAAGTGTAGCTAATGTATATTTTTTTGGTGAAAAATATAAGTAAATGAATAGATTTTTTTTAATATTATCAATCGATAGCATTAATATTAAGTTATAAATAATGACATTATAGGATTCATTATAATCATTAAGTCGAATGCTGATTAGTTATTTGATTTTTTTCAATAACTTAGGGTAGTTAATTTCTATTTGCATTCACGTTGAGTTTTCATTAAAAAGGGATGCATTTCTGCTAATATATGTTCTGCTTGTTTAAACTTTAGCTCAGTTATTGATTTTGTCAATAATTCAATGTGTTGCGGTGCAATGATCTTGAGTGTTTTGGCTACTTTCATAAAGGTTTTCATCGCATTCATATTATAGTGACTAACCTCTTCCATTAGAGTGGCATAAAGCATCATAAATTCATCGTTTACCGCTAATGTTGGTATTAGATCTTGCTCATGTGTGACTTGTAAATTCGTTTCTATCATCTCACTGAATGTTGTCGTGAGTAACTGATTAGTCATTAACTTATCTAATAATGTTTCAATAAATTGGTTAAATTCAACAGGAGTATAATGTGTTAGTTTGGTGTCATGATATTTAGCATAGAGCGCTAAATCGGTGAAACCGAATGTTGCAGCAGAGCTTTTAAGTGTGTGCAGCATAAGAGAGATTTCTGCCGGAATTAATGTAGGCGTCATGGTTTGTTTGATGTAAAGCGATAAGTCCTGAGTGAACAGTTTCATTGCATTATAATAAAGAGATTCATTGCCACCAAACCGAGCTAGTGCATCTTGGTATGCAAGCTGATGTTGCGTACAAAAGAGGGCTAATTTTTCGTTACTGGTGCTAATGTCTATGTCATCATCATTATGTACATATTCGATGGCGCGGCCTTTTCTAAGCTTATTTATTAGGGTCATATCATCATTTCCATCTGTTAGAAAGTCATTTAGTCTAGGCGGTTTTATATTGAATGTGTGGCGGTTAATCTTTTTTATAAGAACATATATTCCAGTATTTCCACTTACTATCACTTTTATCTTGTTAGCTTTTAATCATTATGAGGAGGTATATTCTTTATTCAGTATAGGCTGTTTTATGGAGTATCTAATATACTCACTTGATGTTAAGTTGAATGAGATAAAACTTATCAAGAATACGCATTAGCAGTTGTTGTTACATACTCATAAAAAGTAAGCTACTATAAAATGAGTCTTGGAGCGATTCCCCTGCATTCTGGCTAACGTTAAAACTAAATGGATGTTACATAATTAAAATAAAGGAGTTATTTTCTATGTTGTTATCTGGCCCAGTCAATATTGTTTATAACATCCTGATCATTGACGATAATCTCCAAAATGTACTTATACTTGAAAACATTTTATCTCCACTTGGTAATATCTTTTTTGCAGAGTCTGGCAGTAATGCACTCGCGTTGGTCGATAAAATTAAGCCAGATGTCATCTTACTCGACATTGAAATGCCAGACATGGATGGCTGGGAAGTGTGCCGATCACTTAAAGCTAATTCACTATATAGTGATATTCCGATTATTTTTATTACAGGTCACACAGAACCAGAGTTTGAGCGCTTGGCATTAGAAAGTGGTGGTGTCGACTTTATTACTAAGCCCTTTAATGCGCCTATTTGCTGTTTGCGGGTCCATACACAACTCAAGCTTAGGCAACAGAATCGGTTAATGGTTAAAGCTAAAGAAGAGCTGCAACAATTAGTCAATCAAGTCCCCATGCTTGTTACCTATTGGGATAATCAAGGCCATAATTTATTTAGCAATGATTATTCTGGTTTGTGGTTTGAGAGCTTGAACAGCAATATTAAAGGTAAGCATATTTCGACTATTTTTCCTGATGAACTCAGTAATGCGATTTTAAAGCATCACCGCCATATATCTTCTGATGCGTTAAAGTATGTTGTTACTGTTCCTCAAAAAGGGATGATGAGTTTTTACGAAGTTTTTCAGTCAGAAATGAAATCAAGTGCTGGAGTTGATGGTTACTTAGTGACTGTCGTTGACGTTTCTGAAGTAAAACATGCTAAGCAAGCATTGTACTCAGAAAAAGAGCGTCTTCGAGTGACACTTAATTCTATTGGTGATGCGGTTATTGCCACAGATATTAAAGGATTGATTACTTTTATGAACCCGATTGCGGAGCGCATGACGGGTTGGAGGTTGAAAGAAGCATTGCATCAAAAAATTGAAAATGTAATGCATTTGAAAGATTCTGATACCCAGCAAACATTATTAAATCCTTTATATATCGCGTTGCGTGAACAGCGAATCGTGGCGATGGCCCTAAACAGCCAGTTAACATCACTTGGCGGACATGTGTTTGCTGTGGAAGATTCTGCTGCCCCTATCCGTAATGAAAATGGTGAAGTAATAGGTGCCATTATGGTCTTTCATGATGTTGGCGAAGCGATGGCTATGGCAATAAAAATGAGCCATTTAGCCAATCATGATCAGTTAACTGATTTACCTAATCGGATATTACTTCAAGACCGATTAAGCGTCGCATGTTCAACGGCAAAATCCTATGGCACCAAAGCGGCTGCATTATTAGTAGATATTGATCATTTTAAGTATCTTAATGATTCGTTAGGACATCGATACGGTGATGAACTTATTTGTTTAATGGCAAAGCGAATACGGACCTTAATACCCGCATCGTATACATTAGCCAGATTAGGCGGTGACGAATTTGTGATTCTAATGAGCGATACTAATTCAGTTGATGCTTGTTCGCAATTAGCATCGACATTAGTTGAAGCAATGCATGAACCTTTTATTCTAGACAATCAAAAGTTTAATGTCTCCGTTAGCATTGGCATTAGCGTGTTCCCTAATGACGCTGCAGATGCTGAAGAATTAATGAGACATGCTGACGTTGCCATGTATCGCGCCAAGCAGGAAGGGCGTAATCGTTTTTGCTTTTTCTCGCATGATTTAGAAAATGCCATGATGGAGCGCCATCATTTAGAGACGTGCTTAAGAAAGGCATTAATCAACAACCAGCTTTTTGTGCATTATCAGCCTAAATTTGATTTACAGACTAACGCTATTGTTGGTGCTGAAGCATTGGCAAGATTAGTTAATGATGAGGGAGTGTGTATTTCTCCTACAGAGTTTATTCCATTAGCAGAAGAGTCTGGTTTAATTATTCTGTTAGGCAAACAGGTGCTTAATAAGGCCTGTGCAGAAGCTAAGCGCTGGTTGGATATGGGTCATGCTATCCCTATTTCGGTGAATGTTGCTGCGGCACAGTTTACCGACTCTAGCTTGCCCTGTGTGATCAAAGATGCATTATTGAGTCATGGTCTACCAGCACATTTACTTGAATTAGAAATCACCGAAACGGCATTAATGGTTGATGCTGCTGAAATGCAAAATAGGTTGAGTGAGTTAACTTCATTGGGTATCAAAATTTCGATTGATGACTTCGGCACAGGCTATTCCAGCCTGGCCTATTTGAAAAAATTCAATGTCGATGTGATGAAGATTGATATGTCTTTTATTAAAGATATGCTCAACAATAAGCACGATTATGAAATTGTTAAGACTATTATTTCATTAGGTAAATCGATGGGGTTAGTCTTAATCGCTGAGGGTGTTGAAACTGAAGCACAACGCTACGCATTAATTGAGTTAGGATGCTTTATGGGCCAAGGGTATTTGTTTAGTCGTCCTTTAATGACCATTGATTTTGAAACCTTGCTATTACAAAACCAATTACTGGAAGTGTAAATATTATTGAGGGTAAACGGTAGTTTACTTGGTTAAGTATGAGCTAGTTTGAGTCAATAGCGATAAAAAAGCCCCATTGCATCCTTTGCTTTGGGGCTTTTGTTTGCATTGTATTTTTTGTTGTCGTGGTATTCAACACCTTCCGCATCAATCGGTATTAACGATGCTGTAAAGTGTTACTAAGCTCGCTATTATTATTTTGAGCTTATCAGCCAAGGGCAGGAATAAAAATGACGTTATTGGATAATAAATCCTGGGGACCCAATAACGCCTTAACTGTAATGTTAGCTGCCTTCCTAACGGCTAACGGTGGGACAATAAAGTGGCAAGGATGCAAGTATTTTGCGCTTATTATTAGAATGTTATTGCTGTGTATTATCAACTTGCTGGGGAACGAGTTGTTATTACGGTCAAACATCCTTGCCAAAACGGTTTTGATACTTAGCTCCACTAATGGTGACAGTAGCTCCATCAATAACGAACGCTAAAATAGCTCAATAAAAATGACGTTATTGGATAATAGATCCTGGGGACCCAATAACGCCTTAACTGTTATGCTAGCTGCTTTTTTAACGGCTAACGGTGGGACAATAAAGTGGCAAGGATGCAAGATTTTTTGCGCTTATTATTAGAATGTTGTTGCTGTGTATTATCAACTTGCTGGGGAACGAGTTGTTATTACGGCCAAACATCCTTGCCAAAACGGTTTATCTTACTAACTTGCCATTGTTTGTAATTGCTGGCTTAACAGGGCAATTTTTTGTTGTAAATAAGCTATTTCTGATACGATAGCTCCTTTACTTTCTGTTTGACGAGCATCGCTATTTCTTATCCATTGGTAAACTGTTTTAGCTGAGACACCGTATTGTTTAGCCACATCAGACAATAAGCGCTTGTGGTTTTTGACTTCATTAATCACTTGTGTCTGTAAGTCCACTGAATACTGTTTTGTACTAGATATATACATCAAATAATTCCTGTAAATTTATCTGTGTTTACCTGAGCGAGTTTCTACTTCATCCCATTGGCTGTAACCGATATGTGCGAAGAAAAAAATATTGTGGCGACCTTGTGCAATCGCATTACTGACCATGGTATTTATCGACTGAATGCGATTCTTTATGGTTACTTTATTCATTGCCATCTCCTACAACAGCCACAGACTGCTCAAAAATAAAACTACTACTTAGTGGGTATACATTACTATATGGAAAGCTTGTGCCAACTTTAATATATATTTTTAATGTATATTTATCAGTGTGTTAATTTTTTATGCGGTTTATATATTTTCTATCTATTAACTAATTTGGTGCAGTTGCACTAATTTGGTGATAAATAATAGTCTAATCAAAGCCATTTGATCCGTTGTTGTTGTTGCGCAGTATCGATGATAAATATGGCAATAAAAGGTCAGGTTAATGACAACATGAGGACAGAGTTATAATTAAATGGCTAGAACTTATGGTTTGAAAATAATGTAAGTCATTTGAATTCGGTTGAAGACGCGCTGCTTAATATCGCTATTTTTAGCTTTTTCGATGTAGATTTTTTAGTTCTAGGTAATTATTATGTCCTGAAACCGTCTAGATATGAGTAATAAAATCGACCTAAGCAGAGGTTGAACTCATAAAATAACTAATGAATTAATACATTGATTATCTGTAATTCAAGTTAAATAATCTCATCACGAGTTAAGAGGTGGGATAAGTAAGATAAACAACATTTGACCTATTTATATCAAGGCCTGTCATTTTGCGGCTCACAAGGCGCAGGCTTTGATTAGCTGCTTCGTTTATAGCAAGTTTATTGCGAATCAATGCAACACCGTGAGCGAGACAAAGGACGGTATGATAACGATTACCTGCCCCGATCTGCGGTGGTTTAACTATTAGATCAATACGCTAGTGCACGAGATACAGTGTCGCCAAACCTAAAAATGCAAATAAGCCAACCACATCTGTCACTGTGGTAAGTACCATGCCTCCAGCAAGTGCAGGGTCGATATTGAGCTTTTTGAGCATGATTGGAATGGTAGCGCCAGCAAAGCCTGCCACTGTCATATTAATCAGCATAGCACTGCCAATTAATCCGCCTAACGCGATGTCGTCTTTCCACAGCCATACTGCAAAAAAAACCAACACAGACCACATTATGCCGTTGAGCAATCCGATACCGAGCTCTTTGCCTATCAACCAACGTGAATTACTTTGGCCAATATGTCCAAGTGCAATACCACGGATCACCAGTGCTAAAGTTTGATTGCCGGCAACGCCGCCCATACTTGGAACGATAGTCATTAAAATCGCGATAGTAGCAAACTGCTCCAAGGTGCCCTCAAACATATTACTGACAGATGAGGCAAGTAAGGCAGCAAATAAGTTAATCGTTAACCATAGAGAGCGTCTTAGGGTGCTTTTTAGCACTGGACCAAAGGTATCCTCATCATCATCCATCCCTGCCATACCCATCATTGAATGTTCGGCATCTTCACGGATCACATCGATAATATCATCGATAGTGATCCGTCCAAGTAATTTTGCTTGGCTATCGACGACAGGAGCGGATATCCAATCGAGTCGTTCAAATTTTTGTGCGACATCTTTATCAGACATCTCAACCGGAATACTTTCTAACTCTGTGTCCATAATACTGCGAACTGTGACGCTAGGATCGCATGTTAGTAAATCGACTAACCTGACTCCGCCTAAAACATGATCTTGACGGTCGACAACATATAAGGTGTCGGTAGTGTCGGGCAAATTTCCTCGTTGACGTAAATAGCGCAATACCACTTCGATATTCACATCGGGCCTAAGGGTGACAGTATCGGTGTTCATGATACTGCCAGCGGTATCATCAGGGTAACGCAGTGCCTGTTCTACTCTGTCCCGGTCTTGGCTTCGCATTGATTTGAGTACTTTCTTGTAAACAGTATCGGGTAAGCTTCGGAGAATATAAGCAAGGTCATCGGTGTCCATTCCGATTGTGGCTTGAGCAAGTTTTTCTGGTGTCATGCTGCTAATGAGTGAATCTTTGAGTTCTTCACCTAATTCGTCAAGAATTTCACCCGCATATTGTTGATCAATGAGTTGCCATAATACCTGTCGATTTTTGGGCGGTGATGATTCGAGAATGAGCGCGACATCGTTAGGCGACATGGTATGTAACATATTACGAGCATGGACAAACAAACCACTGTCTAGCGCTTGAGCAAGTTGATTGAGTCGTTGTTCTGTTATCTCATTGTCTAGGTACTCTTTACCCATATATCTACTTCCTATTTATCATACCAATATCATTAAGTATGTCATCATGTTGGGCTGCTCAGGCTTGTTTGTTCAAGACGTATTAGAACCATAATAGTTGTTGCTTACGTAAGACAATGTAACGCATAAATGGAATACAGGGGTTGTTTCCGCTGGACGAAATTATGCATTGTTTAGGCTGCTTTATATAATATAGACAAACGACTGCACGGATGCAGAGTCATACTGGATCCGTTGCTGAAAGCAGTTAAATTAGTATCATGTTAAACGCTAAACTCTCGCAGATTGAACTGATACTTAATCAGATTGGTATCTGCGCCGTGAGATAAACCTAAGGGCTAATATTGTCGGGGAATTGATGCCCACTGTTGAGCAATCAATGTCGTGACAGTGTGGTTATTATGGGCATTGTCTTCAGTGGCCATAATAACTAGATATGATGGTAGATTAAAAAATTAATGATTTGCCAATCGTACTATTCACAAATTTAGCAAGACTCATCAAATTTTGCATTGATGAGATCACACACTGCGTTTAATGCTACTTCGGCATCTGGACCTTGTGCCGTTACCGTGATAATTTTTCCTATGCCACTTTCAAGCATTAACAACCCCAGTACGCTCGCTGCACTGGCATTTTTATCGCCTTGAGTTAAGGTAATATTGGCATCAAAATCATAGGCTAAAACCGCTAATTTTGTTGCTGCTCGGGCATGTAGTCCTAATTTATTTGAAATGGTAACTTGGCGTTCAAGTTTGATCATCCGTTCGATCCTATGCTCACTTAGCTATTGGTACCACTTATCTTTAATTCTCTGTGGCGAGCATTAACAGTATGTTTACTGCCTTGTCTAAATCGTTTTGCTAATTGGTCTGCAATATATACCGAACGATGCTGGCCACCAGTACATCCAATAGCGATGGTAAGGTAGCTGCGATTGTTGCGTTCTAAATGCGGCATCCAGGTTTCAAATAGATTTTCAATTTGCCAGATAAACTTATTAACCAATGGTTGTCGACCTAAGAATTCTTGTACTGGTTCATCTAAACCTGTAAAGGGACGCAGCTCTATTTCCCAGTGTGGATTAGGCAGGAAGCGCACATCAAACATAAAGTCAGCTTCAGTTGGCATGCCGTGCTTAAAGCCAAAAGATTCAAAGTTAATCACTAACTCTTTATCGACACTGCCTAATAATATTTGCCTAACCTGATCGCTTAATTCGTAGATGTTCAGTGCAGAAGTATCTATGTAATGGTCAACAATTTTTGCGATTGGCTCAAGTAAATGGCCTTCTAGTTTTATCGCTTCTTGCAGTGAAATATGATTTTTAGATAACGGGTGTAATCGACGTGTTTCGCTGTAGCGCTTAAGTAATACTTTATCATTAGAATTTAAAAAGAAGCTGATAATTTCAGTGTCATCTTCAAGTAGGGCTAATTGGTCTTGCAGCACTTTGCCTTGTTCAGCAATGTTACGCACATCAACACTAATCGCCACTAAATCATTACTGCCCTTTAGCTGGGCTAGTAATGTGCCAATAAGTGGTAAAGGCAAATTATCAACACAATAATATCCTAGGTCTTCTAATACTCTCAGGGCAACGGACTTTCCTGAGCCTGAACGTCCCGATACTATGACAAGTTTCATGCAGTTATAACCTGATAAAGTTCTGTTGAGTCGTGAGTTTTACGAAGCTGTTTCAATATTTGCTTATCGCTTAGCTTTTTAGCCATACTCGATAATGTGCCTAAATGTTGCTGGCACTGATCTGCTGGTACTAACAAAGCAAATAAAATATCCACGGGCTGCTTATCTATTGCATCAAAGGCAATGGCTTCTTCACATTTAACAAATATCGCAATAGGGTGATCAATGGTCGTCAACCGACCATGAGGTATCGCAATGCCATTTCCTATACCTGTGCTACCCATTTTCTCTCTCGCTAATAGGCTTTCAAAAACCTCTTGCGAAGACAGGGTTGGGTACTGGGCAGCGACTAAATTGCTGATGAGTTCCAGTACTTTTTTCTTACTGCCCGGTGTGGCACAGGTAGTGCATTCCGGCTGCAGAATGGTACAAAGTTCCATCGTTAGTGTTTTGTATACTTCTCTTTGTGTTTAATTACCTGACGGTCGAGTTTATCGATCAGGGCGTCTATAGCAGCATACATATCATTACTTTCTGACATGGCAAAAATCTCTGCACCATTAAGGTTGATTTTAGCTTCTGCTTTTTGTTGTAATTTTTCTACATTGAGCACAACGTGTACATTATGGATCTGATCGAAGTGCCGTTCAAGCTTTGAAAATTTACCTTGCACGTATTCACGTAAAGATTCGGTTATGTCGACATGACGCCCAGTTAAATTTATTTGCATAAAAATTCCTCCATTACCTGTAGATTATAAACTCTTACGTTGGTTTGAGGGCGGGATCATCATTGCTTCACGGTATTTTGCAATCGTACGACGAGCAACGTTTATGCCCTGTTCTGCCAGAAGTTGAGCCATTTTACTGTCACTTAACGGTTTTTTCTGGTTTTCTGCAGCAACCAGCTTTTTGATAAAAGCACGAATGGCTGTTGATGAGCATTCCCCGCCATCATCTGTGCTGACATGACTAGAGAAGAAGTATTTTAGTTCAAATAGCCCACGAGGAGTGTGCATATATTTCTGTGTGGTGACACGCGAAATAGTTGATTCATGCATTTCTACCGCTTCAGCTATGTCATTAAGTACCATAGGCTTCATAGCTTCTTCACCATATTCAAAGAAGCCTTGCTGAAATTTCACAATGCAGTTGGCTACCTTGAGTAAGGTATCATTGCGGCTTTCGATACTTTTAATAAACCATTTAGCCTCTTGCAAGTGACCGCGAATAAATTGACTGTCAGATGAGCTTTTACTATTTCTGGCCATCGCGGCATATTGCTGATTAACGCCAATCTTAGGCATATTGTCTGGATTTAACTCTACAACCCAACGGCCATTTTTCTTTAGTACTGTGACATCTGGGATGACGTATTCGTCATCAATGGCGGTAATTAATAAGCCCGGACGGGGATTGAGTGACTGGATTAGGGTGATGGCATCACGCAATTCATTTTCTTTTAGCTTAGTTTTACGCATTAATAATCTGAAATCACGGCCAGCAATTAAATCTAAATAGTTTTTAATTAGCAGTCGAGCATTATCAATATGTGGTGTTGTATTGGCATATTGGGCTAATTGAATGATCAAACATTCACTTAAATCACGTGCAGCAACGCCAACGGGGTCAAAGTGTTGAATGCGTTTTAATACTGCTTCAACTTCATCGAGCTCAACATTTTCATCGCCCATGGCTTCGAGAATGTCTTCAGTGCTTTGGGTTAAATAGCCGCGTTCATCTATGGCATCAATAATGGCTGTAGCAATCGCCAAATCGGTCTCTGAAAATGGCGTAAGATTTTTTTGCCATTCTAAATGTTCATACAAACCTTCGGTAGTTTCACCTTGGAAAGGCATGTCATCATCGCGCATGCTCGCACTGCCTGAACCCGACATCGGTGAGGCGGTATAGACCTCATCCCATGTGGTATCCATGGCTAAATCATCCATGGTTTCTTTGGTCATGGATTCTGCTGTGTCGACTGTGGAGGTGTCTTTTTCAACATTGACTATGCTGTTGTCACTAAAGTCGGTATCAGCTTGGTCACGATGTTCTTTTATGGGATCTTTTGCTTCAGGAAACTCATCTTCTATTTCAAGTAATGGATTTGAATCCAATGCTTGTTGGATTTCTTGCTGTAGCTCCAATGACGATAATTGCAGTAAGCGAATGGCTTGCTGCAATTGTGGGGTCATGGTTAAGTGTTGACCCATTTTAAGTTGGAGTGACGCTTTCATTTACCGCTTATCCCTAGATGATTTCCATAAAAATGACAATCTCAAAAAATGTAATGGATTGCCACATACATCAATGACATTTAACCCTGTTTAGATATCGTTCAATGAAATGAGTTAGATAGACTAAAAGGCCAGTAAAGTAACTATAGCTTGAATTGTTCACCTAAGTACACAGCACGAACTTGTTGATTGCTCAATATCTCTTCAGGTGTACCTTCGGCAATTAAATTGCCTTGGCTAACAATATAAGCTCGCTCACAAACGTCTAAGGTTTCACGGACGTTATGGTCGGTAATTAATACCCCTAAACCGCGATTTTTAAGTTGTTGAATAATTTTTTTTATGTCGATGACCGAAATAGGGTCAACACCCGCAAAGGGCTCATCGAGTAAAATAAATTTGGGATTAGCCGCTAAAGCGCGTGCAATTTCAACTCGGCGACGCTCTCCACCCGACAAGGACATGCCTTGGCTGTCGCGAATGTGGGTGATATGAAATTCTTCTAACAAATGTTCTACTTGCTCAATACGTTGGTCGGTACTGAGCTCTTTGCGAGTTTGCAACACGGCCATAATATTGTCGTATACGGTGAGCTTGCGGAAAATACTGGCTTCTTGTGGTAAGTAACCTATACCTTTGCGGGCGCGCAAATGCATTGGGTCGGCTGTAAGGTCGTCATCATCAATGAGGATCCGACCTTTATCGCTTTTTACTAAGCCCACCACCATATAAAAAGTGGTTGTTTTACCTGCACCATTTGGGCCTAAAAGACCAACAATTTGGCCGGTTTTAACCGTTAAACTCACATCTTTGACAACTTGACGAGCTTTATAGCTTTTAGCTAGATTTTCAGCAGTTAACGTTATTTGGGTCATGGTTTGATCTGCTTGTTAACCGGAATTTCAGGGAGTTGTTGTTTAGGTGCAGTCTCGTCTTGGAAGTTCTCAGGTTGAATGATGGTAATCACTCGATCTGGTCCTTTACCAGTGCTTTCAGCAATCAACTCTTGCGCATTGATATTGTACTTAATTCGATTACCAGTAACTTGGCTGCCTGATTGATCCAGTTTAGCATTACCTGTCAATGTGAGTGTGGTCGTAGCTAGGTCATAACTAATTTCGTCAGCACTGGCAGTACCAATTTGGCCGTCATCTAATTCTTGCGAAAACGTTGCTGGTGAGCCTGTAGCGATAAGCCGTTTACTGGTACTGTTTTCGGGGGTAAACGCTCGTAGTTCATCGGCATTGATATTAATGGTGCCTTGGACAATAGTAACCGGACCATTAAAGACAATTTGGTTGTTTTTAATGTCGGCAGATTGACTGACCGAAGCGATTTTTAATTCTTGTTTAAGATCACCTTGTTTCGCCGCAGCAGGCAAACTCAGTATACAAAGTATGCTGCTTAACAACATAACATTGGCGCGAGTGTGGAGACGATTAATGTGGCTCATATGTTCCTTCTACCTGGCTAAGTAGCGATAATTTTTGCGAATTCAAGTCGGCATGCAAGCCTAAACCTTGAATAATAAACCCTTTGCCTTTGATGTACACCATCTCTTGCGAAGTACCTATCATGGTGGTTAAGTCCACGGCAATAGCTTGGGTACTCAATGACTGTAGAGGTTCTTCTATATCAATGGCATCAATAATAACATTTTTTTCTAATATGACTTTGCTGGTATTTTTATTCAGCTGTCCTTTGTCTGCCGTTAATTTCCATTGTGCTTTACCATTTTCAGGGTAAATAAGGTAGACAGGTTTAGTAAAGTGAGTGATGTCACTTGAAGCGTAATGCTCCATATGTTCTGCACTGACTCGACTTTCGACAAAACCGAATTGATTGAATTCAGTGGTGCGGAGATTATCCGCAATAAAGTCTGGGCGCTCAATACCGCGCACTTTCACCGCGTCCAGTTCACTACGCTTTATTTGTGCTTGCCAGTACAATAAAAAAGCAAGCCCAAAAAAAACCACAATACCTAGGGTGATTCTATTCATATACTCATGCCATGAGCGCTATCAAATTTGTCTTGGCTTAATAATAATAAATCGGTGAGTTCACGAAGCGCGCCATGTCCGCCATTAAGGGTCGTTGTCATATGACAGTGTTGTTTCACAAACGGATGACCATCACCGACACAAACCGCTAATCCTACGGCTTTCATTACCGGAAGGTCTACCATGTCATCGCCAATGTAAGCTACTTCATCTGCACTAACATTATACAGCGACATAAGCTGCTCAAACGGCTCAAACTTATTATCAATACCTTGATAAATATGTTGGATACCTAATGCCGTCATACGGGTGTCGACAATTTTTGATTTACGACCGGTAATAACGGCAACATGAATGTTGCTAGTAAGCAGTGAGCGAACACCATAACCGTCTCGTGTGTGAAAGGCTTTGAGTTCTTCACCGGCGTTACTGAGGTAAATTCGTCCATCTGAAAATACCCCATCGACATCACAGATTAACAATTTGATTTTCTGTGCTCGTTGCCAAATATCATTGCTGATAGGGCCGTAAAATCCTTGCTGACACTCGGTTGATTCTGACATGATTAAATGACTCCTGCTTTAACCATATCGAGCATGTTTAATGCCCCGATCGGTTGATGTTTTTCATTGACGACAATCAGTCCATTGATGCTTTTTTCATCCATGATTTGTAGTGCTTGTGCCGCTAAAATACCGCTAGGGCAAGTTACACAGTTTTTAGTCATAACCTGGGCTATCGGCGTGGTTCGAAGGTTTACTTCGGCATCGATAACTCGGCGTAAATCACCATCGGTAAAAATACCTACAAGTTTAGTAGCACAGTCAACGATAGCGGTCATACCAAGGCCTTTTTTAGATATTTCATAAAGCGCATCAGTGATGCAAATATCATTATGGACTATAGGTAAATCATCGCCTTTGTGCATAACATCATCGACTTTTAACAATAATTTTCGCCCAAGAGATCCTCCCGGGTGTGACAAGGCAAAGTCATCTCGAGTAAAGCCTTTTGCTTGCAATAGGGCAATGGCTAATGCATCACCCATTGCTAAGGTTGCAGTAGTGCTAGAGGTTGGAGCTAATCCTAATGGGCAAGCTTCTTCTTGAACGGCAATGCATAAATGAATTTTAGATAAACGCGCCATATTAGAGTCTGGTTTACCTGTGACGGCAATAACAGGTACGCCCATACGTTGTATTACTGGCATTAATGTGAGTATTTCGCTCGACTCACCAGAGTTAGAAATAGCGAGTACAATATCGTTCTTAGCCAATGCACCTAAATCACCATGACTGGCTTCACCAGGATGTACAAAAAATGCTGGTGTACCGGTACTGGCAAAGGTCGCCGAAATTTTATTGCCAATATGACCTGATTTGCCCATGCCCATGACAATCACTTTGCCTTTGCACTGCATGATTAATTGACATGCTTGGTCAAACTCAACAGAGTCAACATATTGATATAAATTATCTAAGGCAGCTTTTTCAATATCAATGACTTTACGGCCCCACTGACGAAATTGAGTTTGATTTACCATACAGCTCTCTCTTTTAGCTTAATACTTTATCTTTATGCTCCAATCTAATGTGATTGAAATACAACAATTTGGTACGCAATAAAGGTGATTAATAATAGTGCGCCATGCCAACGAGTCAGTTGTTGCTTGGCTCCACTGGATAACACTAAAATGGCTAATGCCGCACTGGTGCCTAAGACCATATAGAAGTCTCTGCCACTGGCTGAAGCATCTATTTCACCAGGTGAAATTAACCCTGGTAATGCCAGTACGGCAAGAATATTAAATAAGTTCGAACCAACAATATTACCAATGACCAAGTCATGCTCTTTTTTTAACACACCAGCAATACAAGCAGCTAATTCCGGTAGGCTTGTGCCCACAGCGATGATGGTTAAGCCAATAACAAGGTCCGATAGGCCATAAAATTTTGCAATACCCACGGCACCATCTACCATCCAACTTGCCGATAGGGGCAGTAATATAATACCAATAACTAGCCAAATGATAGCATGAAAGGTTGGCACATCTTTAGGGATCTCAGATTCAAGTTCAGTATCTAAGCTATCGGGAGTTTTATCATGAGTCGCTTGCCAAATAAAATATCCCATTAACAGCAAAAGTATCACGATGAGCATGATACCTTCTGCCTGTGTTAACACATTATCATGCAAGGTGTAGCCCGCAAATATTGTCGCGGCTAGCATGATAGGGATCTCGCGTTTTAAAGTCCTTGATCCCACGCTAATGGCGCCAAGTAAGGCGGTTAATCCTAAAATTAGAGTAATGTTAGCAATATTTGAACCCAATACGTTGCCAATGGCAGTATCACGCATACCATCCATTGAGGCTGTGGCTGCAACAAACATTTCGGGTGCAGAGCTACCCATAGCAACAATGGTCAGTCCAATTAGCATTGGTGGCAAACCTAAATTACGCGCAAACGCCGCCGCGCCATAAACAAATCTATCCGCACTCCAAACTAAAACAGCAAGGCCAACAATTAACATTAAGATATTAACTAGCATGTGATTCCGATAGTAATAATTTATTAACGAGCATTTTCGCTGGATTTTTATCAAATTGAAAGCATTGCACAGTAATTGTACCCATAATGATATGAGGTTATATGGATATAGTTGTCGCTTAATAGACAATTACAGTACAATTTGTGCCTCAACTTAATGCAAGGAAGGCTGTTATCTCCTCAATGCCAATGTCTGATAAGAGTAAATCAAATAATAAACCTTTGGTCGAAGTTAACCATTTGGCCTTTAGCCATGGTTCGCGGGTGATCTACAGCGATATTTCTTTATCGATCCCCAAGGGTAAAGTAACAGCAATCATGGGTCCCAGTGGTATTGGTAAAACCACCTTGTTAAAATTAATTGGCGGGCAGTTAACTCCTGACAGTGGCCAAGTCTTATTCGATGGTCATGATATACATCAGCTTAAGCGCAAAGATCTTTTTGAACTGCGCAAGCGCATGAGCATGCTGTTTCAAAGCGGCGCGTTATTTACCGACCTTAATGTATTCGATAATGTGGCATTTGCATTGAGAGAACATTCGGGATTACCAGAAGATATTATCAGGTCTATTGTGCTGATGAAGCTGCAAGCTGTTGGACTTCGCGGTGCAGCGTATATGATGCCTAACGAGTTATCCGGTGGTATGCAGCGCCGAGCTGCATTGGCTAGAGCGATTGCGCTTGAACCTGAGATGGTAATGTACGATGAGCCTTTTGCGGGTCAAGACCCTATTTCCATGGGGATGTTAGTCAAACTGATCCGTGAATTGTCGGACTCATTAAAACTGACTTCTGTGGTGGTTTCTCACGACGTAGATGAAGTGCTAGGTATTGCGGATTATGTTTATGTAATAGCAGACAAAAAAGTTATTGCGCATGGTACGCCAGAGCAATTACGTCAATCTGACAATCCACAATTGATCCAGTTTATCAAAGGCGCGCCTGATGGCCCTGTGCCATTCCATTATCCTGCAGAGGATTATAAAGAGGAGCTACTTCGTGGGCGTAATTGATTATATTGCCGACACCGGCAAATATGCACTGAGATTAGTGCAGGGTTATGGTCGAGCGGGCATCATGTTATGGCGCGCGATTGCGCATTTCCCTAACATCAAAAAAGGCACTCCATTACTCATTAAGCAAATTTATGTGCTTGGTGTTCGTTCAATGGTCATCATTTTAGTGTCAGGTTTGTTTATTGGCATGGTATTGGCCCTACAGGGATATAATATTTTAGTTGGGTTTGGCACTGAAGAAAGCTTAGGCCCAATGGTAGCGTTAAGCTTATTACGTGAACTTGGGCCTGTCGTTGCAGCATTACTATTTGCCGGACGAGCAGGTTCTGCGTTAACCGCCGAAATAGGCTTAATGAAATCGACAGAGCAATTGTCGAGTTTAGAAATGATGGCGATAGACCCATTAAGGCAAATTATTGCGCCGCGTTTTTGGGCTGGTGTCATTAGCATGCCATTACTAGCGTTAATGTTTAGTCTAGTGGGTATTTTAGGTGGGCACTTAGTCGGTGTTGAATGGAAGGGCATTGATAGTGGTGCGTTTTGGTCTATTCTTCAAGCATCGGTTGAGTGGCGACAAGATATTGTTAACTGTTTGATAAAAAGTGCTATTTTTGGTGTGGTGGTGACATGGATAGCCTTGTATCGAGGTTATGAAGTTCAACCCAATCCAGAAGGCATCAGCCGTGCGACAACCTCAACGGTTGTGCAGGCAAGCTTAGCTGTTTTAGCGCTGGACTTTTTGCTTACGGCAATCATGTTTGGAAATTAAGATTTTTTCATTGTTTAGATTAATTTAAGTGGTTTAATAGTATGTTGACACGGAAAATAGAGTTATTAGTAGGCGTATTTTTATTGTCAGGTTTATTGGCATTTTGCGTATTAGTATTCAACGTTGCTAATGTTAAAGTAAAATCCAATGCCCAGACTTATACTTTGGTGGCTGAGTTTAATAATATCGGTGGCCTAAAAGTACGTTCACCAGTGAAGGTCGGTGGAGTGGTGGTTGGGCGGGTGACAGATGTTACCCTTGATAGCCATAAATTAGTGCCTGTCGTGACGTTAACAATGGATAAGCGTTTTGATAAATTTCCTGAAACCAGCAGTTTAGCCATTTTGACTTCAGGCTTGCTTGGCGAGCAGTTTATTGGCTTAACGCCTGGGTTTATGGACGATGATATTTCGATGCTTGCCGATGGCGATAAAGTACATGACACCCGTGGTGCATTGATTTTAGAAGATTTAATTGGTCAGCTTTTATACAGCATGTCATCTAAAGATAAATAGGATCCCTATTATGAAAACGTTTTTTAGTCGTGTTATTGCTTTATGCCTAGTTGGTAGTGCAGTTATTAGCCAAGGTGCTATAGCGGCCAATGAAGAGGTTAATACTCATGATCCTTATGAGATGATCAAACAAGTATCCAGTATGACTTTTGATCGGTTTAAATCAGATAAAGCATTAATTAATGATGATTTAAGTCACTTGAAAGTGATTGTGCGTGAAGAGCTTATGCCTTACGTCGATTATAAATATGCTGCATATAAAGTGATGGGACAGTATTTAAGCGATACGACTGTTGATCAACGTAATCGTTTTGTTGAGGCTTTTGAAGGCTATTTAGTGGCCACTTATGCACAAGCATTAACAGAATATACGGATCAAAAAGTAGCCTTTGATCCACCAAGTGATTTTAGTGATGAAAAAATAGTGGAAGTGAACGTGCAAATCCTTGAGCAAGGTCGTCCACCGATTAAAATTCAATTCAAAGCACGTCGTTTGAAAGACAATACTTGGAAAGCATTTGATTTAGTGGCGGAAGGTGTGAGCTTATTAGCCTCTAAACAGTCTGAAATTTCTAATTTAATCCGCCAGCAAGGTATTGAAGCAGTCATAACAATGTTGAATGATAAAACTCAACAGAGAATAGATCGCCAACCAGTAAAAGAAGCTGCAGCTGCGTGATTACCTTTAATCAACAAGACCAACGCTGCATTGTCAGTGGTCGGTTAACTCAAGATGAAGTAAAACAATTGTGGCCTAAACGCCATGAATTGTTTACTGCATCTACTCAAGTGGTAGACTTATCAGCATTGGAATACGTTGACAGTGCAGGTGTTGCATTGTTATTAGCGTTAATCAAACTACATGCTTCAAACAGTCAGGAAGCAAGCGTAATACGTCAATTGGTTAACCCCAGTGAGCAGCTCAAAAAAATGATTGAGCTTTATGATTTAGACGCTTTTTTTAGCTAAATATAGAATCGAATAGTAAAGGTAATTGATTTCATGGAATGCAATGTTATTGAACAAATTTTAACCGAGGCGTTGTCGCTTACAGAAGCGCATGTGACCTCGGATGGCAGCCACTATAAAGTGGTTGCTGTGGGCGAATGTTTTGACGGCATGAGCCGCGTAAAACAACAGCAGGCGATTTATACCCCTTTAGCTGAGCAGATTGCCAGTGGTGAGTTGCACGCGTTAACAATTAAAACTTTTACGCCTACCCAGTGGAAGCGTGAAAAACTTTTCAATATGTAACAACTGAGACTCACAGTGGATAAATTAACTATTAAAGCCAGTAAACCTTTAACTGGCGAAGTCGTGATCTCTGGTGCAAAAAATGCAGCATTGCCTATTTTAATGGCTGGCGTATTAGCCGAAACAGATTTTATTGTCTCAAATGTACCGAATTTACGTGACGTGATCACTAGCTGTGAACTGTTACGTTGTTTAGGCGCTGAAGTTGAAGACTTAGGCGGCAGTCGCATTCGCATTTCAACCACTAATTTAAATGAATATTGCGCCCCTTATGACTTAGTCAAAACAATGCGTGCCTCTATTCTTATTTTAGGACCATTGCTTGCCCGTTATGGTACAGCAGATGTTTCATTGCCTGGTGGTTGTGCTATTGGCGCTCGTCCAGTGAATTTACATTTGCATGGTTTAGAACTCATGGGCGCTAAGATTGAAGTCAAAGAAGGCTACATCAAAGCGCGTGTAGATGGCCGTTTAAAAGGCGCGCATATCTTTATGGATATGGTCAGTGTAGGCGCTACAGAAAACTTGCTTATGGCTGCTGCGTTAGCAGATGGCACGACTGTAATTGAAAATGCCGCGCGCGAACCAGAAGTCACTGATTTAGCTCATTGCTTAATCGCTATGGGTGCCAAAATTACAGGTGTAGGTTCAGCCACATTGACGATTGAAGGCGTTGAGCGTTTATCGGGTTGTGAATATCGCGTTATGCCTGATCGTATCGAAACAGGTTCATTCTTGGTCGCCGCGGCAGTGACTCGCGGTAAAATTCGTTGTGTATCAGCCGATCCTAAAACCTTAGAGTCAGTATTATCTAAGCTTGAAGATGCAGGTGCAGCTATCACTACCGGTGAAGATTGGATTGAGCTTGATATGAAAGGCCAACGTCCAAAGTCTGTTAATATTAAAACCGCACCGTATCCTGCGTTTCCAACCGATATGCAAGCGCAATTTTGTGTGTTAAATGCTCTTGCTGAAGGTACTGGTCGTGTTACTGAAACGATTTTCGAGAACCGTTTTATGCACGTACCTGAAATGAGTCGTATGGGTGCAAACATAGAGCTCGAAGGCAATACTTGCATTATTCATGGTATTGAACGTTTAAATGGCGCCCAAGTGATGGCGACAGATTTACGTGCTTCTGCTAGTTTGGTGATTGCTGGCTTAATGGCTGAGGGAACTACAACAGTAGATCGTATCTACCATTTAGACCGTGGTTACGAGCATATTGAAGCTAAGTTTCAAGGTTTAGGTGCTGAAGTCGTTCGGGTTAAATAGTTCGAGTGAAGTCATCATCGGCATTACTGATGCGCCAACAAAAAAGCCATTCATTTGAATGGCTTTTTTGTTGCTATCTTTTATCACTATTTTAGTGAGTTACTCAGCTTCCGTTATTTTTTCTGCAATAATGACTGGTAATGTTTGCTGCTTGCCCTCACGGATAATGGTCATGTTGACCTTAGTGCCAGGTGTCGTTTCTGCGATTCTGTCCATGAGCATTTCAACACCAGGAACATCTTCGTCATTATATTGAGTAATCACATCCCTAGGCGTTAAGCGTGCCCGCGCCGCAGGTCCATCAGGATCAATTCCTGTCACTAACACCCCTTTTAAATCAGGTAGGTTGAGTATTTGCGCCATTACTGGATTGAGTGGTTCGCCTGAAATACCTAATGCACCGCGGATAACTCGGCCATGTTTAATCAATTTGTCCATAATACTGTGGGCGAGTTTTATCGGAATTGCAAAGCTAATGCCGTTACCACCGTTATCACCACCGACTTGGAATGCAGCAGTATTAATACCAATTAATTCGCCTCCAGTATCGATTAGTGCACCGCCTGAATTGCCTGCATTAATGGCTGCATCAGTCTGTAAAAAGTCTAAATAGCCTGAACTTAAGCCGCTACGTCCTGTTGCACTGATAATCCCTTGGGTAATGGTTTGGCCAATATTATAAGGATTACCAATAGCCAATACCACATCGCCTACTTGAGCTGGTTTTTCAAGGTTAACGGGCACTATAGGTAAATTATCACCTTCAATTTTTAATACCGCTAAATCTGTTTCTGGATCAGACCCCACCACTTCAGCCGTAAATTTACGCCCATCTTGCAGTGCAATAACAATTTCATCGGCTTTTTTTATGACATGATAATTGGTTAGTACATAACCTTCTTTACTCATTATCACACCAGAACCTAAGCCTTGAAGCGAACTTGAATTAAGTGGATTACGTTGATCGATACTAAGGCTATAAATATTAGCAACGGCAGGGGCGGCTCGACGAACTGCTTTAGCGAAAGATAATTCTGAGCCATTGTTGCTCACATTCGTTAAGCTATGGTTTAGCGAGGAATTTTGCGTCAAAGAGGTTATGGCTAAAAAAACAGCTGCCATGATTAGACCAAATACCACAGCTTTAATTATATAGATGCAAGTGTCTTTTAGATTCATGGCTTGAATAATTGTTAAAAAAAATGGCTGTTATATTAACATAGCTCAAATAAATAAGCACCGACCAAGGTTGGTCGATGCTTATTTATTTAACTGATATCACACACTATAATTCGATGTTTGTTATATCAGTGTACAGCAGCGTATAGACAACTATTATGAAAACCTAGCATACAATATACTAACGTAAAACAAGGTAGAGTAAGTGGTTATCACGTAATATTTTAAGTGCTACTGAGCTTTGATTCTCTTTCAACATTTCTTTTAATGCTTTAAGGCTAGTGATTTTACTGCGATTGAGTCCCACAATTAAATCCCCCTTAACCAGTCCACTCATTGCCGCTGGTGAACCTTGAGCAATGTCAGTTATCTGAATACCTTTTTTGCTATCTTCCAACGTAGCGCCCTGCAACATAGGATGCACGTTACCTGCTTCAGCCTCAACTTTGTCTGCTTCACCTAGTGTTGCTTTAATGTTCTTAGTATCGCCATCACGGATAATGCCAAATTCAACTTCAGCACCTGCACCCATGGTTGCAACTTTTGCGCGCAACTCTTGGAACGTTTTAATACTACGGCCATTAAGGCTAACAATAATATCACCAGCTTTTAGTCCGGCTTTGTCAGCAGCACTTTTCGGGGTCACTTCATTAACAAAACCACCGTGTTGGGTATCTAAACCAAACGCTTTAGCAAGTTCATTGTCAAGGTCACGTCCAGAGACACCTAATACACCTCGTCTTACTTCACCATGTTCAATAATTTGATCTACAAGGTTATTAACCATATTGGCTGGGATTGCGAAGCCTATACCAACGTTACCGCCATTCGGGGCCACAATCGCGGTATTGATGCCAATCAGTTCGCCTTTTAAGTTAACCAATGCGCCGCCCGAATTACCACTATTAATAGCAGCATCGGTTTGGATAAAGTTTTCTAGCATTTCAATGCCTAAACCACTGCGACCTAGTGCGCTGACTATTCCCGATGTGACTGTTTGTCCAAGACCAAATGGGTTACCAATGGCAACAGCAAAATCACCCACACGAATTTCATCAGAATCAGTTTGCTTAATCGCGACTAAGTTTTTTGCGTCAATTTGCAATAATGCAATATCAGATTCTTTATCTGCACCAATTAATTTCGCGGTGACTTCGCGGCCATCATACAAACCAATTTGAATATCATCGGCGCCATTTATGACATGGTTATTAGTAATGATGTAGCCTTTATCGGCATCAATAATAACCCCAGAGCCTAAACCTCTAAAAGGACGCTCTTGTACTTGTTCTTGTGGAGCATTAGGGCCAAAGAAATAGCGAAATACATCGGGTGTACGCTGTTTGGACACTTGGGTGCCTGTTACTGCAACAGATACAACTGCTGGTGTGGTTCGTTCTAACATTGGCGCTAAACTAGGCATTGCTTGACCGTCTACTGCTTGTGGAATAGCAGCGAACGAAAGCGTTGGTGCCATGGCTAACGATGCCGTTAATAAAGCCGCAGAAAGTAAGCTTAATTTGGTTTTCATCTATGGATAGCTCCTGTAAATATTCAAGGTTGATGATATAAAATATCAGCCTTGATAGTATGATTTCAAAGTTAAATATCGTTAATCGTTTTTATTGTTGTTGTCGTGAACCCATTTTACAATGGCGAGTTAACCAGTACGATTACAAGTAAGAAATAAGCAAATTTATGTTAATTAATCAGAGTAGTGGTATTCACGTTAGTTCCATTTTTATTAACAAAGGTTAATTTGATCCTTTGAAGCCATTACTCGTATTCGTTGTTTAATGTTATTATTGACAGCAATTATTTGATGTAAGAGAGTCATATTCGTGTCGCAGTTAACCCCTTGGCAGCATTATCAGCAAGACCTTACCCGAGAAGATTTTTCACATGATGCCGCTCAAGAACAAGCGGTTAAGTCATTGCAACGAGTTTATGATGAATTGATTGTAGCGGCGAAACCCACATCAGGTATCAGTAAGTTATTTGCTGCTGTGGGTATGAAATCGACAGCGACACCGGTAAAAGGTTTATATTTATGGGGTGGGGTTGGTCGGGGTAAAACCTATCTGATGGACACCTTTTTTGATGCATTACCCATGGAACGAAAATTACGAGCTCACTTCCATCGTTTTATGCATCAAATTCATCATGACTTAGGTGAACTTAAAGGTGTACAAGATCCTCTTTTAACCATTGCGAAAAAGATGGCGTCACAATATCAAATTATCTGCTTTGATGAATTTTTTGTTTCTGACATTACAGATGCTATGTTGCTAGGCACCTTATTCCAAGCACTGTTTAAAGAAGGGGTGGCACTGGTTGCTACCTCAAACATCATTCCTGATGAACTATACAAAAATGGTCTACAACGGGCGCGTTTTTTGCCTGCTATTGCCTTGATTAATCATCATTGCGAGATCCTTAATGTCGACTCCGGGATTGATTATCGTTTGCGTACCTTAGAGCAGGCTGAGATTTATCATTATCCACTCGATGAACAAGCTGATACCAATCTATTACGATATTTTGACCAACTGGCGCCAGAATCTGAAAAGTTGACTGCTGCGATAGCTGTCGATGGACGTGCAATTCATATCCGTCAACAGTCGCAAGGTGTGTTGCTCATTAACTTCCGTGATTTGTGTGATGGGCCTCGTTCGCAACGCGATTACATGGAGATGGCTTGTCTTTATCATACTGTGCTGTTAAGTGGCCTAGAACAAATGGGCTCACAGCAAACAGGTGATGATATTGCTAGGCGATTCTTGGCAATGGTTGATGAATTTTATGAGCGAAATGTAAAATTAATTATTTCAGCGCAAGTGGAATTGGGACACATTTATACTGATGGCCAGTTAAGTTTTGAGTTCAGACGTTGTCGTTCAAGACTGATTGAAATGCAATCGAGAGAATATCTTGCGCTAGAACATTTACCTTAAGTTAGTGGTGTTATTTCGTAAACCAGCCGAGCACTTTTTATTACGCATAAATAGAACAGTTTATTTAAAATATTATCAGAAATCAGGTGATCTTTGCTGCGGCTTTGCGTATAATCTGCGACCTGCCCGCGTTAATCCGCCAATTTGGGCGGAAGTTGTAAGCCAATATTCATGTTCGAAGGGGCAAGAATCGGTAATTTTGTGTTGATTGCAACCTGCAGTCAGCATGTGAGACAGAAAATTAACTTTGGGTTTTTGTAATAATGAAGACTTTTACTGCTACACCAGAAACTGTAACTCGTGACTGGTTTGTTGTTGACGCTGAAGGCAAAACTTTAGGTCGTATCGCAACTGAAATCGCAACTCGCTTACGTGGCAAGCATAAGCCAGAGTACACTCCACACGTTGACACTGGTGATTATATCATCGTTATCAATGCTGAAAAAGTGACTGTAACTGGTAATAAAGCAGCTGGTAAGATCTACTACTCTCATTCAGGCTTCATTGGTGGCATTAAGCAAATCAGCTTTGAGAAGCTTCAAGCTCATAAGCCTGAAATGATCATCGAGAAAGCAGTTAAGGGTATGTTACCAAAAGGTCCTTTGGGCCGTGCCATGTTCCGTAAACTTAAAGTTTACGCTGGCACAGAACATAACCACGCTGCACAACAACCACAAGTTCTTGATATCTAAACGGGAGGAGTAAGCAAATGTCTGCAACTCAGTACTACGGCACTGGCCGTCGCAAAACATCTACAGCTCGCGTTTTCGCTAAAGCAGGTAGTGGCAATATCGTTGTTAACCAACGTCCTTTGGATGTATATTTTGGTCGTGAAACTGCTCGTATGGTTGTTCGTCAACCGTTAGAGTTAGTAGAAATGACTGATAAATTAGACATCTATGTAACTGTAAAGGGCGGTGGTACTACTGGCCAAGCTGGTGCAATTCGTCACGGTATTACCCGTGCATTATTGCAACTAGATGAAACTTTACGTCCTACTCTACGTACCGCTGGTTTTGTTACCCGTGATGCTCGTAAAGTTGAGCGTAAGAAAGTTGGTCTACGTAAAGCACGTCGTAAGCCACAGTTCTCTAAGCGTTAATTCGTTTTTTGGATTCAAAAAACCCAGCTCTTGCTGGGTTTTTTATTGCCTAAAATTTATCAGGTTCGACTATTTTTGTGCAGATTAATGAGGTCTCTAGCACTGTGGCCGATAGGAGCGAGTAACATTAGCTAAAAGCGTTATAGCAATCATTTCACTTAAGGTTAACGCTTTTATATCAGATAGCAGCCATAATGAGGTTGATAGCGTAATGTAGTTGTCGCGGCCAACCATCGCATAATCTGTTGTGTGGCTTACACAATAAGGCGTGCTCTTCTCTTATACCTTCTTAACTAAATAGGTATAGCAACGAATAAGAAGTTGCCAAACACCATTATAGTTTTATGTCGTCGCCTTGAATAACGCAATTAGAATTCCAGCTTAATGATTAGATAATGAATACTATGGGTATCAATTAAAGAAGTTAACAACATGAATATACAACTCTTAATCAGTGCATTTGGCTTAGTTTTAATCCTCGAAGGGCTTGGTCCATTACTTTTTCCTAACAAGTGGCAAAAATATTTATTTGAGCTTTCAACGCAAAAGCAAAATGTTCTCAGACGCTTAGGTGGCTGCTTAGTAACTGCTGGAGCTGTTTTATTGATCATGTTTCAATAAAATACTTGCCTATAACCCCCTAAAACCTGTTAAAATTCTATTTTATACCACAAGACGTTGCAGCTAATAATGGGCAAAAATGTAGTCGTACTCGGAACCCAATGGGGTGACGAAGGCAAAGGTAAGATTGTCGACCTTTTAACAGAACAGGCAAAATACGTAGTTCGTTACCAAGGCGGCCATAATGCCGGTCATACTTTGGTAATTGATGGTGAAAAAACCGTTCTTCATCTTATTCCGTCAGGTATTTTACGTGATAACGTAAAATGCATTATCGGTAATGGTGTGGTGGTTGCTCCTGATGCGTTGATGAAAGAGATCAACATGTTAAAAGGACGCGGCGTACCTGTCGAAGAACGTTTATTAATTTCTGAAGCGTGTCCGCTTATCCTTCCATTCCATTGTGCATTGGATGTTGCTCGCGAGAAAGCTCGCGGTAATAAAGCCATTGGTACAACTGGGCGTGGTATTGGTCCTGCATATGAAGACAAAGTCTCTCGCCGCGGTTTACGCATTGGTGATTTGTTTAATGCAGAGCTTTTTGCGACTAAGTTACAAGAAGTGATGAAATATCATAACTTCATGCTAACTGAGTACTACCATGTTGAAGCAGTTGATTATCAACAAACACTTGATGATGCATTAGCCATTGCTGATTATCTGAAGAGTATGTGTACTGATGTCAGTGAAATGCTTGATGTTGCCCGTAAAGCGGGTGAGCCAATTCTATTTGAAGGTGCTCAGGGTACATTATTGGATATAGACCACGGTACTTATCCATTTGTTACTTCATCAAACACAACGGCAGGTGGTGTTGCGACCGGTTCTGGTTTTGGTCCTCGTCATTTAGACTATGTGTTAGGCATCATGAAAGCGTACACGACTCGCGTCGGTGCGGGTCCATTCCCAACAGAATTAGCCAACGAAATTGGTGATTATATTGGTGAAAAAGGCCAAGAGTTTGGTGCTACGACTGGTCGTAAACGTCGTCCAGGTTGGTTAGATGCTGTGGCCATGCGCCGCGCCGTTCAAATCAATAGTGTTAGCGGTTTTTGCTTAACTAAATTAGATGTTTTAGACGGTCTAAAAGAAGTTAAGATTTGTGTTGGCTATCAATACGCTGATGGAACAGTTTCAAAGGTGACTCCTTTGGCTGCAGAAGGCTATGATTTAGTTACCCCAGTATATGAAACCATGCCTGGTTGGAGTGAAACCACTTTTGGTGCCACAACAATTGAGCAATTGCCCGCTGCGGCAATTAACTATATCAAGCGAATCGAAGAGTTATTAGAAACGCCTATTGATATCATCTCTACCGGTCCGGATAGAAATGAAACCATGATTTTGGTTAGTCCGTTCAAGTAAGATAAAAGGCCGCGATAAGCGGCCTTTTTAATGAATGCTATTTAATGTTTGTAACAGTTTATCCTCAAGAAATACGCTATACTGCCGATGGATAAGCCATCAAAGTGTCATCGAGAATTCCTATGTTGCGTATCTCTTTATTGTTGTTGAGTGTTATTTCAGCCAATGTTTTCGCGGTTACCGAAGCCGTCGATATTTATGGCGATCAACAATTGATTTCGCTCATCCGCTCAAATCAATACTTGCAACGCGTAAAAGCAGATGACTGCCAGCTGGTTCAAGACATTGAAGCCCGTGCTGAAGTATTACAACAACCCATGTATCAGTTTTTATGGGGTGAAATGCTTAATAATGGTGTATGCGTAAAAGCGCATCCTTCACGTGGCATGGCATTACTGCAAACTTCTGCAGAGCAAGGCAGTGCCGAAGCTATGGTAAAATTGGCAGATTATTATTATCGCGGTAAACTAGTGGTTAAAGATCCCAATCGTGCGGTGCAATATGTGTTACCTGCAGCTGCTAATGGAGATTTAAGTGCAAAAATGACATTGGTTCGTTTGTTTGGTGAAGGCTACGGAAGTCCTGCCGATTACGAACTAGGCTATCATTGGTTATATAACAGTATATTTGATGACGATGCTCAACAGAAAAAAGCCTCGTCTTTATTACAGATGCTCGCTGCAAAAATGCCTGCCAGTATAGTGGCCAGGGCACAGCAGCCACAGCTGTACACACGTTAAAGGCTCCACAATATGGAGCGAATTATTTGGAAATTGAATGATCAACGATCCTCATTTTGAGAGAGAACAAGACAAGTACGACAATCCTATTCCTAGCCGCGAGTATATTTTAGAATACTTGCGTGCGCAAAAGTCTCCGGTTACCCGCGATAAAATAGCTGAAGCCCTATCCATAACTGATGAAGTGCCATTAGAAGCACTTCGTCGTCGTTTACGTGCAATGGAACGTGATGGACAGTTAGTCTTTACTCGTGGACAAAGCTATGGTTTACCTGAACGTATGGATTTATTGTCTGGTACCGTTTTAGGCCATCGCGATGGATTTGGCTTCTTTAAGCCAGATGAAGGCGGTGATGACTTATTTATTAATAATCGCGATATGCTGATGTATTTCCATGGTGATAAAGTATTGGCTCAAAAAGCCGGTACAGATCGTCGTGGTCGCCGTGAAGCGCGAATTGTCCGTTTAGTGCATGAACGAACCGCAGCCTTAGTTGGACGTTATCACGTCGACGGTGGCATGGGTTTTGTTATGGCAGATGATAGACGTATTACCCAAGAAATTCTTATCGCCAGCGAAGACACGCTTGGTGCGAGAGCCGGTGATGTAGTTGTGGTTGAGTTAACCCGTCGTCCTGGCCGTTTTGTTAAAGCAGCAGCAAAAGTGACTGAAGTTTTGGGTAAGACCATGGCTCCGGGTATGGAAATTGAAATTGCATTACGTAATTACGATTTACCGCATACTTGGTCTGCGATTATTGAGAAAAAACTAAAACGTATTCCCGACGAAGTTACCGAAGAAGATAAGTTAGGCCGTGTTGATTTACGTCACTTACCACTAGTCACTATTGATGGTGAAGATGCTCGCGACTTTGATGATGCTGTTTATGCTGAAGCAAAACCAAGTGGTGGCTGGCGTTTATGGGTCGCGATTGCTGATGTGAGCCATTATGTACGTACGGATTCTGCATTAGATACTGAAGCGCGTGCTCGTGGTAACTCGGTATATTTTCCGTCGCAAGTTATTCCAATGTTGCCTGAGAAGATCTCTAACGGCTTGTGTTCATTAAAGCCTAAAGTCGATCGTTTGTGTATGGTTGCTGAGATGACTATTTCTGCTGCAGGTAAGTTATCGGGTACCAAGTTTTATCCTGCGGTAATGCACTCTCATGCACGTTTTACTTATACCCAAGTCGCCGCGATGCTAGAAGGTGGGCCTATTGAGCCTGATCATGAAGCACTCTTCCCACATTTATTATGTTTGCAGTCGTTATATCTTACCTTAGATGAACGTCGTGCTGAACGTGGCGCAATTGCATTTGAAACGTTAGAAACGCAGTTTATTTTTAATGAACAGCGTAAAATTGACAAAATAGTCCCAAGAGGCCGTAACCAAGCGCATAAAATCATCGAAGAATGTATGATTTTAGCTAACGTTGCTTCAGCCAAATTTGTTAAAAAACACAAAGGTGAAGTGCTGTATCGTGTACATGAAGCTCCATCTGAGCAAAAACTCGCTAACTTTAAAGAGTTTCTTGCTGAACGTGGCTTAAGCATGGATGGCGGATTAGAGCCGACGCCGACTGACTATCAAAATCTAATGTTAAAAATTGCTGACCGTCCTGACTTTGAGTTAATTCAGGTGATGTTATTGCGCTCAATGCGCCAAGCTGTTTATAGCCCTGATAACGAAGGTCACTTTGGTTTGGCATTAGAAGCTTATTCGCATTTCACTTCGCCAATTCGTCGTTATCCTGACTTGGTTTTACATCGAGTGATCAAATACTTACTCGCAAAAGAGCTGGGTAATGCTAACGATAAATGGACTCAAGATGGTGGTTATCTCTATCAGATTGAAGAGTTAGATGCATTAGGTGAAGAATGTTCTACCACTGAGCGTCGTGCAGACGAAGCAACCCGTGATGTGAGTGATTGGCTGAAATGTGAATATATGCAAGATCATGTTGGCGATACCTTTGACGCGGTTATTGCTTCAGTGACTAGCTTTGGTTTGTTTGTCAGATTAAACGAATTATTTATTGATGGCTTGGTACATATTTCAAGTCTTGCAAGTGACTACTATCAATTTGATCCTATGCGCCAACGATTAATAGGTGAAAATACTCGCCAAGTATATCAAGTAGGTGATGCTGTGACGGTTAAAGTCGCAGCGGTGAATCTGGACGATCGTCAAATTGATTTATTGATGGTAGGCGATAATAGTAAAAGCGCAGGCAAACCTGTGCGTAAAGGTAGCAAACCTTCAACTGCACGTGAACGAGTTAATGCCGAAGGCGCTAAATCGCCACGAAGAGGCAAGTCGACTGATAAGTCGGATAAGACTAAATCTGATAAAGCTAAGTCTGACAAAACAAAGCCGGACAAATCTACCTCAGATAAGCCTAAGGCCAGTAAGCGTCGCTCAAGTGGCAAAGCCTCATCGCCCGCAGCCAAACCTGCGGCTGTAAAGAAGCCTTCTGCAGTGGAACAAAAAGCAGATGCCACGAAACCAAATTCTAGCGTTAAGAAAACCCCTGCCAAGCGCAGCAAGAGAAAGTAATTAAATGAAAAAACAAGATACCATTTTTGGCATTCATGCCGTTGAAGCATTATTAAATAATAGCCCTGAGCGTGTTATTGAGCTATGGCTATTACAAGGTCGTGATGACGACCGTTTAACGCCACTCATTAATATAGCATCAACCTTTGGCACAACACTTCAACGTGCAGCACGTAAAGTACTTGATGACAAAGCCGGTAGCTCGCAACACCAGGGAATTGTTGCTCGGGTAAAAGCGGTTAAGCCTTTGACTGAAAGCGATTTAGATGCATTACTTGATAAAACAGAAGTGCCTTTTCTATTGATTTTAGATGGTGTAACTGATCCGCATAACTTAGGTGCTTGCTTACGTAATGCTGATGCTGCGGGTGTACATGCGGTTATCGTACCAAAAGATAATTCAGTCGGGTTAACCTCAACCGTTAGCAAAGTTGCTTGTGGCGCCGCAGAAATTATACCGTTATTTCAAGTGACTAACCTTGCTCGTACTATGCGTCACCTACAAGATAAAGGTGTTTGGATTGTAGGCACAGCAGGCGAAGCAGAAGGCAATGTATACCAAGCAGATCTTAAAGGGCCTTTAGCGATTGCTATGGGTGCTGAAGATAAAGGCTTACGCAGATTATCACGCGAAGGCTGCGACTCATTGGTATCGATCCCAATGGCTGGCAGTGTATCGAGTCTTAATGTGTCTGTTGCCACTGGTGTTTGCTTATTTGAAGCAGTCAGACAACGATTAGCTTAACCAGTTATCTATTAGCGTTTCTGTTATAGAACGCGATCAAAAAACGGCGATGGTTATCGCCGTTTTTTATTGTTGCAGGTTATGGGTTTAGTGGTAACTAGCTGTTAATCTACAAACCACCATTCAATGGCATCAGAGTTAGCGTCTACCAATTTCGTTATCGACATCCTCATCATCCAACTCATCTTGTTCCAACATCTCATCGCTCACGCTAGCATAAGCAGTATTATAATCTGCTTGCTCACCGACATCATCAAATTCATCTACGGTCGATTCTGGAATAACGTCAAATGCATCTTCAGCTGGGTTAATCATTTGTTCGTTGACCATTTCAATATCTACACGCGGATCGAATGATGCTGCTAGCGGCGAACTGACTAAATCACCCCCAGCCATAATGTAATCGCCAGTGCTTGTCTGTTCAGCTTTTTGACGGACATTAATCCATAGCAGTCTTATAAGTAAGGTAAACGAACAAATAGCCATAAATCCATATAGCATTTGATCGCCCAATGCCTGCATTAAACCTGAAGCAACTAAGGGGCCAATACTCGCCCCAATACCGAAGGTGACTAATATGGTGGCCGATAGTCCAACTCGTTCATGTTGCTCTACCCGTGAGTTAGCTAATGCAGTGGCTAATGGGTATAAGGTAAACGCTAAAATACCAAATAAGCTGGTTAATATTAATGAAGACACAGTTTGGAATGGGATAATCGTAATAATTAACACTATAACGCCCAATAAAACGCAGTTAATTCGAATTAATAAGCTGCGAGAGATAATGTCAGATAATTTACCCATCGGCCACTGGGCTAGTAATCCTGCAAAAATAGTACACGACATGTATAACGCTACGTGTTCAGGATCAATACCTTTAGCTGTGGCGTAAGATGGAGCCAAACCATAGAAACAGCCAACAATCATACTTCCCAAGGCTATTGTTGTCAGCGCTTGAGGCGCCCGTTTCCAATATAGCCCCATCTGTAACGGTGCTGGTGTTAATGGTTCAGGGTGAATTCTGCGGGTGATTGAGATAGGTACAATACATAATGCGAAACAGATGGCAATTAACAGTAGCGGCTCTATTCCTAGATCTGGATATAAGCTAATGGCTCCTTGACCCGCCATTAACGCTAGGTAAGATACAATCATATAGCTCGCAAACACAGTACCCCGTTGATTGTTTTCAGCCTGTTCATTGAGCCAGCTTTCTAACACCATATACTGACACATCATTCCCATGCCGACAGCAAAGCGCAATATTAGCCATATAGTTAAGTTGTCAATTAAAGCATGGCCAAGCGCTGACGCTGTCACTATTCCAGCACAAGCAACAAAAGCACGGATATGACCCACCTGAGCAATGAGTTTATGGCCAACTTTGGAACCGCAAACAAGGCCAATATAGTAAGCAGACATCATGCCACCAATCCATATTTGTGGTACTTGCATGGTCGTTAGGCTTAAGCCTAAGTAAGTAGTTAGTAGGCCAGCAGCAAGCACCATTAAAAAAGTGGTGCTATATAGGGATGCAAAACTGCGTAGCGGGCTGTCCATAACTTGGCCTTTATTGATTGAATAGGTATTAGTTCAATAAGGCAATGTTGCCTTATTGACTGATTGTCTTGTTGCGGTTCATTACATGTCAGTAATTATTGAAACGTATACAACAAGTTAAATGTGGTGACGGTATCAGTATTTTGACTTTCATCAGGTACCACTTCAGTGTACTTGATGTTCATACCGATTTTAAATGCCCAATCTTGAATAAAGGTATTTTTATAACTCATATCAAGGGTCAACGTATTGTTATCTAAGCCAGTTTCGGCTGTCACATCTGCGTTGAAGCTAGTGTACTCTTGTAATTTTACGGTATATTTAGCCGCAGAACGAATAATGATGTCACGGTTTTCATCCGGATTTGGCTCTGCAATACTGGATTGTGGTTGGTCGTAACGATAACCCGGGCCAGCTTCAAGACTCAATTTAGTTCGATTGTTTTTAATTAAATCAAAACCATAACCAGTTGAAATAATGGATATTTTAGTATAAGAACCAAACTGGTTCCAAGTGAATTCGCCACGGCCAAATACATACCCCCGATCTAACTTGTAGTTAGACTGTAAGTATAATTCATAACGCTCGGCGGTAGATTCAGTGCCATCAGCGGCATAATATGCTTTTAATGTGGCTTCTTGTTTGGTGCTCGGAGAGTCGTAAGTTAAATAAGTACGACCGTTGAAGTTTTTAGTTTCATTGTTACCACTGTTTAACTGAAGCCCTGCTTCAACCTCAGCATTGAAATTGCTTGGTGGCTCTTGGTAATCTGGTGGGACCAACGCCCATGCTGGCGTAGATAACAGAAAGAAGCAGCATGTGGTTATTATTTTTTTCATAGACATCATTTGTGTGTTTTATTCTGTTAAGGCGTAAACGCGATATTTTGACTGTTGATATCATACCTGTAATCAAGATTGCTGAAAAGAGTGAGTTAATGCTTGAGTTTACGACACGCTTTATGTATCATCGCGCGCTCAAATCAGTCACTTTAATTCGTTCCTTGCCTCCACATTGGTCTGACTGAGCCTGAAAAGAGGCTACTTAACCGTAAGGAGCAATAAATGCGTCATTATGAAATCGTATTTATGGTTCACCCAGATCAAAGTGAACAAGTCCCAGGTATGATTGAGCGTTACACCGGTGTTATCACCGCTGCTAATGGTACAGTCCACCGTTTAGAAGATTGGGGCCGTCGTCAATTGGCTTACCCGATCCAAGACCTACATAAAGCTCACTATGTTCTTATGAACGTAGAAGCATCTGCAGAGTCTATTGAAGAACTAGAAACAGCTTTCCGTTTCAACGACGCTGTTCTGCGTAACATGGTAATGCGCACTAAAGTTGCCGTTACTGAAGCTTCTCCTATGGCAAAAGCAAGAGACGAACGTGATTCACGTCGTTCACCTTCTGATGACCGTAATGTAGAAGAAAGCGCTGAAGAAAACGCTGAATAATTTTTTTGAATAATCACTTAGTGTTGTCTGGCACGATTACTCGTACAAGACGATTAGATAGCCCTAGCGGTATTGCCCATGTGGTCATAACAGTAGAGCATAAATCACAACGACAAGAAGTAGAAATGTTGAGAAACGTCTACTGTTTGATTCAAGTGATATTAAGTGGTCCGCGCTTTAATAGCGTAGCAAATAAATTACAAGCAGGTGTGCAAGTTGATGTTGAAGGGTTTCTTTCACTACAACAAGGGCGAAATGGACAAAACCGTTTAGTCTTGCATGCTGAAAATGTCGAATTGAAAACTTAGGAGACTGTCAAAATGGCACGTTATTTCCGTCGTCGCAAGTTCTGTCGCTTCACCGCTGAAGGTGTTGTAGAGATAGATTATAAAGATATCGTTACTTTAAAGAATTATATCACTGAAAGCGGCAAGATTGTTCCTAGCCGTATCACTGGTACAAGTGCTAGATATCAACGCCAACTAGCTCGCGCTATCAAGCGTGCTCGTTATCTTTCTCTACTGCCATATACTGATTTACATCAGTAATATTGCAGTATTAATTCCTAATCGAATATAGAGGACTTGATAATGAACGTTATTCTGCTAGATAAAGTTGCAAACTTAGGTAGCTTAGGCGACCAGGTTTCTGTTAAAGCTGGTTATGCTCGTAACTTCCTTTTACCTTACGGTAAAGCTGTTGTAGCAAACGTAGCAAACATTGAAGTATTTGAAGCCCGTCGTGCTGAATTAGAAGCTAAATTAGCTGCTGAATTAGCTACTGCGACAGCTCGTGCTGATAAATTAACTGCATTAGAAGCTGTTGTTATTGCTTCTAAAGCGGGTGATGAAGGTAAGTTGTTCGGCTCAATTGGTAACCGTGATATCGCTGATGCAGTTACTGCAGCTGGCGTAGCACTTGCCAAATCTGAAGTTCGTTTACCTTTAGGTGCTTTGCGCACTACTGGTTACTTCGAAGTTGAAGTTCAAGTACACGCTGAAGTTAAAGCAATAGTTAAAATTTCTGTAGTTGCAGAAGCTTAATTACCTTTAGCTCCATAAAAAACACCGCCCTTGGGCGGTGTTTTTTTATGTCTGCGATTTAACATCAATCATATTACATAGCTGTTCTACTGTGGAAAATAAAATGGGGTTAATTGAAGCGACGTGTTGAATGCATAGTGTTATACAACAATTACTCTTGTGCGCTACCTTCAGCCTGACTTCTACAGGAGGATAGGACTTATGTTGTATGGTTCAAATCGACTATTCAGTTGTTCATCAATGCGTTAGCACAACTTGTATCGGTTCATTTGCTACGGTTTAAGCCTGCTATTTTGCATTGTACTCACCCACAACATGAAGCGCTCTACACTGCAAATATACTGAATGTCATTGATATCATCCCCATGCTTGTAGAAATGCTGTTAACTAGAAAGTACTACTATCGACAGAAGATATTTTAAACCAGTGAACATCTATTGATGAACACTGGAGTATTGTTTACTTAAGGTTAGTCTGCTATTGACGGTTTCTTTGTCTCTTTTTCAGTGACTGTTTTGGTCGTTACCGCGGCTTTTTCTGTGGCAGTGACTTGGGTCGTTACTACAACCTTGGCTTTAGCTGCGACTGGTACCTTAGGCAGGTCTTTGGTCGCGACAGTCGTCTCTACCTCAGTTGCTCGTTCGGGTACTATCTTAATTGCTAGTTCAGGAGTTGTCTCAGGAGCTAGTTCAGAAGCTATCTCAGGTACAGATATATCGACGTTTACTTTTGGTACTGCTGCTTTTGCTGCTGGAACTTGAGCTACAGCTTTGGTCACTACAGTCGTCTCTACCTCTGATGTTAGTTCGGGTGCTATTTCAGAAGCTAGTTCAGGTACTAGCTCAGTAGATACATCTGCGTTTACTTTTGGCGCTACCACGGCTTTTGTTGTAACTGGCAATTGAGGTATAGCTTTGGCCGCGACAGTCGTTTCTATCTCAGTTGTAAGTTCTGTAGCTAGTTCGGGTGTTACTTCAGATGCCAGCTCGGCGGATGCTGTAGCTTTTGTTTCGGTGGTGACTACTGTCGCCGCTTTGACTGGCACAGCCTCAGTTACTGCAACAGTATTTGTCACTAATGCTAATTCTTTGATCAAGCTATCAGCATGATCAACCTTATCCATCATCCACAATATATAGCGAATATCGACGTGCACTGCACGGGTGATCGTTGGGTTAAAGAACCAATCTTTAGTAATGGCTTCATAAGTTGAGTCGAAGTTAAGACCAACTAATTCGCCCTTACCATTAAATACCGGCGATCCTGAGTTACCACCAGTAGTGTCAGCGCTTGATAAAAAGTTAACCGGCACAGAGTTAAAATCAGCTGGCTTGTCTAAGCAAGACATAAACTGACAACTACTTTGTTGTTTATATACTGATGTAACACGATGCTTGCCTAAGTCATCAGCTTTAATGGCAGCTAGTAGCTTGGCTGGAACATAGTAAGGTTCTTCGCCAGTGTTTTTAGCTAAGATGCCGGCTAAGCGAGTAAAGGGTTGCTTATATAACGCATCTTTGGATTGGTAGCCATCAACCATGCCGTAAGTAATGCGTAAGGTGCGGTTAGCATCGGGATATACCGGCCAATTATTTGATTTATAATAGTCAATAATCGCTTTCATGTACTCTGGACGAACAGATGACAGCTTACCTGAAAGTAACTTTTCGCTCTTTTCAACAGCCATATTCGTATTGTAAATAGCCACGGCTAAACGTATAAATGGGTCTCCACTGTTTTCAAAATCTGCAGCGGATTTAGCCATCCATGCAAGGCGTTTAGTTTGATTAGTTAACTCTGTTAACGCATATAAACCTTCTACTTTGGACTCTAGCTGTTCAAAGTTATCTGAGATGCTTAAGGCATGATCAAACACTTCGTTTTTTAAAGGTTGACGTACATAAGCTTGTAAGTCTTGTAACCATAAGATTTTATCGACTACAGGATCAAAGCTGCTATCTATACGTTTTAGTGCAGCTTTAAACATTTTCATATCACGAAGCTGAAATCCAGATTCACGTTGGTCATTGGGTTTCTTTCTTTCTTTCGCTAAACGATAAAGCTTACTCGCAGCCTGGAGCATTTCGCTTGATTGGGCATTTTTAAAGAAATAATTGGTTTGCATTTGTTGATGTTTTTCAGCCAGTAGCGCTTCAAGGTCGTTGATTAGATTTTGGTTAGCATTAGGGTCTTTTTTAAGCCAAGCTAAAAAATCATTTTCGCGTTGCTGCTTAATACCGACAATATCGGTGGCGTTAAAGCCATCTAACAAGCCATTAATTTTTTTCATTCGATTAGCCATAGAGGCCATAGTACCGGCATATTTAAGCGCAATATCTTTATCTACATCGCCCATAAAGGTAATGGTATCAATTTGCAACTGGTAACGCTTTGCATAGGTTGGATATATCCAATCACTGGCAAACTGTAACTCACTGGTTAAGTTGTAACGACTGGTAGAGCCAGGGTAACCGGCTACAAAAATACCATCACCAGCCTTTACACCATCAGCGTTCACTTTTAAGTAGCTTTTAGGCTGATATGGCACATTGCCTTTCTTAAATGTTGCTGGCTTACCGTCTTTACCGACATAAGCTCGTAAAAAAGTAAAGTCGCCAGAATGTCGTGGATATTCATAGTTATCTATGTCGCCACCAAATCCGCCAACACTTTCTGGTGGCGCATACACCAAGCGAACATCGCGAATGATTAACTGTTTAGTCAGATAATATTCTAAACCGTGATGAAAGCTGTTAACCGAACAGCGGTAGTTGTCATCTGCTTCGCAGGTTTTAATTAATGCTTTCCTATTAGCTTGGATATCTTCAAAGCGGGCTAATGGCTCGTTGCTTAAGTTAGCCATTACTTGTTCGGTCACGTTAGTGACTTGTTCAGTAATGTATAAGCGTTCGTTTGGTCCTGCCGAAGGCTCCTCTGCTTGGGTGTGCGCTAAAAAGCCATCGGTGAGGTAATTATGCTCTTTTTTACTGTTATATTGGATGCCGCGATAAGCACAATGATGGTTTGTGACAACTAGGCCTTGGGGGGAGACAAAACTGGCGGTACAATAGCCCAAACTGACGACAGCATTCATTGGGTATTGACCCAAGTCGGCCAGTTGTGATGCGGGAATATCAATACCGCGTTGCTGGAGTTTGTCTGCAATGGATGGCATTTGGTATGGTTGCCATTGGCCTTCATCGGCAAAAGCTAAACCAGATGTCAGCACCAGAGCTGCAACGAGTACGATACGCATGTATTTTCCTTAAATTATTTTGTTATTTTCGTTTGACGGAGCTGTCATTTTGATTCGTAATGACTGCAAATTAAGCTTGACCACGGTGTTATACCATATTTTATAAAGTCGTTGTAAATTGGGAGTGTTAATGTCACAGCAAGGTGCCTTTAAAGCAAGAAACAGGCAGAGAGATGTAGAAGTTAATGCATTAAAATTGCCTCCTCACTCTATTGAAGCAGAACAATCCGTTTTAGGTGGATTGATGCTAGATGCTGAAGCGTGGGATCGTGTTTCTGAAGCGGTTGTGCCAGAAGATTTTTATTCTCGTTCTCATCGAATGATTTTTACGGCTATGCAGCGTTTAATGGAATCAGGCCAACCGCTAGATTTGATTACCGTATCAGAACAACTCGAAATTGAAGATCAGTTAGATGATGCCGGTGGCTTTGCTTACTTAGGTGAAATTGCTAAAAACACTCCGAGTGCCGGTAACATTTTATCTTATGCTGATATTGTGCGTGAACGTGCTGTAGTGCGCGACATGATTGCAGTTGCTCATGAAATTGCCGATGCAGGCTACAACCCTGAAGGTAGAGACTCTAGTGCATTATTAGATTTAGCCGAAACCAAAGTATTTAAAATCGCTGAAATGCGCACCAATGCCAATGAAGGCCCAGAAAACATTAAAAGCATTCTTGAAAAAACCGTCGATAAGATTGAGCAGCTCTATAATAATCCGCATAACGGGGTTACGGGTGTCTCAAGTGGTTTTAATGATTTAGATAAAATGACTGCAGGGTTTCAGTCTGGCGACCTAATTATTGTCGCCGCCCGTCCTTCTATGGGTAAAACGACCTTTGCCATGAATTTGTGTGAACAAGCAGCGATGAATGAAGATAAGCCTGTGCTTATTTTTAGTCTTGAGATGCCCTCAGAACAGATTATGATGCGTATGTTAGCTTCGCTTGGTCGAGTGGATCAAACTAAAATTCGAACTGGTCAATTAGATGATGAAGATTGGGCGCGCGTATCATCAACAATGGGCATTATGCTTGAACAGGGTAAAATGTACATCGATGATGGCTCAGGGTTAACCCCAACGGAAGTGCGCAGTCGTGCCAGACGTATTGCGCGCGAGCATGGTGGTTTGTCTATGATTATGATTGATTACCTGCAATTAATGCAGGTGCCGTCGTTAAAAGAGAATCGTACCTTAGAGATTTCAGAAATTTCTCGCTCATTAAAAGCCTTAGCCAAAGAATTAGAAGTCCCCGTTATTGCATTGTCACAGCTCAACCGCTCGCTAGAGCAACGTGCCGATAAACGTCCTATCAACTCAGACTTACGTGAATCGGGGGCGATTGAGCAAGATGCCGATTTGATTATGTTTATCTATCGCGACGAAGTGTATAACGATAACTCTGAAGATAAAGGCACCGCTGAGATTATTATTGGTAAACAGCGTAACGGACCTATTGGGCGTATTCGTCTGGTATTCCAAGGCCAATTCTCACGTTTTGATAATTACGCTGGCCCGCAATTTGAAGAAGATTAATCATTGATTACATTATATTTGTTTTTTTAGTATCGTTATTTATGATATTAGCCTATCTCTGTCTGTGAGGTGGCGTTTTAAAACGTTAACCGCCCACCAGGCAGCAAGATGTGGCATGTTATTTATTGTTTAATTAAGGCAACCTATTGAAACCTTTTCCTCGTGCAGAAATCAGTCGTTACGCACTACAAAGTAACCTAGCACAAATGCGCCTTATTGCGCCAAATAGCAAAATTATGGCAGTGGTTAAAGCCAATGGTTATGGCCATGGCTTATTAAATGTTGCTGAAAGTGTCGGCAAATATAGTGGCGGTGCGGATGGTTTTGGTTTAGCAAGACTTGAAGAAGCATTGCAGCTCAGAGAAGGCGGGGTAAAAGGTAAGCTTTTATTATTAGAAGGTTTCTTCCGTCAGTCCGATTTACCCCTATTAGTGACTCATAATATCGATACTGCGGTGCACCATGAATCGCAATTGCAGATGCTTGAAACGATCACCTTAGATAAGCCTGTTACCGTGTGGATGAAAATCGATACCGGTATGCATCGTCTCGGCTTTAGTTTAGAGCAGTTTGACGCCATCTATCAGCGTTTATTGGCTTGTCCGCAAGTGGCAAAGCCAATCCATTTAATGACCCATTTTGCCTGTGCAGATGAACCTGGTAATAAGATGACTCAAATGCAAATGAATGCCTTTGATAAATTGATTAGCGGCTTAGAAGGTGATCGCACCTTAGCAAACTCAGCAGGAACATTATTTTGGCCAACAAGCCAAGCTGATTGGATAAGACCCGGCATTGCGCTCTATGGTGTATCTCCAGTTGTTGGCGATAAAGGCGTTAATCATAAACTGATACCAGCAATGGAATTGGTGTCTAATCTAATCGCTGTACGTGAGCATAAAGCGGGCGATAGCGTTGGATACGGTGCATTATGGACCGCTAAACAAGACACTCGTTTAGGTGTGGTAGCAATGGGTTACGGCGATGGTTATCCCCGTAATGCACCAGAAGGCACACCAGTGTGGATTAATGGCCGTCGAGTGCCAATAGTGGGTCGTGTGTCGATGGATATGTTAACAGTTGATTTAGGCGCCGATGCACAAGACCGTGTTGGCGACAACGTACAACTGTGGGGTAAAACGCTTGCGGTTGAAGAAGTAGCCGAGCATATTGGCACTATTGCTTATGAATTAGTGACTAAATTAACCCCACGAGTGGTGGTGGAGCTACTTGACTAGCGGCTCAACGATTTTTATGTAATGCCCAATATGCAGTTGCGTCTTGGGCATTTTAGTTTATAGCTGTTTAACAGTGTTTTAGCCGGGGCTATTTTAAGCTACTAGTGACAGCCATTAAACCGATTTTACATCCTCAAAACAAATCTCAATAAAAGCATTACCGAATTCATGGGTAAAAGGCATCATGATTTTTTTACCACGCGCTTTATGAGAAATGGTATGATTTTTACCCGACACCACTGCTGGCGTCGCCATATCAAAATCATAGCCTTTTTCACTGAGTATATTTTTAGCACCCCCTGTCACCATGTTGGTGATTTCACCAACTAAATCAGTAACTTCGTCATTAATAATGCCAGGGTTTTCGCCTAGCATTTTATGCATAATTTCAAGAATTAAGGTTTTTTCGAAAGTAATAGAGAGCGACCCGCGGGTTTTAGGGCCCACCATACCAATCAAACCAGACACATCACCTTTAGCAAGGTCATGGTTTTTCAGTTGCGGTTTACCAGGTTCTAAATCCATTGTTGCCATGGTTGAGATAACATTGATCAAAGAAACAAGAAATGGGTTAATGAATTCAACGTTCATAGGCTAAGCGGTCCTTGTAGATTTAAAAAGTAGTGATAGCGTACAGATGGGGCTATAGATAGAGAATAGAGTGCATTACGTTACACGACCCAATCGTCATAAACCATCATAGTTGCTGATTATATCAGCAAAGTGGAATACTGACTCAAGCTTAGAACACAAAAACGAAATTGAAAGAGACATCAGTTACAAAAACAATTTTTAGATAGGTTTAGTGTAACAAGCCTCAAGCCAATGAATGGTCTTAATACATGTTAACTAAACTTAAAGATTTGATATTCAACCTCGAGAATCTGCAAATAACTCCAATTCACGTTATAATATTACATCTTTTTGATGATGCTTTGTTATGGAATACAATCGTGGACCACGATTGTATTTATGTTGAGTCAGCCATTCGATTAGCACATCCTATTTTTTAGTCGCCTTAACAAAGTAACTAATCGTTAAAAGCCGTTAGCAACGTGCACTATTAACCTAGATTATGAGTATAAAGAATTCAGTGAATACAACGCCAAAGCTAGTCATACCAACAGATGCGCTTGATCGCACCTTTTCCATAGCGCCTATGCTGGATTGGACAGATCGCCACTATCGTTATTTTGCACGCCTTATGTCGAGTAAGGCCTTGTTATATACCGAGATGATTACCACGGGCGCCATATTGCAAGGTAAGGGCGATTATTTAGCTTATAACGAGCAAGAACATCCTGTGGCGTTACAGCTAGGGGGTTCTAATTCGGTTGATTTAGCGGCGTGTGCAAAATTAGCTGCTGAGCGCGGTTATGATGAAGTGAACCTCAATGTAGGGTGCCCGTCTGATAGAGTGCAGAATGGTCGCTTTGGTGCATGTTTAATGGCAGAACCTGCGCTGGTTGCGCAATGTGTTGATGCGATGAAGCAGGTAACTGATATTCCGATCACGGTAAAAACCCGTATTGGGATTGACGAGCAAGACAGTTATCAGTTTTTAACGGATTTTATTGAAACAGTGAGCGCCCAGGGCTGTAGTGCATTTACGATTCATGCGCGTAAAGCCTGGTTACAAGGGTTAAGTCCGAAAGAAAACCGTGAGATCCCGCCGTTAGATTATGATCGGGTTTACCAGTTAAAGCGTGATTATCCACACTTGAACATTAGCATTAACGGTGGCATTAAAACCCTTGAAGAATCTAAACTGCATTTAGCCCAGCTAGATGGCGTGATGGTGGGGCGTGAAGCTTATCAAAACCCTTATATATTAGCGCAAGTGGATCAGCAGTTGTGTGGACTCGATACCGCGGTGATTACACGTCAGCAAGTTATTGAGCAAATGTTGCCGTATATTGAGGCTCATTTAGCTCAAGGCGGTCGTTTAAATCACATTACCCGCCATATGATTGGTTTATTCCAAGGTTTACCAGGTTCACGTGGCTGGCGTCGTCATTTAAGCGAGAATGCCCATAAGGCTAATGCTGATATTGGGGTGGTGCTTAAAGCCGCTGAGTTTGTTGATGCCGAAGCACTGGCCAGTGACGAATCTACTTTGATATAATTCTTTCTATTAATAGGTTATATACAGAGGTTATATCAGGTGGTTATGCCGCGAGGTATTTCAATAGGAAACGTTGTGAAATAAACGCTCAGACGGTCATGTTGAAACCGCTGTTAGCCTATAAAAAGCGCCTTTTATTAGGCGTTTTTTGATTTTGACTCCCTTGTAAAATCAACTCAAGAATCCATAAAGCCTGCTAGACGCTAGACAGTAGTGGCTAATACAATTACCTATGATAAGACCTAGTCACTTTTTCTGATATTTTCTTAATAATTGACTCACCCATTATCTCAATTATTAACTCTTTCAGCGTGACGATTAGACCTCACGTCTCACTCACCAACCATTAATCTCGCCGCTAATTCAACCACTAATCCAGTCACTTATTTAAGCTCTTGTTGTGTTGTAGCATCTCAGTGTTGCGCTGATATTGGGTTATTTATGACGACTTTTAGCCTTTCTTAATTACTTATGAAAATCACTGGTCATTTTCACTAACTATATGGTTAATTTTACTACCTGTTGGTTTTTTGAACGTGTTTTTAGTTCAGCCACATAAACTATAGTTAATTTATTTAGTCTACAAATTAAGTGGTTATGGTTATTTTTTAAAGTTGGCACGCAGCTTGTAATACCTATGGTGTAATCAACTAGACGGGTGTTTAGTTGCCATTAACCAACACAAGAAAGGATGCCATTATGTCTACATTAACTTCAACCAACGTGATTCGCCGTAGTGTTCAACTATCAATTGCAGCAGCATTATTGGTTACCGCCAGTGTTTCGGCACAAGCAGATGAAATTTCAATCTCTAATACAGTCGCTGCGCTAGAACAGAATATGACGCAAGCGAGCCAAGAGATGATTTCAAATGTAAAGCAAGAGTTAATGCTGTCGTTGCAAACTCAAATAGCACAACAAGTTTTTGAAATTAATTCAGCTTTAGAGTTTGCTAGCTTTGAACAACCACAAGTGAGTACCGCTGTAGCTGCCGAGAATAAGTAATGGATTGGGCGATGAATATAGGCTTGGTGCTGCCATTAATGTCGTTATTGTTATTGCCAGTTATCAGTTTTGCATTGTGTGCGATGTTAGTCAGCTGGCTGTTTTGGCCAAGCATTAATGACCAAGCTTAATCTTCACTCATTGCTTTTAGAATAAACCTTATTAAGTACGAGAGGATAATATGAACCGTTTAATCAATAGATTACAAGATGAAACTCGAATTGCATGTGGCGTATCTGCGAAGTTAGCGAAACAATATGGCTGGTCATTGCTTTGGACTCGTATTGTGACTGTAGGATTAGTGCTAACCAATCCAAGTATTAGTTTACTTGCGTACTTTGTGATTGCTGTGGTGATGAGCCAAAAAACATCTCGATTTTAAGGCTTGCCCAGTAATGGATAAGCGGGGGAAGTTTGATTACCCCGCAGACAGGTTACATTGAAATATGTGGTTATTTTTTTAAGAAAGCTTGGAAGCGTTGTTTTGCTTCGTCACTTTGTAAGCGTTCAGCAAACTCAACTAATTCTAACTTCATCTGAGCTTTAACTTCTGCCTGGTTATGACGTAAAAGCCGTTTTGATGCTTGCATAGATAAAGGTGGTAGTGCTGCTAATTTTTTTGCCTGGGTTAGACTAAAGCTTATCAGCTCGTCTTGGGCAACCACGCGATTAATAATGGTTAATTTTTCAGCCGTTTCAGCATCAAAGGCTTCGCCTAGTAAAATCAGTTCAGCCGCTTTTTGTTGGCCAACAATTAAGGGTAACAATATGCTTGAGGCTGCTTCTGGTACTAGCGCTAAATTGACAAATGGCATTTGGAATTTAGCATTATCGTCGGCATACACTAAGTCACAATGTAACAGTAAAGTTGTTCCTATTCCCACTGCAGCTCCTGTTACCGCTGCAACCACAGGCTTTTTAAGATCTAATAAACAAAACAAGAATTTAACGGTTGGATGATTATCATCTAACGCACCACTTTGCAGAAAATCGACGATATCATTGCCAGAGGTAAAACAGTTTTCGGTACCATGGAACAGAAAGGCACGAATATCATTGTCGGCTTCACCTTGGATCAGGTATTCTGTGAATTGCTGATACATTTCTAGATTAAAGGCATTGCGCTTTTCTGGACGATTAAAACTGATGATACGTACGCCTTGATCATCTCTTACCTGAATATGACTCATTCGTAGCTTCCTGTGGTGAACACGTGTGGGATTACATGGAGTTTAAGACATTGAAAGTAATATTCAAACATCTGTTTAACTTTTTAGTGTTATCATCGATATCATTCGCAGCCAGTGCTAACGTGGTTTTGGTCGATGGACATGTTAGAGCTATGCCTGCGAGTGTGCCCAATACTGCCGCTTATTTTACCTTAGAAAATCACAACAACAGCGATGTTAAGTTAGTTGAAGTGAAGACGAGTGTGGCAAAAGTAGCGCAGTTGCATACCATTTTAGAAGAAGATGGCATGGTTAAAATGCGCCAAGTCGAAGGGTTTATTATACCGTCTCACGGTTCGTTAACCCTTCAGCCTACTGGCGAACATGTGATGTTATTGTCATTAACTGCGCCATTAGTAATAGATGATAAAGTGGCTTTAGAATTAATTTTTGAAGATGGTCAGCAACTTATGATTGAGCTTCCGGTGCTAAAGCAAGCCGCGACTCAGCATGATGAACATGCAGAACATCATCACCATCATTAAGGAGTAATATTGATGCAAGTAACAAGGAATAAAATTTTAACAGTTGTTGGTGTACTTGGTTTAGTACTTTATGTTGTCGGTGTATGGTGGAGCGTGGCACCAGATCCGATCAAAACAGTATCGCTGCAAACTGACAACGGCAAGCGTATTGTAGGTTATGCCACAACTACTGCATTAATTGACACCATGGAAACCTTGCTGGATAAACCAGGTGGTTGGTTATCTAATGATATTATGCCTCCGTCGATAATGATGGATAACATGCCAGCATTTGAGTTTGGCGCATTAGAACAGGTGCGAGATTTAGCACTGATTATGCGTAAGGAATTTAGCCGTTCACAGTCGCAATCAACTGCCGATAATGATTTGTTAGCAGCACATTCGAAGTTAAATATCGATAACACCAGTTGGTTAGTACCAAGTGCAGAAGGTGAATATCGCGATGCGATTAAATTATTGAAGCTTTATCGCGCTAAAATTAGTGATACTGATAACAATAATGCTCAGTTTTATGCTCGTGCAGATAACCTCAATGAATGGCTTAAAGAAATTCAGAAGCGTTTAGGCAGTATGTCGCAACGTTTATCTGCCAGCGTTGGTCAAGAACGGTTAAATACTGATTTATCAGGTGATGCTTCGGCTCGTCAATCTACACCTGGTTTATCGAGTAATGAAATTAAAACCAGCTGGTGGAAAATTGACGACGTGTTGTATGAAAGTCGTGGATCAGCTTGGGCATTGTTAAACTTTATGCGAGCCATTGAAGTTGATTTTGCCGATGTATTAGAAAAGAAAAATGCTGAGGTTAGCTTACGTCAAATTATTCGTGAGCTTGAAGCCACTCAGCAAACTGTTTGGAGCCCTTTGGTTCTTAATGGAAATGGTTTTGGTTTAGTGGCTAATCACTCGTTGGTGATGGCTAATTATATTTCGCGTGCAAATGCCGCGGTAATTGATTTAACTAATTTAATCTCACAAGGATAATAATGAAAAAGACTCTTCTGGCTGCAGCTGTAGTGGGCCTATTAAGTGTGTCATCGGCTCATGCGGCAACTGTATTAGGTTTTAAAGTAGGCGCTGATTATTGGCAGGCAGACACCACAAATGCCTTTAATGATGATAGCGGAGTTGCACACAGCTTTAATGATGATTCATCACAAGGTAGCGTGTGGATTGCTGTTGAACATCCGTTACCGTTTGTACCTAATATTAAAATTCGTGAAAACCGTCTTGAGTCGAGCACGGATATTAGCAACGCTAACTTTAACTTTAATGGTCACAATTTTACTGGCGCGACCTCGGTGACGAATGACTTAAGTAATACTGACTTTGTGTTGTATTACGAGATCCTAGATAACGACTTAGTGTCTGTTGATTTAGGTGCTGCATATAAACTAATGAGCGGTTCACTTCGTGTTAACGATGCTGGTCACCCTGAAGAAGTGGATATCGATAGTGGTATCGTGATGGGATACGCGAGTGCACAAGTTGGCATGATTGGCTTAGGTTTATTTGGCTTTGCTGATGTTATGCTAGGTGTGGATGAATCTAGTGTATATGATTATGGTGCTGGTTTAGGTTGGCAGTTTGATGGTTTAGCTGTAGACACGGCTATTCGAGTTGGTTACCGTGAGTTTAATTTTGATGTGAGCAATTTCTCTGGTGTGTCACAAAATACTGATTTTAGTGGTGCATTTGCAGGTATTGAATTAGTTTTTTAATTCCATATAGTGCCAAACAGATCGTATAAAATAGTGTGTTAATCATTGTATGCTCATAAAAAAACCGCCAATTGGCGGTTTTTTTGTGGGAGCTTATTTTTGTCTAAGCCCTGTGACTATTGAGCAATGAGTCCACTATTAATCGAGATCACATCATCCTCGTTTAATGTACCAGCAGCCTGTTTTAGAGCTAATATAGAATTAATGTAACCATAACGCGCTTCAGATAATTGGCGTTTCGAATCATACAAATCACGTGTACGGTTCAATACATCGACAATCGTACGCGTGCCCACTTCAAAACCAGCTTGGGTTGCTTTGAGTGCACTTTCAGATGAAATGACTGACTGCTCATATGCTTTGATTGAACTAATAGATGCGGTAACGTTGTTAAAGTTATTACGAATGTTTTTAGTTACACTACGATGAGTTTGTTCTAATTTTTCGCTAGCTTCCACATATTGAAATTGCGCTTGCTTCACTTGGGAGGTCACTTTAAAACCTTCGAAAAGCGGAATGCTTAAGGTTACGCCAATATTGGTATTGTCATAATCTGGCCCTGGAGTTTGATCCATGCCTTTGTTATAACCAGCATTGAAATTTAACGAAGGCATATGACCTGCTTTGTACAATTTAATGGTTTCATTAGCGATATCTTTAGCAATCCGCTGAGTCATTAAATCGATGCTGTTAGTTTCGGCCATTGTTAGCCAATCAGCAGATGATGCAGGTGCAGGTGTACCAGCTGAAAAACGGTTAGTATCAAGAATATTAATTGATTTATGATCTATACCGGTAATTTCACGTAATGCTTCATAGCTGTTATCTAAGGTGTTTTGCGCTAGAATTTCCAATGCTGATGCTAAGTCATATTGCGCTTGTGCTTCATGAACATCGGTAATGGCTGTTAGGCCTACGGCAAAACGTTGCTTAGTTTGTTCAAGTTGACGTTCAATGGCTGCTTTTTCAGCGCCCTGGAATTCAAAGTTATCTTTAGCAGTTAGTACATCAAAATACGCTTTTGTGACACGTGTAATGAGCGATTGTAACGTTGAGGCATAAGCTGAATCAGCCTGAGATGCTGCCATTTCAGCAAGATCTAAACCTACCCATGCGCTATGATCGTAGATAACTTGCGTTAAGTTAACACCACCGATAAGACCATTGCTATCTTCTAAAGGGTCGTTCCACGCTTTAGCGTAGCCAACGTTTGCACTAATACTTGGTAGTAGCGGTGCGCGGTTTTCTTCAATACTTTCGTATAACGCATCACGTTGTGCTTTGGCTTGTAAAACGATAGGGTCGCTAGTGAGTGCTTGCTGATAAATTTGTAGTAAATCGTCAGCCTGCGCTGCCGGTGCTGCGATAGCAAATGCTAACGCTGCGTATAATGAACCAATTTTGAATTTCATTTGCTGCCCTTTTTAGACAATTCCTCGGTAAGATGAGGTGTTGATTAACTTATAAATTTGGTCATGCCATTCGTTAAGTAGTTGATTTAAAAATATTAAATCTTGACGCGGCAATCGGTGATAACACACTTTTTTAATGAGTATTCACAATAGTTTACAGATGATATCGTCGTTCAATATCGATAACCTATAGTCTACTGCATCATATGGCTGGGCACTAAGTGTTTACTTAATATGATGTACTACATATTGTGCACTACTTATACTTAATAATAGTGATTTTTTCTTTTTCAAGTCAAATTTGAAGTGTAACAGATTTTATTTTAATTAGGCCCGTTTTTGCTTATGTAAGCTTAAATGCTTAGTTATTAATTATGTTAATTTAAACTGTCAAAATGAGCAGATTGTTCACGTTTTGATGGACAAGGATAAGTATGTCTGAGCAACCCGTGATAACAACCTTTGACGCTGAGTCTGGTTTTAGTTTGATTTCCAAGAAAGTACTGTACAAAGGTTTCTTTCAATTAGATGAATACACATTTAAGCATAAGTTGTTTAAAGGCGGCTGGAGTGGCGAAGTCACTCGAGAAGTGTTTGAACGAGGTAATGCCGTGGTCGTGCTGCCTTATGACCCTGTACGTGATGAAATGGTATTAATTGAACAAATCAGGGTGCCTGCATTAGCAACTACTAAATCAATCTGGCTTCTTGAGTTAGTGGCAGGTATGATTGAGCCCGGCGAATTGCCAGAACAAGTTGCTGAACGTGAGTTAGCCGAAGAAGCCGGACTAAGTTTATTGGGCTTAACACCTATAAATAGCTATTTAGTCAGTCCTGGTGGCACCACCGAGCGTTTTCATTTGTTCTGGGGACATGTTGATACTACCAAAGCTAGCGGGATACACGGACTTGAACATGAAAATGAAGATATTCGTGTCCATGTTGTTAGTCGTGAACAAGCTTACGAGTGGGTTAACAATGGTCGTATTGACAATGCATCGACAGTATTAGGTATTCAATGGTTGATGCTCAATTATCAAAAAATTCGTGATGCACTTTAGTTTATTGAACATGTTATGAGCAAGATAGGAAAGATCGAGTGGCACAGTTTAACCTCAACAAAAAGCAGAGATATCAACCAAATATCAGCAGCTTCTTAGCTGTATGTGGTCGAAATTATGCGCATATTTTAAAATGGTTACCCGATCAAATCAATATCAATGAACCTTGGCAGGTAGAAGGTGAGTTTGGTAAATTGTCGATCAATCTTATTGAAAATACTAAGTATACTCAATTAGTCGAAATATCGCGCCCTATACCAAATGGACATTTTTTTAAATCTCCAAATGCAACTGTTCGTATTTATCATGACGCTCAATTAGCAGAAGTGTTAACTAGCCAACAGATTTATCGTTTAAAGCCAGTGTATGATTACCCTAATATACATATGCATCATAGCGATGAAAAATTTCAGGTGAATGCATTCCTTGAGGAGCTGTTGAAGATTGGGTCTCGGAGAGTGACTTGCCAATCATAGCTTTTTTATTCTTTTTACCATGTTAGGAATCTTTTGTGCTTAAAGACGCAGTGCATTATTCTGTTGCTGAAAATGAGCCTGTGCGGTTAGTACAAGTTACTGATCCGCATCTTTTTGCTGATCCTGAAGGTCAATTGCTCGGTGTTAATACGGCACAAAGTCTTCAAGCCGTATTAAACACGTTCATCGCAACGCAATATCCAGCCCATATCTTATTGGCCACGGGTGATATTAGCCAAGATTACTCTCCAGAGTCTTATGAGCACTTTGTGCGAAAGATTGAGATGTTAAATTTACCTTGCCATTATTTACCTGGTAATCATGACGACCCTCGCTTGATGAGCTTGCGTATGCAAGGTGAAAAAGTGTTTGGTCAACAACGGATTATTATTGGTAACTGGTTAATACTCATGCTTGATTCAACGGTTCGTGGCAAGCCTGGTGGTTATATGGGCGAACAGCAATTCGCTTTGATCGAGGCAGCAATTAAGGCGACACCAGATAAACATGTACTGTTAGTAATGCACCATAATCCTATTTTAATGCAGTGTGCTTGGTTAGATCAGCATTGCATGATGAATGGCGAAAACTTTTTGCAACGAGCAAGTCGCTACCCACAAGTTAAAGGCGTTCTTTGGGGGCATGTACATCAACAAGTGGATAATATTCATCCAGGGCCACATGGTCCAATTCAACTAATGGCGACACCATCAACATGTATCCAGTTTAAGCCATTATCCTCCTATTTTGCCTTAGATCATCTTCAACCCGGTTATCGTTTGCTGGAGTTAGCAGGCGATGGTAGCATTCGTACTAATGTGTATCGCGTGCCCGGAAATCGATTTGCGCCAGATAATGAGGCCAGCGGATACTAGTTTACTGTGTCAACTTATGTTAATAAGGAGGCGCTTAGTACTAATTAACCGTCTCGCGAGGGAATATGCTGCTTTATATACATGGTTTTAATAGTTCTCCTCGGTCAGATAAGGCCATTCAAACCGCACATCATATCCAGCAGCATTATCCACAAGTCGATTTTTGCCAACCACAATTACCTTCAGCACCCACAGCAGCAATGACTCTATTGTGCAAAATAACAGAACAAGCGAAACAACAAGGGCAAACATTGCGCTTTATTGGTTCGTCACTGGGAGGTTACTTTGCTAGTTATTTAGCCGAAACCTATGGTGGAAGAGCTGTTTTGGTTAATCCGGCGGTAAAACCGTTCGAATTGTTTGAAGAGTTTATCGGGCCTCAATATAATCCCTACACCAATGAACATTATCAAGTGGTGCCACAACATCAAGAAGATGTAGCCCTGTACAATACTCAGGTTATCCGACATCCTGATCGTTTTCTGGTGCTGTTGCAAACTGGTGACGAAGTGTTAGATTATCGACAAGCACTACACAAGTACCATAGCTGTGAATTACATTTAGAGCCCAATGGCGACCACAGTTTTGTCGGCTATGAACAACAATTAGACAAAATATGTAAATTTATTCAGCTGTAACATTACACCGTTACAAACAACGATCAATTTGAGCTAACTTTGGCTCTATTTAACTGCAAATGTGTGGATTATGAGTAACCAATATACTTCTGACGCTATTGAAGTCCTTAACGGACTTGACCCGGTAAAACGCCGTCCAGGTATGTATACAGATACCTCTAGACCTAACCACCTTGGGCAAGAAGTCATTGATAACAGTGTTGATGAAGCTCTGGCGGGACACGCGACTAAAATTGAAGTTGTACTCCATGCAGATAACTCCCTTGAAGTGACCGATGATGGCCGTGGTATGCCGGTTGATCTTCACCCAGAAGAAGGTATTCCTGGGGTTGAATTGATCCTGACTAAATTGCACGCTGGTGGTAAGTTTTCTAATAAAAACTACCAGTTCTCGGGCGGTTTACACGGGGTAGGTATTTCTGTTGTTAACGCCTTATCCACCCGAGTTGAAATCAGTGTCCGTCGTGATGCGCAAATATACGAAATGGCCTTTGAGAATGGTTTCAAGGTTGAAGAGTTGGTGGTAACCGGTACTTGTGGACGACGTAATACCGGTACTAGAGTGCATTTCTGGCCCGATGTAAGCTATTTTGATTCACCTAATTTCTCGGTCAGTAAGTTAATTTACATCTTGCGAGCTAAAGCGGTATTGTGCCCAGGCTTGCGGATTAAATTCACCAATAAACAAAATGGTGAAGTGCACGAATGGTTTTATGAAAGCGGCTTAACCGATTACCTTAAAGAAGCGATAAAAGGCTCGGTTTTATTACCAGAAGAGCCGTTTGTCGGCAGCTTTAAAGGCAAGTTAGAGGCGGCTGAATGGGCCATTACTTGGCTACCTGAAGGTGGGGATAGTTTAAGCGAAAGCTACGTTAACTTAATTCCGACACCATTAGGTGGTACTCATGTAAATGGCTTTAGGCAAGGTTTGCTTGAGTCTATGCGTGAGTTTTGTGAATTTCGTAATTTAGTCCCTCGTGGTATTAAGCTATCGCCTGAAGATATTTGGGATCGTGCTGCATTTATTTTATCGATAAAAATGCAAGACCCACAATTTGCTGGCCAAACTAAAGAGAAATTATCGAGTCGTCAAAGTTCGGCATTTGTTTCTGGCATTGCTCGTGATGCTTTTTCTTTGTGGTTAAACTCCAATACTGGCCTAGCAGAGCAGTTGGCAGAATTGTGTATTGGTAACGCGCTGCGACGCTTAAAGGCGGCCAAAAAAGTGGCCCGTAAAAAAGTCACCTCCGGACCGGCATTACCAGGCAAGCTAACCGATTGTAGTGGCCAAGATCCTATGCGAGGCGAGTTGTTCCTTGTAGAAGGTGATTCTGCTGGTGGCAGCGCTAAACAAGCTCGCGACCGTGAATTCCAGGCCATTATGCCGTTAAGAGGTAAGATTTTAAATACCTGGGAAGTAGACTCCTCGCAAGTGTTAGCTTCGCAAGAGGTGCACAATATTTCGATTGCGATTGGTTGCGATCCAGACAGCGATGATATTTCAGAGTTACGTTATGGCAAAATTTGTATATTAGCCGATGCGGATTCAGATGGGCTGCACATTGCCACATTATTATGTGCGTTGTTTTTAAAGCATTATCGAGTACTAGTGAATAATGGTCATGTGTATATTGCTATGCCACCGTTATTTCGTATTGATATCGGTAAAGAGGTTTTTTATGCTTTAGATGAAGCGGAAAAAACCGGTATTTTGGACCGTATAGCGGCAGAAAATAAAAAAGGTAAAGTACAAGTGACTCGCTTTAAAGGTCTGGGTGAAATGAACCCATTACAATTACGTGAAACCACTATGGATCCTAATACTAGACGCTTAGTACAATTAACCATTGATGATGCCGATGAAACGGTGGCATTAATGGATATGTTGCTTGCCAAAAAACGTGCTCCAGATCGTAAGAGCTGGTTAGAAACCAAAGGTGACCTAGCGTTACTTTAGTCGTGTTTCTTAGTGCCAATAATAATGTATAACATAAGGCAAAAGATAATTAGCATGCAATATTTTAGATTACGATTCTATCTCAATTTTGGCGGTAAATTAGCCTTGCTGGGGGTGGTGTTTTTAAGCCTGTTCCCTGTGATCGCTTCTGCCGCACAATCGGTTATGATTACTGTTACAAAAGGTTTTGGCTTAAGTTTATATGCTTCTGATTTAGGAGATATTAAGCAATTAGCTGTAGGAGATGAAGGCACTCTTTTTGTTGGCTCTCAAAAAAGTGGCACAGTGTATGCCCTAGTTGATAGCGATCAAAATGGGCAGGTTGATAAGCGTTATCTTATTGCCAGAGGCCTTGATTATCCAGAAGCATTAGCCTTCCATGATGGGGCGCTATACGTTACCGAAGACGATCGCATTATTCGTTTTGAAGAAATAGAATCTAGACTGCGTCGCCCTAGTCGTGCGCGTGAAGTTTATTCAAATTTACCCAGTTTAGATAAAAAGTATTCTCGTTCAATGCATTTTGGACCCGATGGTCGCTTATATGTTGCTATTGGTTCGCCATGCAATGTCTGTGAAGCTTCTTCGCCATTTGGCAGTATTTTAGCGATTAACGTTGATACTGGTGCCAGTGAGCAAATTGCTTCCGGCCTTCGCAGTGTTATTGGCTTTGATTGGTCTCCGGACACTAACAAGTTATGGTTTGCTGATTTAGGCCGTGATTGGATGGGCGATAATATTCCCGCTGATGAGATAAACCGTTTAGACATTAAAGGCAGTCATTTTGGCTTTCCATATTTACATGGCACTGATGTGATAGAGCCTGCGTATGACAAGCCGGACAATTTAAATATCACCTTGCCGGAATTTGAATTGCCAGCCCATGTTGCCGCTACGGGTTTAAGCTTTTATCGAGGTGAGCAATTTCCTGAGCGTTATCGCAAACAGATTTTTGTGGCTGAAAATGGTTCGTGGAACCGTTCAAGTAAAGTGGGCTATCAAATTGTGATGCTCGTTATGGAAGATAACAAAATTGTTAAACGTGAAACCGTGGTGAGTTTTTTGGATGGAGAATTTCCGGTTGCACGACCATTTGATGTAATAAATGCGCCTGATGGCGCAATGTACATTTCAGATGATCTAAAAGGTAATATTTACCGCTTGTTTTATAATGCACCCGAACAATCACAGGAAAAGAATAATGAGTGATGCGATTGAATTAAGCCTTGATGGTGTAGAGCAAATGCCGCTTAGGCGCTTTACCGAAGGGGCTTATTTAAATTATTCCATGTACGTGATTATGGATCGCGCCCTACCGCATATTGGTGATGGTCTAAAACCCGTCCAACGACGCATTATCTATGCAATGAGCGAGTTAGGTTTATCTGCGCAATCTAAACATAAAAAATCAGCCCGTACTGTCGGCGACGTATTAGGTAAATATCACCCGCATGGTGATAGTGCATGTTATGAAGCTATGGTGTTAATGGCGCAGCCATTTTCCTATCGATATCCGCTGGTTGACGGCCAAGGTAACTGGGGCGCACCAGATGATCCTAAGTCATTTGCTGCCATGCGTTATACCGAAGCGAGACTGTCAAAGTTTTCTGAAGTGTTACTGTCGGAGTTAGGGCAGGGTACCGTAGATTGGAGCCCTAACTTTGATGGCACCATGAAAGAGCCTGTAACCTTACCAGCACGATTACCGCATATATTATTGAATGGTATTACCGGTATTGCTGTGGGCATGGCAACAGATATTCCGCCGCATAATGTGCGTGAATTAGTGGGTGCCTGTATAGAGCTAATCGATAATCCTAAAGCGGATTTAGCACGACTCATGGAGTTTGTTCCAGGCCCTGATTATCCAACAGAAGCCGAAATAATTACCCCTAGAGCTGATATTGAGCGGATTTATGATACGGGTAAAGGCTCCATTAGAGCTCGTGCAGTTTACAGCGAAGAGCAGGGCGAAATTGTTATTACTTCATTACCGCATCAAGCCAGTAGCGGTAAGATTTTAGAACAAATTGCCAATCAAATGCAGGCGAAAAAGCTGCCGATGGTGTCTGATTTACGTGATGAATCTGATCATGAAAATCCAGTGCGATTAGTGATTGTACCTCGTTCAAATCGCATTGATTGTGATCAGCTAATGACCCATTTATTTGCGACGACAGATCTTGAAAAAAGCTTCCGAGTTAACCTCAATGTGTTGGGGCTCGACGGCCGTCCGAAAGTAAAAGGGCTAAAGCAACTGTTAACTGAGTGGTTGGAATTCCGCCTTACAACGGTCACTCGCCGCTTGCAATATCGACTTGATAAAGTATTAGCACGGTTACATATTTTAGAAGCGTTAATGGTTGCGTTTTTAAACATTGATGAAGTAATAGAAATTATTCGTTATAACGACGAACCTAAAGCTGAGTTGATGGCTCGCTTTCACTTGTCGGATAAACAAGCTGAATCAATTTTAGAGTTAAAATTACGTCATTTAGCCAAGCTTGAAGAATTTAAAATTAAAGGTGAGCAAGATGAGCTTGCGGCAGAACGTGACAAATTAGAGTTATTGTTAAGCTCTGAACGTCGCTTGAAAACCTTGGTTAAAAAAGAATTGATCCAAGATGGTGAGACTTATGGTGACAATCGTCGCTCACCGATTATCGAACGTGTAGATGCCAAGGCGCTCACTGAACAAGAGTTAACGCCAACAGAATCCGTTACTGTAGTATTGTCAGATAAAGGCTGGGTACGCTGTGCTAAAGGCCATGATGTTGATGTCGAAGGGATGTCATATAAGTCTGGTGATAGTTATTTGTGTAGTGTGATGGGGAAAAGTAACCAAGCGGCGGTGTTTATTGACTCAACAGGGCGCGCATTTGCTACCGACAGCCATACGTTGCCTTCTGCGCGAAGCCAAGGCGAGCCGATTACCACCCGCTTTAATATGGCACCTGGCGCGATAATGCAACATGTGCTTATGGGGGAAGATGAACAGTTTTTCTTGTTGGCAAGTGATGCTGGTTATGGCTTTATTTGTGCTTATCCAGATTTGGTCAGCCGTAATAAGGCTGGTAAGGCACTACTCAGCCTACCATCCAACGCCTTAGTTATGCAGCCAAAGTTAATCAATAAAACGACTGAGCAATCGCTGTTAGCGATTACCTCTGAAGGCCGAATGTTGATGTTTAGTTTAGATGCCTTGCCACAGTTATCAAAAGGTAAAGGCAACAAGATTATCGGTATTCCAACCGATCGTGCTAAGAATCGTGAAGAGTTACTTTTGCACTTAAATGTTGTGCCACATAATACTGCAGTAACGTTGTGGGCTGGTAAGCGCAAGCTAACCTTGAAACCAAGCGATTTAGAGCACTATCGTGGTGAGCGTGGTCGTCGTGGTGCTAAGTTACCAAGAGGATTACAACGCGTAGACAGTGTTGATGTCGAAATGGGACCATTGGCAGAAGACGGCTTGCAAGACGATAATCTGGATGTACACGAGTAAGATTGCTGGATTGTCGAATAAAAAAATGCTGCTCATATGTCATATGAGCAGCATTTTTTTATGGAAGCAGAGTCGACTTATATATTAATGCGACTAGGCAACTTCATAGAAATTAGGTTCGTACTCAAGCTGTGTTTGAATTATTTGACTAGCCATGCGGGCACATTTGCCGCATTGGTCTGCAACGCCAAGACGTTTCTTTACATCAGCCAACGAACTGTCACCTAAGCTAACAGCAGCTTTGATTTGAGTGTCGGTAATAGCATGACAAAGACAAACGAACATAGGGAAAGCCTCTTCATTCAAAAAAATGGTCTGAGCTAGAAAGTAATCTAATTCTAAATGAAAACAGTTATCATTGGCAATAACTATTTTGCTTATGTAGCGATCATTTTTAATACAGTTTGATCTAGCTCATCTTTTTCCGATAAATCAACTCCGGTGCATTAGGGCCTGTTGATCTTTCAAGGTTATTTTTGCAGCGAATTGTTGGCCATTTGTACAAGGCAGAGACTTTGAGGTGTAGTTATTCTACATAAAAAGTCGATAACACAGTAAAAATGGCCAACAAACGCTGCCCGAAGGGTTCGGCTAAAAACGTTTTACTCTTTGTTGAATGCATTTTGCTTAGATGACTAGGCATCAATCCATTCGCCTCGATTAAAACGTTTTTAACTCGAACAAAATTCAACCAGCAAAGATCAACAGGCCCTAGTGTAGGCACAAACAAATTTATCGTTAACTTATTGATAATGCTAGATTTAGATTAATGAATGCAACAATTTGTGAAAGCGGTTAATATTAGGTGTTAGCCGGATCAGATTAAGTGCATGTCTGATGCTGTACACCAAAGTGATCAATACCCTCTTGAACCATATTTGTGAATATTAAGTTGATTGCAGCTTTAGTAACCTTGGTTAACGTCGACCACATACTGTAATGGTTTGGATTGTTGCCATAGCTGATAGTTGTGATTGAATACCTGTATTACTTGCTCTGGGAAGCTTGGTGCGGCGATATGTGGTGTAATAATGACGTTATCATAATGCCATAGTGGATGATCAGCAGGTAAGGGCTCTCGTTCAAATACATCTAATATGGCTTGGCGTTGTGGCTGTAAGGTTAATTCAGCTTGTAGCGCTTCTAATTCAATAGTGCTACCTCGGCCAATATTAAATAACATAGCATCTGCTTTTAATAACGTAAGATTAGCCGCATTTAAAATATATTTGGTTTGAGGTGTATTGGGCAATACGCTAACAATCACATCTGCTAGCGGTAAATAGTCGGTTAGTTTATCCATTGTGTCGATGCTATCAAATTCACTAACATGACCACCTTTTCGATTAAGCCCGCTGACGGTCATACCAAAATGATGGGCGGTTTTAGCAAGGTGTTGAGCAATAGAACCTGTGCCTAAAATGAGTAGCTGTAAGCCTTGCAAGGTTCGGTAACTACCTGGCTGCCAAAGTTGTTGCTGTTGCTGCTGAGTATATTGAGTATGGTGGCGATAATGACTTAATAGGTAACCAAACACATATTCGCTCATAAGCGGGCCAAACACACCGCGAATATTAGTCAGTAAATAATCATGTGGTAACGAAGGATGCATTAATGCATCGACACCGGCAAAGGTAGATTGTAACCATTTGGGTGCCATTGCATGCGGCAATAATGAAGCGGCTAGATGAGGTTCTGCTAACCAAATATCGGCATCGCTACTATTGCCACCAGTGTAATGGCCTGAATCATCAACCATCAGATCGTCAACAATTTCGAGGTTCGGCAAGCAAAGCGTTGTTAATAGTTGCCGATATCGGTCGTTTTCTCTGGTCAGTAATAACAGTTTATGTGTCACATTAACCTCATTGTCAAACGTTGGATAAATAATCTGAGCTTGATTTACATGCTGATGTTAAATAACTACATGCCTATGCATCTGAGTCAGTTTTGGCCTATTCTTATAGTATAAATCAAGACTAGAAGTGAGATTTGCTATGAAAATGCCTGAAGCGAGTTTTTTTGAATGGCAACGTCAATTCAGCTCTGAAACTGATTGCTTAAATCACATTAAGAAAATGAGATGGCCTAATGGCTTTGTTTGTCCTAGATGCTCTTGTGAGCATGCTTATGAGCTTGCAACCCGCAATGTATATGAATGCAGTCAATGTCATAAACAAACATCGGTCACAGCGGACACTTTATTCCACGGTAGCCGTATTCCTATCACTAAGTGGTTTTGGGCTATCTACTTTTTAGGCTCAGATAAAGGCAGTATTTCGGCATTAAGACTGAGCAAGCACATTGAAGTTAATTGGCGAACGGCACGTTTAATATTAAGTAAGCTGAGAACGGCTATGGGCCATAGAGACAGCTTATATAGACTGTCAGGCGTCATTGAAATTGATGATGCGTTAGTGGGTGGCAGAAGGAAGGGCAAGCGTGGACGTGGAGCAGAAGGTAAAACACCTGTTTTAGTTGCCGTTGAAAGCAAAGGAAAAAGAGCTGGATTTATTGCTATGCAGGCTGTGAATAGCGTTTGCCATGATAGTGTTGAAAAGTTCGTTGCCAAACACTTAACGAGACAGCAAGAAGTGCATACAGACGGCTTACCTGCGTTGAACATTATAGATAAGACTCAACAACATGAAGCGAGGGTTACCCCCAGTGAGCTTGTTGATGAATGGCTGCCTTGGGTTCATATTGCCATTGGTAACTTAAAGGCATTTTTACTTGGGACATTTCATGGTATTTCAGGAAAGTACCTACAAGAATACCTGAGTGAGTTCTGTTATCGGTTCAATCGTAGACAAATGGAAAGAGAAATACCTAACAGATTGTTAAATTTGGCAATGATTCACACGCCAATACATTCTTACTGAGCCAAGTGCATAGGCATGAATAACTAAGTTCATCCCTTATCCCTAGTTCAGGTTAAATAGATTATTCAAACCAACCACTATAATCGGTTGTTATCGGCATCATTGCTGCTGCGATGGCTTTATCTGGGTAATTACTGAATATACCGTCCACGCCCATGGCTTTTAACGCTTGAATATCTTGTGGGTTATCAACCGTATAAACAAACACTTTGCCACCTCGCTGGTGGGCATCATCAACAATGGCTTGATTAATAAAACTAATATCAAGATTGATTGAATAAGCATGTAGTGTGGTCATTATTTTAGCTAAATCGAGCGGGATCCCTGCTAATAATGGTGCAATCACCGCTTGCGGAAAAGACTGTTTTATCTGTGCTAGATAGGGATGATTAAAGGATGATATTAACAGTTGTTCTGGGATGAAACTAAGTTGTTCTAAGGCTTGGGTATATAACGCAATAAAGGGTTGTACACAGCCAATACCTTTTAATTCAATGTTGATAGTACACGAGCCTTTGCTGCTAACACTGACTCGTTCGAGTACTTGCCACAATGTGGGTATTGCTTGTCCGCCAACTGTAAATTGAGCTAATTCCGCTTTGGTCGTTAAATGAATTAGCCCCGTTCCAGTGGATTTACCTTCTAAGCGGCGATCATGAAACACCACTAGCTCACCTTCAACGCAATGCACATCTAACTCAATGGCACTCACACCCAAGTCGAGGGCTTTGTCCATTGCGAGTAAGGTATTTTCAGGTTCATAACCGCTAGCGCCGCGGTGAGCAAAAACGAGCATAGCTGTCCTTAATTATTACCTAGATTAGCCTTTGTATAATCCAGTGGATTCTTTAGGCGTATGATTAATATGAACTTCCATTTGTGGGTAGGCAAGTTCGACATTGTTTTCTTTGAGTTTTTTATTAATCAGTTTATGTAAGCTATGGCGTAGCGGCCAACGAGCCGACATGTCTTTGGCATAGGAGCGAATTTCGTAATCTTGAGTGTGTTGCCCAAAACCGGCAAACCATACCTCTGGTTCTGGTATGGCTAATGATAATTCACATTCACGCACCGCTTGATGCAGCAACATTTCCACTTTAGTTGGGTCCGCATCTCGAGATACCGATACCGTGACAATCACGCGAGTTATTGGATTGGATAGCGACCAGTTAACCAATTGTTCAGTAATAAATGCTTTGTTTGGCACGATAATTTCTTTGTGATCCCAGTCGACAATAGTCGTTGCTCGAATTTGGATTTTACTGACCGTTCCAGAGAGGTCGCGAATAGTAACGGTATCACCAATCCGAATGGGTTTTTCGAACAAAATAATCAAACCAGAAATAAAGTTAGCAAAAATCTCTTGTAAGCCAAAACCTAAACCAACGGACAATGCCGCAACTAACCACTGTAATTTAGACCATTCCATACCAAGGGTTGAAAAACCAAAAAGTATGCCAAAAAATACCACTAAATAACTGCTAACCGTAGTAATAGCAAAGCCGGTTCCGGGTGATAAATCTAATCTTTGTAATAACGTAAGTTCCAATAAACCAGGAAGATTTTTAGCAATAACTAACGAAAATCCGACTAACATAATACCAAATAAAATCGACTTTAATGTAATAGGCACTTGCTGTTCAATGCCATTAACGTTGCTGTTGGTGGTCCATAAGGTAACGCCATCTAAAAATGAGAATACAGCAGTATGAGTTTGCGCCAAAATACCCAATAAGCTGGCGAAGAAAGCAATAATTAAAATGGATCTTACTAAGCCTAATGACTGGCTGGAAATGGTTTCTAAATCAACAATAGGTTCTTCATAAGTTTCTATTGGTTCATTATTTTGTAACTCACCTCTTTCCCGTTGTGCAAGTCGCTCTGCACGTTTGGCTTTAGCGCGATCAAAGGCGATTAGACGCCGCTCAATCAGCATCCAGCGTTTAATTAACTGGTAAGTCAGTAAGAATCCTAAGCCTAATAATACTGATATTTGCAGTTGTAATAGCAATTGAAAAGCGGTGAAGTAGTAGCCAATTGCTGCCAATATGGCGCTAAAAATAGGCGTAACAATGAGAATTGCCCATACAGATTTTTGAATGATCGCCATATTAGTCGCGCTAGGCTTATTTTTGCGATATTGGCCAATCAGTAACATGACATCTTTATACAGCAGAAATAACACCACACAGAAAACGATAAATGCGCCACGACCCAAGCTATTACGTACCAATGAAGTATCTAATGCTTCGGTAAAACCCATTAGACCAATTAACGGTGCTGATATGATGACAAAGGAGGCAAGTGTTTGTTGTGCTTGTTTAACTATTTTTTTAGGCCGCCTAAAATGGCTGATTAAAATACCTTTTTCAACGGTTAATAAGAAAAAGAATTGATAAATTAGATAACTGACGCCAATGGCTAAAATGCCCACTCCTATGGCATAAACCATGTTTTGCTCTGAACGGGAGAAAATGAGTCCTGCCACAATAACCGGTAAAGGTTTTATCAAGGCGTACACTAAGCTGATAATTAGGGTTTTGATGGTGTACTTAAATTTATCTTGAGTCACGTTACCGACAAAGACGGCATAACGACTAATGGCTTTATTAAACTTAGGTGTGAGCATGTCTTGTGCCATTAAACAGCATAATAATAAAATGCCCCACCAAGCCCAATAATTACTTTTTTCAGACCAAGCTTGCTGTAAAGATTGCCACTGGCTGGGTTGCAGTAACCATACACTGCTATGGCTCAAATCGATTAACCATAATGGACCAATGCTAGGGGCATTAGGCACCCAAAATAAATGCTCGTTAAGGGTGTTTTTTAAGGTGTTATACAGCTGGTTTAACTGTTCATAGCCAATACGTAACTTAGCGAACTCAGCTAAATACTGGTCATAGCTTTGTAATAGTTGCTCTATGAGTACTTGCTGTGACTGCAATAGCTTTATCTGAGTTTCATTAAATATCTCACTGTCATCAAGTTGCTGACTATTTAATGCTTGATGTTGCTCTAATTGATAGCGTTCAAGCCGTGCATCAGCTAATTCTGTTTGCAATTTGTCTAGGTTGGGCGGTTTAGGTAATGATTGCAGCATTTGTAAGAAACGATCGCCAAATGCCGAATTAGTTTTAACCCAAGTAATTTGTTCAAGTACATTTGAAAGTTGTGCATTTTGAGATTGATAACGCTTTTCAACTCGTTGTTGTTTTTCTATAGCCGATTTTATATTGCTGGTCAGTGTTTGCAATTGCTCAGCATAGCGCTGATTTAATTTGCTTAATTCTTGAGATAAAGGATCGGCCAACTCTTGGGCATCAATTAGGTTATTAGCAATAGTTTCAGCAGTTTGTTGTTGGCGAGACTCAATATTATGTTTATTAATTAGCTCAATAAAAGTTTCTTGTTGGCCTAAGGATAAGCGATTGAGCTGTTGTTGAAGCTGAGTGATTTCTAATTGTTTAGGATTAGCTAAACGTTCTGCCTGCAATGTTGCAATATGTTGAGTAAGCAGTTCGGCTTGTAGCTTGTTACGTTGGCCTAATGGAGTCTCAATCGGTACCTGTTGGGTTTTATTATGCTGAGTTAATGCATTTTCTGCTTGAACAATCAAATCGGGTAGTTGTTTTTGCCGTTGTAAAATCAGCCGTAGTTGATCATTAAGGTTCGACTCTGTCTCTTTTAATTCTGATAAATGAAAATAAGCCATTGAGGCTTGCTGATCAAGATCGATATCTTCATCAAGGCCTAATGTTATTTGCGCTTCACGTAGTTGGCCTGTCAGTGACAATTTGGTTTCGTTGTTAGAACGTTCAATATTAGTATACGTTTGCTGTTCTATTTGCAATTTTTCAATACTGCTTTCGAGTTCTGCAATTTGTGATGGCATATCAAGCGGCTGATTTTCGGCTTGGTCATTTAGCCCCAATCGTTTATCAAGGGTTAGGGGTGTGTTGGCAAATACAGAAACCGACAGTGTATTAACTATAAGGAAACACAAGAATAAACGCGCTAAACGTAACATAATACTTTGCCCAGATTGGAGTCAGGACATGGTAGCAAATTTGGGTGATTATGATCTATATTTTTGATGACTTTAGGCTGTTTCAAATGAAGTTGTCACCACAATGATTAATTCACCTGTAGGCGCGTTGGTATTATGTTCATTGTATCGATTTACGTCGCGATGAATACTGCCGTAATGAGGGCTGTTAGTCCTATGGCTGTAATGTTACTGGCAAACATTAGCTCGCGCTTAAAAGTGGGATGAGCTCATAAAATAAAACCGTACTGCCCAAAAACAGTACGGTTAGATACGACTAAACGATACCTATTTAGGTGCCGTCAAAATTATATTGGTTACGCTTTAGACAGCATAGCGAAAGGCTGGCCCATACGCGTTGTTTCACCCGGCTCTACACCATCTGCAAATGTTTCTATGGCATCTTGTGCAAATAGCATCACTACAGTGCTACCTAATTTAAAGCGCCCCATTTCAGCGCCCTTTTCTAAGGTAACCGCATCTGGACCTGTAGTTGGGTAGTCCCAGCTAAACACTTGTTTACCACCTGGCGGTGTTACCGTGCCGGACCATATGGTTTCAATACTGGCAACTATGGTTGCACCAACCAGTACCATTGCAAGTGGACCTACTTCTGTTTCAAATAGAGCCACTACACGTTCATTACGGGCAAACAATCCTGGTACATTTTGCGCGGTAAGTGGATTAACCGAAAACAAGTCACCTGGGACATAAGTCATTTTCGATAATGTGCCGGTGATTGGCATGTGAATGCGGTGATAATCTTTTGGTGCTAAATAAATGGTGGCAAAATCACCACCATCAAAACGTGCAGCATCAACCTTATCACCACCTAATAACGCTTCAGCGGTGTAGGTGTGACCTTTGGCTTGGAAAATATTACCAGCTTCAATAGGGCCACACTGACTAACTGCTCCATCTACCGGATGTGCCATCATAGTACCGTCTTGGTTTATCGGTCTAAGTTCAGGCTTTAGCGCACGAGTAAAAAAGGCATTAAAGGTTTTATAGGCTTCGGGCTCAGGTTGCTGTGCTTCTGACATATCAATTTTGTATTTTTTGATAAACCATTTGATCCCTACTGTGGTAATAATGCCTGCTTCAGCAGCAGCAAATTTACCGACTAAACGCGACAAAAAGTGTTTTGGCAGCATGTACTGCAAGGCAATTTTAATTGAGTCCAATGTGTTTCCCTTTTCTCTAAGCAGGTTTAACTAGGATTATTATTCCTACGGAGTACTATTTTCTACAGAGTATTATTTCAACACAGTATTGAAATACAGTCCTGATTTTACGAATCTAAATCATCAATAGCACGGAAGTGTCGTGCATGGCGTTGTTCATCTAAACTGGCAATAATGCGCTGATAATTGCTAAAGCGGTCTTGAGTGATTTTTCCATCTGCTAACGCTTGCTGTAAAGCACAACCTGGGTCATCGCCATGTTTGCAATCACGGAACTTACAGGTTCCTAAAAAGTCTCTAAATTCGATAAAGCACCAACCGACTCTGATAGCATCTAAATGCCATAATGCAAATTCGCGTATACCCGGTGAGTCAATTAAATCACCGCCGCTAATAAAATGCAGTAATTTGGCCGTAGTGGTCGTATGCTGGCCTAAACCTGAATTGTCAGACACATCGCCAATTAATAGCTCCGCTTCTGGCATTAGTGCATTGATCAATGACGATTTACCCACGCCAGATTGACCTGCAAAAACACTGACTTTGTTATTGAGTAAGTCTTTTATATCATCTACGCCTTCACCTGTGTGGCTACTGATCCGATAAACCGGATAACCAATATCTTGGTAGCGTTTCAGCGCGCGCTCGATGTCATCCCGATTGCTATCATCTAATAAATCAATTTTATTTAAAATAATGATAGGTCGAATATCGGTATCTTCAGAAGCGACTAAATATCGATCAATAATTTGGGTGGTAAAGCTGGGTAACACCGATGAAACTATTAATATTTGATCAATATTGGCGGCAATAATTTTTACGCCATCATATAAATCAGGTCGCGTTAAAGAAGATTTTCGCGGGTGAACGGCAATAACAATACCACCGATACTGGAGCCCGATTGGACTTCAGTTGCGAGTCTTACCACCACTTTATCACCAGTAACTAAACTGGTTACTGCCCGGCGAATATTACACCGCGATACAGTACCGTCAACTGTTTCGATATCAGCATGCTGACCAAAACGGGAAATAACGACACCAGCTTGCTCTGGACCTAAGAGATTGTCCTGCAACTCGGCATGTTGAGTGTTATCGTCACTGCGCTTTAATCGCTTAGTCTGATTAGCGCGCATTCGGCGTAATTGGCCCTGACTTAGGGGTTTCTTTTTACTCACAGGCTTATCTTCATTAAATAGGTGTTTTTTTGTGTGTCAAAAAAACAGTATGATACACACTCTTTTATAAAAATGCCTGAATTTAGGCGACAGATAATATAAGGCGGCATAAATGGCTGTTGATGCGAATAATCTAATTTGGGTAGATTTAGAAATGACAGGCTTAGAACCTGCTGTCGATCGAGTCATTGAAATTGCAACGTTAGTGACCGACCAAGACCTTAATATCATTGCTCAAGGCCCTGTACTAGCCATTTATCAAACTGATGATGTTCTAGCTGGGATGGACGATTGGAACCAAAAACATCACGGAGAGTCAGGATTAGTTGACCGTGTGCGTGCCAGTAAATGCTCAGAACAAGATGCTATAACACAAACGATTGATTTTTTAGCTCAGTACGTGCCTAAAGGCGCATCGCCAATGTGTGGTAATAGTATTGGTCAAGATCGTCGCTTCTTGAATAAGTATATGTTGGAGCTTGAAGAGTATTTTCATTATCGCAACATTGATGTCAGCACCATTAAGGAATTAGTTCGTCGTTGGAGCCCTGAAACAATGAATGGTTTCAGTAAGAAAAATACTCATCAAGCACTAGAAGATATTAAAGAGTCTATTGCTGAAATGCAGTTTTATCGCAAAGAAGTATTTAAAATTTAACCAATCGAACAATTTTTTAAAAAAAGGGGTTGCAGCATAGTAAAATTTACCTATAATGCGGCCTCAACTTTCTACAGAGCGCCAAACTCTGAGTCATAGAAAGTTGTATTGAAATTTGAAAGTATGCGACATTAACTCAGTTGACGTAGGTTGAAAGACGATACCTTGTTGATTGTTACAATGAAGCAACCAGTACGCGACATTAGCTCAGTTGGTAGAGCGATACCTTGCCAAGGTATAGGTCATCAGTTCGAACCTGATATGTCGCTCCAAATTTCAGATGATGTTAGAGAATTGCTAGAGCAATACCTTGCCAAGCTAACAGAGATAACAGCGTCATCGGTTCGAACCTCTCTTTGTTTAAAAGAAAGTTCGCTCCAAATTTTAGATAATTTGATATGCGACATTAGCTCAGTTGGTAGAGCGATACCTTGCCAAGGTATAGGTCATCAGTTCGAACCTGATATGTCGCTCCAAATTTCAGATGATGTTAGAGAGTTGCTAGAGCAATACCTTGCCAAGCTAACAGAGATAACAGCGTCATCGGTTCGAACCTCTCTTTGTTTAAAAGAAAGTTCGCTCCAAATTTTAGATAATTTTGATATGCGACATTAGCTCAGTTGGTAGAGCGATACCTTGCCAAGGTATAGGTCATCAGTTCGAACCTGATATGTCGCTCCAAATTTCAGATGCTTTTTGATTTGCGACATTAGCTCAGCTCAGTTGAGTTAATTGTAAGAGTTGATACCAATCTTTTTTGCAAAGGTATAGGTCATCAGTTCGAACTTCTCTTTATTTAGAAAAGATAGCTCCAAATTTCAGATGCTTTTTGATTTGCGACATTAGCTCAGTTGACTTAATTGTAAGAGTTGATACCAATCTTTTTTGCCAAGGTATAGGTCATCAGTTCGAACCTGATATGTCGCTCCAAATCACCTTTCTTACTTCAAATCTCTCTTATTGTTTCAACATCCCAAACTTTAAAATCTCCAGCTTCAAAGTTATCAAATTTTGCGATTTGCAACATTAGCTCAGTTGCGCTCTTAGAAAATGCGATACCTTTTTGCTTGCCAAGCTAGACGTCATAAAGCGGTCATCAGTTCGAACCTCTCTTTGTTAAAAGAAAAGTCGCTTCAAATCACCTTTCTTGTTAGGGCCTGTTGATCTTTCAAGGTTATTTTTGCAGCGAATTGTTGGCCATTTGTACAAGGCAGAGACTTTGAGGTGTAGTTATTCTACATAAAAAGTCGATAACACAGTAAAAATGGCCAACAAACGCTGCCCGAAGGGTTCGGCTAAAAACGTTTTACTCTTTGTTGAATGCATTTTGCTTAGATGACTAGGCATCAATCCATTCGCCTCGATTAAAACGTTTTTAACTCGAACAAAATTCAACCAGCAAAGATCAACAGGCCCTAGCAATCGCTATTATTTTTTCAAAATCCCAAAATCCCAAAATCCCAAAATCCCAAAATCCCAAAATCCCAAAATTTAAAATTTAAAATTTAAAATTTATAGCTTCAAAGTTATTAAATGCTGCGATTTGCGATCCGTTGCGTTAATTGTAAGAGCCGATATCTCAGTCAAGCTAAAAGAGATAACAGCGTCATTAGTTCGAACCTCTTTTTGTGAAAATAAAGGTCGCGCTAAATCAATCTTCAATTCAAAAACGCCTGCTTAAATGCTTTATTTACTCTCTATTCCCATGAGTTAATCCAATTTCTGCGTCACATCAGTTTTCAAAATTTCTTCAGTTGTTATTTATTGCCTGCTGATGGGAAGAAAAATACTGTGCAATCAACAAAACAAGTGATCTATCACTCACTTCTTCATGAATCTCTAAATTAGTAGTAATTTGAGGATTAAAAACATGACCTAGTTCAAGTAATTTGAGCTCGCGATCTTCGATAATCAACTTAAGATAAATTTTACTAAGATGTTAATGTTCTAAACGAGGTGAGTGTTATGCGGATCCAACAGCTAAGTGAACTACTTGATTATGTCGCTAATTGCCATCTCGATATGGAGAAATTGTATAAGCGCTTAGATCGTAATGCTGACTCTTCTCGAGTGAAAATGATGTTGACCTATTTTCAACAACACCAAAGACATATTTACGAAACGTTAGAAAGCTATCTTGAAGATGCACCATCAAGAATCTTAAATACTTGGTACAAAGACATTACTTTTGAAGATTTTAGTAAGCGTTGCAATGAAACTTCACTCCCTGCCAATATGAAAGAAGACGAAGTACTTGAGCTGCATTTAGACTTAGAAAATCGCTTAATCGCTTTACTTGAAAAAACAGCTAATAGTAGCCCAACTGATGAAATTAAAAGTGCCTTAATGGATTTAGTCCGAGTGGCACAAACTCAACAGAAACGTTTAGTTCACAGTACAATTCGTATGGATGACATTTAAACAACCCTTGAAACTTTGACATAACTTCCTGAAGTGTGAATTTGCCAGCTATTCCCAGTAGCTGGCTTTTTTTATTAACAAAAAATAACCGTATAACATTGGGAGTTCCCCGGTAACTTCTGGTATATTTAGTATTCTTGTATCTCTTTTTTATGGAAGCTGACTATACACATGACATCGTTGCTTAAAATCCTTGAAAATGAACAAGCTACTGTCGCTCTTGGTCAACAAATTGCGCAGTGGATTGTGCCGCCATTAACGCTTTACCTTACGGGGGATTTAGGCGCAGGTAAAACGACGTTTAGTCGAGGCGTTATCCAAAGTTTGGGCCATCAAGGTGCGGTGAAAAGTCCGACCTATACCTTGGTTGAACCTTATGAGTTTAACGATATGGATGTATACCATTTTGATCTCTATCGATTAGCCGATCCAGAAGAGCTCGAGTATATGGGTATCCGTGATTATTTTACTGACAGAAGTGTATGTCTAGTTGAATGGCCAGATAACGGACATGGATTACTCCCTGAGGCTGATATCCATTTGCATTTGCGTTATAACGAATCTCAAAGACAAATTGAATTACAAGCCTTATCCCCTGCAGGGCAGGCAATTTTAGATAACATAAAATAAATAATAATGATTTTAAAAAATATGTTTTTGACCCGTGTAGTTTTCATGCTGTTGTTTTTGCTGCCTAACCTAGCTGTTGCGGCTAATCAACTTGATAGCGTGCGTATTTGGGCTGCCCCAGAATCGACGCGAGTGGTATTTGATTTAACTCAAGTACCCAAATATGACAGTTTTACCTTAACTGGCCCTCATCGCCTTGTCGTCGATATTCAAGATACCGGCGCTAAGGTTAATTTAGATAAAATAGCCAATAATAGTAAGTTTATTAAAAAAATACGGTTTAGCTCTCCGCCTAAAAAAGGCATATTGCGTCTCGTTATGGATTTAACTAAACCGGTAAAATCAAGTTTATTTACTCTGCCTCCAACAGCCCCTTATGGAAATCGTCTTGTGGTTGATTTAGAAGACACAGATGGTCGATCGTCAGCTGAACCAACGGTGCGTCGATCTGCTAATCAGTCATCTAGAGATATTGTGGTTGCCATTGATGCAGGCCATGGCGGGGAAGACCCTGGATCGATTGGGCCCTCTGGCATGCATGAGAAACGTGTAGTGCTTGAAATTGCTAAGCGTCTGGCGCGTAAAGTCGATTCAACTCCGGGTATGCGCGCGGTAATGACACGCAGTGGCGATTATTTTGTTAATTTGAATAAACGCTCTGAGCTGGCGCGAAATAGTAAAGCAGATTTACTGATATCTATCCATGCAGATGCCTTTACGTCACCACAACCTAACGGTGCTTCTGTTTGGGTGCTTTCAATGCGTCGAGCCAACAGTGAAATTGGTCGTTGGTTAGAGCAAAAAGAGAAACACTCAGAGTTGTTAGGCGGTGCTGGTGAGATCATTCAAAATACCGATAATGAACAATATTTAGCCATGACGTTACTCGACATGTCGATGAACAGTTCTATGGCGATAAGTCATTCTATCGCAGGCGATATTCTACGTGATTTAGATTCTATTACTCATTTGCACAAAAGAAAGCCTGAATCAGCCAGTTTTGCAGTACTGAAATCTCCTGATATTCCGTCTATTTTGGTTGAAACTGGCTTTATTTCTAATCCAGGCGAAGAACGGTTATTGTCCAATGGCAATCATCAGGAAAAACTGGCCAATGCTATCTATAAAGGTGTACTTCGTTATTTTCAGAGTAATCCGCCCGCAGATACTTTACTGGCTAAATCATCAAGTACTAAACACAGTGTTAAACGCGGCGAATCTTTATCCATTATCGCGCAGCGTTACAGTGTGTCGGTTAACAGTCTTAAACGGGTGAATAATCTTAAATCAGACGTTGTTCGTATCGGACAAACACTTGTGATCCCTGGGGCATAAGATGACCATTCAACTGTTACCGCCTCAACTAGCAAACCAAATCGCAGCAGGCGAGGTGGTTGAACGCCCGGCATCTGTGGTTAAAGAGCTGGTTGAAAACTGTCTTGACGCTGGCGCGACCAGAGTCGATATTGATATCGATAAAGGCGGCAGCAAGCTTATTCGTATCCGTGACAACGGTGCGGGTATACCTAAAGATGAGTTAGCATTGGCGTTATCGCGTCATGCTACCTCAAAAGTACATACACTAGACGATCTTGAAGCTATTTTAAGCTTTGGGTTTCGTGGTGAAGCCTTAGCCAGTATAAGTTCGGTATCGCGGTTAACATTAACCTCAAAAACCGCTGAGCAATCTGAAGCTTGGCAGGCTTATGCTGAAGGTTCGCAAATGGATGTCAAAGTTACACCTGCCGCACATCCTCAAGGCTCGACAATTGAAGTGGTGGATTTATTTTTTAATACTCCTGCCAGACGCCGCTTTTTAAAAAGTGACAAAACTGAATTTACCCATATTGATGAGTGGTTAAAACGGATTGCGATTGTTCGAAGTGACACTCATTTCACTCTGACACATAACGGTAAATTAGTGCGTCAGTATCGGCCAGCTAACACCGAGATTCAAACTCAACAACGGTTGGCGCAAATTTGCGGTAGAGCTTTTGCTGAGCAAGCGTTGAGTATTGCCTGTGAACATGAAGGTTTGTCATTAAGCGGTTACTTACAGTCACCACAAGATACTGTCATCATAGACACTAATTTCTTTTATGTTAATGGGCGCTTAATTCGAGATAGATTAGTTAACCATGCCGTAAAACAAGCCTTTGCTGAATATGGTATTGAACATCAGCCGGGATATGTGCTGATGTTATCACTTGATCCACATCAAGTTGATGTCAATGTGCATCCCGCTAAGCACGAAGTGCGCTTTCATCAATCACGTTATGTACATGACTTTATTTTACAGGCGGTGCAGTCAGCGCTAGAACAAATACCATTGTTGCCTTTAGTTGACGAATTAGACCATCATGAACATGTTGCGCTAATGCACAACAAGCCAACATTGATGCATGAAGATAATATTGTCGATGCGACTGAAGATGATTTCACACTTAACCGTGACGCTAGTAAAGCCATTAACAGTGTTAGTCCATTTGGCTCAATGCATGTGCCGGGAAAGAATAATAGCTTATCTGGTGGCTATTCAGCTGCAATTAAGCCTAGTTATGATAAAAAGCCTGCTGTTGCATTATCTTCTGTGAATACTAAAACGGCCATTGTTAGTTATGGGCAGTTGTTGCACACTCCAATGAATGACGCGATATCATATGTTAATGAAGTTGCTACTCAACTTGTCATGCCGCCCTTATTAGCGGGAGAGCATTGGGTGATCTGTAAAGATGATAAGCTATCATTACTGCCAATAAAAAAGGTGTTATTAGCAGTAAGAAAGCATCAAATTGAAATCAAATTTGCTAATGGTCTAGTGTCGCAACCCTTATTAATGCCAGTTTCTATAGCAGCAGATATAGATTGGACAGAAACCTTAGTCGTTCGTGATCAATTACTGCGCCAAATGGGTATTGAATTAACAATTCGCTTCCAGCAGTTGATTATTAAAAAAGTGCCCCCATATTTGAGGGAAAGCCAACTTGCTATTGTGATCCCAGAATTATTGCAGTGGATACAATTAGAGCAACCAACAGATGGTGCTATTGTAGGCTGGCTGGCGCAACAAAGTTTATCGCAATTTGAGCCAGTCCAAGCTTTATGGCAGCAATTTTGTTCTCTTGACGATGAATCGAAGCAAACTTGTTACGACCAGGAACATATATTACCTTGGCAAAATTGGATGAAAGATAATTAACGTGAATAGTGTCGATAAGCCGAAAGTGATTTTTTTAATGGGGCCGACAGCCTCAGGCAAAACCGCATTAGCCATTGAAATGGCAACGAAGCATAATTGCGAAATTATCTCTGTAGATTCAGCGCTTATCTATCGCCAAATGGATATAGGTTCTGCTAAACCTACTGTGCAAGAGCTGGAAATGGCGCCGCACAAATTAATTGATATTCTGGATCCTAGCGAAAGTTATTCAGCGGCAGATTTTCGTCGTGACGCATTATTGGCTATCGAAGACATTATTAGCCGTGGTAAGACACCTTTACTCGTAGGTGGCACCATGATGTACTTTAAGGCATTGTTGGAAGGTTTATCGCCCTTACCCAGTGCAGATGAAGGTATTAGGCAGCAAATATTAGCGCAAGCTCAAACTGATGGTTGGGATGCATTACACCAGCAATTGTGTGAAATAGATCCGGTTGCTGGAGCAAGAATTCATCCTAACGATCCACAACGATTGTCGCGGGCATTAGAGGTTTATCGGATCAGTGGTAAAACAATGACTGAATTGACGCAAACTAAATCAGTCGCTTTGCCGTATGATGTAGTGCAATTTGCTATTGCACCTAACGATCGAAAAGTATTACATGAATTAATTGCTAAGCGATTTACTATCATGCTTGAGCAAGGCTTTATCGATGAGGTATCACGCTTAAAGGCGCGTGGGGACTTAGATTTAGACATGCCTTCAATGCGTTGTGTTGGTTACAGGCAATGTTGGCAATACCTAGATAAAGAATTTGATCATGCGACTATGGTCGAAAAAGCTACCGCAGCCACTAGGCAATTGGCCAAACGTCAATTAACATGGTTGAGGAGTTGGCCTGAATTACAGTGGCTCGAAAGTGGTGTAGAAGGGAATTTAGTTACGCTTATGCGACAAAGCCGCTAGCTTATTAGCTGTTGCTGTATAATACTAAAACTAAACAATAAAACTTAATTCAACATATTTTAAAATAAAAAAGGAAATTGAAATGGCTAAGGGGCAATCTTTACAAGACCCATTTTTGAACGCATTGCGTCGAGAGCGTGTACCAGTCTCTATCTATTTAGTGAATGGTATTAAATTACAAGGTCAAGTTGAGTCATTCGATCAATTTGTTATCTTGTTGAAAAATACTGTAAGCCAAATGGTTTACAAGCACGCTATTTCAACCGTTGTACCAGCACGCCCATTTAACGTTACAGCTCACCAGGGTACTGCCCATGGTGAAGAAAGCGATGCTGAATAATTTGAGAAGGAATACAATTTTTGTTTGATCGTTATGAAGCAGGTGAAACAGCGGTATTGGTTCATATAGAGTTTTCTGACGAAGAACGTCGGGAAGATCTTGTTGAGTTGCAGTTGTTAGTTGAATCTGCTGGTGCTCGCTCTGTTGGAGTGATTACTGGCAGCAGGCGCTCGCCGGATCGTAAGTTTTTTATTGGTACCGGCAAAGCAGAAGAACTTGCTGCTATGGTCGCTGCTACTGAGGCCAATGTAGTGATTTTTAATCATGCATTGAGTCCTGCTCAAGAGCGTAATCTTGAGTTGGTATGTCAGTGTCGAGTATTAGATCGAACTACGTTAATTCTTGATATTTTTGCTCAACGAGCGAGAACTCATGAAGGTAAGTTGCAAGTGGAGCTAGCGCAATTGCGCCACATGTCGACGCGCCTAATTCGTGGTTGGACTCATTTAGAGCGCCAAAAAGGCGGTATCGGGATGCGAGGGCCGGGTGAGACCCAGCTTGAAACAGACCGACGTTTATTACGAGGCAGGATTAAGAATATTAATCGTCGTCTTGATAAAGTAGATAAACAGCGTGAGCAAAGCCGTCGAGCTCGTAAGCGTAGCGACTTAGCGACAGTGTCTTTAGTGGGCTATACCAATGCGGGTAAATCGACACTATTTAATGCGTTAACGTCATCGGACGTTTATGCTGCCGATCAGTTGTTTGCAACATTAGATCCAACATTGCGTAAATTATCGTTACCTGATGGTGCGGTGATTTTAGCCGATACAGTAGGGTTTATTCGTCATTTACCTCATGATCTCGTCGCTGCATTTAAAGCCACATTACAAGAAACTCGACAAGCAGAAATTCTTTTACATGTCGTTGATTGTGCTGATGACAATATGACTGAAAATTTTGATCAAGTACAAAAAGTACTGAAAGAAATTGATGCAGATGAAATCACTCAACTGATTGTGTGTAATAAAATTGATTTACTTGAAGATTTCGCGCCCCGTATTGATTACGGAGAAGATGGTAAACCTGAAAGGGTTTGGGTCTCTGCGCAAAAACGCATTGGATTTGATTTGCTGCTTAAAGCGATAACCGAGTTAATCGGTCAAGTGATTTGCGAGCTTACATTGAAAATACCTGCATCAGCAGGACATTATCTTGGCCAGTTTTATCGACTGGATGCAATACAGCAGAAAGAGTATGACGATCTGGGGAACTGTATTTTGTCTGTTCGTTTATCGGATGCCGATTGGCGCCGATTAGCTAAACAGAGTCAGGGGGAATTAGAGACATTTATTTTTGAATCTTCAGAAGTAGACGTTTCTTGTTAATCTCATTTATTTCATCCAATTATGGAGTGCTAAATGGCTTGGAATGAGCCCGGTAACAAGGGGAAAAAAGACCCTTGGGGAAATAAAAGTGGTAACGATAAAGGGCCACCAGATCTTGACGAAGTATTTCGTAACCTATCAAAACGTTTCGGCGGCAAGGGCGGTAATAGCGCCTCAGGTTCAGGCCAGCCGTTTAATTCATCTTTATTGATTGTGATTGCCGTTATTGCCTTAATTATTTGGGCGTTATCTGGTTTATACACAGTTAAAGAAGCTGAGCGTGGTGTGTTACTCCGTTTTGGTCAGCATATTGGTGAAGTGAGTTCCGGTTTACATTGGAAAGCCACGTTTATTGATGAAGTGACAACTGTCGATGTGGAAACGTTCCGTTCGATTCCTGCGTCTGGCAGAATGCTGACATCTGATGAAAATATCGTCAATGTTGAACTTGTGGTTCAATATAGCGTGTCAGATGCATATTCATATTTATTCAGTGCGGTTGATGCCAACTCAAGCTTACGTGAAGCTACCGATAGTGCGTTACGTTATGTTATCGGCCATAATCGTATGGATGACATTTTGACCACAGGTCGTGATGCTATTCGTCGTGATACATGGACCGAGTTAGAACGTATTATTGAGCCGTATAAACTAGGCTTACAAATTCGTGACGTTAACTTTTTACCAGCGCGTCCTCCAGAAGAAGTGAAAGATGCATTTGATGATGCTATTTCTGCTCAGGAAGATGAACAGCGCTTTATTCGCGAAGCTGAAGCTTATGCTCGTGAAATAGAACCCAAAGCGCGTGGTACTGTTGAACGCATGGCACAACAATCTAATGCTTATAAAGAGCGTGAAGTGCTTGAAGCTAGAGGTAAAGTCGCTCGATTTGAAAAGTTATTACCAGAGTATAAAGCTGCTCCTGGTGTAACCAGAAATCGTTTATACATAGATGCAATGCAATCTGTGTTGGCTGATACTAATAAAGTGCTTATCGACACTAAGAGTAGTGGTAATCTGATGTATTTACCTTTGGATAAGCTGATGGACTCTTCTAAGAGTCTGCGCAATCAAGTAGAACCTGAGGTCGAGCGTCACATCAACTCTGTGTCTAGTAGCGGTGTGAACACGCCTATTACTAGTATGCCGTCTGATGGTCGTCTCAGCCGCGAAGATCGTGTTCGCGAAGGGAGGAACTAACAATGGGTAGATTAGCTCTGATTATTCTCGTGATCATTTTAGGGGTGAGTTTTTCCTCTTTAATGGTGGTAAGCGAAGGTGAACGTGCGATTGTTGCGCGTTTTGGTAAGGTACTTAAAGAAGATGGCGAAACAACCGTCTTTGCACCTGGCCTTCACTTTAAATTACCTTTAGTCGATAAAGTTCGTTATTTGGATTCTCGGATCCAGACATTGGACGGTGCAGCGGATCGTTTTGTGACTTCTGAAAAGAAAGACTTAATGGTCGACTCTTATGTTAAGTGGCGTATTCGTGATTTTGAAAAGTACTATCTTTCTACCAATGGCGGTATTAAAGCCAATGCGGAAAGCTTATTACAAGCCAAAATTAGTAACGATTTACGTACTGAATTTGGTCGTCGTACGATTAAAGAAATTGTTTCAGGTAAGCGTGATGAATTGCAAACCGACGCATTGGAAAATGCTTCTGAAAGTGCTGAGAATCTTGGTATCGAAGTAGTCGATGTGCGCGTTAAGCAAATTAACTTACCTGCTAACGTCAGTATTAGTATTTACCAACGTATGCGTGCCGAACGTCAAGCTGTGGCGAAAGAGCACCGTGCACAAGGTAAAGAGCAAGCTGAAATTATCCGTGCAACTATTGATGCTAATGTGACAGTAAAGATTGCTGAAGCTGAACGTAAAGCGCTTACCATTCGTGGTGAGGGTGATGCATTAGCGGCAAAGATTTATGCTGATACTTACAGTAAAGATGCTGAATTTTATAGCTTTTTACGTAGTTTAGAAGCTTACAAAGAAAGCTTTGCTGGCAAAAATGATATTATGGTTTTAGAACCTGAAGGCGATTTCTTCAAATATATGAAATCATCAAGCGGTAAATAATACTCATCATTGTTTAGCTTAAAAAAGCTCGGTTTTTACCGAGCTTTTTTATGTCTATAATTTGAATTCAGTTTTTCCAAAAAACTTTCGAAAATGATAATTATAAGTCTTTGGGCGGCTTTTTATCATCTAATGTCGATAAATAATAGATTTAACAGAGTGTTAACTCAATTTATTTAGCTAATCAAGTCACGTCTAATTGTTAATGTGTGGTTGATTTGTAAGCTTTTTTGAAAAAAATGTTAATATCCTCAACATAGATGTGTGTTTTCTCTATGATCTGGTTCTAATTTTTCGCTATAATGAGCACCGCCTCAAAGTATGATTTTAGCGTTTACCATTTTGGGTCGCTAAAGTATTGAAATATAAAAATTCCAACACCCTCTGGGAGATAAGTGGATGAGCAATGCGCCAGTCGATACCGGACGTCGCAGATTCCTGACAGCTGCAACCGCCGTAGTAGGTGGTGCTGGTGCCGTCGCTGTAGCGGTTCCTTTCATCAAGTCATGGAATCCGAGCGCCAAAGCGAAAGCTGCAGGTGCGCCGGTCGAAGTAAATATTAGTAAAGTAGAACCAGGTCAGTTAATTCGTGTCGAATGGCGCGGAAAACCGGTTTGGGTCGTTCGTCGTACAGAGACTGTGCTAAATAATCTTAAAACATTAGACAGTCAATTACGCGACCCTGCTTCAGAAGAAATGCAGCAACCAGAATATGCAACTAACCCTGCTCGTTCTATTAAGCCTGAATTCTTTATTGCAGTCGGTATCTGTACTCACTTAGGTTGTTCACCAACTTATTTGCCTGATTCATTCGGTGAGCAGGTTGAAGGTGTTACATCTGGTTTCTTCTGTCCTTGTCATGGTTCTAAATTTGACATGGCTGGTCGTGTATTCCAGGGTGTTCCTGCGCCATTAAACCTAGTGATCCCACCGCACAAATATATCGATGATGCTAATGTTATCATTGGTGTAGATACAGGAGCGGCGTAATGGTTAAGAATATTATTGATTGGATTGATGCACGCATCCCAATGACGGCAACTTACAACCGTCATGTGGGCCAGTATGCAACTCCAAAGAACTTTAACTTTTGGTATTTCTTTGGTTCATTAGCGCTTTTAGTGTTAGTTAACCAGTTACTGACTGGTATTTGGTTAACCATGAACTACGTACCTACAGCAGAAGGCGCATTTGCTTCTGTTGAATACATCATGCGTGATGTTGAGTACGGCTGGTTACTTCGCTACATGCACTCTACTGGTGCGTCGGCGTTTTTCTTTGTCATTTATATGCACATGTTCCGTGGGTTAATTTACGGTTCATATCAAAAACCAAGGGAGCTATTATGGCTGTTTGGTATGTTGATTTTCCTTGTGCTAATGGCTGAAGCCTTCATGGGTTACTTACTGCCTTGGGGACAAATGTCTTACTGGGGTGCGCAGGTAATTATCTCTTTGTTTGGTGCCATTCCTATTATTGGTGATGACCTTACATTGTGGATCCGGGGTGACTATGTTATTTCTGGCGCAACGCTAAACCGTTTCTTTGCACTGCATGTTATTGCGTTACCACTTGTACTGGTTGTTTTAGTGTTCTTACACTTAATCGCCTTGCATGAAGTGGGCTCGAATAACCCTGATGGTGTTGAGATTAAAAAGAACAAAGATGAGAACGGATGGCCTATTGATGGTATTCCATTCCACCCTTATTACACTGTAAAAGATATTATGGGTGTAGCGGGCTTCTTAATCGTGTTCTGTTATGTGTTGTTCTTCATGCCTGAAGGCGGCGGATACTTCCTTGAAAAGCCAAATTTTGAAGCGGCTAACCCAATGAAAACGCCAGAACACATAGCGCCTGTTTGGTACTTCACACCTTTTTATGCCATTTTACGTGCTATCCCTGATAAGTTAGTGGGCGTTATTGGTATGGGTCTGTCAATTGCAGTGTTATTCCTACTGCCTTGGCTTGACCGTTGTAAAGTGAAGTCTATTCGCTATCGCAGTATGATCCACAAGATTAATATTGCACAATTTACTGTGTCGTTCATTATCCTTGGTTATTTAGGTGTGGTTCCTGCAACTCCTGAGTTAACTATTGCGGCACGTGTATTCACTTTCACTTACTTTGCTTTCTTCGTAGCCTTATGGGTTTACAGTAAGAATGAGAAAACAAAAGAAGTTCCAACGAGGGTGACACACTAATGAAAAAGTTATTAATTGCATTAGTTACATTGCTGCCATCTCTCGCAATGGCAGCAAGTGGACATAGTGTTCACTTAGAAAGTGCTAACGTTGACTTGCATGATAAAGCGTCATTAGAGCGTGGTTTGGATTCATTCCAACATTACTGCTCTGGTTGTCATAGCACTCAATACCAACGCTACGAGCGTGTTGCAACTGATTTAGGCATCTCTAACGATGATATGCGTAACAAGTACATGTTCACCGGTGCAAAAATCGGTGATTTAATGGAAAACGCAATTCCTACTCCAGATGCCGCTAAATGGTTTGGTGCTGCGCCTCCTGATTTAACCTTGGTTGCTCGTGTTCGTGGTGCTGATTGGGTATTCTCATACCTAAAAGGTTTCTACGCAGATGAGACTCGTCCATTTGGTGTGAACAACACAGTGTTTCCAGCAGTGGGTATGCCACATGTTTTACAAGACTTACAAGGTCTTGCTGTAAAACAAGACGATGGTACTTATGTCACTACTGGTGGCAAAATGAGTGCAGAAGAATACGACCAAGTCGTTCGTGATATCACGGGTTTCTTAGTTTATTCAGCTGAACCAGTTCAGTTAGAGCGTGAAGCTTTAGGTTGGTGGGTACTTGGATTCTTGTTTATTTTCTTCATCATTGCTTATTTGTTGAAGAAAGAATACTGGAAAGATGTGCACTAGCCATCAATAACGGTTAATATACATTATCCGCATATTGTAAACGGGGGGCTTAGCCCCTCGTTTGTTTTGTTTTTTTAAGATTTTGGAGGGTATCAATGGCTGTTGCTGCCAACAAGCGCTCTATCATGACACTTTTTTCTGGTGCCGATGATTTATATAGTCACCAAGTACGTATCGTATTGGCTGAAAAAGGGGTTACCGTTGATGTTTTACAGGTGGACCCAAGTGAGATGCCTGAAGATTTACTTGAAGTAAATCCATACAACTCTGTACCGACTTTAGTTGATCGTGAACTAGTGTTGTACGAGTCACGCATTATTATGGAATATTTGGATGAACGTTTTCCACATCCTCCATTAATGCCTGTTTACCCGGTATCTCGCGGCCAAAGCCGTTTAATGATGCACAGAATCGACACCGATTGGTATGCGCTTGTTGAGCGTATCCGTAAAGGCGAAAAGGCTGATGCAGCGCGTAAAGAGTTAATGGAAAGCTTAATTGCTTTAGCGCCAGTATTTGCTGAAATGCCATACTTCATGAGCGAAGAGTTTGGTTTATCTGATTGCTATTTAGGCCCATTATTATGGCGTCTACCTGTATTAGGCATCCACTTAGACCCACGTACATCGAAAGATATCAGTGCTTACATGACACGTATTTTTGAACGTGAGTCATTTAAAGCATCGTTAACTGAGGCTGAGCGCGAAATGCGCATGGGCATGTAATGAAACCAATAACAGCTAATCGTCCGTATTTGTTACGTGCTTACTATGAATGGTTGATGGATAATCATTTGACGCCGCACGTGGTTGTGGACGCATTTGTTAACGGTACGCAAGTTCCGCAGCAATTTGTTAAAGACGGTCAAATCGTTTTAAATATTGCTACTGGAGCTGTGGCTAATCTTCACATGTCTAATGATGCCGTTGAGTTTAATGCTCGTTTTGGTGGTGTACCACAGAATGTGTATTTACCTATGGCATCTATCGTGGCTATTTATGCTCGTGAAAACGGTGCTGGCACGGTGTTTGATATAGAAGATGCATATATGATCGAAGGCGAACATGATGAGTTATCATCCGTACCGCCATCAATGAAATCTGTTGATGATACTTCGACATTGCCATCATCGTCTAAATCGACAAAGCCTGATGATAAAACTAAACGTAAAAACCATTTAACTGTGGTGAAGTAACAATTAGTTGCCATTACATAAAACCAGTCGTAAGGCTGGTTTTTTTTAAGCTAAAATTACAGTGCCAGCAATTTCTATCGCCTAAGTGGAACCCATAATGTTGTTGATGATTGATAATTATGACTCTTTTACGTTTAACTTAGTTCAGTATTTCCAAACGCTTGGGCAAGAAATACTGGTTAAACGTAATGATGAAATCACCATTGAACAAATTGAAGCTTTAGCGCCTACTCATTTAATCATTTCTCCAGGCCCATGTACTCCAAATGAAGCGGGGATTTCACTTGCGGCTATTACGCATTTTGCCGGTAAATTGCCTATTTTGGGTGTTTGTTTAGGGCATCAGGCCATAGCACAAGCGTTCGGTGTTGATGTGGTGCGCGCAAAACGGGTTATGCACGGAAAAACCAGTTTAATTGAGCATAATCAGCAGGGATTATTCCGTCAATTAGCATTACCTCTGCAGGTGACTCGTTATCATTCATTGTTGATTAATGATGTTCCTGAGGGATTTACGCTGGATGCGTGGTTTGATGATCCCGTTCATGGTCGTGAAATTATGGCAATGAGCCATCTTGATTTAGGTCTATACAGTGTTCAGTTTCATCCAGAGTCTATTTTGACCTTACAAGGCCATGAACTATTAGATAATTTTTTACATCTATAAAGTGTTAGAAACAATCCTTATTCGAGTTCATTATCACTTATTCTGTTACAACTTCTGCACTTAATCTGGCTAAATTCTCACGTCTATTTGTGCTATAAATAGCGTCTAAAACAATAAAAGGGATAACCATGACAAGCTTTATGCGAAACTTTGCGGTGAGCGCACTTTCTTTGGCGATGCTCAGTGGCTGTGCTGCTACTGCAAAAAATGACGATACAATGGTTGTCGCCAAATCTACTGGTAGCACATTAATAGTGCCATTAGCACAACCTCCAAAAGCTAAGCAGCAGCTAACGCTGAATCAAATTATGGCAAATCCAGATTGGATGGGAATATTTGCCCAAGGAGCTTATTGGAGCGATGACAGTCAATCAGTATATTTTAGTCGCCAAGCGCATCAATCTCCAGTTCGTGATTTTTATCAACAAGTTATTGGACAGTCTGATGCCAATAAGTTGCCATTGGATCAGTTACACCTTGCCGATCAACGTAATGGCATATTGAACCAAGCTAAGACTCAAAAAGCCTATATTTATCAAGGTAACGTATTTGTAAAAAATTTATTAAACGGTGAAATAAAACAAATTACCCGTCAAAATGATGCGATTAATGGCGTACGTTATTTAAATGGTGACGACCTTGCATTCTGGCAAGGCAATAATATTTTTCGTTTGCATCAGTCTAGTGGGCTAGTGGAGCAAATTGTCGCGATCAAAATGGAAAATGAGCCTAAAGGTATACAAGAGCCAAGTAGTTTTATCGCTAAACAACAACATAGGTTAATTCAATATGTTGCGATGGAGCATGATAACAGCCTGACGCGTGATGAATACCGTGACTCATTGGCTAAAGTCGATCCTACTTTTTCTGCTAAACCTTGGTATTTAGGTGATGCGGAAGTGGTATCAGAAATGAGCTTGTCGCCGGATGGACGTTACGTGATATTGGCGTTAACAGATAAAAATTATGATTGGCGTGCAGAACACGACATTATGCCTAATTATTTGGGCCAAGAGGGCTATGTCGATCCTGTACCAGCACGTTCTCGTGTTGCAGAAGATGCTTTTCCTGGTCAACGTTTAGTGTTACTTGACCTTGCTGAACACAGTAAAAAAGACATTACCATTGAAGGCTTAACAGGTTTTGATGAGGATGTACTGGCGAGCGTTAAAGCTGAGAATGCTCAAGCTCAAGGTAAAACCTATAAAAGCGAAAAAACCCCACGTTTAGTGCAGTTAATGCAAGACTGGGAATGGAACCAGAGTGCGATTCAATGGCATGAGTCTGACGATAAATTATTAGTGATGCTCGAAGCTGTTGATAATAAAGATCGCTGGATCGCCAGTGTTGATCTGCAAAAAGGCAAGTTCTCAACTGAACATCGTTTGCATGACGATGCTTGGGTGAATTATAACTTTAATCAATTCGGCTGGATAACCGGTACAGATACCATGTACTACTTATCTGAAGAATCAGGTTTTTCGCAGTTATATACTAAAACCACAGCAGGTAAGGTATCGGCATTAACCAACGGTAAATTTGTAGTTGATAATGTCACCTTATCTCCAGATGCCAAATACCTTTATTATCGTGCTAATAAAGACCACCCAGGTAGCTATAATGTTTACCGCGTAGACATCGCCAGCGGTAAATCAGAGCAATTGACCCAGTGGTTAGGTACATTAGATTACAGTTTAAGCCCTGATGGACAATCACTATTATTAACCGCTTCATCTGCGATTCATCCTGATGAGCTATATATTCAACCTATTGGCGGCGACATAAGCCAATTAACCGATTATACCAGCACAGCATTTAAACAATATCCATGGCAAGTACCACAAGTTGTCGCGCTAAATTCAACTCATGGCGCTGAGCCAATTTATGCACGGGTTTATTTGCCACAAGGTTATGATCCTAAACAAGCTGACAAATATCCCGCAGTGATGTTTAACCATGGTGCGGGTTACTTACAAAATGCCCATTATGGATTTTCGGGTTACTTCCGTGAATTTATGTTCAATAACTTACTCACTCAACAAGGTTATGTAGTGATGGACATGGATTATCGTGGCTCGAAAGGTTATGGACGTGATTGGCGTACGTCTGTTTATCGTAATATGGGCCATCCAGAAGTTGAAGATTTGAAAGATGGTGTAGCTTGGATGGCAAGTAATGTGAATGTAGACCCCCAGCGAGTAGGTACTTATGGTGGTTCATACGGCGGATTCCTTACTTTTATGGCGCTGTTTAATGAACCTGAGCTATTCCAAGCAGGGGCCGCATTACGCCCTGTAGCTGATTGGGCTCATTATAATGCGCCATATACCTCTAATATTTTAAATACGCCTGACGTTGACCCTATCGCTTATGAGCGTAGTTCTCCGATAGAGCATGCTCAAGGTTTACAAAAACCATTACTGATCATGAGTGGTGTGTTAGATGACAACGTATTTTTTCAAGACAGTGTGCGTATGGTGCAACGTCTTATTGAATTAGAAAAGCCGATGTTTGAAACCGCTATCTATCCTGTCGAGCCTCATGGATTTAAGCAACCTTCTAGTTGGTTAGATCAGTATCGTCGTATTTATAAATTATTTGAACAAGAGCTGAAATAGTCAGCGCTAGGTTCAAAAAAACAAATAAATACCTATTAAGGCTTCCTTTGAGAGGCCTTAATTTTTATGATTAAGCGATTAAAACAGTAAAAGGCAATGTGAGTGGCAATATCAATAGCAGGCGGTGTTCGGCCCGGAAAAGTTATCGAGATTGAGCGTCGACTCTATAAACAGCTTATTGTCGGTAAGCATAAAGCGCATGCTATGCCCGATGAGATGAGCGCTGAATTAGAAGAAAGCGCCAATAAGCTTGATATAGAGCGTCAAGCATTAAAGCTACGCATTGATAAACAAGTAAAAGAAAAAAATGTCTACCTTGAGGTATCTGCATTATTAACTCGTACCGTTAACAATGCAATAGAACATCAATTAGCTCATCCACAAATGATATTAGAAGTATCGGCAATTAGCGAAAGCCAAATTTTACTGCTTGATTTGTTGTTAGATCCCGATCTTAACCTTAATCGATTGCGGCCTATTATTGAAAGTATTAGCTGGTTATCGCGTGATTTAGTTAACCTCATTAATAGTCCTGCGTCAGGTCATCGACGCCCTAAAAACGCAGATGTACAAGTGACCGACATAAAGCTGGTACTTAATTATATAGGTATTGAAAATTTACGTTTGTTGATCCCTTATTTTTGCTTACGTAATTGGTTGCCTTCAGGTAATGCTAACTTATTATGGATAACTCGAAAACTGTGGCGATATAGTATGGTCAGTGCCATAGCGGCACAAACCTTAGCTGAACTACATAATAAAGAGTCAAGTTTGGTTTATAGTTGTGCCTTAATGTATCAATTTGCAACCTCTATTATACTCAGCCAAAGTGGACGAATATTTGATAATACTTGGGGTACTTGGTTACGAGAGGCGAGTTATAGCCGTGAAAAGCAAGTATACGATGCTATTATGGCCACAGACTTTCCTGTTGAATCGGTTTTAGAGCAAGTGATGCAACATGGCCATCGATTAAATTGGCAACTATTAAGCTTACTTAAATTTGACGAATCATCCATTACTCAGGTTTTAAAAGAGCTCGATCACGATTACCATTTTACTGAATTGTCTGTTGATGCTGCTATTGTGGCTAAAGCCAGTTGTTATGCCAAAGTACTTTTATTAGAAGAACAACAGCAAATCGATCCACAAGAAAAGAGAATTATGTTTGATTATTATCAATTTTCAGCTCAAGAATTGATTCGGCTAAAAGGGCAAAATTTTCGTAAGCTTGATTTACTGTAAGCAGGCTTTTTTGATTGAAGTCGTAAATGTTAAATCTGTGTAATTATTCACTTTTGATGAATAGCTACACAAATTCAACTGAAATAACTTTTTTTATGACTATTTATGCTTTAAATCCCCGCCATAACCGCATTTTTCAGTCATATTTTTAACTCTTTATGCATAATACTAATCAAGGCCACACAAGTTAATTGTACTGAACTGGTATTTTGATCACATTTTAGCTAATAATGTCGCATAAGTAATACAAACTTCCGCTAATGCACTTACAAAATATAAAGCAAACAGCGGAAACAGCGGCTTTAAAGCCGTTTACAACCTAAAGGATAAAATGCAATGAGTGTAGAAATGAACTTAACCCGAGCCCAATTCGATGAAGTTATGGTGCCTAATTATGCGCCTGCCGCCGTTATTCCTGTTCGTGGATTGGGTAGCCGAGTCTGGGATCAAGAAGGTAAAGAATTCATCGATTTCGCTGGTGGTATTGCAGTAAATTGTTTAGGTCATTGTCACCCAGCTTTAGTGTCTGCATTAAAAGAGCAAAGCGAAAAGTTATGGCATTTATCTAACGTTATGACTAACGAGCCAGCACTGGAACTAGCCACTAAATTAGTTAATGCAACATTTGCAGAACGTATATACTTTGCAAACTCAGGTGCTGAAGCGAACGAGGCGGCTCTGAAATTAGCGCGCCGTTATGCGCTGGATAACCATGGTGCAGATAAAGATCAAATTATCGCATTTGACAAAGCTTTTCACGGCCGTACATTCTTTACGGTAACTGTTGGCGGTCAAGCAGCTTATTCTGACGGTTTCGGCCCTAAGCCACAAAGTATTACTCACGTCCCTTTTAATGATATCGCAGCTCTTGAAGCGGTTATTTCAGATAAAACTTGCGCCATTATGCTTGAACCTCTTCAAGGTGAAGGCGGTATTATCAATGGTGACCCTGAGTTCTTAAAAGCCGTTCGTCGTTTAGCTGATAAGCACGATGCATTGGTTATTTTTGACGAAGTACAAACTGGCGTAGGCCGTACTGGTGAGCTTTTTGCTTACATGGGTACCGATATTGTGCCTGATATTTTAACTAGCGCTAAAGCGTTAGGCGGTGGTTTCCCTATTGCAGCAATGCTTACAACTGCCAAAATTGCCGCTCACTTAAAAATTGGTACTCATGGTTCTACTTATGGCGGTAACCCACTGGCTTGTGCGGTAGGTAATGCGGTAATGGACGTAGTTAATACCAAAGAAGTTTTAGACGGTGTTAAACATCGTGAACAGTTATTCCGTGATGGTTTAGCGGCAATTAACGCCAAATACAACGTGTTCAGTGAAGTCCGAGGTAAAGGATTATTACTTGGTGCAGTATTAAATGAACAATATGAAGGTCGTAGTCGTGAATTTTTAGTGGCTTCTGTTGCTGAAGGTCTAATGAGTTTGATGGCCGGTGCAAACGTAGTGCGTTTTGCTCCTTCATTAGTTATCCCAGAAGCTGATATCGCAGAAGGCTTATTGCGTTTTGAACGTGCAGTAGCAAAAGTGGTTGCGGGTTAATTAACAAAAAAGTGCAAGTCTAGCTTGCACTTTTTTGTTTGGGTACGCCAAAAAAGTGAACAGCGCCGAAAACTATTTCAGCGCGGTTCACTTGTGGCGCAATGAGGAGATTAAGATGTTAATCATACGTCCTATCCGTGCAAGCGATTACGATGCACTTTATGGTATCGCAGTTGAGTCAGGCCACGGTTTTACATCTTTACCAGTTAACGAAGAGTTACTGCGTTCAAAGATTGCTAGGGCAGAGGCATCTTTTATCAAGCATGTTGATAAACCTTTCGACGAAGGTTATTTAATGGTGCTTGAAGACATGAAGACTAATGAGGTTGTTGGCACTTGTGGTATTGAAGCTGCTGTCGGCATGGAAGATGCTTTTTATCATTACCGTTTAGGTACTGAGGTTTACCACTCTCAACAAATCTCGGTTCGTAATGAAGTTGAAACCCTGACGTTATGCCACGATTACACCGGCGCAGCAGAATTGTGCACCTTATTTTTAAAGGACGATTATCGCAAAGGTAATAATGGTCGCATGTTGTCTCGCTCACGTTTTTTATTGTTGGCACAACATCAGCATCGTTTTGGCGAAACCGTTATAGCAGAAATGCGTGGTGTGAGTGATGATCATGGCGACTCACCCTTTTACGAATGGTTGCAGCATCACTTTTTAGGTATCGACTTTGTTGAGGCCGATTATTTATCAGGCTTAGGCAAAAAAGCGTTTATGGCCGAAATGATGCCACGTAATCCTGTTTATGTATGTATGCTGCCTAAAAAAGCCCAAAAAGTGATTGGTGAAGTGCATAAAAACACTAAGCCAGCACTGCGGTTACTGCAAGCGGAAGGATTTAAATTCCGTAATTATGTCGATATTTTTGATGGTGGCCCAACGGTTGAATGTTCAATCGGTGATATTCGCTCAGTAAAAAAGAGTCGTTTACTCACAGTGAGCATTGGCAAAATGCCACATGCCGATCACCATTTTATTATTTCCAACACTTCGCTAGCTGATTATCGCGCATCGGCGGCAAAACTGTTGGTCTTTGATGAACACGACAATGTTGTGCTCAGTCCTGAAATCGCTGCCGGTCTTATGGTTAGCGACGGTGAGCAAATTCGTGTTTTAGCAATGTAGGAGCAAGAAATGACACAATATATTCAAGGTCAGTGGTTAGCTGGTGAAGGTCATGAAATTAATTCAAAAAACCCTGCCAATGGTGATATTATTTGGCAAGGTAATACAGCAACTTCGACTCAAGTGAATGCCGCTGTAGATGCCGCTCGTGCAGCGCAGTTTGATTGGTTTATGCTGGGTTATGAAGCCCGCTTGACCATTGTTGAAGCTTATCGCACACAACTAGAAGCTAATAAAGTCGAGATAGCTGAAACCATCGCTCAAGAAACAGGTAAGCCACAATGGGAAACCGCTACAGAAGTCGGTGCCATGATTGGCAAGATCGCATTGTCAGCCAAAGCGCACGACAAACGTACCGGTACCGAAACTAATGATTTACCAGCTGGACGTGCAGTATTACGTCACAAGCCTCATGGTGTTGTAGCGGTATTTGGTCCGTACAACTTTCCTGGGCATTTGCCAAACGGTCATATAGTGCCAGCATTACTCGCGGGTAATACAGTGGTATTTAAACCATCAGAATTAACGCCTAAGGTAGCTGAGTTAATGCTGAAGTGTTGGGACAAAGCTGGTTTACCACAAGGGGTTATTAACCTAGTGCAAGGCGAGGTTGAAACCGGTAAAGCATTAGCATCACATCCGCAAATTGACGGTCTATTCTTTACCGGTAGTTCACGTACTGGGCATATTTTACATGAACAATATGCTGGCCTTCCGGGTAAAATCCTAGCCTTAGAAATGGGTGGTAATAATCCACTTATCGTTAAAGGCGTTACCGATACCAAAGCTGCGGTCCATGACATTATTCAGTCTGCTTATATTTCGTCAGGGCAGCGTTGTACTTGTGCCCGTCGTTTATATATTGAAGAGGGCGCACAAGGCGATGCGTTAATTACAGAACTAGTAAAGGCTATTAAGCAAATTAAAGTGGGCGCTTGGAACGTTCAACCCCAACCTTTTATGGGCTCGATGATTTCTGAAACCGCAGCGCGTGGAATGGTTGCCGCACAGGCTACACTTCAGTCATTAGGTGGTGTTTCATTAGTTGAGTTAGTACAAGTTGAAGCGGGTACTGGTTTAGTCACTCCAGGCTTAATTGATGTCACTAAAGTCGCAGAGTTACCTGATGAAGAATATTTTGGTCCATTATTACAGTTGGTTCGCTACAGCGATTTTGACCAAGCGATTCATTTAGCTAATGCGACTCGTTATGGTTTATCTGCTGGTTTGCTTGCTGACAGCCGTGAAGATTACGATTACTTCCTTGCTCGTATTCGTGCTGGTATTGTTAATTGGAATAAGCAAATCACTGGCGCATCAGGTGCAGCACCGTTTGGTGGTGTTGGCGCTTCAGGTAACCATCGTGCAAGTGCATTTTATGCCGCGGATTACTGTGCTTACCCAGTCGCTTCAATGGAAGCCGATGCCGTAAGCTTACCTGCTACTTTAAGCCCTGGTTTATCAATTTAACTGATAAATTCATCGCATGATCCGTGCTGGTGAGTTTGTTCACCAGCCTTATTTTAGAAGGATTTAACCATGCATACTGACGTTAATGCTTTATTTTCTGCTCTATGGCAAGACTACATTAAGATGACGCCTTCAGCGGCGAAAATTCATCAGCTATTAGGCCATGGCGCGCCAATCATCAATGACCATATTGCTTTGCGTACTTTTAATATCGCTAAAGTGAATTTAAGCGTATTGGCTAAACATTTCACCTCTATCGGTTATGTCGACAGTGGTGATTATAAGTTTGAGCAGAAAAAGCTGATAGCTAAGCACTTTGAACATCCGGATCCAAAACAGCCAAAGGTGTTTATTTCTGAGTTGTTAGTGGAAGAATTTAGCCCTGAGTTGCAAAAGAGCATTCATGGTTTAATCGATCAGGTTGATGTTTCGGCGACCACTGCAGATAATTTTATTTATTCTGGTCGTCATTGGGACGTAGATAAAGCGACTTACCAAGCCTTACTTGTCGAAAGCGAATATGCTGCGTGGGTTGCTGCGTTAGGTTACCGTGCCAATCACTTTACGGTGTCAATTAACGATCTGCCTGAATTTGAGCGTATTGAAGATGTAAACCAAACCTTAAAGCAGGCTGGGTTTGTACTAAATAGCTCTGGCGGTGAAGTTAAAGGATCGCCAGAAGTCTTGTTAGAGCAGTCTTCTACCATGGCTGATAAAGTGGTAGTGAACTTTACTGATGGTGATGTGGAAATTCCAAGTTGTTTCTATGAATTTGCCCGTCGTTATCCAATGGATAATGGTCAGCTTTATACTGGCTTTGTTGCAGCATCGGCCGACAAGATTTTCGAAAGTACCAATGCAATGATGTAATGTTTATGCATTGACAGAAAAGACCTAATTGATCGCTCAGTTGGGTCTTTTTTACGTTAAGATTAAAGTTAAATGATCTTAAGTCGAGTAACAAATACTGATTAACCCGAGTTGAAGTTAAATAGGCATTAACACACTAACGCTAAGACCTTGTAAGGCATCACTGCGATTAAATTGTAGAGAAAATCCATATTGGTCACAGATTTCTTTAACGATAGACAGCCCCAAACCGTGGCCTATTGTTGCCTCATCTAAACGGGTACCTCTAGCGGTCAATAAGGCCATTTGTTCTTGCTTTACGCCGCAGCCATTGTCTTCTATTTGTAGTAAAATATCACCGTTTGGCTGCAGGTAAATATTAATGTTCACCTGAGAATGAGCCCATTTAAAAGCGTTATCAAGCAAATTGCCGAACAGTTCCATACCATCTTCTCGGTGGATTGGGATCCGGCTGATCTGATTGAAATTTACAATGGTGCAATTGATATTACGTTGATGGTGCACTTTATGTAGGGTATGAATTAAACTGTCAAAGTCTTTAGGCACTGCTAATTGTGCTGCTGGTAACATGTCGCCAGTAATTCTCGCAGCAGCCAATTTACGTTCAATCATTTTATGAACTAAATCTAATTGTTGCTGCATTGCTATTGCCGCATCAGGATGGCTTAGACCCAGTGCTTCAACTTGTTGTTGCATCACTGCTAATGGGGTTTTTAAGCCGTGACTTAAATTACCTAGGTTATTACGGCTACGTTCAATTTGTTTGGCGGTGTAGTCTAATAGCTCATTATAGGTTTCTGCTAGCGGGCGGATTTCTGCTGGAATTTGTGAAATGGTTAATGAGGCTATTTCTCCCTCGCGTAATTTAGCCAGTGCCCCTTGGATTTGATTCACTGGTTTAAAAGATTGACGTAAAATAATAAAGATACCGGCTATCATCGCCAATAGCATCCCAATATTAATCGCTAACTTAGCACCAAATACTTCACTAAAAACCCGTCTGCCAATACTGAGATCTTGAGCGACGGTCAGGGTGGCAGTGTTGATACTATTTGGCGCACCAATGCCAATAGATAACAGCTGCATATCATTATTTTTTGGCCCTTTAGCCTGCCAAACTCGTTTTTGTTGCGCTTGTAAATGATCAATCTGTAACTCTGCATCCCATAATGAGCGCGAGCGAATAATACGGTCAGGTAAATTTAATTGGAAGTAACGGCCTGAATAGGCAGGTTTATAGAAACTGGATAACTGGCTTTGATCGATGACTAGCTCACCATCATCGAGCCTGGTGGCGATAATAATATGTTCTAAATCTTCTTCTAAACGATTAATAATCGAGTCATGAAACGCATCTCTTAACATCGATTCAAATAAGAATAAGCCTATAAGAGTGGCAATGATGATTAACCCACTGAGCCATAGGCTTAATTTAAAGCGAATCGAGATCATTCAATAATGCCATGAAAAATATAGCCTTGTCCTCGACGGGTTTCGATTGCCGTTTTACCGAGTTTTTTGCGTAAATGTGTCACGTAGACTTCAACGACGTTACTTTCTTTTTCATCATTAAATTGATACAGCTTATCTGTTAGCTGAGTCTTTGATAGTAGTTTTTTTGGCGACATCAAAAATATTTTTAGTAACCTAAATTCCATAGATGTCAGCTCGTATTCTTGGCCACCCACGGTCACTTTCTGTTCGTTTTCGTCTAGATTAACACCAGCGTAACATAGTTGTTTTGATGATGAATTAACTCGTCCATGGGCACGATGGATCAGTGCTTGAACTCGTGCAAGTAGCTCTTGGGTATGAAATGGCTTACCTAAGTAATCGTCCGCTCCAGCATTGAAGCCTTCAACCTTTTCGTGCCACTGACTGCGGGCTGTTAACATTATTACCGGGGTACTGATGCCACGTTCACGCCATTGGGTGACTAATGATAAGCCATTGCCGTCAGGTAGGCCGATATCGAGAATGACACAGTCATAATCAGTTTCTTTCATCAAGTAATCAGCTTCAATCGCCTTGTCTGTGACATCCGTAATATAACCTGCTTGCTTGAGTTGTTTTTCAAGTTCGGCAACCAGTAATGGGTTATCTTCAACGAGTAACAGTTTCATGTTTAGTACATTCGCTCGGTAATTGAGTCAATGAATCTTGAATGCCATTAGCTGCATCTAATTGCAGATTAACAACATGCCCTTGTTTCAGCTTAAATTGTAGGTCATAGCGCCATTTATCTTGATGTTGGTATAGCTGTGCATCGATTAAGTGACCATCACAATATTGGGATATCCAGATTAAGTAATCATCTAATGAACGTATACTACCAGAAGATACCAATTCTTGGACGTTATCATGATCCAGAGCGAGTTCTTGTGCGGGAATATCTTGTTGGTTAATGGTGATGGCCATTAAGCTGCTTATTGCTGTAAAGAACAAGCTATTCATGGTCGCTCCAAAATAAAAAAGTGGCGTTCAGAGTATGAACACCACTTTAAGTAACTTGGCTTAAATCAAGCTGAAGCCTATATAAATAGGCGTAAACATTTAGTTTTAGTCATAATTAACTGTCGTTATAATTAACAACAGTTATAGTTAACTACGGTCGTTTAGCGAGTGCCGTACACCACAATAGTTTTACCGTGCGCTTGGATCAAGCTTTGTTCTTCAAGCATTTTTAAAATACGGCCTACTGTTTCGCGTGAACAACCCACAATTTGACCAATTTCTTGACGAGTTATCTTAATTTGCATACCGTCAGGATGTGTCATTGCATCAGGTTGTTTCGCAAGGTGTAATAACGTTTGTGCAATACGACCCGCTACATCAAGGAACGCTAAGTCGCCCACTTTTTGGCTAGTGCTGTGTAAACGATATGCCATTTGCGCTGATAGCTTCATCAGAATTTCAGGATTAACCTGAATAAGTTGCTTAAACTTCTTATAAGAAATTTCTGCAATTTCGCATGCTTGTTTAGCACGAACCCAGGCAGTACGCTCAGATTGCTCTTCAAACAAACCAAGCTCACCGATAAAGTCGCCTTGATTAAGATAAGACAGGATCATTTCTTTACCTTCTTCATCTTTGATCAATACTGCGACCGAACCTTTGACGATGTAGTATAAAGTGTCAGATTCTTCACCAGCATGAATTAAGGTGCTTTTTGCTGGATACTTATGAATGTGACAATGTGAAAGAAACCATTCTAATGTTGGGTCAGGTTTTGGCTTACCAATCAGAGCCATATGATATTCCTCGATTGATGAAAAATGAAAGTAAGTAATGTCTAATTAAGCATTCTACGCTATTGAAACGGTGAAAACTTTGATAGAGATCGTATTTAGAAGTGTGCGTAGTGTATATTAACTTGTTAAATTTTAGATTAAATTTATCTCGTTTGTGATGGCGGTCGACTTTTTTTGTGAATTTGTCTCAATCATCACTACGATTGAATTATTGTAACTAGCATTTGTCTATGGTATTGGTTCCATCAATTAGCTAATGTTATTTAACCAGCATCGTAAATAGTTGTCGAGGTATGCGTGAAAAAAATGAGTCAAATCGCAGTTGTTGTCTGTGTTGTTCTATTGAGCGGGCTAAGTTTATCTGTAAAAGCGTTTGTTATTCCGCCCACTATGGAGTCTCAGGCGGCGACTAAACTGGTTCATATTCAGATTAAAGCGACACAGGGAAATGCAGATGCACAATTTTTATTGGGCTTAATGAATCTTTCCGGACGATTTGTTGCTCAAGACACTAAACAAGGATTGAGTTGGGTTAATCTTGCTGCACAACAACAGCATCTAAAAGCACAACAAACATTGGCCGATTTAGCCTTTGAAGGTAAATTATTACCGCGTGATTTGGCTGTAGCTGAAAAATGGTACCTGCAGATGGCTGAGCAGGGAGATAAATGGGCTCATTTTCGTTTAGGATTTATTTATTCTGCAGGTGGTGATGGCGTGGTTCGCAATTGTGGCAAAGCAATGGAGCAGTTTACTGCTACAGGTGATGCGGTTTCATTGGGCAATATTGCGTGGATATTAGCAACGTGTCCAGAAGCTGAATATCGAGATGGTTCGCGCGCTGTGTCGATGTCGCTAAAACTACTGGAGCATAACCAAAATGATCCTACAGTATTAGATAACCTTGCAGCAGGATATGCTGAACTTGGTGATTTTTCTGCAGCGATAGATGCCCAGAAAAAAGCGATAGATGCCTTAAAGGATAACCCAGAGATTGTGCGCAGCGATGAATTTATTTTACGTTTGAAGCAGTACCAAAAAAATCAAGCTTACCGGGAAGTTATTCCTCTTATGTAATAATTTTTGAGCAATTAAAAAGTGTTATTTGCTCACGTTGGGGATGGTAAAACGTGATGTTAACACCTAAAAGTCGGCCTTGTTTGGTTTCGTTGATGTGCTTAATGCACTAACAGATCAAAAAGGGGGAATTAGCACCTCAAGCACATCAACTGCCGTTCTTTCGCTTGAAATCACGATACGGCTATCTTAATTGTTGTGACTTAAATCAAGCTTAATCGGACTTGATGTCATCAAGGTTTTGCAACTCTAGACGTTTATCCATTAAGTCTTTAACCAAAGGCGTTAAAATTAATTCCATTGCTAATGACATTTTACCGCCAGGCACCACTAGTGTGTTAACGCGCGACATAAATGAGCCTTGGATCATGTTGAGATAATACGGAAAATCAACATTGTTTATGCCACGAAAACGGATGACTAAAAAGCTTTCATCGAGACTAGGAATATCCTTAGCACTAAAGGGATTCGAAGTGTCTACTGTCGGTACGCGTTGAAAGTTAATGTGAGTTCGCGAAAATTGTGGTGTCATGTGTTTGATGTAATCGTCCATACTACGGACTATCGAACCCATTACTTTTTCACGACTATGACCTCTATCATTCGTGTCGCGAATTATCTTCTGGATCCACTCTAAATTGACAATGGGCACCATGCCTATCAGCAAATCGACATGTTTAGCCACATCAGTATCTTCTGTTACTACACCACCGTGTAAGCCTTCGTAATACAGCATATCGGTATTGGCTGGTAAATCACGCCACTGCGTGAATGTACCAGGCATTTGGTTGAATGGAACGGCTTCGTCAAAGGTGTGCAAGTAACTGCGCGTTTGGCCATTACCGGTGCTACCGTAGCTGGTAAAGCACTCTTCGAGCTTTTTGAAGTTATTCGCTTCAGGACCAAAATAGCTTAAATTACGATTTTCAGCCTGTGACTTTCTAATTAACACTTCCATTTCAGCGCGGGTGAAATTATGAAAACTGTCACCTTCAACAAATGCAGCATTAATACCCAACTGTCTAAAAATATGAATAAAGGCTGTTGTGGTTGTGGTTGTGCCAGCACCAGATGAACCGGTTACAGCAATAATAGGGTGTTTTGCTGACATGTTATTTGCCTAGGTAATATTGTGGACGCGAAAAAACGAGTCACTAGTTATACGGTAATCATCACCTGTGGGTCAATTATTCACAGGTAACAATGTTATCATTTTGGCGCACTATCTCGTTTTTGCATTAGTGCGATCCTTAAGATAGCCGTGAAATATGTTCACGTTGTCTAATGGCTATAGACTCATCTTCTTCACTAAACTCGACAACTAATTCGCCCTTTTTAAGCGCAAGCTTACATTGTTCAATGGCTCTGGTTAATTGTTGCTCGTTAGCATCACTAAAACTGCCGTCTTCAAGTTGCGATAATAGATACTCTTTTATCATACGTTGAAGTACTTCATGGGGTAATGACAGTAGCGCTTCATAAGGCACAAGCATGGGTATTTCCTATTAATGGCTTACTGAAGGAGAGGATTCGTCCGGATCTAATACTTTACCACTAGCGGATAAAATAAACTCGATAATACGATGCTCGAGATAAAAACGTGGTTTCCAAGGCCAACCACCTTCAATAAAACCCACATGCCCACCAAATTGATGTAATTCGTATTCGACCATAGGTGACAATTGATCTTGATTTGGGATCACCTCATCAGTCATAAACGGATCATCTTTGGCATGGATAACTAGTGTGGGTTTGGTAATATATTGTAAATAATTAAGGCCGCTAGCTTGTTGATAGTAATCATTAACGTCAGTAAATCCATGTAATGGTGCGGTGACTTTATCGTCAAACAAATAAAAGGTATTGAGCCTTTTAAGCTGCCCTTTGGTGATGGGCATTTGTTCTGTTAAGTTTGCTGTGTTAATTTTATCGAGCATTTTTTGCTGTAAGCGTTTAATTAAAAAGCGCTGATAGAGAGTTGAAAAACCACTTTCTAGGCGTTTGGCACAAGCACCTAACCTGAGCGGGGCTGACACCACTACGGCTCGTTCTAGTAAGCTCTGTTGTCCAGTACTACCTTGATATTTGGCCAATACATTGCCGCCTAAGCTGTAGCCTACAGCATACAGTGGTGAGTCTGGATAGTAGTGTTTTAGTTGCCCTAAGGTATACGCTAAGTCGTTAACATCGCCGCTATGATAACTGCGAGCTAAGCGGTTAGGTTCACCGGAACACCCTCTATGATGATGAACAACAGCAGACAGTTGAGCTTTTTTTGCTTCAATAAGCATTCTGCGCGCATAGTGTGATTCTGTGTTACCTTCAAGACCATGAATAATAACTAAGATGGGCTCGCCATTTTGCGCTTGGCCCAACCAATCTAAATCGATAAAATCACCGTCTGGTAGCTCTTGTCGTTGCCTAAATGTCGTTGGTCTGGCCACTTTGAAAATAAACGGCAAAATCGTTTGTACATGCGGGCTAGCAGCCCACCAGGGCGGTGTGAACAAGGTTTTCATAAAAGGAAGGTTTCTGTAATTGTTTGTGAAAATTTAAACGTATGTTTAAATGTTACTCATGCCACTCTACCACATAAAAAATACACACAACAATAAACTCAAGGGGAAGTAAATGAAGCGGCGTACCTTTCTCACCGGTGCTTTTACTGGAACAGCAGTATTAGCATTAGGTGTTAACTTATATTTGCCTAACATCACAACTTCTTCGGAGGATATTCATCACCGAGTATTATTCAGTGTGTTGATCCCGGTATTCTTAGATGGCGCATTACCTGAGGTTCCTAGTCATAGAGATCTCGCGATTAATCGTACTTTAGATGCCATTTCTCAATCAATTATCCATCTGCCTATTGAACAACAACAAGAGTTGATGGAGTTATTAGATTTACTCGAAGGCCGCTTTGGACTGTTGCTTTTGAGTGGCAGTATGACACCGCTGTTAATGCGTGAGCCACAGCAATTAATAGACATGCTAGAATTTTGGCGCAACAACTATCTAAATATGTTAACAACCGCATATAGCGGATTACGTGAATTGATTATGGCAAGCTATTACGCCTGTCCGGAACATTGGGGTAATTTACGGTATGTGAAACCCACTTTCTTGGTGCATAACGCGCATTAACCCTAGTGTAAGGAGTATTCCCTTGGCCATTATTGATCCTATTATTACCGGATTAGGTGCTGGTTGGCATCATATTGATGCTAGTACCTTAGAAGTCGATCGTCACTTTGACGCTGATGTTGTGATTGTTGGTACTGGCGCTGGCGGTGGTACCGCGGCAGAAATATTAACTGAAGCTGGATTAAAGGTGATAATGATTGAAGGCGGATCGCTTAAGTCATCAACACACTTTGATATGGAAGAACGTCACGCTTATCCTAACTTGTATCAGCAAGCGGCTGCGATGAAAACCGCAGATAAAGGCATTGGTATATTTCAAGGCAGAACGGTTGGTGGTTCAACTACAGTGAATTGGACTACATCAATAAGGACTCCAGAACAAACACTGGCTTTTTGGGAGCAAGAAAAGTCGGTCAAAGGATTATCTTCGCAAGCGTTACTGCCTTGGTTTGAGCTAATGGAAAAGCGGCTCAATATTGAACAATGGAAATTTGAACCTAATCGTAATAATGGTGCATTGCGCGAAGGTTGCGAAAAATTAGGTTGGGATTACACTGTCATTAAACGCAATGTCAAAGGCTGCTGGAATACCGGTTACTGCGGCATGGGTTGCCCTGTTAACGCCAAGCAATCGATGTTGGTTACTACCATACCCGCGGCGCTAGATAAAGGCGCGACGCTCATTTCTCGCGCTAGAGTGGTTAAGCTGGAGCACAAAGGCGATCAAGTCGTGGGCTTAACTGCCCAGGCATTAACGGAAGGCTTAATGCCGACGTCTGTGAACATTACCTTTACGGCAAAGCATTATATTTTAAGTGCTGGTGCTATTCACACGCCCACTATTCTAATGCGCTCTAATACACCTGATCCACATAAGCAATTAGGCAAAACCTTTTTACATCCCTCACTGTTATCGGGAGGTATATTTGATGAACAAATTAACGGTCACAGTGGCGCACCGCAGTCTATTTATTCCGATGAATTTGTTTGGCGTGATGGCGCGGCTGGCGATCTAGGCTATAAACTTGAAGTGGCACCTGTACATCCGGTACTAATCGCCTCAAAAACCATTGGTTATGGTGTTAGCCACGCACAATTAATGGCTAACTTTAACCAAATGCAGGTCACCATCGCGCTTATTCGTGATGGTTTTAATCAGCAATGCCCTGGTGGGCAGGTACGGTTAACCGATACGAGCTTTGCATTAGATTATCCGTTAGGCCAAGGTTTTTGGGATGGTGCTCGTCGAGCATTTTTGTCCATGGCTGAATTGCAGTTTGCTGCGGGGGCTAAAAAGGTATTACCAATGCATGATGGCTTGTCATTACTTAATTCGTGGAGTGAAGCAAAACAGGCTATTAATGATGTCGATTTAGGTTTATTAAAAACCATCGTCGCATCGGCTCATGTTATGGGCGGTTGTGCTATGGGCGAAGATAAAGCGCTTTCAATGGTCGATACTTTTGGTTATTCACATTATCTTGAAAATTTATCGGTGATGGATGGCTCAGTATTTCCAACCAGCCTGGGTGCGAATCCTCAGTTGTCTATTTATGGTCTTGTGGCGCGTAATGCTACGGCATTAGCCCAAAAGCTGACTCAAACTAGCTAGTTAAACTTATGCCATACACCACAGATAGACGGTGTATGGCTTTGAATATTCTGAGATGACATACAATATTGTTGTCATTACTGTTTATGTATTTATGTTTAATATTGCCCTGTAATAGCTTATTTGATGGTTAATCGTGTCGCTGGTGGATGAATGCTATTGGTACGAATAAGAGCCTATTAGGTTAACTCGGCCATAATGCTTTTATTTAAGCCAAATAAGCCAAGGTAGTGTTGTATATTTGCGGATTCAGAGCTATCACCGACTTCAGTGTTGACCACCTTGCCGTTCAATAAATTCAATTTATGCAATAACATGTATTGAGATTTACGTTCCATAATTAACTCTACGTCGAGCATTTTCTGATATTCGTCATTATCTAAATATGCTTTAGCGATTCGACGTAAACGCCGATAAGGTTGCAATACATTCGCTTCCCATTGCTCTACGACTTCGGTTAATATTTCCCACTCTTGTTGCGTTAAGGTATAAAGCTGTTGATCGAGGTATTGAGCTAATAATAAAATATTAACATTTACGTGATAATTGTCTTGTAGGTGTATATAAAAATTAGGATTAACTAAATAATTTTGCTCACAATTACGCCAAATAATGTGACTAAAGGTTTGACGATTAACAGGTCGCGACATATCGCATTCCTTGTTGCCTTTGTGGCGTTAATCAACACCACAAATGACAATAAAATAATAATACCAAGTATTGATTAAAAATCTTGTTCGATAAGCTCAATTTGCTCTTGAATATCTAACCAGTTCATTTCACTTTCATCCATGGTCTGGGTCAACGTAGTACGTTCGTTAAGAACGTTAGTCATTTTAGCTTTGTTTTCAGCTTCATATAAGCTGCCATCGGCTAATTCAACTTCTAACTCAGCTAATCGGGTGTTAATTTTCTGTTGTTGGGTTTCTAATTTTATTTGTTGTTTTTTCAGTGGTGATACTCTTTGGCGCAGTTCTGCTTCCATTCTTTTTTGCTGCTTTTTATCCACCGCATCACCGCTGGTGGCCGCATCCGTTTTGTTGTTGGCTTGCGCCTGTTTCGCGGCATCGAGTAACCATTGATGGTAATCATCTAAGTCGCCATCAAAAGGTGTCACAACGCCTTGATCGACTAGGTAATAGTCACTACAACTCAATCGTAATAGGTGCCGATCATGCGACACTATGACCATAGCACCTTCAAAGGTTTGCAATGCCATAGTGAGCGCGTGGCGCATCTCTAAATCAAGATGGTTGGTCGGTTCATCGAGTAACAATAGGTTTGGGCGCTGCCATACTACTAATGCCAATACCAGACGTGCTTTTTCTCCGCCCGAAAATGGCCGTACTGGCGATAAGGCCATATCACCATTAAAGCCAAACCCACCTAAAAAATTGCGTAATTCTTGTTCGCGAACACTTGCTGGCGCGAGTCTAGCCAAGTGTTGCATTGGAGAATCATCAAGCGTTAAAAATTCAACTTGATGTTGAGCAAAATAACCAATATTTAATCCCGGATTAGGTTGATACTTACCCGTTTTGGCTTGTAACTGGCCAGATAATAGTTTTATCAGGGTCGATTTACCAGCACCATTTCTACCTAATAAACCAATACGGGCGCCAGGAACGAGGTTTAATTCCACTTGCTTTAGGATGGTATTATCTTCGTAACCAATAGAGACATTTTCCATTACCACTAATGGGTTCGGTAGCGCTTCTGGTTCTCTAAAGGCCATTTGAAATGGATTGTCTACTTGTGATGGTAATAATTCGGCCATGCGCTCAAGCGCTTTTAAGCGGCTTTGTGCTTGTTTAGCTTTACTGGCCTTATAGCGGAAACGATCAACAAATGACTGCATATGCGAGCGCTCTTTTTGCTGACGCTCAAAGGCGACTTGCTGCTGAGCCATACGTTCAGCCCGTACCCGTTCAAAAGAAGAGTAGTTACCTTTGTAGTAATTTAGTTTGTGATTTTCAACATGGACTATTTCCCCGACAATACCATCGATAAAGTCACGATCGTGGCTGATCAAAATTAACGTGCCCTGATAGGATTTTATCCAACCTTCTAACCAATACATGGTGTCTAAGTCTAAGTGGTTAGTTGGCTCATCGAGTAACAATAAGTCTGAGCGACATAATAGTGCCTGTGCTAGGTTGAGACGCATACGCCAACCGCCAGAGAAGCTTTTTACCGGGTTACTTTGGTCTGCATCCTTAAAGCCTAGGCCGGCTAATAGCGCACCTGCTCGAGCCTTAATGGCATAACCGCCAATGGCGTCAATTTTTCCATGTATAAGCGCAATGGCATTGCCGTTATTGTCGGCTTGAGCTTTTTCTAGTTGGGCTTCTAAATCACGGTATTCGGTGTCGCCATCAAGCACATATTCTAGTGCTGACACATCTAATGCCGGTGTTTCCTGTGCCACAGAGGCTACTTGCCAACCCGATGGGAAACTAAATTCACCTTTATCCAGATGTAAATGACCCAAAATCAAGGCAAGCAATGATGATTTACCTGTACCGTTGGCGCCGACAAGGCCAACCTTGTGTCCGGGATAAATAGTCAGTGAGGTTTCATCGAGTAAGGTTTTACTGCCGCGAATTAACTGAGCTTGGCTTATGTTGATCATTAATTACAACTTGATACTTAAGAATAGAATAATAGTGCAGATAATATCGCATATACGATTTATTTCCCACAATCACGGGACTCATGTGGACTAATCATGGCAAAATAGACGTATAAATCGAGTAAAGACCTTATTAAGTCAATCTCTCATTCGGTAAACACTAAGTCGAGTAAATCATGACCAAAATTAAAAAGCGTTTTGTTGCAGGGGCTAAATGTCCTAAATGCAGTGCTAAAGACAGTATTTTATTGTTTAAAGAAAATGGTATTGAAACTGTTGAATGTACTGAATGTGAGTATCGTGAGCAACAAACGGATATTAAAGTGCCACAAAAGACTACTGGCAGTATGATTGGTGTGTTTAAGCCTGATTAAGCTATCTATTCGCGGGACGGACCTCAACACTGGTGAAGGTTGAGGTTAGTTACTCATATATTCATCTGGTTGTGTTTCAGCTGATATCTTCATTTTATGTTGATTCAATATCTGAATAACATCGATGTTATTGTTAGTTAGGTCATTGAAGCGAGTATTAATTTCTTGTAATTCGAGTCCATAACTTGGGTCGTCTTTAGGCTTAGTTTGCCAAAAACGTTTACGATCAAGCTTCTGTATTTCGCTAGCACGTAATATTTCAAAGTAACTATTTTCTTGTTTTAGTCGATACATTTCACCATCAAGTAACTGCAGTAATTTCTCTTTAGAAATGGTTTGCTTATTAAGCAGTGCTTTTAACGGGTCTTGTTTGATTTCGCGCTTGTCGGAGTCGACTTCGGTGGTAATCCCTAATTGGTATTCAATTTTATGCTGGCGATATTCCTGCGGACAGACTGTTTGGCTGAAAACAACTTTTTCATCCATCATACATTTGTAAATAGTATTAGCTTGAGCAGTAAATGCGCTCATGGCGAGTACGATGAATAACAGTCTTTTTGCCATGCGGCCACACATCCTTTTGTTGTCACTATTACGGTTTTGATATCAGTAGTTTACGTTTTCGCTATTAGATTCCATCGACTAGTTTATGTCGCTTAACAGCAGACTACCGTGTCTAGCTGCTAATAGTTATTTACTGGAAATGCACTACCCGTTTCTTGCTATTGCGATCTCTTTTCAAGCGACTTATTTTACTAATGTTTTACTTAGACAATAGCATTAAATAGATTAGCATATTTTTTTGCTAAGTTAAGTAAGACATTAGCCATACTCGCTAGCGGATATTTCATACAACATAATTATACTTGGCTATCAATATAGCGATATTAACGTCGCTAAAATGATTATATCGCTTAAATATGGTTCAAGTTTATCGATAAAACCAGTTTTTGACACTAAAAATTTCAATAAAAACAATCTTATTTATTTTATTAGATTAAGTCAAAATTAAGTGGTTTTACAGGTAAATATTAATTTACCTGGTTAGTTTGTATGACGAGAAAATGTCACATTATCAATTAAGCGAGCCTTACCGAGATATGCTGCAGCAATAACGACTAACGCGGTATCCGCTGCTGTAGCTTGGCGCAGTGTATTAGCATTTCTTACTTCGAGATAATCTGGAGTAAAGCCAGCGTTAATCAAAGATTGTTCAGCTGTTGCAATGGCTTGTTGCGTTGGTTGGTTATTTTGTATTGCATCAACAATATTATCTAATGCTTGTTTTAATGTCGCCGCCGAGTGTTTTTCATCCGTAGTTAAATAGCCGTTACGCGAGCTCATCGCCAGACCTGATTTTTCTCGGATAGTCTCAATACCAATGACTTCAATCGGCATTGATAAATCTTCAACCATGGTTTTAATTATCATCAATTGTTGAAAATCTTTACGGCCAAATAAGGCAATATCGGGTTGCACAATATTAAACAGTTTGGTGACAATCGTTGCTACGCCGCGAAAATGACCTGGACGACTCGCGCCACATAATTCATCACCAATATCAGGTACTTCTACAAATGTTTGTTGTGAAAACCCCTTAGGGTAAATAATCTCGGCCGTTGGAGTAAACAGTATTTCTGCTCCGGCAGCCATTAGCTTGTCGCTATCTTGTGTCAGAGTGCGTGGATAGCCGTCTAAGTCTTCGTTGACACTAAATTGCATTGGATTAACAAAAATAGACACCACCACATGATCAGTGCGCTTTTTAGCTTCATTCACTAGGGTGACGTGACCTTGGTGTAAGTTACCCATTGTAGGAACAAAGGCAACAGTTTCGCCTTTACGACGCCAAGCACTTACATGTTCGCGAATAGTTGAAATAGCAGCGGTGGTAATCATTTTCTGTTGGAACCTTAATAAAAAATCAATGTCGTCAATTGATGTGCATGCAATGCATGGTTACATGAATCGCTTAGCTTTTCAGTGAGGCGATCAGCTAAATGTATGCTCTTCAGCAGGGAATGTGCCATTAGCTACTTCATCAATATAGGCTTTGATTGCCGAGCGGATTTCACCGGTTTGTTTAAGGTAGTTTTTTGAAAAACGTGGAATATAACCACTGGAAATACCTAACACATCATGCATAACTAGGATTTGGCCATCAGTATCAGCGCCAGCGCCAATACCAATAACTGGAATGGTTAATGCTTCAGTAATGGCTTTAGCCAGTGAAGCCGGAATACATTCAACCACTAATAATTGTGCGCCAGCAGCCTGCAATGCTTTAGCTTCATCTAGAATGCGTTGTGCGTTATCAGCATCGCGACCCTGTATTTTAAAGCCGCCAAATACGTTTACTGATTGTGGGGTTAATCCTAGGTGAGCACAAACTGGAATGCCGCGTTCGGTTAACATTTTTACGCTTTCAAGTAGCCAATGTCCGCCTTCTAATTTAACCATGCTGGCACCTGCCTGCATTAATATTGCCGCGTTAGCCATAGTTTGCTCTGGGGTGCTATAACTCATAAACGGCATGTCTGCGATGAGTAAAGCGCGCGCAACACCACGTTTAACACAAGCGGTATGGTAGGCAATATCAGCAATAGTTACTGGCAAGGTATCGTTATGGCCTTGAAGCACCATACCGAGTGAATCGCCCACTAAAAGTACATCCACACCTTCGCTGTCAAATGCGCCGGCAAAACTAGCGTCATAAGCTGTTAATGCGGTGAACTTTTTACCTTCTTGTTTGAACTTGATTAGGGTCGAACTGGTGACTTTTGACATAGTAGGCTCTTAAAACAATATTGAAATACTAAAAGTTGAGCTTAATGTTCTGTCCGTTAAGATCAACTTAAATCGATAAGCTTTTGCAATTCATCACGCATTGTCACACTAATAAGGCTTTCAAGGCTTGTATTACACGGCAATATTAGCGTGGGTGCGATATCTGCTAATGGTACTAACACAAAACTGCGCAGCTTCATGCCATAATGAGGCACACAGAGCCGAGGTTGGTTTATATGTTGTTGCCCATACAGTAACAAATCTAAATCTAAGGTACGAGGTCCCCAGTGTTCAAGCCGAAGACGCCCTTGTTGTTGCTCTATATGCTGTAAAGCATCAAGTAATTCAATCGGCTGTAGCGTGGTTTGAAACCCCGCGACAGCATTAACATAATCGGGTTGGATAACATCGCCCATAGGTTTAGAGCGATAATAATCTGATACTGTAAAAGTATGGTTTAGCGCCAATGTTTTTAGCGCTGTCATTGCAAAGTCAAGTTGTTGTTTTGGCTCGGCTAAATTAGCGCCTAACGCGACATAAACTTGTACAGCCATAATAATTATTCTTCCGCAGGCTTAGCTGCTGGTTTACGGCGACGTTTACGCTGTGGAGCATTTCTGTTGCGAGTATTGCTGCCTTTAATACTTTTTGCTATATCGCTACGGTCAGTTTCATCAGCTTCTACAAACGCCTTCCACCATTCCGCTATCTTGGCGATATTCCCTGCTTCAACTTCACCGCGCAGTAGCAGTAAATCATAAGCGGCTCTGAATTTAGGATGCTCTAACAGTTTAAAGGCTCGTGTGCCTTGACCGCGCTCCAAGCGAAGTTGCAGTTGCCAAATGTCGCGTGCTGGAGTGCTAAATCGTCGTGGCAAGCTAATTGTGAGACATTGTTTTTCAAGCACATCACCCATTGCAGCAACATATGCATCGTAATGGGTTAAGCCACTTTCAATGGCAATATCATCAGCCCGTTGTTTAACCGGGTACCACAAGATTGCAGCAAAGAAAAATGCTGGGGTAACGGTTTTATCTTCACTAACACGAATATCGGTATTACGCATAACGACTTGCAGCATTTTAGCTGTTTGCCCTTTAGGCAACTCTTCGATTAAGGCGCTAACTTGTGGGAACAAGGGAGCAAATAAACCAAAACGTTGCATCATGTTGTAATTGGCTTCTGCCTTACCAGCAAAAAACAGTTTTAATACTTCTTCATACATGCGCGCAGCAGGGATATCACTTAATAATGGTGCAAGTGCCTTGATTGGGTCGGCAGTAACGGGGTCGATTTGCATATCCAGTTTAGTGGCAAAACGAACGGCACGAAGCATACGCACAGGGTCTTCACGGTAACGGGTATCTGGGTCGCCAATAAGTTTGATCGTTCGAGCATTAAGATCAGCTAATCCACCACCATAACTGCGAATAGAATAGTCGCTAATATCGTAGTAGAGCGCGTTAATGGTGAAGTCACGACGTTCGGCATCTTCATCGATCTCACCGTAGACGTTATCGCGTAATAAACGACCTTCAGCATTGGATTTCGATACTTTATCGTTGCTTTCATTATGGTGACCACGAAAAGTGGCAACTTCAATGACATCACGACCAAAAACGATATGTGCCAATCTAAAACGACGGCCGACTAAACGACAGTTACGGAATAGTTTTTTAATGTCATCTGGTGTGGCATTGGTTGCTACGTCAAAATCTTTCGGTTCAAGACCTAATAGAATGTCGCGTACACCACCGCCAACTAAATAAGCTTTATAGCCCGATTTATTAAGACGATAGAGTACTTTTAGTGCATTTTCACTAATTTGGCGACGTGAAATGGAGTGACCATCTCTGGAGATAATATCCAGACGTAAGCCATCTTCTTGAATGGGTTCTTCAAGGACTGGAGCTACTTTGTTGTTTTCAAATAGCTGTTTACAGAATTGGCTAATACGGCGAAAAATAATACACCTCGGGATGCTAAAATAATTTGATTAAAAATCTGGCGGGTATAATACATTAAATGTGACCTAATGAGTATACGTGCAGCTGTGCTAAAACGTGCTTAATGCAATAACTTATACCAGAAGAGGACGATAGCTAGTTATTTATTGTCGATAATATAATTTCTTTCTCGGCCGGAATGGCATTTAAGCTAAATTGCTTTACTGCCTGTTTAAGCATGACTTCAACTGAATCTACATCAACGAGTGGTTGGCCTAAAAAGGCGAGTGCTGCATTAATACTGGCTTGCGGATGGGTGATGTCGATGGCTGGAGCATGATTTTGCTTCGATAATTTAAAGCCTTTTTGAGTACAAACCAAAGGTAAATGGAGCCAGTTAGGTGGGGTGAGGTTTAATTGGGTAAACATGCTTATTTGTCGGCAACTGGCTTCAAGTAAATCGCATCCCCTGACCACTTCAGTAATACCTTGGCACGTATCGTCGAGTACAACGGCAAGTTGGTATGCATATAAATCATCGCTACGTTTGATAATAAAGTCTTCCTCAGCGAAAGCCTTATCAACAACGACATGGCCTTGAAGTTGATCAATAAAATGATCGACTTTAGCGTGATTACGAATACGGATCGCACCGTGAGTTAACCGAGGCTGATGCTGTCCACAACGACCATCGTACACACCGCCGCTAGTTTGAATTATTTTACGTGTGCATTGGCAATAATAAGCTTCATCACTTTCGATAAGTGCATCAATTAGGTCTTGATATGCCTGATGTCGTTGATGTTGGAATAGTGGCGTGCCATGCCAATGTAAGCCGTAGGCATCGAGAGTTCTTAGGATATTATCGCTGGCACCGGGAATTTCTCGTGGGGGATCTATATCTTCTATGCGGACCAGCCATTGGCCTTGTTGATTGTGTGCCCGCAGATAACTGCCTAGTGCAGCAATAAGTGAACCAAAATGCAGTGGACCTGATGGGGAGGGGGCAAAACGTCCGATATAGGAATTAGTACTCATACTTGAGGTTATATTTTTGGCTTACTAGAAATTTTTTGATCTCGTTCCACTCAAATTGAGCGAAACAATGACGTTGTTAAATACGCTGAACACAATAAAACAAAAGGGCGAGATAATCTCGCCCTAATTAATAACGGGTTAACCCGCCATTTGTTTTTCTTTTATTTCGGCTAGTGTTTTACAGTCGATACATTGATCTGCTGTAGGACGAGCTTCTAGACGACGGATACCAATTTCGATACCACATGAGAAACAAAAACCAAAATCGTCTTCTTTGATATTATGTAACGTCTTTTCAATTTTCTTGATCAGTTTACGTTCTCTATCACGTGCGCGTAATTCTAAGCTGAATTCTTCTTCTTGTGCTGCACGGTCGACAGGATCAGGAAAGTTTGCAGCTTCGTCTTGCATGTGAGTTAACGTACGGTCGACTTCTTCACGCAATTGGTTACGCCATGCTTCGAGAATCAATGTAAAGTGACCACGTTGCTTGGTATTCATATACTCTTCACCAGCCGATTCCTGGTAAGGATCTACTCCAGCGATAGCGAGTACGCCAAGTTTTTTCGTGCCTTGAGGCATAACGCATCTCCTGTAATCATTTGCGTTTTAAGGGCGTCTTAAATTTATGGCCGCTATCTATACCAGAAACTCTATAGCGTGGCAAATTTTTTACATGGTATTTAAGTTTTATTTTTATCTACACTATCACTTTACAGGGGATACTGATGAAACTTCCCTGTGGCGAAAGTTCTGTTTTATAAGCCAGTACTTCAACACCGCTTGCTACGGCTTGTTGGAGTAAGTCAGCATATTGTGGATCTATATGTCGCGCGGGTTGAACATGGGTTATGCCGCTGTGCTGTACCACAAATAATAATACAGCACGGTGACCCAATGTTACCATGTGCATTAGTTCTCTAAGATGTTTTTGTCCTCGAGTGGTCACGGAATCTGGGAAGTAACCTATTTGCTCTTCAAGTAAGGTACAACTCTTTATTTCAATATAGCACTCAGCTCGGTTTTGGCTAGTGAGCAAAATATCGATACGACTATTTTCATTGCCGTATTTCACTTCTCGTTTTAGCGTGTCATAACCTTGCAGTTCAGCTATTACTTGCTGTTTTATCGCTTCTTCTGCAAGAGCATTGGCTCTTCCGGTATTAATCCCTATAAGGTGTTGTTGGTCTGTTTGCATCAATTCCCAAGTATGGGCATATTTACGCTTGGGATTATCCGAGGTAGAAAACCACACTTTCTCTCCTGGGAATAAGCAATTTTTCATTGAGCCAGTATTGGGGCAATGAATGGTGATCTCTTGCCCATTAGATAGCTTGATATCGGCGAGAAAACGTTTATAACGTTTAATTAGTACACCGGATTCGAATTCGGGAGTAAATTTCATCAATGAGACATTTAATGAGTTGATTTACAACAATGCTAACAAACTTTAGCTTGGTTTATCGATTATGTTTTGTCTACACTACTGCCATTAGCTCGTGATTAAGTGCGAGTATTGTTGTTATTAGGCTTATTACAAGGGAATATTATGAATATTATGACCGTTACGCTCACCACCGAAGCCCCCGCCTCTCATTGGGGTAAAGCTGATGTGACCTTTCAAGGTTCTCTGGCAACGATTCATTTATCGGGTAGCGATGAACTGCGCCAAGTACAAATGGCCGCAAGAAAGATTCGTAACCAAGGCATTAATTATGTGCAGCTAGACGGCGGCTTATGGAACTTGCATTCACAGTGGGCATTTGCGCAAGGTTTTGCTACGGCTAAAGCAGGTTATCAAGTGGATTGGTGTGGTAATGATGCAGATAAAGAAATTTTAAATCATCGAGCTGTAGCAGCCCAGTTTGCTCGTAAATTAATCAATGATACTCCTGAAGATTTATCACCTTTATCGTTAGCAAATCAAGCCGCATCTTGGTTAAAAAACATTGGTGGTGACCATGTCAGTTTCACTATTATTGAAGGCCAAGAATTATTAGAAAAAAAATGGGTCGGTATTCATGCTGTCGGTCGTGGTAGTGAGCGCCCTCCTGCTTTATTAGAGCTTGATTTTAATCCGTTGGGCGCTGATGCGCCGGTATCGGTAGCATTAGTGGGTAAAGGTATTACCTTTGACTCAGGTGGTTATAGCCTTAAGTCGACAGAAGGTATGCTCGCAATGAAATGTGATATGGGTGGTGCTGCCACTGTCACAGCCGCTTTAGGATTGGCGATGAAGTCAGGCCTGAATAAACGCGTTAAGTTATTCCTATGTTGTGCAGAAAACTTAGTCAGTGGTCGTGCGTTTAAACTAGGTGATATTTTAACCTACAAAAATGGCACTACGGTTGAAGTTGTTAATACTGATGCCGAAGGGCGCTTGGTATTAGCTGATGGTTTACAAGCCGCATCAGAAACTGGCGCAGGCTTAATTATTGATGCTGCAACATTAACCGGCGCTGCAGTGATGGCAGTAGGTTCAAATTATAATGCGATTTTTTCACCACAAACAGCCACATTACAATTAGCACAAAAAAGTGCCGCTGCTGTATCTGAAAACGTATGGCCATTACCGTTAGATCCATGGCATAAAGATATGTGTCCATCAGCTTATGCCGATACAGCAAACAGTCGCCCAGTGAAAGGCGGCGGCGCAGGTGGAGCATCAAATGCCGCTGGTTTTTTATGGCGCTTCGTGTCACCACAAGCTAATTGGTTACATGTTGACTTAGCGGCAGCGTTTGAATCATCAGCTTCAGCTTTATGGGCTGCAGGTGCCACAACTCATGGTGTATTGACCATTGCCGAGTTATTAAAAGACTAGTCAATAGCCGTCTTCATTTAGAATAAATCTGCAGCCGTTGTTATTTAACTTCCTCTAAAATTAAGGGGTGGGATACTAAGTAACAGCGGCTTTTTATCATCTGCAATTAACGGCCAACTTTTGATAATTGAATAGTTAATTTGCTGTGAGTTATTGATAGATTGGTACAGATGTAAATGTGTCGGCGTTAAGGATAAGTTTGTGGTGCATCCCAATATTGGCAAATTTGTCATGTTAACATGACGAAATAAGCTGATGTGCGGCGTGTATTGGTGCTGGCTGACAAATAAGTTGTGCTGTTTGGCAATCGATATTAATGATTGAATCATAGCTAATAGCGGTTTGCTTGCTTGGCCTTTTAAGCAGATTAACTGTGTCGATTGCCATAACGCTAGAGTATCTAATGGTTGCTGAAAAATAGGTTTATGCATCAATCCAATCGCATTGATGATACTGGTGTAACTGGTCGGATCTACCTGGCCTAAAAATCCGAGCGTCATGTGTAAATTGGTATCGCTTACGATCTTTGCTTCATTGTTTATTAATAGCTTAAGCCTATGTTGTAGAAGTAATATTTTTTCTTCTTGTGACTTGTCTAAGCTAAAACCGACAAACAATCTTCGTGAAGATGTGGTCTGCATTCGGTTATCCTTAATTAGTAATGAGTTGAAACCCTGAGCCGAATAGATTATTAATACTGCTTGATATAAACAAATATCGTTATTCGTGAATGACTAAACTACACTTAAGCCAATGTTAACGATAATATAGCGCATGTTTTTTATTCCCAAGCAAATTGAATTGCTAACCTTGACTGAGTTGATGAATGGCCGATAGCACCCAGCAACTATTGAAAAGTGTTTTTACAGATGGACCTATTGAGGGTAATAACACTTCGGTGTTATCACTACTTAATCAAGCACTACAGTTAGTCTGCGACAGGCTAGAATGCAGTGCTGCATTTGTACTAACGAGTCAGTATGATAAATTATTTGCGGTTGATACTGATATTATCGACACCTCAGAGCAACAGTGTGTCAGTCATTTTGGTGCCTCTGCAGCAACTGAACAACAGTTTAATCAACTTTTAGAAGATAATTTATCGCTATGTGAATCGTTGTTTTTCAATCATCACCCCATCACTTACGCTTATACTGGTTATGCCGACGAAAACGCAATTTTAACCCCTCTTTTAGGCACTTTTAATGCCCTTAATATTGATTGTAAGCACCTCGCGCTAAGCCCAGTATTACAGGTTGGTAATGTAAAAGTTGTGTTAGGCACTCTGTGTGGTTCAGATGCTAATCCTATTATTAGTCAGCATGAAGACCCTTGTGTATTTGTGCAAAAGTTACTCGACGATACCGCTTATCAACTAGCATCATCACTTGAGTTACGTCGCTTAGCCGTGCTGCTAGATAGTAAAGATAAACAGTATCAAGAGTTGTTTCAGTTATTGCCGATACCCTGTGCGCTGATTGATTTACACAATAATGTTGTACTGCAAAATGACGCGAGTAAAGATACCCTGCCAATTAGTATTGGGCAGAGTTTGTTTAACTTGTTGCGCGAAGAAGATCATCCTCTATTGCTCGATACCTTGCACATTGTTCGTGAGGGTATTTTACGCCAAGCCTGGTGTGAAGTGCCGCTGCGAAATGGTGTGCAAATTCATTGGTACAAGTTTAGTTTTTGCCATGCGCTTAATAAACAGCAACAGTTATTATTAATGATTGAAGACGTCACTGAGCGCTATCGACTGGCTGATGAATTATCGTTCCATTCAAATTATGATGTGCTAACCGGGCTTCCCAATCGGCTACAGTTTGAAAATATGCTCGAAGAGTTATTAAACGATGAAGAGCAAGCTCCGGCTTGTATTGCTTTTCTTGATCTCGATCAATTTCAAGTAGTCAACGATCTTAGTGGTCATCAAGCTGGGGATTTATTATTGCAACAAGTAGCCACGCGATTAAAACAATTATTGCGAAAAGGTGATGTAGTTGCACGTTTAGGCGGTGATGAGTTTGGCTTATTGATGCATTACTCAGATATTTCATCAGCACAGCAAGTAGCGCAACGAATCTGTCAGCAATTGTTTGGTCATGAATTTATTTGGAAGGGTGTTAAGCATAATATTAGTGCCAGTATTGGTATTGCTAAAGTGGATTATATAGACCCTGATATTTATGGTGTGATGAGTAAGGCTGATGCGGCCTGTCGATTAGCCAAAGAAGAAGGTCGTAACCGTTGGCATTTTTATAATCCTGACGATCCACAAATGCACATTATGTATAACCAAATGCTTGCATCTGTTGATATTACAGGTGCACTAGCATTAAATCAGTTTGAATTATTTTATCAATTAATTGAGCCGCTGGATAAACCCGACACTGGAATACACATGGAGATCTTACTGCGCATGGTGCAAAGTGATGGCCAATATGTATCACCAGGAGTCTTTTTACCTGCAGCAGAACGTTATAATTTAGCGCCTAGAGTAGATCGTTGGGTGATAGATAACTTGCTAAAGTGGGGCGGAAATAATTTAGCCACATGGCATCAACTTTCCATGGTGTCGGTGAATTTGTCGGCGATGTCGCTGGCAGACCAAAAGTTTATGAATTGGCTTGAAATGCGCTTAATGGTTGAACCTGAATTGGTGAGTAAATTATGTTTTGAAATTACTGAAACCGCAGCAGTAAGCCAGTTAGATCAAGCTACCGGATTAATTGATCTATTACGACCATTTGGTTGTAAGATCGCTTTAGATGATTTTGGTTCCGGCTTTTCAAGCTTTGCTTATTTGAAATGCCTCGATGTCGATTACGTTAAAATCGATGGTCAATTTGTGGTGAATTTATGTGACAATCGCAGTGACAAAGCCATCGTGTCTGCAATTTGTCAGCTGGGTAAAGACATGGGCTTTGAAGTGATTGCTGAGTTTGTCGAAAACACTGATATTGGCCTATATCTGAAAAATATTGGCGTTGATTACGCTCAAGGTTATGCGATTAATAAACCGACGCGTTTAGCCGAGTTACAACACGGTTTGCGAACGCCTTGGTTAATATAAATGTGGTTGCTTGCCGTTATGTGTTCAGTACAGCTAATTAATTAGCAGATGAAATAGGCAATTAATGGCACCTTGAAACAATTATAGGTAAAATGAGCGCCAGAAAATAGCCGTAAAAGTTAATTCCGTTGACCTCAAAACAAGCATTGCCGCAAGCAGAATCACCGATTACCACCAAATTACCCATTCACGCGGTACTCAACTCTTTGCGCGCGCAGTTTGCTACCCATTGTCAAATTATTCTTGAAGCACCTACCGGGGCGGGGAAATCAACCGCATTGCCATTAGCGATGCTAGCTTGGCCTGAAATTAGTGGCAAAATTCTGATGTTAGAACCGCGTCGAGTTGCCGCCCGAAATGTAGCGCAATTTATTGCTCAACAATTGGGACAAACGGTTGGTCAACAGGTAGGTTATCGTGTGCGCGGTGAGTCAAAAGTCAGTGCTCATACTCGATTAGAAATTGTCACCGAAGGCATTTTGACCCGAATGATCCAACAAGACCCTGAACTTAGCGGAATAGATGTGGTTATTTTCGATGAAATACATGAGCGTCATCTGCCGACAGATTTAGGCCTAGCCTTAGCATTAGAAGTGCAGCAATCATTGCGTGAAGATTTACATATTATTGCCATGTCTGCGACCCTGTCTGGTCTACCGCTAAACACATTAATGCCCGCCGCTGCACAGATCCACAGTGATGGGCGCAGTTTTGCAGTTGAGATTGCTTATCAGCCTTGCCCAAGTCAGCAATTATGGCTTACGCACATGTCACGGGTGATCATTGACACCATCAGCTCAACTGAATTGGCAACCTACCAGCATGGTAGTGTATTAGCTTTTTTACCAGGTAAAGGTGAAATTCGTAAGCTTGCGGGATTATTGCGCGAGCGTTTGGATGCATCATGGCTTATTTGCCCTATGTATGGCGACTTGTCGTCGGCAGAGCAAGATCAAGCCATTCGCGCTGCAGAGCCTGGAAAACGTAAGATAGTGCTGGCGACCAATGTGGCCGAATCAAGCTTAACTATCGAAGGCATAACCCTAGTGGTAGACAGCGGTTATCGACGAGAAGCGAGTTTTAACCCCAAAACAGGCGTAACACGCCTAGGGCTTAAGCGCATTAGCCAAGCGTCAGCTATTCAACGTAGTGGCCGTGCAGGGCGTTTAGCGGCCGGTTATTGTGTGCGCTTGTGGAGCCAAGAAGAACACGGGCGCATGCGCAAAGTTGATGAGCCTGAAATTACTCAAGCCGAATTAACTTCGATGGCACTTGATTGCGCTACCTGGGGAGCTAAATCATTTGCGGAGTTATTATTATTAACACCACCGCCAGCCATCCATGAACAAGTCGCATGGCGATTATTACAACAACTTGAATTGATTGACCCAGAGCGTAAATTAACCGCGTTAGGCCATGATGCCTATGCACTAGGTTGTCATCCGCGTTTAGCGCATATGCTGCTTAAAGCCAAACAACTTGTTCAGGATACTCATCAGCCGCAACTGTGTTTATTGGCCTGTGTGTTAGCGGGCATTATTGAAGCCCGTGGCTTACCCAAAAAAGGCGCTGATATTCATCATTATTTGAACGAGGCTTTACAGGGGCCAATTAAGCAACAAGTTAGGCAATGGCAGCAGTCCTTGGCGATATCGGGTCAAGTTGGTGAAACAATACGTAATGCATCGACTCGTGATATTAGTTATTTGTTAGCACTTGCTTACCCTGACCGTATTGCTAAAGCTCGGGGTAATGAAGGCTTTTTATTAAGTAATGGTACAGGTGTGGTGATCCGTGCCGAAGATAGTTTGGCGCATGAGCCTTGGTTAGTGGTCGCCGACTTTCAAGAGACTCAAGGTCGTAATGCTGGTCAGGTTTACCTCGCTGTAAGGTTAGATGAACGTTTGTTTACTGCAGAATTAGCTTCGTTAGTAACCACTCACATTCAAGGTGGTTGGGATGATGCTAAAGGGCGGTTTTTTGCAGAGAAACACACCAAAATTGGTGAGATTATTATTAAAATCGACACCGGTCTGATACCTGAACGGGTACACATTACCGCCGCATTATTAGAACAGATCCGTATAAAAGGGTTAACAATCCTTAATCGCGATGATGCTTTAATCCAGTTACAATATCGGGTTGAATTAGCCCGACACTTTGCGCCAGAGCATGATTGGCCTTGCTTAAGTGATAAGTATTTGTTGGCGACATTAGAAGATTGGCTTGGACCACATTTAGATAACATTCGTTCATTAGCCGCATTGGCTAAAGTGAGTGCTTATGGATTAGTTAAGAACTTGCTCAATTGGCAACAACAGCAACTGTTAGAACAATTGGTGCCGACTCATTGGCCGATGGCAACCGGAACTAGTGCGCCGATCCGCTATCAGATGCCTCTTGACGCCGACGGACATTTTTATCATAACCATCAACAACAAGGCCGAGCTTTATTAAGTGTACGCCTCCAAGAAGCATTAGGTTTAGCGCAAAGCCCAACAATATTACACGGTAAAATGACCGTAACGATGGAGCTATTGTCGCCAGCACAGCGCCCATTAGCCGCGACGGCAGATTTAGCCAGTTTTTGGCAGGGCCCTTATACGGATGTAAAAAAAGAAATGCGCGGTCGCTATCCAAGGCATTTATGGCCAGACGATCCGGTCAATACTGTGGCAACAAAATTTACTAAAAAGAAAACACCAGGCGTGTAAATAAGCAATATTGCTTATTAATAACATGTAATAATTCAGCGTTATATGGAAAATGAAACCATTATTTATGACTAAAAAAACCAAAAAGTCTTCGGCAACCACCAAAAAAAGTGGCCCATCTTGGTGGCAAAAACTGTGGTCACTTACATGGAAACTATCCATTGTCGGTATCGCTGTAGTGAGTTTTTATGCCATCTATTTAGATCAAATTATTGCTCAAAAATTTGAAGGTCAAAAATGGCATTTACCTGCGCAAGTTTTTAGTCGTTCAATGGCTCTGTATCCAGGGGCTGCAATAAACCATCCTCAGTTAATGGCCGAACTAAAACTACTTGGTTATCGTAAAGTGGCTAATCCACGTCAAGTAGGTGAGTTTTCAGCATCCAGCACTCGTATTGAATTATGGCGTCGTCCATTTTTACATCCAGAAGGTAATCAAGCTGAGCAGCAAGTAATGATTAGCTTTGACTCTGAAGGTGTTAGCTCGGTTAAGAGGATGTCTGATAAACGTGAATTAGCGGTATTTCACTTAGAACCGGTATTACTTGATCGGATTATTGCCGGCGATGGCGAAGATCGCTTATTTGTGCGAACGCCAGAGATGCCATCGATGATCATTGACGCGCTGATTCTGGTAGAAGATCGGAGTTTTTATGACCACTTTGGGGTTAATCCTCTGGCTATTGCACGTGCTGCAGTCGTCAATATTACCGCGGGTCGGACGGTTCAAGGTGGTTCTACCTTAACCCAACAATTAGCCAAAAATTTCTTTTTAAGTAGCGAACGCTCAATTGTGCGTAAAGTGCGTGAAGCCATCATGGCATTGATTATCGATTTTCGTTATAGCAAAGATGAGATTCTAGAAGCTTACCTCAATGAAGTCTATATGGGCCAAGATAAAGCCCGTGGTGTACATGGTATGGGTCTGGCTTCACAATTTTATTTTGGCCGTCCTATAGGCGAGCTGACCGTATCGCAGCAGGCCTTTTTGGTGGCAGTAATTAAAGGACCTTCTTATTACAACCCTTGGCGTTATCCTGAACGAGCCCAAGATCGACGTGATTTAGTCTTACGCTTACTAATGGAAAGCGATAAATTAACTGTTGCCCAATATAAAGCCGCTACAGAGTCACCTATTGGCCTACGCAGTGCTGCAAAATCAGTACACCAAAAATTACCGGCATTCTTTGCCGTGGTAAAACAAGAGTTACGCGACCGTTATGGCGATTCGTTACTGAAACAATCTGGCGTTAAAGTGTATACCACACTTGATCCTATGGCCCAAGAAGCCGCCGAAAAAGCGGTGTTGTCTACCATGGCATCATTAGATAAACGAGCTAAAAACGTTCAAGTCGGTATGGTTGTTACTGACAAATATACCGGCGGTATTGCTGCCATGGTGGGTGATAAACAACCCAGTTATGAAGGTTTTAACCGTGCGGTAGAAATTAGACGTCCAATCGGTTCGTTAATTAAACCATTCGTGTATGCCAGTGCATTACGTCAAGCTGATAAGTTTACCTTAGCAACACCTATTGATGACAAACCTATCACGTTAACAAATGAGCAAGGTAAAACCTGGTCTCCTAAAAACGTAGATAAAAAATTCACTGGCCAAGTGCCTTTATTAAGCGCCTTTAAAAACTCAATGAATGTTCCTACTGTCAATGTCGGTTTGGCTGTTGGAGTAGAGAAGGTTGTTGCAACGTTGAAAAAGTCAGGTTGGAATGATGATGTCTCGCCATACCCATCAATGCTTCTTGGTGCGGTAAATGGCTCACCATTAATGGTGGCACAAGTTTATCAAACCCTTGCCGATGAAGGACGTTATCGAAAGTTATCATCAATTACCGCAGTGCTAGACAGTCAAAACCAAGCATTAGATGTGAGCCGTGTACCATCGTCGATGGCAATCGATCCAGCTACCGATTACTTAGTCCAATATGCAATGAATCAAGTGGTGCTTAGTGGCACAGCAAAACGTTTAGGCGCTGCGTTTCCTGGAGTACGTTTAGCCGGTAAAACCGGTACCAGTAATGATAGCCGCGATTCGTGGTTTGCTGGCTTTGATGAGCGTAATGTAGCGGCAATTTGGGTCGGTCAAGACGATAACAGTAAAACTGGTTTATACGGTAGCAGTGGTGCTATGGCAGTGTATCAAGCTTTTTTACACGAACGTCCGCCGCTTAGTTTACGTATGATGCCCGTCAATGGGGTCATCAATGGTTATTTTGATCGTACAACGGGTGCGGCTATGCAAGGAAATTGTAATAATATTATTGGTTTACCTGCATTAGATTCTAGCTACCATCCGGTAGCCAATTGTGGTGAATCATTGTCTTGGTGGCAGAAGTTAGTGGGTCAATAATAATGGCTTGGTTGATAGTTTCTATAATATAAATACATTTTAGAATGCAACCGGTGAATACAAAAAAGCCCAAGGTATAAATTACCTTGGGCTTTTTATTGAGCTTAATATTGGTTTAGTTTTATGATTAATTCTTATCTAGCTGGTGTCTTAGTTTGGCGATTTCATCCAACATTTGTTGTTGGTTTTGTTCCATTTTAAGCTGGTTTTGCTGCATTTGTTCCAGAGCCTGATTTAATTGGTCATTAATCTGTTCTTTATGTGCAGCTTGAGCTTCTTGTGCTTCGTTACGTTCTTGTTCATCGGGAGCAACGAAAACAGATGCCATGTAACCAGAGATAACGCCAAAAAAGCTGACCCCACTGATAATCACCAGCCCACCAATGACATGACCAATAGTACTGACGGGATAAAAGTCACCGTAACCGACCGTGGATATGGTGACTAATGCCCACCAAATAGCTTGTTCTGCGGTTTGAATGTTGGCGTTAGGTTCTGCGCTTTCGACTAATAAAATAAGCACCGATGCGGTGGCTAAAATTAATACCATAGCGACTAATAAACTGGCTAGAGTAGATTGCTTTCGTTGACGTAATAATGGGATTAATAAAGATCTGCTCATGCGGATCAGTCGGATAACTCTTAATATTTGAAATATGCGCGCGAAGCGAAGTGCTTCAATGGCTGGAATACTGGCAACAAAATCTATCCAATGATGCCTAAAGTAATAGGCTTTATTACGTGATTTGTATAAGCCATGGAAAAACTTAAACATAAAAATAACGCATATCGAACTGTCGATATACAGTAGTACTTTGTTGGTTTCAGCATCTAATTGACCAAAGGTAATTGTCAGCACAATGATCACTGATACTAGGGATAACACCATCATAGCAAGTTCGAATGGACTGGGACCATCGACGTTTTTGATCGACCAACGTTTTGATTCGAGCATGTAGTTAAGTCCGCTTACATTCGTTAGCCGTCAGGCTTGGTGAAGTGATTAAACTTATCATAACAAAAAACGCACAAGACGGATGCCTAGTGCGTTATTTTTAGTTGGTGTTATGTGATAAGACCAGTATTTATTTTGATGCTTTAGTATCAACGAAATGGACTAAGTCATCTAATACGCGCTTCTTAATTTCCAGTTGCGATTCATTCTCTAAACCGTATTTTTGCGCTAAAATAACGTAGTCTTCAGCATTTAATGACACGGTTAAGCGAGGACGCTTAGGACGTTTAGAGACTGATAATCCAAGTATAGTCCTAATTTGGTCTGAAGGGCTGACGCCTTTGTCTAAAGCCGCTTTTCGGATTGAGTATTGAAACTTCTCATCCAGATCAAAAGCCACTTGAGTTGCTTTGGCCGCTTGTTGGTTTTTAAGCCATTTCTCTGGTAACGGTTTGCCTGAACTCATTAGAAAATCGTCTCCTACTTGTATCAGCTTGCTGGCCAGTAATCTCTAATATCGGTCAATGGGCGATATATCGTCAGCATCACTTCAGTATCGCCACTTTCGTAAACTTCAACATCTACCGCGTGAGAGTCTGCAGCATTAACTAAGCTATAACCTTCAAAACCTTCACCGCGAGCATCATCGTCATTTTGAGGAGGCTTTAAGTCCCGGTAGTCTTGACGATGGAAGTAACCAAAACTTGCAAATTCAACTTGATGATATTCATCACTGAGCCATTTATCCAATTCAGTGGTTAACTCTGCTGGAAGTGCTTGTACTGCGAGTATTGCTTTGCCTGGCTCTTCAAATACCTCAGCAAAAGCATCAAGGTCAAACAATTGCTCAACTACTTCGCGATTGATTTTCATTGAAATGCTTAAATAAGATTCGTCTTCTTGCACGTAGGATAAAAAGATTGCGGTGCCGCTGTGGCCACGTAATAAGAATTCACAAAGCTGCGAGCGCTGGTATTCATAAGTATGAATAGCCTCGACCTTAAGCTGTTGCCCACGCAAATGCGTAGGCAAAGCAAAACTGTCATCAAAGGTGATCATATCACCTTTGAGCAGTTTATTAGGATGGTCAAGCTGACGCTTCGGGGCTTCTTTTTTGCCGAATAGGCCGCTAAGAAATCCCATAGTCGCTTAGCCTTTTCGTGCTTTAATGCGATCTAACACTGCATTAGCATTGGACTTTTGCTCACCAATACCTGCTTGAGCGAGTTTGTCATGTAATGACTTATCACTATTTTCTTCAGCTAACGTTTCAGATGCTTTTAAGCGATCATCAAATTGCTGTTGACGTGCCTTGATACGCTCAAGTGAATCTTTAGCATTGAGCAACTTTGAGTTGCTTGATGCAAATGAGTCGGTAATAGTTGCAGTGGCTTTTTGCACACTTTCAGTGGTTTTGACCATAGTTAATTGACGTTGATAATCATTTAACTGACGCTCGGTCTTTTTGACTAAGTCTTTTAAACGCACTGCATGTGAGCTAAAGCTGTCGTTAGCTGTCTGCTGTTCAGCTAACTCTTCATCTAGCTGAGCAATCTTTTCAGCAATTTCAATGGCTAATTCTTCATTGCCTTTATCCAGCGCTTGGGTCACATAACCTTCGTGCTCAACAACGCTACGCTTTAAGCGATCAATTTCACGGCTTGCTTGCATTTCTTTGGCCATGACGTCAGTTAATTCACGTTTAGCGCGAGTTAAATGTTTTTCTGCATCACGGATTTCTTGTTCAAAAATACGGGTAGAATTTGCGTCAACGATATTCTGGCCAACTTCAGTTGCACCACCACGAAACGCTGTAAGAATCTTGTTTAGAATGCCCATAATTGGCTCCTTAGAGTAAAAATTCGACGAGTTCGTCGATGACTTCCAGACAGTTGTCTGACAGTACTGCTAATTCTTGTTCAATTTCTTCCATGCTTGATAGCACAGACAATGCACCGTAAACCACATATTTATCATCAATTTTAGCAAACGATGATAATGGCATTGGAATGTTGAGCTCTAACATGGTCTCGAACATTTCAGCGCGGCGGGCTTGGTTTACTTCGTTTTCGCCCCACAAATAACTGATACACAATATTTGGTTGTCAGTTACTGATACAAATACCGGAATTTCTTCTCGGCCGACAATATTGACTTGTAACACTTCAACATCACCGTCAATCGGATAACAATCAAACTGAAAACCGGTTTTGCTGTTATCGCATAGTCCGCTTAGGTGACTTGCAATGGTATGGATGTTCATATTCGTCCTTAATTGACATATTATGTCTGTGAGTAAAGATAGCATCTAGACATAATATGTCAAGCGCTATCTGGTCCAATTAAAAAAGATTAATTACTTCATTTTCTGACCAAGCCGCTAAATGATAGTAATACAGCTGTAGTGAACCAATCTCGTTCACTTTGATTTTATCTATATCGGCATAGAAATTCTTTGGAAACTCAAATGAAGCGTGTATCAGTCCTGGGGTTAGCCATTCTTCAGGTACTGGTATATCGGTTAATGCAGCAAGACGTTGCTGCGGGTTTTTACCCATTTTACTGCCAATACTCCAACCCCATTCACCAAAGCTAGGCACATTATGGTGATACTGTTTTACATTAAACCCTGATGCAGTTAGTGTTTTGCCAACCGATATAAACGCTTTTGGCGCATGATAAGGAGAGGTTGATTGCACCGTTATCACGCCATCGGCGCTAAGTAATTCATTAAGCTTACGATAAAATAAGTCTGAATACAGTTTGTTTAAATCAGGATGACTTGGGTCGGGTAAGTCAACAATGATGGCATCAAACATTTGACCATTTTGAATTAGCTTATCAACCCCATTAAATGCATCGTCCACCATTAAGGTTAGGCGTGGATCGTTTAAGGCGTCGCCGTTTAATGCCAGTAATGCGTCACGTAAGCGTTGTGGCATATCTGCTGGTGGCGATTTAAATAATGCCAGTAGATCCTTATCTAAATCCATTAAGGTAACCGCTTTAGGTTGCCATTTGAGCACTTGTTTTAGCCCCAAGCCATCACCACCACCAATAATTAATACGTTATCGTGTCGTGCGCTGGCAGCCAATGTGGGATGAACCAAAAAGCTATGGTAGATATGTTCGTCGCTGCTAGAAAATTGTAACCGACCGTTGATGTATAAATTATAAACGGGAGGTAAACCACCGCCGCGCAAACGCTCAGTAAAATTGAGCTGCTGAAAACGGGTCGCTTTGGCATACACTACATGATCTTTATACAAAAGATTATTAAAATGCTGTTCCCATGTAGGGCCTTTAACGGCTAATAACCCAATCACCACACTGGCAATAATATGGCCTATAAGCAGTAATTTAACATGATTTATTTTTGACCAAAAACGCCAAATAAACACCAGTCCAGCGAGTAGGTTAACGCTCGCTGTAAGTGCGGCAGCTAATTGAATATCAATGGCCAGCATAAAACCGACCCAGATAGCAGCGCCTATTCCAGCGCCAATATAATCGGCACCATATATAGTGCCGGCATTATGCAGTAAGTGTGCTTCAGATAAAGATTGCCGAACGCGAGCAATAAGTGGAATTTCCATGCCAATCATTAACCCGAGTAATACTCCCCAAACATAAGGTAAATATGCACTGAGAGTTTGCAAACTGGCAATAAATCCACCATTGGGTAAATGATCCGGCGGTAGGCCCAGTGTATTGGCGATGGTTAACGGCAATTGTTGACCGAATCCGATGACAGCAGCGGTAATGATAATGGCAAAAGAGCCACACAGTGCTACGGTTAATTCGAGCATGGCAAAGCCAGTAAAAGCGCATTTTATTTTACGTGCGGCAAAAGCGCCCACCCCCATAGACACAATCATTAAGCCAATCATAGTGTAAATGGCGGCTTCTAATGCACCGAGAATACGACCCGCATAGTGTGATAATAAGTATTCATAAATAAGACCGCATCCCGCCAATGAGGCCATAATGCCGAGTAATAAAGCGTCATCAAACCATGATACTTGACGAGATGGAGGAGAACTTTGCTGCGAGTCCCCCAGTGTAGTGTTAGCGGGAAGATCGCCGAGCAAAGGTGTTGTCATAAATTAAGCCATTAACGCCGTGAGAATAAGGGCAACGGCAATACTAATTGCCATTTCAACGGCTGCAATACCGATGTTTTGTTGTTTCTCAACTTCTTCAGCAAGATTGATACCGGCTAACACCAGTTTTTTCACTATGGTTATTAGTAATGACAATACCACCAGCATGATCAGTGAGAATGCGCACCAACCAATAATGTTGCTTACATGGGCTGTTGGATCATAAGCAATAAAATGACTCGCCGCATTAAAGCTTAGTGCCATGGCGATCATGTAGCCGCTGTGACGAAGAGCTAATGCCGTTTGGCCCTGAGTTAATGCTTGTTGCATTGACGCGCCTTGATTACGTTTGGCATAACGCTTTTCACGTAGTCGGGTTAGTATCACTAACATCAGTTGTGAGATCAAAAAGGCACTAAAAATAGCGATAAAGGTATCTAGAGTAATATCTTCAGCCCACATTAATACCGCACGGATAATAATGGCAGTGGCTATAGCCGCAGCAGCATCAACCACAGCAACAGAAATATTACCTTTAAGAATCTCATCGTTTTTAGCAAATTCATTTAAGGCGATTTTATCATGTAGAAAACGGCCTAACTTAATCAGTATTAAGCCAAACAAGCCGTATGCCGACATGCCTATAGCTTCGGTTAAGTAAGACGGTGCCGCTTCGCCAGTGATGGCGCCTGTAAGCACAATACCTAAAGCCGCCACAGCACCAGCAGTACTGATCCCAAAGGCAAAATTGTCGCGTTCGGCTAACTCTGCACTGCTGTTGACTTTAACGCTCCACCCCTGCAAATAACGCATTAGCGTCAGCAAAATAATAGCGATGGTTAAATCAATGGCTAAAATAATCGCCAAATGTTGAGTTAAGCCATATTCTTGAAAAAATGTCATGGTGAGTCCTTACCTATTTTCCACGGCGAACACCGCGACTAGTGCGGCTGCTTGAGTTACGGAAACTGCTGTCTTTTGAGTAGCTCGAACGAAATTTTCTACTCGCGCTCTGAGTGGTGCTATTCGCTTTGGGTGCACTGGTGCTTTGGCGTGACAAGCTAGTAGAACCTGTTCGAGCTTTAGCATAAGGGCTATCGAATCGTTTCCCTTGGCTATTAAAACGTTTTTTGGTTTGCTCAAAAGTTTTTGCTTGTGAGCTTGCTTGTTTTGGTGAAGTGTAACGGTACCGTCCCACATCATTATAATAGCTGTAACCACGATTACCTGACCAACTGCCGTAACCTATTGGGCGCGAAAAATTAGAAAACATCGCGTACATGCCATACCAAGCCCAGATAGAGGTACCACTTGAATTATTTTGCCAGCTGCCGTAAGCCGGATTACCAACAAGTTGGCTACCCGCACCGCTGCCATCAGTGCCATTTGCCAAGGCTTCTGCCTCACGACTAATAGCATTAACTCGAGCGAGTTGCCCTTTAGACATATCGGCAACAACATTGACTGGGTCGGAAAGCATATCGTTATACAAGCTAGTGTCTGCGGCTTGATAAATATTCTGTGCTTCTGCTAACTGTTGGTCTAAATCAATAAAATTAGCGCTGTCGTTTAAATCTTTGTAACGACGCGTTAATGACTTAAACATTGGCCCTTCAGTGCTGGCATCTTTAGCCAGCTCTTCTAGTAATGGGGTTAAGTCGGATTGACGCTGAGCGAGAACACGAGTGTATTGTTTGAGTAACGTCGCATTGCGTAACTGATTGTTATCGAGCGAACTGGCCAACAGGTCAAGTCGTTGTTGGGTCAGTTGCTGGTACTTAGCAATTTGTTCCGGTCTATCGTCGCCGCAACCGCCAAGGGCCAGCGTGACAAACAATACCGTTATCAATGTGAGTACACGGGGGAGGTGACCTACCATGTTTTCTCCAAAATGTAGATTTTTCATGTGCTAATTCAATATGACACAGGTTATAGTAATCTCAGTGTCAATGATATTAATCTGATCATTTGACTGACTGATAGATATACCATTCACGACATAATATGTCCAATGTTCATTTTCTTTAGGGGTCATTATTGCCATGCAAAACCAAAGTAACAAGGTATTATCTGCAGCGATGCTAGACAGCGCAGATCGTTACTGGTTAAGACTCTGCGATGTTTGGCCAGAAGCGAAAACCACTCTGACAGCCATACAACAGCAACAGTTAACGGTCGTGTTTGGATTGAGTGACTACGCAGGTGAGCAGCTTTGTCGTCATCCAGAATGGATTGTGCAGTTATTTGATGGTCTATTAGATGATGTGGTGCGCAGTGAATTTGATGCTGAGTTGCATTCGCTGATAGCGGACTTAACACAAGAAGAGCAGGTTAAGTCGGCCTTGCGCCGCTATCGTAACCTACAGATGGTGCGTTTAGCCTGGCGTGACTTTTTAAATTACACTCCAGTCGAGGAGTCTTTACTCGATTTGTCTGCATTAGCAGAGGCATTAGTGATTGCTGGACGCGATTGGTTATATCAAGAGATGTGTTTGCAATATGGCACACCAACGAGTGCAGAGGGTAAGCCGCAACCCTTATTGATTTTAGGTATGGGAAAATTAGGTGGGCGTGAACTAAATTTTTCATCAGACATTGATTTAATTTTTACCTTTCCAGAACATGGTGACACGGTTGGCGGAAGGCGGACTCAGGCAAATCAACAATTTTTTATTCGTATGGGACAGCGCTTGGTCAATCTACTCGACCAAGTGACCGTTGATGGATTTGTCTTTCGCGTCGATATGCGTTTGCGTCCTTATGGCGAAAGTGGTCCATTAGTAGTGAGTTTTAGTGGTCTAGAAGATTACTACCAAGAGCAGGGGCGTGACTGGGAGCGTTATGCCATGGTCAAAGCTCGCGTGCTTGGGCCTTGGTCGGGCTATTGTGATGAGTTACATGACTTATTACGGCCATTTGTGTATCGGCGCTATATCGACTTTTCTGCGATTGAATCATTGCGTAAAATGAAGCAATTGATTGCTCAAGAAGTTAGGCGTCGACAATTAACCGATAATATTAAACTTGGCGCCGGTGGGATCCGTGAAGTTGAATTCGTGGTGCAAAGTTTTCAGTTGATCCGCGGTGGCCGCGAACCTGCATTACGTCAGCAAAGTTTATTTGGCGCCATTGATACCTTGTACAGCTTAGGGCAATTGGAATACTTAGCCGTCGATGAGCTTAAACACAGTTATATTATTTTACGTCGAGTGGAGAATTTACTACAAGCTATTGACGATAAACAAACGCAAACCCTACCGAATAATCAACTTGATTGGCAACGTTTATGTTACCCGTTAGGTATTGAAAACGAAGCTGAGCTACGCGAAAAAATTACCAGCGCAATGGCAACCATCCACGGTCATTTTAATGCTACGGTTGGCGGTACAGACAGCCACGAGCATAATGATCATTGGACTTCGTTATTTTGGAATGTGCAGCAAGATGAAGACGCTAATGCCTTGCTACAAGAACAACAAATTGATGATAGCGAATTATGGCCGTTATTAAGTGATTGGCATCAAACGGTATCGAAACGTTCTATTGGGCCGCGAGGACGTGAAACTCTTGACAAATTAATGCCTAAGTTACTTGAAGAGCTGGTGAGTCAGACTAAACCAAGTCAGGCATTTAAGCCGGTTGCCAAAGTGCTGGATAAAATCTTAACTCGTACCACTTACCTTGAGCTTTTATGTGAAAACCCAGGTGCCAGGCAGCAGTTAGTCAGTCTATGTTGTGCAAGCCCTTGGATTGCACGCGAGTTGGCTAATTTCCCCATGTTGCTCGATGAGCTAATTGATCCGTCGCAGCTGTATGACATTACCTCTATTGATGATTATCCTAGCGAATTACGCCAATATTTGTTGCGAGTGCCAGAAGATGACATGGAGCAGCAAATGGAAGCATTGCGCCAGTTTAAATTGTCACAACAGCTTAAGATCGCTGCAGCTGATGTGACCGGCGTTTTACCTGTTATGCAGGTAAGCGATCATTTAACCTTTTTGGCCGAAGCTATTATTGAACAAGTTGTGCTACAAGCCTGGCATCAGGTGGCTTCTCGCCATGGTACCCCTGAGGGAACAAGTCCAAGTAACATGGGATTTGCGGTGATTGGATACGGTAAACTAGGTGGTATTGAGCTCGGATATGGTTCTGATTTAGATTTGGTTTTTCTACACGGACATACAGGTGCTGGCAGCACTGATGGTGACCGTCCTATTGATAATGGTTATTTTTACCTAAAGCTAGCTCAGCGGATTGTGCATTTGTTTGCTACTCGCACTACATCAGGCGAGCTATATGAAGTGGATATGCGTTTACGTCCGTCAGGTGCTTCTGGTTTACTAGTGAGTGAAATTGAACATTTTGGTGCCTATTTACAACAAGAAGCGTGGACCTGGGAGCATCAAGCGTTAGTACGTGCCCGTTTTGTGTTTGGCGATTATTCGCTAGCAGGACGCTTTAGTGAACTGCGTGCGCAAGTATTGCAAATAGAGCGTGATAAAGTGCAATTGGCTAAAGCTGTCAGGGACATGCGCACAAAAATGCGTGAGCATTTATTGCATGGTGAACCTGAAATATTTGATTTAAAACAAAGTGCGGGTGGTATTGCGGACATCGAGTTTATTGCCCAGTACTTAGTCTTAGCCTATGCCCACCAATATCATGAATTAACTATTTGGTCTGATAATGTGCGCATTTTTGAGGTATTAGCTGAATTGGAGTTATTGCCTATCATGCAAGCTCAGCATCTAACTCAAACTTACTGTTGGCTCCGTGATGAAAATCATGAGCTTACCTTACAGCAGTTGCCAGGCAAGTTACCTAAGCAAAGTGTGCAGCCAAAAACTGATAGTGTCATTGAAATTTATAACGATATTTTAGACGTTTAATCATTAGGTAAGCGAAGTGGGTAACAAAACGGTTAACCACTTTGCTAACAGTGGGGTTGGTGCTTAGCCATTTAGCTTCCTTGGTAGTATTTTATTATTTTGTTTGTGGCGTTTACCAATACAGTGAAGAGTGATACTTGATAATAAAGACACTCTACAACGGCTCGATGATTGAAGAGGGTCGACATGATCGTTGAAGTGTATTTTGATCGAATTACTCGATCTAGCGATGCGATCAATACATCAATCGATACATTAATTGGTGTTTAGATAAACCAACACTAACATGATGGGCTAGCGCTGGTTTATCGTTACTATATATGACTCATTACAGTAATACTGACTATGTAAAATAGGCATTAAGCTTACGGGTTGTTGCTTAGCTTAATATTTTTTCAATCCATAATTGGTACATAGGTAAGCCAATCAGGACGTTAATTGGAAAGGTTACCCCGAGTGATGCCAACATAGCCAAACCAATATTCGCATCCGGGATGGCGGCTTTAATCGCTGCAGGTGCAGCAATATAAGATGCACTCGCGCTTAAGCCCGCCAACACTAAAATACTGCCAGAGGGTAAATCAAGTAACACCCCTAAACCAATGCCTACCCATGCCAATACAAATGGTGCAACCGCAGCAAAGACTAATAAACGCCATTGCTTGTAAGGAATAGGGAAACACACTTTAGCAGTGCTAATGCCCATTTCTAATAAAAATAGTGCTAATAATGTTTTAAATCCAGCCAGTAACATCGGTGTTAAAGGTGCCATGCCACTGGTGCCATAAAGCCAACCTATGACCACACCACCGCATAACAACACCACGCCGCGGCTTGTTAGGGCTTCATGTAAAATACTGCCAGCAGATGAATGTACTTCGTTACCGGCTGTTTTGGCTTGTAGGTATCGATGTAGCCACAACATAATGATAATAGCGGGCAATTCAAGCAATACTAGATAGAGGGTGGTTTCAGGTCGTAATGGCCATTGTGACTTATCAACCATGGCCATCACGACCGCAAACGTTCCTGCACTGACCGAGCCGTAATGGGCGGCAATACTAATGGCTTCTTTTTGCGGCAGTTTGATGAGTTTTCGCAGCAGTGGATACAAACTCAATGGGATGATGAACCCAAGTGCAATAACAGACAGTAATTCAGATATCACTAAGTTACTTGTTTCACCATGTAATGCCATGCCACCCTTTAATCCGAGGGTAAGCATTAGCAAAATAGATAAAGTTTCATAGGTCGCTTTGGGGACTTTTAAATCTGATTTGATTAATCCGGCAATTAAACCGAGGGCAAAAAAGGCAATTACAATATCAGGCATGGTATCGCTGCTATCTGTTATAAAGTATCGTGATTCTGCCTTGTTGTGTTAACAAAGGGAAATGTTTTAAGCGAAAAATAGACTACCCTATTGAACAAATCTAAGCGGATATATCGATTAAAAGCAGATCTGTTAACTACTGATCTATTAAGTACCGCTGGCGTATAGTATCTTTAAATAGCAATATAAAAATATTAACAGTAGAGCATTAAATGAAAAATGAAATTGATATTCACCGTGCACTAAAAGTGTTTAACAAAGTTACCCAATATGGCGAAAAACGCTCGCTCGAAGATGGCTATAGTGGTCATGATTATTGGCTTTGTGGCATTAGTGCACAAACGGACCATGATGGTTACACCATTACCTTGTCTGATGCCCAGGTCAGTTTAACGGTGTTTTTTCACAATAAGTATCAGTTTGAATACCCAACCAATGATGCGTTAGATAATTTTTTATTGCGTTTTAATGACGTTGAAAATTTTCAAGCATCTTAAGTTCATACCGGATTATTCAATACTTTTAACCCTAGCACACAGGTTTATTTTTACGCCCATTGTTGCATTTCAATTAGGCGACTATAAGTGCGTCTAAATTCGAACTGCAATGCGCCGTTAAGATATAAATCTTCTAAGTTGCAATGACTATTGAGGATTAGCATCACTTTTTGATCATATAACTCATCCACCAAACTGATAAAGCGTCGCGTGGGATCGTCTTCACTGGCATAAGCTAGTTGCCGCTCACCTGTGGAGGTTGCTAGTGCGCCATCTTCGGTGCCGCGTGCTTTAATCCAGCTTCGCACCTCACCACCTAATGTAGGTATATCGCTGAGTAATATGTGGCTAAATTGTCCGGCTAACTCAATATAATCTAATGCTGAACGTGGGCCTTCGCATAAGGCTGAGAATTCAAACCAAGCAAGCCGTCCATACTCTGCCTCAATGGCAATGTCACGATGATAAACCTCAATAAAGTGTGGCTGGTTTACCATGCAGGCACTAGCTTGTGGGTATTGTAGGCATAATAGTTGAAAAACAGCTTTAGGCTTTATTGATGATGGCAGTGTTAGCCAAGGTGTTGAGGTGGTTAATATTGTGCCGCTAGAGTGTAAACGGTGATCAATCTGGCCATTTAAATGGATCGCTTGAGTGTATTGTAAGAGCAGATCGATAGTGGGTAAAAAACGATCTCGCTGCAAACCGTTTTTATACAAGTCGACAATGGCTACATTTGATGTCGCCACTAAAGTGACGCCAGATTGAAATAATGTGTCAAACAAGCGGCCGAGTAAAATAGCATCACCAATGTCAGATACAAAAAACTCATCAAAGCAAATGACTGAATATTTGGCAGCGATCTGCTTAGCAATATGGATTAATGGATCGCGGATCCCCGATGTTTGATTTAATTGCTGGTGGATCATAGCCATAAATCGATGAAAATGCAGACGTAATATGCTTTTGTTCGCTTCAGGCTGTGAGCTACATAGGTTGTGGTCACAAAGACTCTGATAGAACAGGTCCATCAAAAAGGTTTTTCCTCGGCCAACATCTCCCCACAAGTACAAGCCACGGCTTATTTTACTCGTCGATAAACATTGCTGATAGAGCGCATCTAAGGCGAGTACTGCTTGCTGTTGCGCAGGGTCGTTAAGTATATTGTGTTGAACGCGCTGCTGGTAAGCTTGTAATGGTGACATAACATTTAAGGTAAATTGTTTAGCTAAATAGTATAGCATTAACAGTTGTCTTTATTATGAGGTGTATTTCCTTTAAGCTCTTGTGACAAAAAATAACAAATTATTAACTCTGAGTATTAACCTTAAATACTCATTCTAAGGACTAACCTTAAGTACTAATCCTCACAAGGACCCATAAATGAATAATAAAAATAAGGGTATAACCTATATTGGTATCGATATGGCATTGGAAGGCGATGTACGTCTCCAAGGACCTGCGGTGGTTGCAGGGCAAACTAAAGGCACGATTAACTCAACTGATCAAATTAAAATTGAACAGGGAGGCGTAGTTGAAGGTGAGGTTTTTTGTCAAGAAATGCGCGTCTCGGGTTTATTTAAAGGTAAATTACACTGTAATAAGTTGGTGATTGTTAGCTCGGGTATTGTAGAGGGTGAGGTGGCGAGTCATCAAATGGAAATTTATGATGGTGGTCAATTCGTCGGTATGCGCACCAAAGGGCCAGATGCTTCTGGGTTACCTCAAGCTGACATTGAGCTCACATCACATCAACAGGCGCATAAACCCAGTGGCGCCGCTAATTCGGTTTTTTCTGGGCGTAAATTAATTTACGCAGCCGTTGCGACTATCGTGATTATAGCCGCAACAGTTCTACAGCCAACGATTAGCAAGGTGTTAAACGGTGGTCAAATTTTGTCTGCTGATATCAATCAAGCTAACGTGGCACAATATCCACAATCAACATCGAGTGTGACAGAAGACAATGCAGCCGTGTTACTTCAAGAAATGGATCAACAGACTTCATTTGTAGAGCAAGCCGAAGAATTAATTAATGCCGGTCAAAGTGATATCAATGTGGCGATGGAAGATTTACATGCATTAGCACAAACCAGTGAAGCTTTGGGTGATAGTCAGACTACAAGTGATGATGTCGAACAACATGAGTCGACTTTAGTCATGCCAGATAAGCAATAAGTTTTCCTGTTAAGCGAGTATAAAAAATGGCGTTATTAATCCAGTAATTACTGAGTTAATAACGCCATTTTTTTATTGTGTTTATATAGCTAATTGGTCATAGCGAATAAACCGTAGCTTATGGATTAATGCGTGTTGGCATTCCGCTACGTTGCTCAAGCAATCGCTTTAATATAAATGAGTCAGTTTGTGGATGAGCCACAAAGCGAGTCATATCTCTATCGAATGATAATGCTACTGGTTCTGTCGAATCAAATTCAGCTTGAGTGCGTGATAGTGGCTCATGAACTTCTAAGTAGCGGTTACCATCAGGCTCTTCCGTGGCTTTAATTGGTTGGTTAATAAACTCAACACGTGTGCCAACCGGTACGCTATTATACAAATGTTCAATGTCTTCATCTCGTAAACGAACACAGCCAGAACTTACCCGTAAACCAATACCAAACGTGGCGTTAGTACCGTGAACTGCATACAGGTTACCTACATAAAGGGCGAATAAACCCATTGGGTTGTCTGCGCCTGCTGGCCATACAGCCGGTAATGTTATCCCTTTAGCTGCGTATGATTTACGAATATTAACCGTAGGTGTCCAAGTGGGGTTAGCGCGTTTACGTTGTACTGTTGTTACCCAATTTTCAGGGGTATCTTTACCAATTTGACCAATACCAATCGGCAATACTTCGACAGTATTTTTACCCTTCGGATAATAATACAAACGCATCTCGGCAGAGTTAATGACCACACCTTCTCTTTTAGCGTTAGGTAGAATTAGCTGATGCGGGATCAATAAAGTGCTACCCGGTTTAGGCAAAAACGGGTCAACACCTGGATTTGCTTCTAATAAGTTAGTGAGCCCTAGTTGAAATTGCGAAGCAATTTGCTCTAAGGTCAGCTTTCCTTCAGGAACAACATAGTATTGATTCTCACCCACTAAATTACTGTCTTTAGCAGGTAGACGATATTCAACTGCAGTACTTGAAAAACTTAATACAATGGCAGTCGCTGCAATTAATGTAGAACGTAACGAATTTATCATAAGAGTTATATCATTCCAAAAACAGGCGTTATGTTAGTCAGACTACAATATCTTGCCTAGTTTGACTATTTTGTACAGATTATTAGTACAGGTCATTTGTACATATGATTAGGGCGCATCCTTACTTATTACGTCTAATATTTCAACTGATTTTTTCACTTTTGTTATTTTAATCCCAAGCGTTTAGCCAGTCGATGTAAGTTACCTGAGTCTATTTGCAATTGGCGTGCGGTTGCAGCCCAATTACTGTCTTGTTGTGTAAATATTTGCTGGATAAATTGATTTTGAAATTGATCTGTTGCATCACGTAAACTTGTTTGTGGTAAAGATGTTACCGACTGTTTAACGCTAAGTTTTTTGTTCGAATAAGTAACCGAGTGCGAAGTATCTGCAAACTCAAAATGACTATTTTTAATCATACACATGCCATCTTGTGGGCTTTGCGATTTGGCTAGAACGGCAGCTCTGTGAATAGCATGATCAAGCTCACGTATGTTGCCAGGCCAATCATATTGTTCCAGCAATTGCAGTGATGCTGGCTCAAGCCCTAAATGAGTTAAATGTAATTGCTGGCGATAGCGTTCGATAAAGAAGCCTGCTAATAAATGTATATCTTGCTGGCGTTCTCTTAGCGGGGGAACCACTAGGGGAAATACGCTTAAGCGATGATATAAATCGGCTCTAAATCGTCCAGCTAACACTTCGCTTTTAAGATCTTTGTTGGTGGCCGCAATGATACGTACATCGACTTTTAAGCTGCGATCATCACCGACTTTTTGTAAGTCACCGTATTGCAGAACTCGCAATAACTTGGCTTGTAAGTTAAGCGCTAGCTCACCAATCTCATCTAAAAATAATGTGCCTTTGTCAGCAGTTTCAAATTTACCACTACGATGACTGATAGCCCCGGTAAAGGCACCTTTGACATGACCAAACAGTTCACTTTCGGCAACAGATTCAGCCAGCGCGGCACAATTTAAATATATCAATGGCTTATAGGCTCGCACCGATTTTTGATGGATTGCTTTGGCTATCAGCTCTTTACCAGTCCCGGTTTCTCCTAAAATCAATACATTGAGTTCAGTTGTTGCTACTACCTTGACCTCATTAAGTAGAGATAAAAGATTATCTGCCTGGCCGATGATTTCGGTTTCTTCGTCTAATTGTCCTGATGGTTTAGCGTCGGGAATGGTAAAGTTAGTTGCTTGCTTTTCTAGTTTATCAATCAATAATGCATTGTTTAAAGACACTGCCGCAATGGCACTAAAACTGCGTAGTTCATTATTGGTGAATTGATCAAACTTGTGTGGGTCGAGCGCATCAATAGTGAGAGCGCCAATAAGTTGTTCATTAGCAAATAACGGCAAGCCGATACAAGCATGCACTTTTAAGTCGCCGTCTACATTGGGGATCAAGCCATCGTAAGGATCCGCAAGTTGGCTATCTGAAGGGAAACGGACAATATCTCCAGCTCGCGCAATGGCTTCAAGCCTTGGGTGTTCGTTGATAATAAAGCGTCGTCCCAGCACGTCTGGACTTAATCCATCAATCGCTAAAGGGGTAAATTGATGACCTTGAAATGATAAAAGCGCCGCAGCATCGCAATCGAGGGTCTCTCTTACTGTGGTTAATAAACGTGAAAAACGATCGCGATTAGACAAATTAGCGGTAATATCAAGTGCGATACGAGTTAAGTCTGCTTGACTCAATGCCATGTCAAACTCCAGTTAACAACAAGGTGATGTCATTATGACAAGTGTAAATATAACAACAAGGGTAAAGGAGACATTGTTAGCACAAAAGGGGCCACAAAGGCCCCTTTTGTGATATTAATCAAAACATGCTTATGCTATGCCAGCGGCTTGTTTTGCTTTTACGCTTTTGCTGACAATAGCTTTCTTGATGATGTCAAATAAGAACAACGCCATCAATAAACCACCAATGCTGAAGATGATGTCACCAAACATTCGTGTCCATACTAGACTCTCTACTAAGTCGCTGTGGATCACGGCAGGTGAACGAGCATACCAATAGCCGTGGTCAATGACCGCAAAGAACTGCACAATACCGACGGGCAATAATGACATAAACAGCATTGCAGCTAAGCCAATATTTAATGTCCAGAACGCCCCTTTAAGGTATTTTTGGTTCCATTGCATATCGCCTGTTAAGCCACGTAGACAGAATAACATTAGTCCAATGCCTAACATGCCGTATACGCCCATAAATGCACCATGAGAATGTGTCGCTGTAGTGTTTAACCCTTGGATAAAATAGAGTGATATAGGTGGATTAATTAAGAAACCTAATACACCTGCCCCAATTAAGTTCCAAAATGAGGTTGCTACAAAGAACATAATTACCCAGTGATAACGTTCCATCCACGGGCTTGCTTTACGTAAACGATAGGTTCCCACGGCTTCAAAACCAATTAACGCTAACGGCACAACTTCAAGAGCCGAGAATATGGCTCCCCAAGCTATGACGGAGGTTTGGGTACCGGTAAAGTATAAGTGATGTAAAGTACCGATTAAGCCACCAGTTAAAAACACCACGGTGGTGAACAATACCGCACCGTTGGCACTGCGTGCACGGATAAGACCTAAGCGAACTAACATTAATGCAATGACGGCAGTGGCAAATGTTTCAAAGAAGCCTTCTACCCATAAGTGCACTACCCACCAGCGCCAGTATTCAGCTATGGCAAGATTTGAGTGTTTACCCATAAATAGGCCAGCACCATAAAACAAACCGATGGCGACACAAGAGGCGTACAGAATCCAAATCGCCGGTAGTATATCGCTGTTAACTTTTAATGCTGGGCGCATTGCTGCAGTGATTAACACGGTCCAAATTAATAGACCTACAAACAATAGTATTTGCCAAACTCGGCCTAAGTCAATGTACTCATATCCTTGATGTCCAAATAAATAGTTCATGTCGAGATCAAAGTATTGTTGTACCCCAAGCCATTCACCAGCCATAGAACCGAGTACGACAACGACTAACGCAACCCAAAGCACATTTACCCCTAAACGTTGATACTTAGGTTCGTATCCTGAGAGTGCCGGAGCAATATATAACCCTGTGCCTAACCATGCAGTAGCAATCCAAAATACTGCTAGTTGAGTATGCCAAGTACGGGTAACAGAATAAGGCAGAATTTCAGATATTGGGAAACCATAAAACTCTTGGCCTTCAACTGCGTAATGGGCTGTAATACCGCCCACTAATATTTGCAGTAAAAATAGCCCAATTGCAGTAACAAAATACTTGCCGACGGCTTTTTGTGATGCTGTAGGCTTAGTAAAAAATAATGGATCACCTTTGGCTGGTTCAGGTAATGGTTCTTCTTTGCAGGTGGCGTGATGCCAAGCCAACATACCAATACCAAGAAGCAGTGACACAAGGCTTAATACTGACCAAACAATGTTATCAGAAGTCGGTACGTTGCCGATTTGTGGATCGTATGGCCAGTTATTGGTGTAAGTGTAATCATAACCAGGGCGCTCAGTTACCGCAGCCCATGCCCCCCAAAAGAGGAAGGCATTTAACAATTCACGATGTTCAGCATCAGTGATAGTACCTTCTTTCATTGCGTATTGTTCGCGCAATGAGCTCAATGCAGGATCATCACCAAATAATGATAAATAGTGTTTTGATACTTCATTTATCGCCGCAATTCGAGTCTTCGATAGGGTGACATTGGTTTGATTTGCGGCACTTTCGACAACGGTGTTATGGCGAATATCATCTCTCAAGCCTTTCTCTAAACCAGCTTGCTGTTCTGAATCGAGTTCAGTGAAATCACGGTTATAGCGCTCGTTTGCGGTTATTGACAACCAAGCTTGCGCTTCACGGTGCAACCAATCAGCAGTCCAGTCAGGTGCGACGTAAGAGCCGTGCCCCCAGATTGATCCCAATTGATGACCGCCCATAGAACGCCAAACGAGTTGACCTTGTTCAATATCATTTTGGGTGAATACAGGTTGACCACTGGTGTCAGTAAAAGCCGTTGGAATAGGCGGTTTTTCTCGATATATGCCACTGCCTAAACTGAGTAATACAGTAAAGGAAGCAACTAGCACAATTAGCAGTGCAATGCCGATAAGTTTGTTTTTGCTCATGAGTCCTCTTAGCGCAAAGTCATTTTGATACAGTCAAACTGACAGTGCACAAGGCGAGCCAACTATTATTATAAATATAAGCTATTGATATTAATAATTTTAGTTCAATTTTTATTTAGAGGGGCAGTCATTTAGACAGTATTTAACAATTGTAAATATGACACCGCTGTCATATTTACAATTGTTAAACGTGATCATCATCACCTTGTTTTATTACAAAGGGAGAATAGATAGAACATTTGGAGTATGAATAGATAAAGCCGATGAGAGGTATTTTAGGTAAGGCTAATATTAAGTTTATTGTATTTTTAATTTATATATCAAGTACTAAGTTTATTTGCTAAGTATTTTTAACTTCGAGTAAGCAATTGAGCTATTTACTTAGCATGCTAACTAGTTATAATGCTTAGCAAGCTAACTAAATGGCACATTAATATGTATAAAGAATTAGAGCGACTAAAAGAGCTGCATCTTGCCGAGCAACTAGGCCGACTGCATCGATTATGGCGCACAGCCGCCGATGTTGAATTAATTCCTCTTGGGTTAACTCATCCTCGTTGGACTGCGTTGTGGAAGTTATTACGCTTGGGCGATAATGTTAGCCAGAAAGTACTAGCCGATGCATTAGAAATCGAGCTGCCATCGTTAATGCGTACTCTGGGTCAATTAGAGGAGCAAGCTTATGTCAAAAGACGTTGTTGCGATAACGATAAGCGTGCTCGCATAGTGAGTTTGACTCCGCAAGGAATCGATATTCTTAAACAAATAGAAACACGGATTATGCAAATCCGTGCTGAATTACTCGATGGCATTAGTAGCCAAGAATTAAGTGAATTTGAACGTGTGATCAATCTGATTAGTGACAATGCCTTGGCTAAGCTTAATCAGGCTACCGACCCTTTTGGTGAGAAATAACATGACTCCAGATCAACAATTTGCCCGTCTCGTTAAAATAGCGATTGCGATGTTTGTATTAGTATTCGGTTACTTTATGTTTGCCGATGCTGTCATGCCAATGACGCCACAAGCGATGGCAACACGAATGGTCATTAAAGTCACGCCACAAGTGAGTGGTAAAATTGCGACTATTGACGTTGAAAATAATCAACTAGTGGCTAAAGGTGATGTGTTATTTAGTATCGATTCAGCCCCTTATGAGTTAGCCGTTGAACAAGCCCTATTAGCGTTAGAGCAAGCAAAACAAGATAATGCAGAACTGGATGCCTCGATATTAGCAGCTAAAGCTGACGTGCAAGCAAATCAAAGTAGTGCCCAGCAAAAAAGTAGCGAAGCAAAGCGTATTGATGCCCTGTATTCTACTCGGGGTGTGTCACAACAATTAGCCGATCAAGCTCAAAGTGATGCGGCAACAGCCAAGGCCAACTTACTTGCCGCTAAAGCTCGCTTAACTAAGCTAACCGTCAGCCGTGGGCTTAACGGCGCAGACAATTTAAAAGTTCGCCAAGCTCAAAACCGTTTAGCTCAAGCCGAGCTAAATCTGTCATATACCCACATTCGTGCAGATCAAAATGGGGTAGTAACCAACTTACAGTTAGAAGTTGGTAGCTTCGCCACTGTTGGCCAGCCGTTATTGGCCTTAGTGTCAGAAAATGTCGATATAATTGCTGACTTTAGAGAGAAAAGTTTACAAGGTATTGAGCCACAATCAACCGCACTCGTTTCGTTTGATGGTCAGCCTGGGCGTTTGTACCACGCTAAAGTGAGCTCTGTAGATGCAGGTGTGAGTGCAGGGCAGTTTGATGCCAATGGTCGTTTGGCTGATCCACAAGAATCAGCTCGTTGGGTACGCGACGCACAGCGCTTACGTTTACACCTTGAACTTGACCAACAAGCCATTAGTCTATTGCCTGCGGGGGCTCGTGCAACGGTGCAATTAGTGCCTAATAGTTGTTTGCTTGGCTTTCTTGCCAAGGTGCAAATTAAGGTCATTAGTATGCTGCACTATATATATTAATAACTTATTAAATTTAATGATCATTTCCCTAATCCACCATAATGGCTACCTATCCTTGTTGATGTTAATGAGCTGGCTCAATAATCACATCAACAAGGATAGGTTCTTTATTTTTATTGTGGAATATTTTCTCCTACGTGCAGGTATGTTAAATGTTGTTACGTCATAGTCCTCTGACTACAAACGATTTGCGTCAATGTTTGCGCATTGCAACAGGCGCCACACTTGGGTTTGCTATTTGTAAAATTTTCGATTTAAGTTATGGAGTGTTTTTTACCGTAACGCCAATGTTGTTGTTAGGCTTAGTGCCTGTTATGAATGGCCATGCCATGCGTCAATTATTAGCGTCATCGGTAATGGCCGGAATTGAGGTCGGTATTCTCGGAGGTTTATTTGGTTCCCATCCAGGGATGATATTACCCATCGTTTTTGGGCTTTTTTTGTATCGATTTGCCGCAATGTCTCGTGGTAGTTTATTCTTGTTCGGTGCAAATGGGGTGATCAGTTTAAGCATTATGCTGCACTTTGCCAGTTATCCGAGTGTGGACATTAATAATCTTATTTTTAACAATTTTTGGGCGACAGCTGCATCAGTCATCATTGCTTATGCCATGACAGCGCTTTGGCCAGATGTTGAACCTCGTCCACCAATGGCTGTAGTCGTTAAAGCGCCTAACCGTTTGCGCCATGAGGCTTTGCTTGGCGCATCCATTGCCACGGCATCATTTGTAGCCTTCCAGGTATTTAATTTACGTGATTCGATGTCAGCCCAAGCTACTACGTTATTATTATTATTCCCAATGCATTGGAATGGTGCACTTGGTTATGCACGAAAGCGCGCTATTGGTACCTTGTTTGGGGTAACGTTTGGTTTACTTGGCCAAGGGTTACTTTATGACTGGTCTGGGTTATTGATTTTTGTGATACCGCTATTATGGATAGGCTTAATGTTATTTAGCCAGGTGCATGTGAGAGAGGCGAGTGGTTCAGGGGTAGGGTTTGGAGCCATGACGACTCTAGGGATATTATTTGGCCAATATTTAACCCCAAACAATGACTTAGTGTTTAGTGCTTTATACCGTGTCAGTAGTATTTTAGTGGCCATAGTGGCGACATTATTATTATGTTATTTGGTACATCGTTTACTGAACCAATTTGAAGCCACTCGGTTTGGTGTTTAATTTTTTAGGTTATGTATTAATTACCACTGAACATTATGACGGTGCTTAAATGTTAATTTACGGTTAAATTTAACCGCATTCTGTTTGTTTATTACCCATTTATACTATAGACAATAGTTACTGAAGCACTAATAGTATAAAAACATTCACTAAATGGAATTAGCATGATGCACCATAAAATAATTATTTTTAGCTTATTACTTAGTTTTGTTATTTTTGCCCCTATTAAAAGTGAAGCTAGTCAGCTCGCTGAGTGTAAAACCTCTGATTGTGTTGAGTATTTTAAAGCCTACCGTATTTTAACCAAACGAGGTCATTCTTCAGCGATGGCAATGCTAGGCGAGTTTTACTATGCGGGTTATGGCACCGACAAAGATTTAGACATGGCATTAAAGTGGTACCGACGAGCTGGCAAGTATGGCGTTATGGATGCTAAGTACAAGGCTGGAGTGCTGTATTTACAGGATACTCATTTGAAAGATATTGATGAGGGTATTGATTACTTAGAATACGCTTCAAATAGAGGCCACTCTCAATCGTCGTATTTATTAGGAAAAATGTATTTAAGTGGTGGCATGGTAAAGCAAGACATCGAGCTTGCTGATAAATATCTTGCTCAAGCTTATAAAGATAAAAATCTAATTGCTATGGATTATGGGCAGCAACTCTATTTGCATGAATCAACTAAAGACTTACCGCTTACCCAGTTGTACGCTTTAATTTCAAGAGATGTTGTCGTATTAACTCCTGGTAATATTGCTTCAACGGAACAATCTGTAGCAGTGAATTTTCCTAAAGATGAAATGGAAACTCTCGATGTTAAAATGGATACCTTTGAGGGTATGTTTGGTTCTCATATAGGACAGCTCAATAACATGATCCCCGATACATCAAAAGGCACAGGATCAAACATTGCTGGACAAACTTGTGCCCAAATGTGGGGATGCAGTACTGAAGGTGATAGCTTACGTATTCGTGATGTGCTGTTATCTGATTGGGGTCTTGAGACACTACAATTTAGACTTGAGTAAGTCACTATATAGATCTTATCTCTCACCGGAATGAACTCTTTTAAGGTTAAATTTTTTGAAGAAAAAGTGATTCAAGGTACACCGCCTGAGTCACTTTTTTATTGCCAGCCTACTTTCCAAAGCTGTGAGTTTTTCAGATCGCGCCAGTCTATGGCAAATTCTTGCGCATTTATTTCTGCTCTAATTATGCATTCAATCACATTTTGCTGCTCGTCATATTCTGCTTTAATAACACTAAAATGTTTCAGCTTGTGAACTACGTTAACCTTAGTCCATTTACTATTGAGTAATTTTTTGGGATGAATCGGACTCATATTAGTCTCCATATTAACACTCTTGCTGTTGTTAGTATGATTACTCATACCATTACTATGGTTAGTCTTTCAATGCGTATTAGTATTAATCGCTTAATGCCTGACTAACTAATAATTGCTGTAATTGACTTAAATCTTCGATAACCATATCGGCTAAATGTTGATATTTACTGTTAATCCCATGGTTAATAAAACAAGCAATCATACCAGCATTGTTTGCTGCTTGAATGTCATATAAGTAATCACCAACATAAATAATCTGCTGTGGCGAAATCCCCCATTGTGTTGCTATCGCTAATAATGCATCTGGAGCCGGTTTAGCAGGATAATCTTCTCGGGTTATCACATGAGCAATAGCAATATTATTTTGCTTAACTTTCATTGCACTAGCGGCCAGGCTATTGCGAGTGACTATCGCCATGGGTAGTTTTACCGCGGCAATGGTATTAATCAGTTCAGCCATACCTTTGATGGGTTTAGCATTCACAGCGTCTTGGTATTCGTGGTCTAGAATAATTTGGTTGGCGCTTGCTTGAGCGAGTTTGCAGCTTAACTCGTCGACGTATTTAAGTAGGTCTATGTCATCAGGACAACCAATTTGCTGACGTATCAGTTCAAAGTCTAAACTTGACTCAACTAAGGTGCCGTCTAAGTCAAAAATAATGCCTTTTATTTGCATTGGTAAATTCAATTCACACCCTTATTGTTTGAATATTTATCGGCTAAATTGCATTGAATGCAACTCAATTGAAAATAGGCCTTGTTGTTTTTGTGCCACTAAAAATCCAACACGGTTAATATCATCAAAATGTAATGCTGGCGCATTTGTCACCGTTCGTCCCCTGAAGCTAACCGTAAAATCTGCTGGGGTAAAAGTATGTTGGGTCATGGTATCTGCGTGAGTGGTAAAGTTAGCCACATAGGCTTCACCGTAAGATAAATTAGGTGTTTTTAAACGAATTTGATAGGTTTTTCCGTCCCCTTTTACGGCTAGGCTGAGTACTGATGCTGCTATAAGTGGATGTTTATAGCTCGACTCTGTCGATGCAAATCCGCCATTGTTTTCTAAGGACACTGTGCCTGTAAATAGCAACACTTGCTGGTTTATTTCAATATTGCTTTGTGAAACTCCGCCCATTACAGTGTCATTGTTGATGTCCCATGTTGCAAAGTGACTCGGATCAGTAAAGTTAAATAACATATTGTCCTCACTGGCACTCCATGCAGGGTGGCCAACTAATAATATAATACCGGCTATAGCACGAATGCCTATTGGTGTTTTTTGGCTGATGTGCCTGTCCTGTTTATTGAGCAATACCATCATATACTCCTATTAATTATAGTTCGATAAGCGCATGCGCTATTGCTAAAAAAGCCTTAAAAAAAATGGCTTATCAGGGTGAGGGATAAGCCAAAAAAGGTCTTTCGGAGGAAATTTACCGACTACATCGGGTCTAGCAACATGGGGTTTTAGTTAATCAGCGACTAATTAACGCTGCAACTGTTATCTATTACGGAGGCAAGTAAATTTAGGTTCAATTATTTTTAGGTTATTTTGTCTATGTTGCATTAAACCTATTCAAGTTTAGTTATATTCGACAAACAAGAATGTTGCCAGTACCCTTAATACCAGTTTTATAGAGAGCAAAATATTGTGGAAGTACACGATGTATTATCAGTTCAGTCACCTGCGCTTACCTTTAGTGTGGTAAGCATTAATTTATTTAATTTTATTGAACCGCCTTACGCCTACTACGACTTTGAAAACATCTATAGTGATAAGCAATGGCAAAAAAAGTGTGCTTGGTTAAGTGACTTTATTGACCAAACTCAAGCCGATATTATTGCTTTTCAGGAAGTCTTTAGTCCCGATGCCTTAGCTAGGTTGACAGAGTCTTTGGGTTATAAATATTTTGCGGTATTAGATTTACCTGAGGTCGTCAGTGACTATGTGTATCGTAGCCCTGTGGTGGCTATTGCATCAAAGTATCCTATTATTGATTCGGTTAATGTGGTTCCAGATAAACAATGGGTGAACCAGTTAGGGTTAGCCGAGTCATTTAGTTTTAGTCGTAAACCTCTTAGAGCTACTATACAGTTACCCATTTTTGGCCCTTGTGATTGTTATGTGATTCATCTTAAGTCTAAACGCAGTGGCGTGAGTCGTGACGATATCAGTGAGAGCGGTTTACAGGGAGGTCCTGACTTTGTCGCAAGACAAGTGCTAGGGCGCTGGGCTTCAAGTTTACAACGCGGCAGTGAATCAGCCTTGTTGTGCCATCAAATGTTGATGAGGCGCCAACAAACTCAGCAACCTTTTATGCTAATGGGAGATTTTAATGACACCATGGGCAGTGAGCTCTTAGCTGCGTTTAATAATCAACTACGAGTGTTTCGTAGTGATATTGAAGATCCTGGGTTAGCTAAGTTAGGTGAAACCTCATTGATGGCAGAATTACACCAAAGCAGTTTATTTGACAGCTACGAGTTGTTTATTGCCGCAACCAAACGTAATGCGACCTTGGCCCAAGATGAGTTTGAATCGAGCGCATTAGCTGATGAGCAGCCCCATCCAGTTAGACAACCAACGCATTATTATGGCAACAGTGGCTCGGTGCTCGATTATATATTGGTGTCGAGTGAGTTTAATCCTACCCAGCAGCAAAACCTGGCCCATATTATTGACTATCAAACATTTGATCGCCATCTGGTTCGGCCTGACTATGAACGCGATAGTGACAGTACCGATCATGCTCCAGTGATGATGAGTTTCAGTGTGCGTAGTTAGTCGTATTTAATCGGGTTATTGGGGCGCAAGCGCAAGTGATGTGCCCGGCAAATAGCTGTTTGAATATCGTTTATACCCCAGACTGACATTATTCCTGCATTAAGCGATAAAAAAGGCGCTGATACTTATCAGCGCCTTTTTTGTGTCATTGTCTCGTGCAGCAATAGATTAACCCTTAATGGGATAATCTATTGGTCATCGTTACTGTAAGCTTTGTTTTATTTTTACGCAGCGCTGCTCTTCTTGACGGGTTTCAAGGAGTGCTCGGCGTGCTAATTTAGATAAGCCTGTTTGCGTATCTAAGGCATTGCTAATCGCATTAATGTTGGCTGAGCTGCACTCTGTCGGAATAAGTGCTGCAGCAAAACTGCGCATAAATACCGGTCCTTTATCGTCCATTAACGGTAAGTTGGCAAGGCGTTGCTCCGCGGTTGCTGCACTTAATAGCTTTTGCTCTGCAGGGTAGAGATTAAACATCGCAATACGCACTTTTGAGAACGCCATGCTGTCATTATGTTCAATGGTATTTAACCACTGGCGTTTAAGCGATGACTGCGGACGAATTACTTCAGCTGCAATCGCTGCTTTCTCACCTGAGTCAGATTGATCAAGATGCTTTTCTTGAGCAAGTAATGCCCTAGCGTCACCATAATCATAACGATTTAACTGGCGGATCATCGCCCAACGTAAGTCTTGATCTATGCTTAGGCCTTTAATATGGTTTTTACTTTGCAGTAAAGATTGAATGTGCTTTAACGCATCACCATGGCTAGATAGACTAATATAAGCATCGAACCAACGGCGTTGGAAGTCACGATTACGATAGCTTTCCATGCTCATGCGCAAGCTCATTTGACTCAGTGCTTTGGATATTTTACTGGTATAACTTGCATGCATTGGCGCCATAAGATCAAGGTAGTTTTTAGCTTGCTGAAGATTACCAAGTACTTGACCTAATATGGTGTAGTCTTTTTCCAGAGGTGCGTTAATTAATGCAATATTTAAGAACTGTTCCAGTGATGTATTACCATCAATGACGCTGTCCCACATACTTTGCCACAACATAGAACGCAATAACGGATCGCTCACTTGGCCTAGAGACTGTTTGGCTGTGTTAAACGAAGTTGAGTCTAGCTCTACTTTAACAAATCCCCAATCATCGTAGTTTGGATAAACTAAATCTGGGCAAACCTCACCAATTAATTGTGCCACTTCGGTATAAGCACCTTGGTATGTAACAGCAATCGATTGTTGCTTTTCCAATCCATAACGTTGCTTGTTAAATAAGCCGATTTGTACCCGTTGTTCACGTAATGTTTGATGTTGGCTGTCATCGGCTGTTTGAACTAGGGCAAATGAGTCTATTTGATTACCTTGGCAAGTATATTGCGCCTTAATAGTATTTACACCCGCGGCATACAACCATTCTTTGGTCCACAGCGATAAATCACGGCCACTGGCTTTAGCTAGACTGTTGATAAAATCATTGAGTTCAGCATTTTGATAACTGTACTGTTGTAAATATTGGCTCACACCACGGCGGAAGGTTTCTTCCCCGAGTAGATGACGCAACTGCTTAATGGTTGATGCACCTTTTTGATAGGTAATGGCGTCGATATTATCAAAGGCATTTTGGCTGGTGGCCACCGGTACTTCAATTGGGTGAGTCGTGACTAGGCTGTCTTGATGGTACGCAGCTTGTTTGCCTGAAGCATAAAATGTACGCCATGCATGGCTAAACTCAGTCGCTTCGCTGGTAGCAAGCGTACCCATAAATGAAGCAAAGCTTTCATTTAACCATAAGCCATTCCACCACTTCATGGTGACTAAGTCGCCAAACCATTGATGCGCCATTTCGTGCATGATAACGCCCGCTAAACGTTCTTTTTGCTCGGCAGTCATTTGGGCATTAAATAAGAATCGGTCTTCAGAAAAGGTAATTGCGCCGGCATTTTCCATTGCACCGTAAAGAAAGTCAGGCACTAATACTTGGTCATACTTTTTAAATGGATAGGCAATACCAAAGTAGCGATCAAAAAAGTCTAAACCTTGTTTGGTATAGGTAAACCAATCTTGCGGTGTGACTTGGTTAGCAACAGACTGACGCGAAAATAAACGCATCGGGTAACGGCCTGAGTTATCTTCCCAAACATGGTATGGACCTGCGTGCATAGAGAAGTTATATGGGCTTAATTTGGGCGTAGCAGGGAAGGTCCATAAGTTAGTATCGCCTTGGTCAACCACATTGGTTTCACGCATGGCACTGATCACTTGCCAGTCTTTAGGTGCATGGACATTAATTTGATAACTGGCTTTAAGGTCGGGTTGATCAAATACAGCAAACATTTGCTGGGCGGCAGCAGGTTCAAAATGCGAGTACAGATACACTTTACTGTCTACAGGGTCAACAAAACGATGCAAGCCCTCGCCATTCGTGCTGTGTTCGCGGGTAAACTCCACTTCAACGGTGTTGTTGCCACTCACCAATAGACTTTGGTTGAGCACGATATAAGCGCCATTATAATTTGGATATACCTTGGTGCCGTTAATGGTAAATTGCTTGATATTGGCTTTATTAAGATCGAGCGTCAGTGTTTTAGGGACGCTGCTTAAGTCAAAGTGGACAACGGATGTTGCACTGAATTGGCTGTGCTCACTTAAAAAGAAGGTTAGCTCATATTGTGCGTTTGATACCACACTGGATCTAGCTTGTGCTTGCACTTGACTAATGTAGGCTGAGCCATCTCGTTGTAAGGATGCGGTTGAAAGCGAGCTACTGCAGCTAATAACGCTAGTACAACATAATGCGATGAGACTGGTTTTGATAACCCGAGGACTAAATAATTTAGTGGATAACAATTTCACGTTAGTGTTCCTAACTTCTTATTAGATTTATGAAAAAGCCGACAACAATGTCGGCTTTAGTGCTATTAGTAGAGATTTATAAGCCTAAAAATGACTTTGATTTCATCTTACGGATTTCTTTTTCATCTGACCATTCAATTAAGCCAGTTTCAAGATCCATTAACCGCATGGTCATTTTATAGTACACGTCTTTAGTACTGCCATCTTGTTTAACGATGCTAGACAAGTTGCCGTAAAGCATATATTGCGCACCAATTTGACGACCAAATTTAATGGCTGTTGATGGATCTACCATGCCGGCATTATTTTGATAATCAAGTTGCTTACGAACAGTATCAACCTTCGTCATATCAATAAAGCGGAACTTACCAGAGCGCAATAACTTGTTGCTAATGGTGTCGGTCACTGATTCTGTATCAATATGCTCAGAGGTTTTATTTTTGATTTTATCAACAAATACAATTGGGCGATTGCTTTGTGTCATAACCACAACCGGTGGAAACGCCATCATGCTATCGACCATTTTAGCGGCAATAACTTGTAGATCGGTTGAGCCAAAGTTTTCGTTTACTGTTTCGACTTCAGTGGCGTCGCCATACTCTACTTTAGATTGACAGGCGCTCAGCCCCATCACTGCTGCGAGTACAAATATCAGTTTCAAATTTTTCATAGTAAATTCCATTGGTGATGAGTGACAGTTGATAAGTTATTATCGTCTATCAGATGATTATCGAATAAAAACGGGTACGATTTCCAGTCTCTATTGCCCAAATTAATGTTGTACGGTTTGGTTTTACGTCAATTTTTACATTTTGACTGTTGTTTAAGTGGATATTATAGCTGCCACCATCGACAAATTGTCGCGCAATTTGCGCTTGCCTTGGCAATGTTAACCAGCTTCTGCGGTCGGCTTGCTCGGTGACAACATTAAATATTTGCATCACAATTGCTACTGCATCAACTTGATTATTGGCGCGTTGACTGCTGCTTTGTACGCTGCGGTTCATTTGATACTTAGCATAAACTCTCGCAGCTTGGCGAAACAAGGCCGCAGGCAAATCTTCTTTTAATGCATTAATGGCTAACGCATCAATATTGGCAATGGTTTGGGCTGTTAATGGTGCCGCTAATCCTTGAATTTGGTCGCTATTGGTTAATTGGCGTTGTGCTTGGTAAGTCGCTAATGATGCTGATTGTATATTACCGTTGATGGGGAAGGGTACCGTAATACTTTGTTTTTCAGGTACAAAACCACGTTCAATAATAAAAACGACTTGGCCCTGCTCCGATGTAGGTAATACGGCCTCTCCCCAACGGCGTTTAAATTCGTCGTATTGAGGCATGCCCAGTTGTTTGGCTAAGCGGACTAAGTCTTGTTGTAAAAAAATGTTATCAGGGGTGATTTGTGCTGCTTTTCGATAATCAATAAAGGCATCATTAGGTTCATTAGCCAGTTCGTGTAATAACCCAGTAGTGTAATAACTGTAAGCATTTAGAAATGAGCTAGTGACACTTCCAGCATCTTTACCTAACTGTTCCACTTGGGCGTTAATTGTGCCATTGGCCATATCTTGCACAGACTTCTGCGATTGTTGATAACGCGCTTGTTCAAGGCTTTGCAGTTCATTACTGCGACGGACCTCTACTAATGCACCTTGAGTATCGCCACTGAATAAATAATTTAGCGCCTGGTATTGATGTAACATAATACGCTCATAACCCGGACCTCGATAAGGAATAGCATTATCGTTTAGTAACAGGCTGCTTGCGCCAGCGCTTAATTTACTGGCACTTACAGTGGCTTTATCATCAAACACTTGGTAAGCGTCAATAGCCTGTTGATAGTAGGTTTTACTGCGAGTAAAATCGCCCGCGACTTGCATAATACGGCCCGATTCTTGGGCATAAAGTAAGCCATCATTACCGCTGATATTATCCGCTAACTCGGTAATGTTTGCCGCGGGAGTTTCGTTATTGAGCTGCTGTTTGAACGGAGCAATTTGCGAAGGATAATTGACAAATACACTATTGAAGGCACAACCCGACAGCCCAAGACAGAAGATCAATCCAGTGCAAAGTATTCTTAACATTGACTCACCTGTACCTGTACCTGCGGTGTGGTGAGGTTAATCCGTTCAAGCAAGGTTATGCCTTGCAAGTGATCATATTCATGTTGAAAAATGCGCGCAACAAATCCGGTTAATGTTTGCTGATGTAATTGGCCGTCTAGAGACTGATATTGCACCTCAATTTCACTGTGTCGCGCAATAGATAGCCGCTGACCTGGAACAGATAAACAGCCTTCTATGCCCGCTTCTGTTGCAATAGATACCGATAAAATTTGAGGGTTAATTACTACAGTAGGGGCCATTGAGGGGGCATCGGGATAACGTTCGTTAGGATTGGAGGCCATAATAAACATTGCCGCTCTATTAAACACCTGCGTGGCAGCAATACCGACGCCGTTTGCGCCTAACATAGTGTTAAGCATGTTATTGGCTAGAGTGTGTAATGCCTGATCAAATGCCGTCACGGGCTCAGCAATTTGAGTCAATATCTTTTCGCCTGTGGTGGCAATACTGAGTAATGGCTTTAGCTGCATAGGTGACGGCTGTCCTTGTTATTGGTGTTTGTTGACGACTAATATTTATCTAAGTAATGATTTAACATCATTACTTACTTAATCGTTATTACTTGTTAATAATACCACTCAAACTGACTTATAATTTACTTGGTTTCGATTAAGAGTCTAGATTATATTTGCTGAGTCTAAGGTTATTATGATAGTAATCGATTAGCCTGAGTTAGGTTATTTCACTGCAAGTAATTAGTAATGTGGTGGTGGGGTCTCTTCTGCTGAAGACGCCATGTTACTGGGTTCAATAGAATGCAGTTTATTAACCATTAATAGCATTTGCTGTTGTTGTCTGGCAACTAATGCATTGAGTTTTATCACTTCTTGGTTTAACTCTTCAATGGAGATATCTTGAAATGATAGTTTCATTTCAAGATCATCAATCTTTTGCAAAACGCTTTCCATGTAGACCTCTTATTAATTCATTACTGTTGCCAATACTCAATCAGACCTTGGCTGCTGATACTGACGATTGAGCCTGGTGCTGTCATTGCAGCTGAGTATACTACAGCGCCTTTGTTTTGGGTGTTTTTACTCAGCTGAACTTGCCAACGAGAAAGTCGTTTACCTGAGTTTATTTGCCATAAAAAAATTTCTCTTGATGGCGTTCCTGTGAGTAATTGTTGATCATTATTAACAAAGCGAGCGCTAGAAAAGTTCATTTGACGTCGATTAATATCCAGATGACTGATGGGAGCGCCAGTATCCGATTGCCACAGGGTGGCATTACCCGTTATATCACTAGCAAAGGTAAGTGTCGCGGTATCATTAATCAGTACTTTAGTGATTCGAGATGTTAACTGCCATTGTTGCAATGGTTGACCCGTTTGGGCTTGCCAAAGAATCACCTTACCATCATTACCGCCACTCAATGCGCTGTTACCATCTGCGCTAATCGATACACTATTGACCTTTTCTTGATGACCCAAAAACTGAATTAAGTGCGATTTTTCTGGTGATAATGACATTACGGAGCCATCAACTAGGCCAACCAATGTTTGGCCTGTATTGGCTATGGCGACACTTTGGGCATAAGAGGGCAAAGACCACCACCCCACAGACGAGCCATCGGTTAATCGCCATATTGCCAGTGAATTACTGCTAATTGTTGCCGCATAAAGGCTATTAGCCGATATGGCGGTATCAATGACGTTACTGGTATTTTGCTGCTGACCTTGGAGCCATTGATAAGACAAGGTTGAGTTGGTGAGATCCCATACTTGTACACCGTTATGAGCCGTGCTTACTAAAGCAATGCTGGCATCATTTGATAAGCTTGCACTGTAACTGGCATCGGTAGTGATAACCTGTATTTTAGTTGCGGTCGGTTGGCATGCGGATAATAGGCTTGCTAAGACGAGTGTTGGCCAAAAAAACAGCATTGGAACGCGTATCATGAACTTGCTCCTTGAATTATTGTCCTAAACCTTGTCATATAAGGTTTACCCAATGGTATAACCGTTTTAACTAGTATAAAGTGGCAAACGAACATGACCACTTAAACATCTCATTTATTGAATGTATTTAAGGTTATTGTAACCACTAAAGGATGCTGAGGAAGCTTTAATGAAATCTATTTACAAATTATCGTTAGTTGCATTAGCCGTTGTTGGCCTTACTGCGTGTAATCAGGCACAAGACGTTGCTCAAAAGAAAGTTGAATTAACAACTGACGTTCAAAAAGAAGCATATAGTGTTGGTGGTTCAATTGGTAAATACATGTCGGGCCACATTAAAGAGCAAGAAGAATTAGGTTTTGCTGTTGACCGCACCATGGTAATTAAAGGCTTTAGTGATGGCTTAGGTGAGGAAATGCAGTTAACTGAAGAAGAAATGCAGACTGTATTACAAAACTTAGACAAAAAACTAAACGACAAACGTTTAGAGCAAGCTGAAACATTAGCGGCTAAATCAATTGCTGAAGGCAAGAAATTCTTAGAAGACAACAAAGCCAAAGAAGGCGTAACGACTACTGAGTCTGGTTTACAGTACGAAGTATTAGAAGCTGGAAGCGGTGATAAACCTGCAGCGGAAGATACTGTTGAAGTGCATTATCGTGGTACGTTAATTGACGGTACTGAGTTTGATAGCTCTTATGCTCGTGGTGAAACGGCTAAGTTTCCACTAAACCGTGTTATCCCTGGTTGGACTGAAGGCGTACAGTTAATGCCTGTAGGCGCTAAGTATAAGTTTGTTATCCCATCAGAACTTGCTTATGGCGAACGTGATACTGGCACTATTCCTGCTAACTCAACACTTGTTTTTGAAGTTGAATTGATTTCAGTAGAAAAAACCCCTGCAGCAGTAGAAACTAAGTAATATCATCTGTGGTTCAGTCGCCAAGCGATTGAAGTACTGATATCAAAAGGACGCTTCGGCGTCCTTTTTGTTTACTGCGCAGTAGACTCAGCTTGTTAATTTTTTGCTCTCATAACGGCGTAAATGATTCACTTTCATGGGCTAATATGAATCACGCTAGGCAGTGTTAGAGCTTCATGATACCGAGCTTAACGTGATAACAATCTTATTGCCGTTACGTTACACATTATCTTTAACTCACGAGCATAATCTTCAGCGATGAATGTAACGTTATGTATATTCAAGACGGATTATAACCATTTCAAACGGTAGAATAAGTACATCTGCAAGCCAATCAACGCGAATAACCCGCCACAGAATGCGGCAAAAGCCCAGTTTGATTCTGCACCAGGGATGCCGCCAATATTGACACCTAATAAGCCGGTTAAAAAACCTAATGGTAGAAATACTGCCGAAATTAACGATAGAAAATATAACCTTTGATTCACTTGCTCAGACTGTTGAGATTGCAGTTCTTCTTGGGTAACACTGGCGCGATCTCGAATTGCATCTAGATCTTCAATGACCCGAATAAGGGTTTCATGAATTTCACGTAAGCGGATTTTATCATTATCGTCAAACAGTTCGCTGGCTTCTTGTAGCATACGAGCAAAGGCTTCCCGCTGTGGTGCAAGGTAGCGGCGCAGCACAACAGTTTGCCTGCGCAGTTCAGCAATATCAGTGCGCAAGGTTTTGTTTACTTGGGTCACAACGCGTTCTTCTAGCTCATCTAGCTCTTCTTCAAGCTTGCCAATAAACTCTACTTTTCGTTGTGTTAGGCGCTCACAAATGGCCATGATAAACGCTGCGCTATCAATTGGGCCTTTGCCTTGAACTATCGCATCAGCAACATCAATCACTGATTGCAATTGGCGCTCGCAGGTGGAAATTATTTTATATTCTTCAGCATAGATCCGCACTGCGACCATGTCTTCTGGATCTGAATTGGGGTTTAAATTAACCCCACGTAACGCCAGTAAGATGCCTTTGTCTGAGCTTAATACTCGTGGGCGAGTATCTGTGGCCAGTAGGGTATCCATTTCAACTCTATCTAAACCAGAATTAAGGATCCATTTGCGCGCTTTAGGTTCACGGTAACGCAGATGTAGCCATAGCAGGCCATCAGCAGGTTGCCATTGTGCTATTTGATCGGCGGTAAGTGACTGGCCAGCATTAGGTCCTGTCAGCAACAAACTGTATATAAAACCATTATTCATTATTAGAGATTCCATGTGATCACTATCGCAATAATTTACGCTATTTTTTAATCATGCCCAAGTTTACACACCTTAATAGAATAAAATTCATTATTTATCGAGCATTTAACAACCAAGTACACTATTTGATTAGCTAACGAGCAGCAGAGTAGCTGATCATCAGTTAAAATAGAAAAAATGCTAATAAAAGAGTTCTAGTATGGAATATCAATTTCGTCGTAATCGCCTAGAAGGCACTGTCTTTGCTGAATTTAGTATGGGTCATGAAGTCTTAGGCAGATGGTTTGCAGAGCAACTAGGTAATGATAATCGCAAAGCTGAGTATATCCTCAGTCAAATCGCTTCCATTAAGAAAGGCACGCTTAACCATTGGCGAGATATTGGCGGTGACTTAACCATTGATATTGATACTGAACAAGTGAGGGTGTTTGCCAGTGTGATTGATTTTGAGGAAGAGCACATATTAGAAGATTCAATGAGTCTGTACGATGCCGAGTCTGAGTCTTATTGTGGCCTTGAAGATTTTGAGTCAGTACTGCAAAGTTGGATAGCGTTTATTAACGATAAATAGCCCTATTTATCACGCCATTATTCATCGCTCCAAGATTTAACGTATGGTGAAGTAAAATAACAAAAAAACCACGGTAAGGTGGCTTTTTTAATGTTAAATAGGTTCTTGAAAATGCCTAATTGTTAAGGTAGCGTACTGCCATTTCTGTGCGTGATTTTGCATGAGCTTTACGCAGTAAATTCTTAACGTGAACTTTGACCGTACCTTCGCTGATGTGTAAATCCTCAGATATCATTCTATTACTTTTGCCTTCGGCCAGTTCTTGTAATATTTGTAATTCACGAGGAGTTAAATTACCTATCCAGCTATTATCATCGACCGTGTTTTTCAACTCATAAAGATAAGCTTCTACTTCATCACTAATCACTCTATGACCCAACATGGCCTTTTTGAGTTGCTCTAGCAGTAGATCAGGCTCAGTGTCTTTGAGTAAATAACCATCAGCACCAGCGCGAAGTAATCGAGTTACATCTTGTTTAGCATCAGAAACGGTTAAAATAACAATTCTTGCCGTGACGCCCTCTTGGCGCATAGCATTAAGCGTATCAAGGCCAGACATGCCTTTCATATTCAAATCGAGCAAAATAATATCGGGTTCATTTTCAGCTACGGCGGTAAGAGCTTCTAGCCCTGTGCCCGTTTCACCAAAAAGCGTAAAGTCGCTATCGGAGGTGATTAATTGGCAAATACCACGGCGTAATAATGGATGATCATCGACAACAAGTACAGAATACGGCTTACCCATTTAAAGGCTCCTGTTGAGGTGGAAAACTCAGCGTGACAGTAGTACCGCCAAGCTGATTACTATTGAACGAAACAATACCATTCAGTTTGTTAGCGCGTTCATGCATGATACCAATACCAAAATGTTGGTCTCGTTCTGCTAAATGTGTCACGCCAATGCCATCATCACAAATTGAAATAGTGATTTTGGCATTATCAGTTAACTGACAATCTACCACTATATGGGCAGGCTTTGCGTGTTTTATTGCATTTAATGTCGCTTCGCGAATTAATTGTAAGATATGAATATGTTGTTTAGCTTCCAGTAAATGTGCAGATAGTTTGTAATTTAATTGGATATCGATACTGGTTTGATGACGTAGTTGGTCCAGCATTACTTCAATAGCTTGGCTTAGATTAGGCTCTTTAATGGTTAACCTAAAAGTTGATAATAGTTCGCGTAATTGCACATAAGCGGTACTCACACCCTCATTTATCTCCATCAATTGACCTTCTACTGCAGGGCTACGACAAGTTTTATCAAGACTTTTACGTAATAGACTAACCTGGATCTTTAGAAAGGATAGTAATTGTCCAATTGAATCATGTAGTTCTCTGGCGATAACAGCCCGCTCTTCAAGTAACGCTAATTGTTGACGTTGTTCAGATGCATTATGGATCGTAATCGAGCGGGTCAACATCATGGCGAAGTTTTCAAACAGTAATTGGTTTAATGGGCGGTTAGAAATAACATCTAAATAACCCATTTGGATCTTTTCTATCAATAATGGAAACTGTACCGATTTAGTCGATAGTTCGTCTGGCCAACCGCCTTCTGCTTTAATAACATCTTTAGAGCCGTCTTCATGTTCAATTACTAAGCGCAAAAAGGTTAAGTCTTCATAATACTTCAGTTGATTAATAGCAGACTGTAACGCTTTATAATCCAGTTTATCGGCATGTAACGTAATTAAGTTGTCATATAAAAATTTTAACTCGTTATTTGCTCGTGTTAACGCCAAGGTTTTTTCGTTTACCTGGCTTTCTAAATCATCGTATAAACTGGCTAATTCGGCCGCTGTTTTTTGTAATGCATTACCCAAAGCGGTTAGTTCAATATAACCCGTTTTAGGCATTTCAACTTTGAAGTTTCCTTTGGAGATTGTAGCTGCACTATCCATCAATAATTGTAATGGTTTAACAACTCGTTTACGTGTGAATACTACGGAAAAGAAGGCGATAACAAGTAAAATAGACAAGCCGATAATTTGTCCAATAACCAATAATTTTAGTTTAAAGGCGGCGAATAACTCCATCTTTAATACCAAGGTATCAATGGTGTCAACAAAGTCGGTTAATGAGGCTGAATAAAGGCGGGTATTGTCTTCATCTATGTAGACTTTCATGACTTGCCACTTATCTATAACCAATAAATATTGGTCTTTTAGTTCTTTTGGGCTATACCACGCAAGGGTGCGGCTAAGTGCCTTAGAATTAAGCGTTTTTTCAAACTCTAAAATTTTCTCATCGGTATTGTTACTGCCTGCATTGGTATACAACAACAGTCGATAACTTTGCATACGCAGTGAACCTGAGGCATTTATGCCTTTGGCATCGCCTAAGCTGAAGGTTAAATTAACAATAGAAAATACCGCTAAGCTTGATGACAACAAAATTAAAATCAGCATTAAACTTAAAATGGTCGAGGTAAGGCTGCCACGAGTAAACATAATATCCTGTTGTTGATAACGATTAGTGATGAAAAATAAGCCAAAAGTACTGTTTTATACCGTGTTCAATAGTGTGTTCTACATTAGGTGTGGCTTGATAACATTAACAAGTTTACAAAACTGTGAAATACATCCTGTTTACATGTTGATCTGGCGCAAGCTTTCGCATCTATACCTCATAAGAGGTATAGTTAAAGCGGTGTTAAATCGCTAACTTTGACGATGGAGATGTCGTGATTATTAAATTAAATATAATGTAACACGGAGATAAAGGGTGATGAAGATGAATGTAAAATCAATTGCACTCAGTGCCGTTATCGCAGCCGGTTTTATGGCTGCTGGCGCAATGGCGAGTGATAAAACCGAACCTCGAAATGAGGTTTATAAAGATAAATTTTCAAAGCAATATGACAGCTGGCATGCTACTGATGAAAGTAAAGATGTTGTTGATATGTTGGAAAAAGTACCTAGCTTAGTTGTATTGTGGGCTGGTTATGGCTTTGCTAAAGATTACAATGCACCACGTGGTCATATGTATGCAATTACTGACGTAACTAATTCACTACGTACTGGCGCACCAAAAAATGCTGCAGATGGTCCAATGCCGATGGCATGTTGGAGCTGTAAAAGCCCTGATGTACCTCGCGTGATTGAAGAGCAAGGTGAAGATGGTTACTTTAGCGGTAAGTGGGCTAAAGGTGGACCAGAAATCGTTAACGTTCTAGGTTGTGGCGATTGTCATGAAAAAGGCTCATCTAAGTTACGTATATCACGTCCGTACGTTGACCGCGCAATGGATACGTTAAATACACCATTTGATAAAGCTTCTCGTAAAGATAAGCAATCAATGGTGTGTGCTCAATGTCACGTTGAATACTATTTCGAGAAAACAGCAGAACGCCCTGGTTTTGTTAAATTCCCTTGGGATATGGGTACTACAGTTGAGCAAATGGAAGTGTATTATGACAGCATAGAGTTTTCTGATTGGACTCATGCAGTGTCTAAAACACCTATGTTAAAAGCCCAACACCCTGGTTATGAAACTTGGAAAATGGGTGTTCATGGTCAAAATAACGTGAGCTGTGTTGATTGTCATATGCCTAAAGTGACTAACGACAAAGGCCGTAAATTTACTGACCATAAAGTGGGTAACCCATTTGATCGCTTTGAAGAAACCTGTGCAACGTGTCACAGCCAAAGCAAAGAGTTTATGGTTAAGCAAGTTGAAGAAAGCAAGCATAAAGCAGAAGATTTAAAAGCTCGTGTTGAAACTCAACTGGTTAAAGCTCACTTTGAAGCGAAAGCTGCTTGGGATGCTGGTGCCACTGAAGTTGAAATGAAGCCAATCTTAATGGATATTCGTCATTCACAATGGCGTTGGGATTTTGCAACTGCATCACATGGTGCCTCAACTCATGCTCCAGCTGAAGTATTGCGTATTTTAGGTACTGCATTGGATAAAGCAGCTGATGCTCGCGTTAAATTGGCTCAGTTATTAGGTGCTAAAGGTGTTAAGCAGCCAATTGCTTACCCAGACACGTCTACTAAAGCAAAAGCGCAAGCAGCATTAGGCATGGATATGAAAACCATGAATGCTGAAAAAGCTGAGTTTAAGAAAACACTGGTTCCTCAGTGGGAAGAAGAAGCTAAAAAGCGCGAAGCGACTTACAAGTAAGTTGTACTTAGTAGCATAAAAAATCTCCTCAGGTGGAAACCTGAAAAATCTAACAAACAGCCCTCATTTGAGGGCTGTTTTTTTATGTGCATTATGCCGAAATAGTGACGTAACATTTGGCTGATAGGTCACATAAAAGGTAGATGATTTACTGCACCAAAACGATGCACCTCTGTTTCTTATGCACTCGATTGGTGCCTAGATGTTAATAAATAAAAGAGTGGATAAAATAAAGCCTATATATAACAGTGCATTAAAAAAGTGGCCTAATGATTGAATTAACTTGTTCAACAAATAAATAACAACTACATTTTTTCACACTTTTGGAGGTCGAGATGAAACTCGTCAGCGCTATCATCAAGCCATTTAAATTGGATGATGTCCGTGAAGCCATTGCAGGCATGGGCATTGAAGGTATGACTGTTACTGAGGTAAAAGGCTTCGGGCGTCAAAAAGGTCACACTGAGCTTTATCGTGGGGCAGAGTATCAAGTTGATTTTTTACCTAAAGTAAAATTAGAAATTGCCACCAAAGATGAAAACTTGGACATGCTTATTGAAGCGATTACCAATGCTGCCCATACCGGCAAAATTGGTGATGGTAAAATTTTTGTTACTGATTTAGAACAAGCTATCCGTATCCGTACGGGTGAACTTGATAACGAAGCATTATAGGAGGCTGTTATGGAAGAGTTAACTCAATTAGGCCTGACGGTAACTGAATTACGTTTCGCACTCGATACATTTTACTTTCTTATTTCCGGCGCATTTGTGATGTGGATGGCAGCGGGTTTTGCCATGTTAGAAGCTGGCTTAGTTCGCTCAAAAAACACCACTGAAATTTTAACTAAAAATGTGTGTTTATACTCAATTGCATGTGTCATGTTTCTATTAGTTGGCTATAACATTATGTATGTAGACAATATAGAAGGTGGCTTTATTCCTTCTTTTGGCTCACTAATAGGGACACAAGCTGAAGGTGCAGATCATGCACTTGAATCTGACTTTTTCTTCCAAGTGGTGTTTGTTGCTACCGCAATGTCAATTGTCTCTGGTGCTGTTGCTGAACGGATGAAGTTGTGGTCTTTCTTAGCCTTCTCAATCGTAATGACCGCAGTGATTTATCCTGTTGAAGGATACTGGACATGGGGTGGTGGATTTCTGTCTGAAGCTGGTTTTGTTGACTTTGCTGGTAGTGGTATTGTTCACATGGCTGGTGCAGCTGCTGCCATTTCTGGTGTACTGCTTCTTGGGGCGCGTAAAGGTAAGTACGGTGAAAACGGTCAAGTTCACCCTATTCCTGGCTCTAATCTACCAATGGCAACATTAGGTATGTTCATTTTATGGATGGGTTGGTTTGGCTTTAACGGTGGTTCGCAACTGTTGGTTTCAGATGTTGAAAATGCCAGTGCGGTGGCTAAAATCTTTGTAAACACTAACTCTGCCGCTGCTTTTGGTGCCATATCAGCACTTATTGTTTGTAAAGTCGTGTGGGGTAAAGCAGACTTAACCATGATTTTAAACGGTGCGTTAGCAGGATTAGTGGCTATTACCGCTGATCCATTATCACCATCATTGTTAATGGCTGGGGTGATTGGCTTAGTTGCTGGTGCTGTGGTTATCTTCTCTGTGATTGCATTTGACCGGATTAAAATTGATGATCCCGTTGGCGCTATTTCAGTGCATGGTGTTGCTGGTTTTCTTGGGGTAATGCTAGTTCCTCTATCCAATGTCGATGCGAGTTTTGGTAGTCAGTTATATGGCGCAGCAGTTATCTTTACTTGGGTATTTAGCACATCGCTATTGGTATGGTTTGTATTAAAAATGACTATGGGTATCCGTGTAACAGAAGAAGAAGAGTATAACGGAATGGATGCTTCTGACTGTGGTGTAGATGCTTACCCTGAGTTTGTTAGCGTTAAAACCGCTGGTTAGATTGACGAGTTAACTCTATCAACATAAAAAACAGAACCTTAGGGTTCTGTTTTTTTATGTGAGCATATAAGATTATTAAGACTTTTTTGGGGAACATGAGCGAATATGCTAGCGTGAGGTATACGTTATAGAATGATAAAATCTACGATGAGGTCATTATGCAACTAAGATGGTTAAATTTATTGATGGGGGTTTTGTTATTTAATCTGTTATTTAGTGCGATGAGCTATGCTGGAACTGTTGTGGTGCGCCAATCATCAACGCCTTTTGATGCCTTTGCTATTCGTGACCTTGTGTTACAACAACATCAATGGCAAGAATTATTAAGGCAACAACAGCAGATCACTATTTTACAATCCTTGCCTGTTGGCTGCTTGACGGTGGCTTCACCCTTTAACTATTTTAGCTGCGGCCAACAATTTTATCGTCCCTATGAATATCAAAACACGCAACTCTTTATCCAAATAGATCCGCCTATTATTGATAATCTTCCTGAGTAGTTAAATCCTCATATGGCAGTTTATCTAAGTTGTTTTATCGGATTATTTTGGCTGAATATGCTGTTATTGACTATGCTTTTAGGTAGCGTATTCCTATCTAAGGGTTGAATTATGTTGACTCATTACCCCAAAAAAACCGAGGTTGATACACTTAACTCTGATGGCCACTTATTGCCAAAATGGACCAAGCTACTGCTTGTTGTTTTCTTGTTCACCATGAGCGCCTGCCAATCTATTCAATCCCAACATAAGCCTATTGAAATGGCTAATCTATTCCATGATGACAAGTTTATAACTGTCGAGACCTTGGGTTTTGATGATATTTATCGTTTACCTGAGACGTTTGTTGCACAATTTAGAAGGCAGTTTCAAGCTGAGAACACTATCCGTGGTCAAAACCTTATGGCTAATGAATGGCTCGCTCAATATATTGGCACCCAAAATGGAGGTTTTGAATACCGTGATAATGTTACCCGCACCGCCAATGAAACAGTGCTCAGTCGTCAAGGTAATTGTATGTCCCTGGTGGTGTTGTCGGCGGCGCTAGCTGATGCGTTAAATGTGCCCGTGGAGTTTAATGACATCGATGTTGAGCCTGTTTGGGATAGACGAGGTGGTTTTTATTTCGTTAATGGACACGTTAATTTACGTTTATTGCCTCCGACAGCTAGCAACACGGTATTATTTAGAGCGGCAGATGTGCTGGTGGACTTTTTACCTGAACGATCAGTTCGGGCTTATCATCGAAAAAGAGTTAATAAGCGTCAGCTCACAGCCATGTTTTATAACAATATTGCCGCTGAGGCGTTGATTAAAGCCGATTATGATACGGCATATGCACTGGTTAAAAAAAGTATACAGCTAGACCCTCATTATGTGGCTGCAATAAATACACTTGCGGTTATTTACCGACATCAAGGTTATGAGACCGAGGCTGAATATGCATATCGTGTAGCGCTGCAAGTGGACTCCCAAGATTTAAGCTCACTGTATAATTTAGCGTTAATCTTAGGTGAACAAGGACGTCTTGATGAATGGGCTGAAGTACATAAGGTGCTTGAGTTAGCCAGAATTAATAATCCATTTTATTATTTTGATATGGCTCAACAAGCCTATTTTGATAAGCAATACCAAGACGCTTTAGTGTGGTATAAGCGAGCGGTAAAAAAAGCAGACTACCGTCATGAGTTTTATTTTGGTTTATCTAGGGCATATTGGGCAACCGGTGAGACTGGGCTTGCAGAGAAAAACCTTAAGCGTGCGATGGCCTTAAGTGATGGTAACAATAAGCAACGCTACCAAATAAAACTGCAAGCGTTGAAACAGAATTAGTACCTTTAAGGCATTTGATGCTGTGGTTGATAATTGTTTTGTTCAGCTAGATCCAGTATCTCTTGGTAGCGATATGACTGTTTGAGTGTAGTAATAGCACTATCTACTCGGTTAGCTATTATTTGATCATGACAAGCAATTTTTCGTTGTGCAGGGTCAAACAGTACCACTTCTGTTACTGGGATACTGGTATCGAGTTTTGATTTGAGTAAATGACGATAATATTCAAATATCCGTCTTTCTAAAACAATGACTTCAACATATCCATTAAATAACATCACCACTTGGCTTTTTTGATTGGTTATTTCACTGTAGTTAGGATTAGCATTGGCGATGTCTTTAAACTCATCACCTAAGTATTGTTTTGAGTTTTGAAATCCTAAAATAGACAATGCGCTAAGATCGTTAAATTGTTCAATTTGAAGGTTGTTTCTTGATAAGTAAAACACGCTATTTTGATATTCAAGTAAGCTTTGCGTATAAAACAGTCCTTCCACATTATCAGGGGCATTGATCATGCAGTCTATTTTATTGGTTTTAACTAGACGCTGTGCACGTAAATTAGGCGCATGAACAATTTCTTTTATGTCTATATTTTCACTGTTCAGAGCAGCCTTCAAAAGGTCATACTGCATGCCAGCATTTTCATCGGTAAAGAAATAAGGTGCAATACTGTTACTGGTAGAGAAACTAATACTATCAATGACTGGAATCAATTTTTCATGGTAAGTTTGCGAGTGAAATTCGACTAATTCGTGTACATCATCGATTGGAACAACGGATGTGGCAATGGCGGGATAGCAAAGAGTTAACAATAAGCTTAATAAAAAAATTGACCAATATTTCAATGTGTTATCCTCCTCTGGATAGCTTGCCAAGTATTTAGTTGCTCATCTTCCTTGTGTTGAATTAACGATGTAAATCACTAAAGTAAAGCATATTAATATGATGAGGGTGTCTTTTTGATAAGACAGTTTTTTAAGTGATACTAGGTGCTAAAAATTCAATGTATAAGTGTATTCCATACTTGATTTACGCAGCTATTACGTGATGCTCTGCTGCTATTGCTTCCTAATTACGTATTTCCAATCACTTACGTATAGTCTCTATTATCGGCACTGATGCATAATACTTGATTGATTTGTCAATAAATACTGGTTAAATTGAAGATTCATGTTCATTTTTTCGATGGTTTCTTATCATTTTTTAATGAATCTTATCAGCTGATTTATCTTTTATTGAATCAGATAAATAGAACGTTTTGCCGGAGTTGTAACCACTATGCATTATCAAAATGACGATATTCGTATCGATGAAATAAAAGAATTGTTGCCTCCAATTGCAATTCTAGAGCGATTTCCGGCAACAGAGCATGCATCAAAAACCGTTTTCAATGCGCGTAACAGCATTCATAACATTTTAGCGCGTAAAGATGATCGCATCTTAGTGGTGATTGGCCCTTGCTCAATTCATGACCCCATTGCCGCTTTAGAGTATGGCAAACGGTTAGTTAAGTTACGTGAGCAGTATAAAGAGCAGCTAGAAATTGTCATGCGAGTATATTTTGAAAAACCGAGAACAACAGTAGGCTGGAAAGGGTTAATTAATGATCCCTATATGGATAATAGCTTTCAATTAAATGATGGCTTACGCACAGCTCGTAAGTTACTAGTCGATTTGAATGATGCTGGTATCCCAACTGCGGGTGAGTTTTTAGACATGATAACGCCTCAATATGTTGCCGATATGATGTGTTGGGGCGCTATTGGGGCTCGCACTACCGAATCGCAAGTACACCGGGAGCTATCATCAGGTTTATCATGTCCGGTAGGCTTTAAAAATGGCACTGACGGTACTATAAAAGTGGCTATTGATGCTATTGGCGCAGCTAATGCCCCGCATCACTTTTTGTCGGTTACTAAGTTTGGTCATTCGGCGATAGTATCAACTAAAGGTAATCCAGATTGCCACATTATTTTACGTGGTGGTCGGGCGCCTAACTATAGTGCTGAACATGTAGGTGATATTGCTAAGCAACTGACTAAATCAGGATTGATTGATAATATCATGATTGATTTTAGCCATGCTAATAGCAGCAAGGACTATAAAAAGCAGATGATGGTTGCTGAGGATGTTGCGGGTCAAATAGCTCAAGGTAACCATGCTATTTTTGGCGTGATGGTCGAAAGCCATTTAATTGAAGGGCGCCAAGATTTAATTGAAGGTAATGCTTTGTGCTATGGACAAAGCATTACCGATGCTTGTATTGGATGGGATGACACAGAGTTACTTTTAGCCACTTTAAATAAAAGTGTCCTTGGCCGTCGCCAAGGATAAAGTGAGTTTAGGCTAGCTTAAAAAATAAGGCGCAAAATGCGCCTTATTTTTTAATATCTTGTACTAAGTATTCATTGGCTTTAGCTAAGCTTCCAAAAGCCAAGATAAGATTATCTCGGCCTTTATCTTGCAGTTCAGGGTTACCTGATTCAATCATCATCCATACCCATGTTTGTATTAGTTGTAATGGTGGGTATTGAGTTTCTGAGCTATCCAACATAAAGCATCCTTTAAACTAGTAAATCGGTGTTTGTTTATCATCAAACAGGCGTTTATCTGTAGCTGAAGAGTAACAAATTCTGCTTACAGAAATAACTCTATTTAGATTAAAAAAGCACAAAATAGTTAAAATAGTTAAAAAAATAGTATTTTTGCCTAACTAAATGTCAATAAAAGTAAGCCTAAAGTATTACGGCTGGTAAGCCGCAACCCCTACTTTATAATAAATAGTAGATTGTCATTATTGCAGCGTAATGTGACCTATGTTTGGTAATAAAATGGCATATAATAAGACAATCAATATTAGTGTGTCGTAAATTTACTATAACAGTGGTAAATAACTGGAGTATAAATGAGACCTTCTGCATATTTTGAAGGCCCGGTAGGGAAGTTAAATTGGCATGTTTTACGATTATTATGGCCATATTTACTAGAATTTAAAGCGCGTGTGATATTGGCAATGATTTGCTTGATCGTTGCTAAGATCGCCAGTGTTGCACTACCATTTATTTTAAAAGAATTAGTCGATACTTTAGATAAACAATCTTCAGCTCAGCTTATCGCTGTTCCCGTTGGGTTGGTGCTAGCTTATGGTGCGGTTCGTTTACTCAATGTCATTATTGGCGAGGTACGCGATACATTATTTGGCCGAGTTACTGAACGCGCTATTCGTCGTCTGGGTCGAGCTGTTTTTGAGCATTTACATCGACTCGATCTTGATTTTCACTTAGACCGTCGCACCGGTGGTTTGTCTCGTGACATTGAGCGTGGCACTAGCGGTGTTAGCTTTTTAATGCGCTTTATGGTGTTTAATATAGTGCCAACATTACTTGAGATTGCCTTAGTTATCGGTATTTTCTTTTATAACTATGGCGTCAGTTTTGCTCTTATTACCTTATTCTCTGTTGTGGTCTACATTGGTTATTCTGTAATGGCGACAGAGTGGCGCACTGGTTATGTTCGCGATGCAGCTAGAGCGGACTCACTGGCTAATACACGTTCAATCGATAGTTTGTTAAATTATGAAACCGTAAAGTATTTTAATAACGAAGAGTTTGAATCACAACGATATGACTCAGCGCTTGAGCAATGGGAAGTTGCAAAGCGCAAAAACCGCTTATCATTATTTGCGCTGAATGGTGGCCAGGCACTTATTATAGCCGTTGCTATGACCGCCATGATGGCGCTAGCGGCTTATGAAGTGAGCCAAGGTTCGATGACAATTGGCGACTTTGTGTTAATTAATGCATTTATGATGCAGTTGTTTATTCCATTAAACTTTTTAGGATTTGTTTATCGCGAAATTCGCGGTGCATTAGCCAATATTGAACGCATGTTTGATATTTTAGACAAACAACCGCAAGTGTTAGATTCTGTTGATGCTATTGAAACCAGCCCTACAATTGGGGCGATAAAGTTCACTGATGTGAGTTTTCATTATGACCAACGAGCTATTTTAAACAGTGTCAGTTTTGAGGTGCCAGCGGGGAAGAAAATAGCTGTAGTTGGAGACAGTGGCGCAGGTAAGTCTACTATCATTAAATTGTTATTTCGCTTTTATGATGTTGCCAGTGGTGCAATCACGATTGACGGTATTGATGTACGCCAGCTCAGCCAGCAGGCATTACGCCGAGCTATCGCTGTTGTACCTCAAGATACTGTATTGTTTAACGATTCCATTTACGAAAATATTCGCTATGGTCGCTCAGATGCGACTCACGATGAGATTATCGCGGCGATTAAATTGGCTCATTTGAGTGACTTTATTGAATCACTACCAGATAAAGGCAACACTAAGGTGGGCGAGCGAGGTTTAAAACTTTCGGGTGGCGAAAAGCAACGTGTTGCTATTGCTAGAGCGGTGTTGAAAGGGGCACCCATTTTAGTGTTCGATGAAGCCACATCGTCATTGGATTCACGCTCTGAGCAAGCCATTTTGAGTGCTTTGCGAGATGCAGCAAAAGGTCATACAAGTTTAGTGGTAGCCCATCGTTTATCGACCATTATTGATGCAGACCAAATAGTGGTACTGAGTAAAGGTAAAATTGTTGAGTATGGTACTCATGCAAGTTTGTTAGCTAAACAAGGTCTTTATGCTCGCCTTTGGCACATTCAGCATGAACAACAAAACCTACCCACGGGTTAAGTGCAGGCAAACGCATATTGCTTTATGATGTTGTAGGGTAAAATACTCTTAATAGATGTTTATTATTACCGCGTGTTGGGTGACGGTTATCATGAGCAAAGCCGTTAGGCTGAGTATAAATAACCTCTTAAAGTGTAAACACCCTATAATTGCATACTTTAAGAGCTCTAAATGTGTATAAATGGTCTTGTTACATGTATGGTCAATGAATTTTTTGACGATAGTGATCAACCTCGTTAATCTATAGCGTAATATGTGGATGACTTATCTCAGATAACTTTATTTTTCAATCAATTGGATTTTATAAAAGGTGCGAATTCGTGTATAGAGGTGACTTGTGCATAATATTGCGTTAATTGCGGCGCTAGAAGGCACTCAACATCAAGTGACTACCGATTGGTTTGCTATTATGGCAATGCTAAAAACGCGTAATATGTCTGATGACGCTATTAAAATAGTATACAACGATTTGCGTGCAGGTTTAAGAGTGACGACTCGCGGAGTGACCTTAGCTAAAGCGATGGACAGCGAACTCGATGAGAGTGCTGTTTAATCTAATCTAATTAAATGACCTTATATTGGACACATTTCTCTCGTTTAATTCTGTTTAATCAACTCACGCTGTTCTATCGATTGGCATACATGATGCTGAAGAATTGTTATCAGCGGATCTCTTTGAATGCTCAAATGGCATTAATCGCTAAATTAGGCTTGTTTGCCAGATTAAACACTTGGAAGAAGATAGTGATAGAGTGAGTTGATTTGTGTTGATGAGTACTATTCTTGATTGTCGATGACTTACTTTTTCTGCCAACCTATGCACACCATTTTTATCAGTGCAGCTGGAGACGGGTCGAGTGTTAAGCGTTTAATTTTACCTTGCTCAAAACACACTAATTCACCTTCGATCTCTGTCATTCGATTACAGTTTTTACAGCTTAAACTCAAGCCTTTGGTGTTTAAATCTGCTGCAGTCGTTTTTATATTCAACACGAAACCCTCTGGATTGATGTCCCTTTAAAATCACGATAAGACCGCTTATTGTGACCGATATCACTTATGTTGTACACCTTTTATAATTTTCGGCAAAGTAATCCTCCAAGCGCACCCCCAGTTATTAACTGAGGGTGCAGGCTTTCATCTTACTGCATATGGCGGTAATGTTTGTCTAACGTCACTGCGACCCCAGACGACTGCACTATTCGGGCATGATGGCGGGTTAGGTATCTGGGGTCCGTTACGCCGCAAGAATGTGCGATCATGGTTAAATCGTAATGTAAAAAATGATTATAGTTTGCGACTCGCGCAGATTTATCCTTAGGATCTAAGCCTTTTTGTAGACGGGTATTATGGGTAGTGATACCGGTTGGGCAGGTGTCTTTATTGCACTGCAGCGATTGAATGCAGCCTAAAGCAAACATATTACCGCGAGCAGAAGCGATAAAGTCTGCTCCAGTGGCTAATGCCCATGCGACATAAGAAGGCATGATCATTTTACCTGTTGCGATAACCTTAATTCGTTGCTTAAAACCGCGTTCATTAAGTAAATCAACCAATAAAGGTAAGCTTTGGCGTAATGGTAAACCTACGTTATCCATCAAGGCTTGAGGCGCCGCACCTGTACCGCCATCTGAACTGTCTAAAGTAAAAAAATCTGGTGCATGTTCAATTCCACGGCGCTCAATTTCATCTAAAAATTCAGTTACCCAAGACATATCGCCCAATACTGCCTTAATGCCAGTTGGTTTGCCGGTAATATCTCTTACCTGATTTATCATATCGACAATGTCAGCAACATTATGTAATTCAACATGGCCGTTAGGGCTAATAGAGTCTTGCCCCGCTGGGATCCCGCGAATGGCTGCAATTTCTTCGGTCACTTTTACCGCGGGTAAAATGCCTCCCTTACCGGGCTTAGCACCTTGACTTAACTTAATTTCAAACATTTTAACTTCAGGATGGGCTGCTATATCGATGAGTTTTTGTGGGTCTAAATGACCTTGCTCGTTTCGCACACCGTATTTGGCGGTACCTATCTGAAACACTAAGTCACAATGGCCTTTAAGATGATACGGACTTAATCCACCTTCACCAGTGTTAAGCCAACAACCGGCTTTGGCTGCGCCATGAGATAACGCCGTGACTGCTGGGCGAGATAATGCACCAAAGCTCATCGCTGAAATATGACAAATTTTGTCGGTTGTATAAGGATGTTTGCAATTGCTACCTATGGTGACAGCGATGATGTTGTGGGTGTCATAATCACTAACCGGAAAGACTGAGTTCATGAACATCACAGCACCGGGTTTATCTAACACTTGTGTTGAGCCAAATGCAATTGTACGGTCTACATTTTTGGCGGCGCGATATACCCAACTGCGCTCGGCACGGTTAAACGGCAGCTCTTCGCGGTCTTGAGAAAAAAAGTATTGTCTAAAAAACTCACCTTGTTTCTCAAATATATATCTAAATCGACCAATAACCGGGTAATTGTGCCGAATGGCTTGTTTAGTTTGTAATTTATCCGCAATAAACATGTAGATTACTGCAATCAGTAATAACCAAAACAATACTAAGAAAAGTCCAGAGAAAATATCTATCCCCCACATAAACCAATGTTGTTGCGGCATATTCTTCTCCTTAAATTGAATGTAGTACGCTTGGTTCATTGCGAATAATCTAGTCACAGCAATACCGGTAACAATAGTAAAGTAATCTTATAAACTAGGCGTATTAGCAATATCAAATACGGGTTAACTATATCGTTAAATTTTTGGCCTTGCTATAAAACGATTTTCTTTAGTCGTTGTAGCTCATTTACGGATACGCTTGTGAGGATGTCAATGCGATATTTATCGGTTACGACTTCAGCTATTCATTTTTTGGTCGATAATTAGGCTATCTATCATTTTAAATAAGAAATTATTATGGATATTAAAAGTGCCATTTCACCTAATGTGACCACCGCCCGAGAAAACAAAGGCGATTCAATTAGTGCAGCCAATTCATCAACTCAAACAGGGGCTAATAATACGAGCTCAGCAGTGAATAGCTCAACTAAAGTATCTATCAGCCAACTTAGCCGTCAAATGATGAACAATACTATTCTGGCTGCACAAGAAGAAGTGAGTATTGCTGCTGGCGACAAATCAATGGCATTACTTTATCGCGCTGCGATTGAAGCCATTAACGAAGAACTTGCACCTACTCTGGGAGAAAACTCGGTTCAAAAGAGTGTTGATAGCGGGGTTGATTACTCACCTGAAGCAACTGCAGATCGTATTGTTAGCTTTGCAACAAAGTTTTTCTCTACTCATCAACAACAAAATAAATCTATGGGGCTAGATGAACAAGTCGATAGTTTTATGTTGAAAATTGGCGGCGCCATTGATCAAGGTTTTAAAGAGGCTAGCGATATATTGTCGGGTTTAAAAGTATTAGAGGGTGATATTGCTGCTGGTGTTGATAAAACATACGAGTTGATACAGCAAGGATTAGCGCAATTTAGGCAAGATAAGTTACCTAAAGATGAATCACAAAGCGTGACTCAAGCTACTTAGTCTTTTATGATTGAGATTGGCTTTCAGTGAAAGGATAGTGACTATGTGGACAACGGGTAAAGTAATTGAACGTATTGATTGGAATGAAAAATTATTTTCATTACGTATCAAAACCGATGTTGAACCTTTTATCGCAGGTCAGTTTATTAAGCTCAGTCAGATGCGAGATGACAAGCGTGTTGCTAGAGCATACTCATTGGTTAATCCGCCAGGTTGCGACTATGTAGAAGTATTAGCTGTGGCGGTTGAGGATGGACAGTTATCTCCAGATTTAAAAGCATTAAACCCAGGGGACAGCATTGAAGTAACGCCCAAAGCAGCAGGGTTTATGACCCTAGATGAAGTGCCCAAAGGTGCATTGCAGGGTAAGCATTTGTGGTTCTTTGCTACTGGCACTGCAGTTGGCCCTTTTATCTCTATGTTGGCAACCGATGAGCCTTGGCAACGTTTTGAAAAGGTTGTACTCGTTTATGGTGTCCGTCTTGGCGAAGATCTTGCTTATTTGGACACGATTAAGCAGTTTATTGAACAACATCCACAGCAGTTTGTATTTATTCCGATTGTGACCCGTGAAGATTATCCCGAAGGTTTATCATGTCGTATTCCTGACGGTATTAGCAGTGGATTAATTGAACAGAAGGCGGGGTTAGGGATTAATGCCGAACATTCCCAAGTCATGATCTGTGGTAATCCAGGGATGATAACGGATGCTCAAACAGCGTTAGTCGAAAAAGGCTTGGTAAAAAACCTTCGACGAGCACCTGGGCAAATAACCGTTGAAAAATACTGGTAATAGCCTAGTGAATCGCAATACAGCAATGGTTGCGCCAGCTCGCCACATTGACTGACAATATGCTAATGGCTACGTTAAGTATTACGTCTTTAGCGTTGCAAATAAAACAGCACTTGCTCCTTTTGATATGATCACTTACCCTATCGCAATTGATAACTATTATCAATTGCGTCGGTGGCGGCGGAATATTGTTTCAATTAGGGAGCGTAGATTAATGAAATTGCTAAAAAGTGTCGCATTATTAAGTTTGGCTTGTGTGGCTTCTTCTGTCACTGCAGCAGATGCACTAACGGTTTATTCTTATCGCCAAGCCTTTCTGATTGAACCTATTCTGGAAAAATTTACCGAACAAAGTGGTGTTGACGTTAATATTGTATTTGCTAAAGATGGTATAGCAGAACGTATGGCACGAGAAGGTCGCTTATCTCCTGCTGACGTGGTGTTAACATCAGATTTCTCTCGCTTAATGGAGTTGGTGGATAAAGATCTTGTTTCTCCAGTTGAAAGCAATGTTATTAACAATAATATTCCGCCTCAATATCGCTCTCTGCAACACAACTGGTATGCACTGACGATGCGCGTTCGGAATCTATATTCTTCCAAAGATCGCACCGGTAAAATTGATATTGATTACGAAGATTTAGCCTCAACAGAATACAAAGGCAAAATTTGTACTCGCAGTGGTAAACATCCTTATAATGTAGCATTAGTGGCGTCTATGATTGCTCATGACGGTGAAGCGAAAACGAAAACCTGGTTACAAGGGGTCAAAGCTAATTTAGCTCGCAAGCCTCAAGGTAACGACCGTGATCAAGTATTAGCGGTTAAAGAAGGCATGTGTGATATTGCTATCGGTAACAGTTATTACTACGGCAACATGCTGATGGATAAAAACCAAAAAAGCTGGGCGCAAGCGGTGGAAATTAATTTTCCTAATCAAAAGAACCGTGGAGCTCATGTCAACGTATCTGGTATGGCATTAGCCAAACATGCTCCGCATAAAGACAATGCAGTTAAGTTAATGGAATTCCTAACCTCTGATATGGCACAAAAAATGTATTCTGAAGTGAATATGGAATATCCGGTTAAGGCAGATGTGGCACCGTCTGAATTAGTTGCATCATGGGGTGATTTTAAAGCAGATAGCCTACCTATCTATAAGTTAGCTGAATATCATCAAGATGCAGTAAAATTACTAGACGAAGTAAAATTTGATCTTTAATTGAAGCTTATTTAAACATTACCAGCGCACGGTGAATTATCTCGATTTTATTGATTATATTAATCACGATGTTTAGTGCGCTGAGTTAACTCGGTATTATTTATGATTTTAGGTTTAACCAGAAGCTGGTCGCTTGCTGGTTATTTTATTGCGGCGATATTAATCTTGCCGCTGATTGCCTTAATAGTGCAATCCACTCTTCCTGATCAAGCTGTATTCAGCCATTTGTTCAATACAGTACTGCCGACATACATCGCTAATAGCTTATTATTGATGTTGTTCGTTGGGCTTGGCTCTCTATTATTAGCTATTCCTGCTGCATGGTTAATTGCCCGTTGTGATTTTCCTTTTCGACGTTACTTTCAATGGCTATTATTGCTTCCATTAGCCATGCCAGCTTATATTGTGGCTTATGTTTATACTGATATGCTCGACTATGCTGGCCCGGTGCAACGCACGCTAAGGGCTTGGTTTGAATGGCAATCACCCCATGACTATTATTTCCCCGCAATACGAAGTCTTGGCGGCGCAGCAATAATATTGTCGTTAGTCTTATTTCCTTATATTTATTTATTAGCGCGCACCGCTTTTATGGAGCAATCTTCAAGTTTGTTGTATGCCTCCCGCGTAATGGGCTGTAGTCCTTGGCGCAGTTTTTGGCGGCTGGCATTACCCATGGCAAGACCGGCTTTAGCCGTAGGTGTCGCACTTGTGGCAATGGAAACCGCAGCAGACTTTGCTACTGTAAGCTATTTTGCAGTGCCAACATTAACTACTGCTGTTTACGATACCTGGCTTGGCTATGGCAGTTTAACGGCAGCGGCAAAGTTGTCAGCTATTATGCTACTGGTGGTTTTTTCTATGGTTGGTGTTGAACGGTTTGCTCGTCGTAAACAACAATTATTTCAAAAACAATCAATTCTGAATGAAGCAGACCGATATGTACTGTCATCAACCAAAGCTTGGGTTGCTTTAAGCTATTGCTCCTTATTGTTGTTTATGGCCTTCTTACTGCCCTTTATGGTGTTATGTGCTTATGCTATTGATTATTTTAACGTGAGTTGGGATGTGCGTTTTTGGCAATACAGTCTAAATAGTTTATACATTGCCGCTATCGTCAGTGGTGTGTGTATGGTGTTATCACTGATACTGATGTTTGTACGCCGCGTCAGTCCGCGTAAAAGTGATCATCTTCCATCTAGACTCAGTAGTACCGGTTATGCCTTACCCGGCACCGTGCTGGCGATTGGTGTTTTGGTGCCACTGACATTTATCGACTTTGCAATTAATGATGTTTACGATTGGCTGGGTGAGCGTGGGCCAGGTCTGTTGTTGACCGGCAGCGTGTTTGCACTGGTTTTTGCTTTTTGTGTTCGATTTATTGCAATATCTATCGGCAGCCTAGAGAACAGCTACAAACGTATTTCTCCTTCTTTGGATATGGCATGTATTACTCTAGGACGAACGCCTAGTCAGCTACTATGGCGAGTGCATCTACCTTTATTACGTAAAGGCATTTTTGCCGGTGCATTGTTGGTGTTTATTGAAAGCATGAAAGAGCTACCCGCAGCGTTATTGTTGCGCCCGATCGGATTTGAAAACCTAGCCACTTATGTATTTCAGTTTGTCTCAGATGAAAAGCTTGAGCATGGTGCATTAGCCGCTATTGTTATTGTTTTAGTAGGACTTGTTCCGTTGATTTATCTTAATCGCTCATTGGAGCAACAAGGCTAATTATGTCAACCTTAACCATTGAAAATGTGTGTAGTGATTATGACGGTCAAGTGGTGTTGCGCCATTTAGATCTTACCCTGGCACAAGGTGAAATTGTCGCATTATTAGGCCCCAGCGGTTGCGGCAAGACCACACTACTGCGTGCGATTGCGGGTTTACAAGCCATTAGTCAAGGTAGCATCAGTATCAATGGGCAAACGTTGAGTGGTGATGGTGTGTTTGTTGCGAGTGAGCAGCGTGGTATAGGGATGATATTTCAAGATTATGCCTTATTTCCGCATTTAACTGTGGCAGACAATATCTTATTTGGGGTAAATGAACTCAATCGTACTGTGCGGTTAGCTCGATTAGAAGAAATGCTCGAGCTGGTTAAATTAACCGGATTAGCATCGCGTTATCCGCATGAATTATCTGGTGGTCAACAGCAACGAGTGTCGATTGCGCGTGCATTGGCATATCAGCCAGAATTATTATTGTTAGACGAACCGTTTTCTAATATCGATGCGCAAGTCCGTAACGATATGATGTTAGAAATTCGCGCCATATTAAAACAACGTAATGTTAGCGCTGTGTTTGTGACTCACAGTAAAGATGAAGCATTTGTGTTTGCAGATAAACTGGCTTTATTTAAAGATGGCGCCATTATTCAGCACGGCGAAGCCGAAGCGTTATACCGCGCGCCAAGAGATCGCTACGTTGCCGATTTTTTAGGAGCCGGTAATTATTTACCTATTGTGGTCACTTCTAGTCATCAAGTGCAGTATGCTTTGGGCCACCTAAGTAGCACTGAAGAATTATTTTTGCCCATTGGTAGCCAAGGGCAGTTATTATTAAGACCGCAACAAATTGAAATTTATCCTAGTATTAATGGCCGTGGGTGTATTGTTCAAAGGCATTTTCTTGGTACGGTATGCCATTATCAGGTTCAAATAGGCGGTGTCATTTTGGATGTTAGTAGTCAATCAACAACATTAATCTCAGGTCAACAAGTTGATATTAGTATTGCTGCACACCCACTGGTCATTTTTAGTTAAAAGTGGCTGAGGCCGTCTACAGTGTTAGGCATAATAATTTACCTCCGCTTGAGATAATTTACGGTTACCAAATCGTCATTTTATCGCAAAATGGGGAGGTAACTTGCAGCAATCCGCGATTAACCCATCGAATATAATCGATGGCCGCTTGTACTTAAAATCATCAGCTTGATACCAGATAAGTAAATTTTTAAGCCTGTAAATAACGTCGGCTTACTTATTCTATCCTTTTGCCTAAGTTGAGGTTCGTTAACGATTATAATGAATGATCAAGCTGTTATCTGACTAATATGAGTATAATGGGTATTACAAATAGACTAAATGTGAGTACACTTCAAGTAATTTACCGTTGATTAAGTTAAGCTCTTTGCTAGTTAATAATGAGTTAAATTAATCAGAGATGTTAATCACTCGCTAATAACATTAATGCGTTAAATTATTATCATTTAGGCCGACATTTAGTATTAAGGTGGATCAAGTTAATATGGGTAACCAAGCTATGCCTCGTGAACAGTTAGGGATTTGCGCAGAAGGGAATTTACACAGTGTATACTTGATGTTTAATGCCAATGACGGTGTTGAAGATCAGTTACGTCCATCTATTGCTAATGTAGCGCAATACATTTACGAACTCACGGATCAATATGCCGACAGTGCTTTTAATGGCTTTTTGGGTATTGGGGCTAACTTTTGGGATACCTTTTATCCTGAAGCACGCCCAGCACTCTTAAAACCTTTCCCGGCTATGAAT